>NZ_CP007536.1:1895953-2527938 GCF_000698785.1 Nitrososphaera viennensis EN76
ATGGAGCAGCGTCAAGGAGGGTCGTCACCTCAAAGCCGTCCATCCTGGCCTCAAGGGCCCTGACAGGATCGACTTCGGTAACGGTCACCACCGCGCCCATCCCGCGCGCCTTTGCCGCGACCCCCTTTCCAACCCAGCCATAGCCGCATACAACTACATGCGCTCCGGGCAGGAACATGCCTGTTGCACGCATGATCCCGTCAAGGGTGCTCTGGCCGGTCCCGTGGCGGTTGTCAAAGAGGTATTTCGTCCTGGCGTTGTTCACCGCAATGACGGGATACATCAGCCTGCCCGACCTCTCTAGCGCCAAAAGGCGCTTGACGCCTGACGTTGTCTCCTCCGTGCCTCCAATGATGCTATTGACCTTTGCCCTGTGGGCGGCCGCGTGCATGTCGCCTCCGTCGTCCGTGACTATCTGGGGAGAAAGCGCAAGCACCTGCCTTATGCAGTCGCGGTACTCTTGCGCGGTCTCGCCCCGCCAGGCAAAAACGCTCGCGCCCTCTTGCTGCAAGAACGCGGCAATGTCGTCCCGCACAGAAAGCGGGTTTGCAGAGCACAGCGCGACCTTGGCACCGAGCCTCTTTGCCGCCATGACAAGCACGGACGTCTCTTTTGTGACGTGCAGGCAAAACCCGACCGTCAGGCCTTCAAGGAGCTTGCTATCCTTGCCAACTACTATTTTCTCAATGATAGACATGCGCGCACGCGCCCATTCGTGCGACAGCCTTCCTTTTTGCGCAAGATTTGTGTCTGCTATTTTCTTCCCCGGCAACAAAATACGGGGTACGCGGCTTGGAGTATAAGAATTACTGAATTGCTACTGGCTTTCGTATTCTTCTCCGCGGTACTTGGCCCTTCCGCGCCTCATGACCGCAAACAGCCCCATTATGACTGCGATCCACACGACGCTGAACATCATGTTGGTCGTGCTGACGTACATGTACGGGAGCGCTTCTATGATGTTCTCCTGCATCGCGTCAAGCGTCACGTGCATGTCGTCCATGCCGGTGTTGTAGGCGCTTGAATGCGGCTCGACATTGGCTATCGCGTTTGCCCTCGACACGACCCTGTCAAGCTCTTGCTGTATCAGGCCAAAGTCGGTCCTTGGGGTCGGAAACGACCAGACGGGGTTGCCCTTGTCAGGCAGGTAGCGCTTTGCAGCAATCACATACTTTGCCAAGTCTTCTGGATCTTGGGCAGATTCGGCGCGCGCAAGGTTGCCCAGAGCCAGGTCGACGGGGTAGATGGTGTTACCGTAGCCGTATATCCCCATGCCTATTGCAACCATAATCAAAACCACCACTCCTGCCATGATTGCCTTGTAAGAAGAAGCCATCGCTTGCCTTTGTAAAAGCTGGCCAGGCCGTATTTAGGTGTGGCGGAGCCAGATTCCATCCGATGGAATTTATAACCAACCTGCAATCCTTTTTGCTGAATTGACGCTGGTCAAAGTGGCCAATCAGGGAGAAGTCAAGGAGAACGGGGGCAAGGAGGTAAACGTCAACGGTACAAGGATCGCGCTCTTTTACTCAAACGGCAAGTATTACGCGCTGGAGGCGCTGTGCCGGCATCAGGACAAGCCCATTGCGCCCGGCAAGATCGACGGCGAGGTGGTAGAGTGCCCGTGGCACTCGTGGCACTACAACATCCGCACGGGCGAGCTTCTGGACTACCTCGAGGGCGTCAAGATGACCACGTACAGGGTGGATGTCAAGGGCAACGACATCTACATCGACGTCTAAAAGATAAAAGGGACGTTTTTGCAGTGCTAACAGCGACTACACTGTGAAACTGTACAACACACTGACGCGCAATATCGAGGAGCTAAAGCCTGAGGACAATGCAGTCAGGATGTACGTCTGCGGAGTCACCGTCTATGACAGCTCGCACATCGGCCATGCAAGGACGGTCATTGTCTTTGACGTGCTCAGGCGCTACCTGATGTCAAAGGGCTATGCGGTCAAGTTCGTCCAGAACTTCACCGACGTCGACGACAAGATAATCAACCGCGCAAAAGCAGAGGGCAAAAAGGCAGAGGAGATTTCAAGCAAGTACATCGACGCCTATTTCCACGATTTTGGCGGCCTGAACGTGCTTGCGGCCGACGTGCACCCAAAGGCGACGGAGCACATTGCCGAAATGATCGGCCTGATACAAGGTTTGATGGACAAGGGCTATGCCTACCTTACACTGAACGGCGTGTATTTCCGCGTCAAGAAATTTGCCGGGTACGGCAAGCTGTCAAGAAAGCCGGTGGAGGAGCTGGAGGCAGGTGCAAGGATAGAAGTCGACCAATCAAAGGAAGACCCGATGGACTTTGCGCTGTGGAAGTTCTCCTCAGAGCCTCCTTTCTGGGACAGCCCGTGGGGCAGGGGCCGGCCCGGCTGGCACATAGAGTGCTCGGCGATGGCGTTGAAATACCTCGGCAACACATTTGAGATCCACGGCGGCGGCCACGACCTCGTCTTTCCGCACCACGAAAACGAGATTGCGCAGTCCGAGTCGTTCACCGGCGCGCAGTTTGCGAAAATATGGATGCACTCTGGCATGGTCACGATAAACTCGCAAAAGATGAGCAAGTCGCTTGGCAACATCGTCACGATAGAAAAGGCGCTTGAAAGGTGGGGGATGAACACGCTGCGCCTGTACTGCCTCTCGGTGCACTATGCCAAGCCGCTTAACTATACCGACGAGTTATTGAAAGAGTCGGCGCAGCGCTGGCGCCAGATAGAGACGTGCGCCTTTGAGCTTGCGTCGGCAGCTGCAGGGGGCGGAGGAGGAGGCGAAGAGGTGGACGCCGTGAAAAAGCTGGCAAGCGAGTCGGAAAAGGCATTCGACGCGGCTATGGGCGATGACCTGAACACGTCGCTTGCGCTCGCCGCTTTTCTGCAGTTTGTCACGAAGCTGAACCAGTATGCCGCATCTGACAGGCTGACAGGCGACATGGCAAAGGCCGCGCTGCCGGCGTTTGACAGGATAATGTCCATCCTGGGCCTGAAGGTGGCAGAGACAAGCCCGCAGGAGCAAAAAGAGGTTGAAGAGATGATAGCTGCCCGCAACAGGCTGAGGGCCGAGAAAAGGTTCAAGGAGGCAGACGAGATCCGCAAGGGCCTGCTCGCACGCTCGATAGAGCTGATGGACCACAAGGGCCGCACGGTCTGGAAGAAGATAGAGCGGCCGGAGCAGCAACAGTAGTAGTTTTTCACACTTTGGTGCATCATTGTGGACACTATCACTAATGTGAAGCAGAGGCGGCAAGTAACAGCAAGCGACGATGAAGATACTGGACGGTAAGCGCGTAGGTACTGTAACCTTTGAGGAGGACGGCCTGCTCATAGGCGAGGTGCTGGGCGACGTCATCGTCAACGGCGGCTACCTGGAGCTGAAGGGCAGGGTGCTTGGAAACGTGCTCGTGAGGGGCGGCTCGTGCAGGCTCACGGGCATCGTCAAGGGAAACGCCGTGAACGAGAAGGGCGACCTTGAGGTGTTTGGCGCAGTCCACGGCAAGGTGATAACAAAGCTGGGCTACACCTACGTCAATCCCGGCGCAGCGGTAGGCGGCATTGAAAGCGCCCACATAAAGAAGGAAGGGGCGACGTCGACGCCAGTCTAGCCTGCGGTTGTTGCTTTTGCCTGCTTGATCTTTTCCAGGTCCTTCTGCAGCGCCTCTATGGTTTTCGGTATCTCTTTTTCGGCGCAGCCAAGGCACATCTGCTGGAGCGACAGCGGGTACGCGAAATAGCGCTCGTTGAGGGCGATGTCGCGCTTGCACGTGACGCACTTTTTCATCTTGTACGGGTCGGTGTTTTTCGTTATCATCACTCACACTTCCACCACTTCGCCCTGCTCGGGCGCGCGAGCCTCGTAGCCGTATTTCTCCTTTATCTCTTGCGCAAACTTTTCGCACGAGGGCCCGTCGCCGTGCACGGTGAGGACCTTGGGGTTGCCCTGCACGCGGTCCAGTATCTCAAATAACTCACTTCGGCTGTTATGTCCGGAAAACTCGAAGCGCTTGACGTCGGCGTAGCACTTTCTCATCTTGCCGTCAAAGTTGGCCACGCGCTTGTCAAGGAGCATCTTGCCGGGCGTGCCCTCTCCCTGGTACGAGACGAGGGCGATGCCGTTCTTTTCGCTTCCCATCATCTCCTGCGTGTAGAATATCGCAGAGCCTCCGACCAGCATGCCTGCCGGCGAAATGATGACGCACGGCTCGTTGACCACCTTCCTGCGCCTGCCCCAGCCGGTTATCCACTCGGCGCCTCCGATTGCGCGCTTGAACATCTCCGGGTCGCGCAGGAACGCGGGGTGGCGGCCCATGATCTCGTTTGCCTTGAGCGCCATGCCGTCCATGACGACCTTGTGCTTGAAATTGTAATGCTCAAGGACGCAGGCGATCTCTTGCGCCCTCTCGACGGAGAAGGAGGGTATGAACATCGTGCCGCCCCGCTCGATGACCTCGTAGCAGAACTCTATCAGCTCCCGCTCTGACTGCTCGCGGGGCGTCTGCTCGTTCTGCGAGTACGTGCTCTCTATTATCATCATGTCAATCGGCCCAAAGTCAAGGTCCGCCGGACGCAAGAGTTTCGAGCCGCGGGTGTTGATGTCGCCGGTGTAGAACAGCTTTTTGCCCTCATGCTCCACCGTGACAGTCGAGCCTCCGACGACGTGGCCCGATTCATATAACGTTACCTTGGCGTCGTTTACCATGTACGGCTCCCTGTACTGCAGTTTCTTGGAGCTTTTCAGCATGGTCATGACGTCGATGTATTCAAACGGCAGGTAAAAGCCCGACAGCTTGATCATGTCCTCTATCAAGAGCTCGGACAGCTCAAACGTCGGCAATGTACCTAATGCTGGTATGTCTGTGGTTCCTGAAAGATACAGTGACGGAACAAACCCGGAATGGTCGAGGTGCGCGTGCGTGATAACGACGGCGTCGACCTCCTTTGGCTTGACGTGCATCGGGAAAACTGGCTCCCTCTTTAATAGCACGCCATAATCCATCAGTATGTTCGTGTTGTTGCAGTTTGCGAGAAAAGCGGAACGGCCGACTTCCTTTGCGGCCCCCATTACCTTAACTTTCAATCTGTTTACAGCAGCAAATCTTGTCTGTAGGCGCTTTAAAGCTTGCTAATTGAACAGGAGGGAGGGGCGTGCTTCCAGTGGAACTGCATTATCGAGGGTTGGTTCTTTTATATCTCGTAAACCGTGCAGCGGCCACAATCCCTCCTGTGGCCAGCGCTGCTGCGACGATTGCAGCCGTCGTCCCAAATTCAGGCACCGTTGTAACGTCTTCGAGTATTGTGGCGCTGCCAAACGTCTTGCCGCCGTCTGTGCTTGCTCTCATAATTATGCGCTGTTCTTGGGATGACACTGTCGCATTAATGGCTTCAAGCCACAATGCATAGACGTTATCATGTGACGCCACCAACAGCACGTTAGATGGTGGAGGAATTTCTGGTACATACTCTTTTTCTACCAGATCAGTCTGATTTTCGACGCTCGATCTATCTTCATAACCTGCTGCAAACGATACCCTTCTTTCTGTCTCTGAAAAGATAGACCATAACAGATATGCCTTGCCATCTTCAGTGATGATCATCTGCCTGTTGCTACTCTGCTCCGACTTGAATTCCCCGGGCATAGGCTGCGTCACCCTCTCAAAGTTCCTACCGCCATCCGTGCTTTTCAACAAAAGATAGCCGTTTTCTCCCGGCGCCTGCAACAGGACGTACACGTCTCCATCACGAGTCCATAAAGACGGGATGGAAATGGCCCCCATTCCTTCTGCATAATCTTTTGACAGGTTTACTTTGCTGCTGAATGTCTGGCCGCGGTCATTGCCTGAGGAAAAGTAAAGATTGTTGTCTTTTTCCTTCCACAGGAGGTAAACGTTGCTTCCGTCAGCTGCGACGCTTGGGAATCCCGGCATGGACAGCTCGTCACCTGTCAGCTTGTCCAGCAGCATTGGTTCGCCAAAGCTGCTGTAAGCCAGCTTGTCAACTGGCACCGGCTCGTCCAAGCTTCCGTCTGGGTCGTAACCTTTTGCAAATAACGCCTTGGTTGAGCAGGTCGGCTCAATCATAAATTCGCACCTTGCATCCTCTGACCATACAACATAGATGTTATTGCCTGACGCTGCAATCCTCGGATTAACGGATTGAGCATCGCTTTTGCTCACATTGATAGGTGGGCCAAAGCTCCTGCCATCATCGTCGCTTTTCCTGAAGATAATCTCGCCCTGAGCGTCATTCCACACTACGTATACTCTATCGCTGCTGGCAAGAATCCGCCCTCCATCTACAAAAGGCCCGGCTGACCCGATATTGCCCAAGAATCCTTCTCCAAGCGTAATGGTTTCGCCAAAACTTGTGCCGTTGTCATTGCTTGCCTTGAAGAGTATGTCTCCTCCGTCTCCCCACATGACATAGACGTTGCTCCCTTCGACGGCCATGTGTGGATATGCTGTGCATAAGGGACCTGAATGGTAGAGGCTTGTGACCTCGCCAAACGTCTTGCCGCCATCGGTGCTGTGCTTGAAGAAAACGTTGTGGTCTCCCTGTCCATTGTAATAGCCTGTTTCATGCTCCCACAAGACGTACAGGTTGTCGCCTTCTGCCGCTGCCTGCATTCTGTACACACCGTAAGCCATGCACAGCGCATCTGCAGCGGGGAGTATTTGATAGGCAATATTTGCAAGCAAAAGCGACATAATGACAACCAGCACAGCCGGCAAGAATGACTGACGCATTTCTTGAGCGATCATATGGTATTTTCATTACATATTAGACTTCTGTAAGACACTCTAGTCTCTTTTATCTAGCCAAAGCGCACCTGCCATAGCGGATCCTGCACGGCAGGATTTTCCAGCTGTTGCATGTACCCAAACCCGCACTCGTCCAGCACGGATTCAAAGTCGTATCTTTCCTTGATTGAGGGCTCGGCCGCCGCCTGCTTTTCCAGAGCCTTCTTTACCCTAGCAGCCATGTTTGGCCTGGCATAGACGTACCAGAGGTTGTGCGCGCCGCGCATCCTTGCCAGCTGCGCGCGTTTTTCCTCTGGCATCTTTGTGTAATGGCGGTTCATGATCTCGATATTGACGTCCTCCCACGAAGGCGTACGCCACCACGCGACGCGCTCAAAGCCGTGGCCATCAAACTCGGCTGCAAGGCTGATGCCCTGGTCAAGCGTCGTGACAATGACGTCAGTGCTCCTGGCAACGGGGTCGCGAAAGTCCTGCCCCGGCTCCATCCATCCTACAAAGATAACGTCGTATTTCCTGTCGATCCAGTGCGCGTCGGCTATCCTGATATAGTCAGGTTTTGCGATGCCGAGGCCGTAGAATATGCCGGCGTCCTTTTCAAGCCCCTCTGCGCCCGGCAAATACTCCCTTATTCTTTTCAAAAAGTCTCCATAGCCGCAGCCAACGTCAAGGTAGCTTGGATTGTTATCGTTAACTGCCCTTGCTATCGCAACGACGCGCAGCACGTCGACCTTGCGATAGGAAAAGTAGGTGCCGGCAAAGAACGGAAAGCTGTATCGCGCGTGGTGCGGCGACGCGGCGTTTCTCTGGAACTGCGCAAACGACGCCATCGCCTTTCGCAGGTCGTCAGTGACAAACGGCATATGCTAGTCCAGGATCACTTCCCACAGGCGTTTTGCAGTTGTAACCGTTGCAAGCTCTTCTTTGTACCCAAACCCGCACTCGTCCAGCACGCCTTCAAAGTCATACCTTTCTTTTGCATCCTCCCTTGCGATGTGCGACGCAAGAGCCTCCCTTATCTTGTCAGCAAGCTCTGGCCTTGCATAGACGTACCAAAAGTTGTGCGCGCTGCGCAGAGTTGCAAGGTGGCGCTTTTTCTCCTCCGAAAGCGACGGCGTGTAGTAACGGTTCATAAGCTCGGCGTTTACGTCTATCCACGAGGGCGTCCGCCACCACGCTATTTGCTCAAAGCCAAACTCGTCGTACTCGCAGCCGCCGTTTACCCCGCACTGGCCGCCTGCGTCAAACGTCGTAATGACGCACTTTGCAATCTTTGCCACCTGCCTGCGAAAGTCGGCTCCCGGCTCCATCCACCCGACAAACGCCACGTCCACCGGCTTTGACAATAGTGACTCGACAGGCGCAATCTCGATGTAGGCGGGCTTTTCCATGCCCAGCGCGTAAAATATCCCGCCTTCCTTTTCGACTCCTGACGCGCCCGGCAAATACTCTATCACCTTTTTCAGGAAATCCCCATAGCCGCAACCGACATCTAGGTAGCTTGGCTTTTCATTCACCGCTTTTGCTATCGCAACGACGCGCAGCACGTCGACCTTGCGGTATGCAAAATACGATCCAGTGAAAAATGGGAAAATGTATCGCGCATGGTGCACTGGCGGGTTTTTCTCAGCAAACTGCCGGTAAGCTTTATGTGCTTTCTGCAATTCTTCCAGCTTGAAAGACATGGCTCGTGCGCGCAGTGCTGCCACTGACTCGTCCCTATATGTTGCTTCATGCGCATAGGGTTTTTCACCTATAACACCGTTTACAAAACCCCATAACGCTTATTAAGTTCCGTTCGTTACTCCTGACTTATGGTTAGGAAATTTGACGACTGGTGGAAGACAGTTCCAGCTGACTTGAAGGCAAAGGCTCGCAAGGGTGACGAGTCCAACAAGCCATTGCTCAACCAGGTTAACTACGTTCTTCTGCACCTTCACTTGGCAGGCAAGCACGATGCAAAGCCGACCCACGAGGAGCTGAAGGACTGGCTACACAGTGGCCAAGTTGACGTCCTGAGACAGGGCGGCAAGTAAAAGCAAGAAAAAACACTTCTCTCTTTTTTCCTTTTCTTTTTCATCTTTTCATCGATGAGCGGATGCTATTCTGTTACCTTTATGAGAATGTTATAACAGTGTTTTGGGATATGCATAGAGTTTAAATAGTTTCAAGCACTGACAACGCTTAGTGAATTAATAGATGCCAATTGCTATACTTCCAGACGTCGATGAGCAAAGATGCATCGGCTGCGCGCTCTGCGTAGAAATCTGCACCGCTCTCGGTCCAGATGTACTCAGGGTCAAGCCGGTGGAAGGATGGAAGAGGGGTAAGGCATTTGTCTTCTATCCAGAGAGATGCATCTCCGACGGAGCATGCGTCGGTGTGTGCCCAACACACGCTATATTCTGGATGAGGCCGATGGAATACACCCCAGGACAGCCAGTCCCGCTGCACAAGAACGGTGTGTTCAGCAAGGGCTGGGAAGAAGGTTAAAAGTCCATCCCCAAACTCTTTCTCTCTCTTCTCTTTTTCTCCTTTTTCCAAATTTTCAAAACTTATTTCTACTAGTTCGTCGATCGTACTGCTACAATATGTGCGACTACATGTATTATGAAGAGTTGCGCAAGCACAAGGTCAGAAAGCAGATACCGGAGCCAGAGCGGGAACTGGAGCCGATAGAAGAAGAAAAGAAGCCGATCATCGTCAACGCCTAGAAAACGTGTCTGCCAGCCGGAGAGGCTCTGGCAGCCACTCTCCTTTCTTTGTCATGCTTCTGACGAGGGAAACAGCAGATTCAAGCGACATCCTGTGGCCTACGCTCACGTACAAGTTCTTCTTCTTGCGACCCTCTGCCGCTATCGTGTAGCCAAGGGTCTCGCCGCCAAGCTCGATGTAATTGTCATTCCTCACGCTTCCGCATAGCAGGCTCTTTGCAGCACCTATCGCCGGCTTGTCCTTGGCAACGCCGATGTAGCATGCAAGGCCGCACCTGCGAGGGTGCAGCAGCCCGTGGCCGTCCACCATGACAAGGTCGTAGCGGTCCAGGCGTTTTAGCGTGCGCAGGATGGGGCCAGCCTCCCGCAGCATGAAAAGGCCGGGGATGTACGGGTGCCTGATCTCGCTTTTCGTGCTTGCCTGCTCCACTATATTCAGGTCGGTATCCATGACAACGGCAGAGCAGTGCGCCACGCCTGCGCGGTACGAGACGTCGACTCCGCACACAAGCTTTATGTCCCCATGATCGTCTCTTGCAACGACCTTTTTTGCGATCTCTTTTTGCTGCCGGACTGCGGCAGCCGGTGTGGACGGCAGTCTATAGCCTGTCAATCACGTGATCTGAATAATCCTCCACGCGGGCCTTTAGCCTTGCCTCTTCTACCGCCTGCTTCATGAACCCGTCGGCGACGATTATCACTTCGTCAAACCTGGCTGCAAATTTCTGAAGCGATTCTACAAACGGCTGGTAGTCGCTTGTGCGCCTCTCCGCCCTTGGCGTCAGGTTGTGAGATGCGGGAAACACGTCGGATATTTCTGCCGGGATTATGCCGAGGTACGGGTTGTACGTAGCAATCTGCGCGTCAGGGAACTTTTTGGCGAGCGCCTTGAAGCCCCTCGTCGCGTAAAAGGGGTGGACCTCGCCTTCAGGAAACACGACGAGCTTTTTCTTGGCCGTCGTAAATTGCGAGACGGCCTGCCTGAAGCGCCTTGCCTCCGGCCTGTGCTGGTCTACAGGATCAAAGAAAAAGATCGCCTTTTCTTTGAAAAGCGGCGTGCCTCCTGCGACAAAGTCAAACTCGCTGTCTCCAAACAGCTGCACCGCCTCCATCAGCTTGGGGTGCGCCCTTGCCTTTTGCATCACGTACTCCCACAGCCGGCCGTCCATTATGGCCTGCTTTGTCATGTCCACCTCTGCTTTCAGCACGTGCAGGTTGTGCTTGGCGACCTCTATCATGCGCTGGTCCCTTGGCACGTCGCGCAGCTCCTTGAGGGTGTACGATGAACAGATGGGGCACTGGCACGGCAGGTATGCCAGCTCTTCGATTCGCGCCGTGCCGTTTGCATGCATGTACCTGCCGTCCTTGGCGTACAGCATGTACGACGCCGAGTCAAACGTGTCGCAGCCAAGCGCAATAGCAAGCGGGATGGTGAGCGGGTGGCCTGCGCCAAAGAGGTGCACCGGTTTTGCCGGTATAACCTTTTTTGCGCGCGCTATCATGCGCGCCAGGGTCGCAAACTCGTACGCCTCCATCAGCTCGACCGGGCTTCCTAGAGCCATGAACTGAAAGCCCATGCCGTCAAGGGCTTGCGCCGAATGCTCGACAAGGTCGAAATGCTCGGCGCCCTGCACCGGCCCGACCCACACCGCGTCCGTGTCGTTGCCGACTACCTCTAGCGTCTGCTTGCAGTTTTCAAGCGTAATCCTGACGTACTCTTTGGCCTGCCCGTACGGGAGGCCGTAGCCGGTGGGCTTGTCAAGCGGTATCGGGATGTCGCTCTTGATGTCTTTTTCAAACTGTGCCATTGCTGCCGGCTCCACCTCGACCGACCCGTACTCCAGCACCTGGTAGCCGCCCGAGTCGGTCATCACCGAGCCGTCAAAGCCGATGATGTCGTGTATGCCACGCTTTCTTGCCTCGTCGCCGTAGTGCTTTAGCGTGATGTATGCGTTTGTGATCACGAGCGTAAAGCCCATCTTTTCCTTGAGGAATTGCGGGCTTATTGTCTGCCTGACCGGGTGTACCACCGGCACAAAAGCCGGCGTCTCCACTTCCCCGTGGGGCGTCGAGAGCCTGCCTATTCGGGCCGCAAGATCCGTGTAGCGGACCTCAAACGCCACTCTGCTTCTTTGTCTCCTTCATAAAGGCGTCAAAGATGGACCTGACCCTGTCGGCAGAAAGGCCCGTTCCTTCCTCCACCCCGGACTGCGTCACCTTTATCTTGTCCATGACGATGATGGCGCCGACGTCCTCGCGGATCTTGACAAGGCCGGGAAACGCCCTTTCCAGCCTCTCTGCAAGCGCCTTGAAGTCAAACGGCTTTTCCATAAGGCGGATTTCCTTGACAAACGCGCCGTTCAGGATCACCTTCAGTATGCCGTGGCCCTCGACGTTGTCAAGCACGATGTCGAGCTTGTCGTCGACGCCGGCAAGCGTCCCGTTGTAAACCTTGCTATCAGAAGTCTCTACCGCCACCTTTTTGCCGATGAATTGAAGAGTCTCTTCGCCAAATTTTCTTGTAACAACAGCTGCCATGCCTTTCTCAATTGCTCGGTTGTATATATACGAATTTTTAGGCCAGCAGCGCTTCCAGGCGGTCAAAAGCGCCGTGCCAGCGCTCCTTTGCACGCGCAACGTCCGCGGGCCTGGCAAGCTTGTTCTGCTGCACCGCCACCATGCTCTTGCTCTCGTCCTTAGCGTAAAAGTTGGCCTCGACGTTCGTGCCATCCGGCCACGTTATGCGCATCGACTTTTCTTTGTAGCAATTGGACGAAAGGTGTTGTTGCATAGAGCCGTTTTCTAAGCGTGCATAACTGCATAATTTGAGCATGGCTGCGCATAATTCCTTGCAGCCACATTGTCCTGAGAAATATCATCATTGCATTCTGCTTTCCAAGAAGATAAAAGAATTAGTTTCACGCAGTATGCTTTACTCCTTATCGATAAAAATAGGGATGAGATTGCATATTGGTGATAATATTCTGGAGTTGCTAGTGCACACAAGGTTCTAAATACTAGTCAAGATTGCAGAAAACTGTGCCAAAGAAAGAGCAGATAATAAATCAATTCTATGATCAAGCATGGCACATATTAGAACTAATGAAGCAAGGAACTGATGACAATTATGTTATCGAGAAGCAGAAGCTATCTAATATTCTAGACCAATTGCAGGAGAAAGCAAACAATGCCGATTATATGGATATCTCTGATTTTTTCGTTGCCATTTTATTATATACACAAAAGAATTCAATACCCGAAATCAGTCGAGACGATCTCATAACTGCTATCGATGAAAGAATTTTTGGAAATCCAAAGAAGTTTCATTTTTACTTTAGACTCGGACGATTATTTGATTTCCCTGAAGGCTATCAAGTTGGCTCTGGCAAATTATTCCCCTTCGACAAATTACCTGATTTTGCACAGAAGAACCTCAGTTGGGAATGGAAACATAAGTATAATATGGATCGACTATATGCAACAGAAAAACTAACAGAATACAAAAAGCGTAGAAAAAAATGAATGGTACATGTATCTTGAAGTTGAATCTGTTGGTCAGAATAAAGCTAGGAAGAAGGCGATACTTGAAGCAAGAAGAAATATCAACATCCTGAAGATAGTGTATGATATTCACGGCACTCTTTTCGATCTTCATGCAGAATCCCCTTTTGATTACATATACCATATGGACAAAAGCAAATCGACCGGCGGGGGTTACAGAAACCATGGCAAAGAGACTATTTTTGTTAGAAGGGACTTCCTAGATCAGATGGTCAGTGACATTACAAGTATGAGAATCAATAAACACCCATCCGATTTAGAGAAGAGACTGCTAAATGCTGTGGATATATTTGGATTGGTTGATGATGCAACCCCTCTACACATCAGATTTCTGCTTTGTATAATTGCTTTAGAGGGCATGCTCTTAGCAGAAGGTGAAAAAGACTATCTCGGATGGAAACTATCAGAGAAGGTTGCCTTCCTACTGGGAGATACACCTGCGTGGATTGTTACCTTCTATAGGATTCCGCCTGAAGATGTGAGAACGACCTTGACAGATGATTATATAAACAAAAAAAGATCCTCCGCTAGAAGTGCGCTCGATAGACAGATGAAAAAGTTCTACGGTAAAAGGTCCGGGTTCGCCCATGGCGGCCTTGAGGCGGATAAAAGCAAGAAAATAAGCAGCGACGATTACAATATGATTTCATCAATACTAAGATGGACAATCGAAAAACTGATTGAATTGCATAAAAGCGGCATCAACCATATTGCAACTAAAGATAAAGAAAAGATAAGCGAAGATGCTTCATCGTTGGATGCATATATCGAGAAGTTAAGATACTCTTAGTACGAAAAGTAGCGCTGCACCTCTTCCTCCGATATCACTGCAAGCCAGTCGACCGAGCCGGAGCGCCGGGGCCTTTCCTTTTGCACGGTGGCGATTATCTCCTCCGCGGTCTGCTCTGGTGTTTTTCCAGTAGTGTCAAACTCGGCCACCTTGCGCTTGCCAAACGCCTTTATCGAATCGTAGAGTGAGATGCCGAGTATCTCGGCCGAGACGTTTTCATTGACTTTTTCCCGGATGTACTTGCGCTCAAGCAGCGTCTCTTCAAGCTTTCTAGGCGACCTGCGCAGCACGGCGGCCATGTCAATGCCGGCCGATTTTTTCATGACATATGGAGCAAGATGGCCGACTATCACGAAACTGCCTTTCTTCTTTTTATTTAGTATATTTGCAACTAGCTTGCTGGCCTTTTTCGTGTCGACTTCGATCCCCTTGCCCGTCTTTTCCAGCACAGCGCCGTTGTCCAGCGCGACCTTGTTGATGTCGATTATCTCTGCCTTCAGCTCTCTTGCAACAAGCTGCGCGCTCGTGTGCTTACCCACGCCCGGGTTTCCCGTGATAACCAGCCTGACTGTTTTCAACCAGCTGCTTTTGCATGCTCTGCGCTATTCTGCTTTTCGCTCGCTGCCATAGGTTTATCCGATGGAATGTTGCAGTAGGCGCATATATGAGGATCTGCGAGTCGTGCGGGCGTGTCAGGTTCTACTCGCTCAATTTCCTCTTTTCAAAGACGGTGTGCAACGAGTGCTACCTGGCAATGAAGGAAAGAGAGAAAGAGAAAAAGCGTCATTGAGCGCTTCCGCATTTCGTGCAGAACTTGGCATTTGCCTTGAGCTTTTGCCCGCAGCTGACGCAGAACTTGCTGCTCTCTGGCTCGAGCGTTTCGCGGTTTATTGGCGTAAGCCGCGGCGGGGTCATCTGCTCGGTGGGAGCTGCCGCTGCCTGTACGTCGCCGTACATGTCCGCAACGGCTCCTGTAGGCTTGAACGAGTCATTCGTGTCCGGCGCAAACTCGGAGTTGCTTTTCTCGCCTTTTTCCTCGACGTAGAGCATGAGGCGTGGCACCTGTCCCTTGCCCGGTGCGTTCACCTGCTCGCCGAGCCACAGCGCAAATTTTTTCAGTGTCATCTCGGGCGTGGAAAAGGTGAGCGAGTGCGTGGACATGTACTCGTCGGTTGCAGACCTGCCATTGAAGACCTTGGTCATAAGGTTGATCGCGCAGAGTCGCTATTAATATTATATTATTATCATTGCGACTTGCCGCACTTGCTGCAGAACTTGGCATGCTGCGGTATGGACGCCCCGCAGAAAACGCAGCTCTTTGTATTGCTGCCGCCACTTGCCTTGGGCCTTGGTAGCTCGATGTCCACTGGCTTGAAAGTCGGCTCAGCTTGGGGCGACGGAAGCGTATACCCCGCAGACGGTCCTACAGAACCTCCTGCGTTCACAAAGCCGCCGATGCCAAAGCCTGCCTGCTGCGGTGGCGCGGCGGTTGCCACTCCTCCCGTGGGGTTCTTTACCGACGTGCCCTTGTCCATCGCGCCCTTGATCTCAAATATGACGCGGATGGCAAGAAAGTTCATCGCAGACGTGGCGACGAGGTAGTCGCCTATCCTTGCGAAATACTCTTTTTCGCCCATCTTGCCCTGCTTGTACAGCTGCGTGGCGTCAATGAATGCCTCGTACATGCTCTGCGTGTCGTTTGACAGCTGCTTTAGCTTCTCGGACAGGCCGCCAAGCGTGTCGACGCCAAAAGACATTAGAAAAAGAAGGAGTTGCGGGACTTAAAAACGATTCCCGCTCAGTATCCGCCGTAGTTGCTGCGGCCGTACCCGCCGCGCCTTCCGCCGCCATAGCCGCCCCGGCGCTGTCCACCATAACCGCCGCGCCTTCCGCCGCCATAGCCTCCTCCGCGACCGCCGCCACCGTAGCCCCTATTACCACCATAACCGCCGCCACCGTACCCTCCACCTCCGCCATAGCCGCGGCTTCCATAACCGCCGCCGTATGACTGCCTGTTGCGGTATCCTCCGCCGCCGTACGAGCGTGGCTGCGCAACAGGAACTGCGATGCCCATCTCGTCGTTGAGCTTGCGTATCGGGAGCGTGGTCTGCGCAAGTATGCGCTCCATGTCGGCTATCCTCTCGGCTGACACGAGCGAGATGGCCTTGCCCTCTGCGCCCGCCCTTGCCGTCCTTCCGATCCTGTGGAAGTACACGTTGGGGTCGTCAGGGATGTCGTAGTTGATGACGTTTCCTACCGCCGGCACGTCGATTCCCCTTGCGGCAATGTCGGTCGCGACAAGGATGTCCTCGGTGCCCTTGCGGAACTTGAACATCGCCTGGTCGCGCTGCCTCTGCGTGAGGTCGCCGTGGATGGCTATCGCTGAAAAGCCGTCCCTCTTTAGCTGGTGCGCAACCCTGTCAGCGCGCTGCTTTGTCGCGGCAAACACGATCGTCTGCGCCTTGGCGTCCCTGTTCTTCCTGATAAAGTCGCATAGGTGCCTGAACTTTTCACGCTCCTCCACCACCAGGTACGACTGCTCTATCGTGTCCAGCGTCACTTCCTCCTCGTTGAGCCTCACGTGCTCTATCTCCTTCATGTACTCCTCTGCCAGCCTGAGGATCTCTGGCGGCATCGTCGCCGAGAACAAGCAGGTCTGCCTGTCCTCGTTGACGTAGAACAGGATGAACTTGATGTCGTCGATGAATCCCATGTCAAGCATCCTGTCAGCCTCGTCCATAACGACAAACTTGACGTCGTCAAGGATTATCGAGCCCTGCTTTATGTGGTCGATAAGCCTGCCGGGCGTTGCCACTACTATCTGCACGCCCCTCTGCAATTTCTCGTTCTGGATGTTTATGCTCTGTCCGCCGTAGATGGCTACGGTCCTTATTCCCGTGTACTTGGCCAACCGGCTTATTTCTGTAGTTACCTGCACCGCCAACTCTCTTGTCGGCACAAGCACCAGCGCCTGGACGGGGCCCTCGTTGCTGACGCGGGCCAGTATGGGCAGTCCAAATGCTGCCGTCTTGCCGGTTCCTGTGTGCGCCTGCCCTATGACATCCTTACCCTGCAAAACAAGGGGTATAGCTGCCTCCTGTATAGGAAACGGCGCCTCAAATCCATTCTCGCTGAGCGCCTTGTTTAATTCCGCGCTCAGACCCAATTCTGCGAACGTCTTCGTCATTTTTTATTCTTCACTTTGTTCTCTTTTGTTTTATGTTCTTCTTGCGTGTATGCTTTTTTGCCACAAAAGTCGCACGGACGTTTCCGTTTTAAACCGTAAAACCTTTGTCTAGAACTTGTTACCTTTTACAAGGATATAAGGTTAGCTAACGATGATACTGTTGCGTCATTTGTGATAACCCCCTCTCCCTCAAATGAGCTGGCCATTAAATAGAAGCATATTCTATTCAGATTTACCAAAGGGATATGGGTCGTGAGATGCCACATAATTCGTTAACAATTGCACGTTTCGAGAATGCCGAATTTATCATAGGCAATGGATTGCTTATCATTGGAGGTTTGATTCTTACTCCCAATACATTCAATGAACTTACTGTAGCTGGAGCGTTAATGATGCTAGGTGGCGTCATCTTGGACATCAGAGTTTTTAATTTATCCAAACTCGAACGTGATGTTCTATCAAAGAAAATAGAAGTCACCAAGACTCAGCTTGACGATGCTTTAAGAGACATGCAGGAAATGAGGCATTCAATTATTGATGCCGAACGTAATCTAAAGCGCGCTATAACAGATATGGATGAACAAGAACAAAAGTTGAAACAACAACAGAAGCAACTTAAGGAAATGGAAAAGACTACTTTCTCATTCATATCGAGAGCTCGTTCAGGCAGACCTTTAGAGGATATGCTAAAGGAAGCGTACCAAAGTCTTGACGCTTCTTTGAAATCTGTGGAAAAGAAACTCGGGATCTGGTCATCCAGAAGGTCTCCTTTCTGAGAGGCTACTTGGCAGCCAAATTTTCTTTAATCTTCTTTTCCCAGTCTGCCTGAGTTATGACGCCTTTTTCCTCCAGCACATCTGACAGGCTGTCTAGCATAGTATTAAGCATAGAGACCTCTTCTCTAAGGTCATCAATCTCCGCTTCCAAGTTGCGCTTTTTACTCATTCTTGTCTCCCCTCAGGTATCCCTTCTCAGACATCCATGAAGTAACTATCGCCCTAATTATGTCTGACCTGCCCTCTCCCATCGTACCTTTCAGGCTATCGACAATCTCCATCAAGTTATCGGGGAGTGTCACTAAAGCCCTCGCCATCATGCCTTCACCTCAACAACCTGCTCTTCAGGCTTTCGTTCGCCGCCATGCTCCAACGCCTGATCCTGAGTCGCCTTGTCTATCAGCTCTGACCAGCCGTTAGTTATCTGGATGCCTGCCGCCTGCGCGGGTGTTTTCTTTATCGTTTGGTGCTTTCTGACATAGTTGTAATTTACAACGTAGCCGTCAAGCAGTATCTTAGATGCCTTTTCGTTCTTTAGTCCACGCATAGGACGCAGCCTGTCTTTCAACGTTCCATGTACACGCTCTACGACGTTGTTGGTTGTCCTTGCCTGAATGCCAACACGCTTGACAAGCTCGACGCGGTTAGCCTTGTACCTGCTGTAGTAGACCTTGTTGAACGCTCTGTCATAGCTGTTGCTACCATCCACAAAGATTACTTTTGGCCTTTCTTTTGTTATCCTGTTTGCACTTTCAAATATCTTCATTGTCTCTTCGATTGTGCGCTCGCCGCCTAGGTGTGAGCCAACTAGGAATTTTGTCTCTTCGTCTATCATTTCCCAGAACCAGACGTTTCTACCCTCGCACTTTATCATGGTTTCATCTTCGTGCCACTTGCCTGATGTCTCTGGGTTCATCTTCTCTTCGCAGAACTTGCTGACTAGAGCAGAGTACTTGACAATCCAGCGATAGATTGTCGAAGAGTCAACTTTTTCTCCCATCAATTGCGCAAGCTGGTTCTGCACCTTTCGGACTGACAGGCCATCGAAATATAGGTTAAGGGCTGCAACAATGACGTGCTTCTTTACCTTCATCTTGCTAGGCTGTCCGTTGTTGTAAAAGCGGTGTGAGCAGTTTCTGCACCTGTAGACCTGCTGGCCGTGTACCTTGCCGTCTTTTACTACCTTGTAGGACATGCAATATTTGCATCGGACATTTTCGCTTTGTTCTGTCGTGCTTGCGGTTGTGTTGCTCACGTATATCCATATGCATATACCTTATATATACTTATATCCATATGGATATATCATGGATGTATTTGCAAATTACAATTGCATATATTTATCAGGAGGTAGATTCAATTAATTTTATCATGTCATTGACGCACAAACCAAATCCATTTGGACAAATCTTGTGCTGGTCTGGCAGACATTTAATCAGTGAAGAAGATGAACAAGAATTAATCGATTCTCCGACTGGCAGGTATGAAACAATGTGCGACCGATGCCATCGGAAGATTATTTTGGAAATCGACCCAGAAAATGAAGATGAATACTTTATCAAAGAACCAAACGATTAGCCGTTTTTCTCTTTCTCTTTTGGCAAGTCTGAAAATGGTATGTCTACCTTTGCGTTAGCTTTTGCTTTCATTTTTTTAGGCTTTGGCAATTTGCCTTTGACAGGCCACTTGATCCCTCTATAGAAGAATACGAGCGCGAATGTGTATATGATAAATGTGAAATCAAAATGTGTCTTATTCCAAGGCGGAGTGGTGGGATATGGATTGTCCCAAAATGAAAGTTGGTATTGATAAAGGAACGAGAATGCAATGAATAGAGCAAAGAATGTTGCGGTTATTATCATTCTGCGTACTCTGATTTTGTGCTCTTCCCTCTCTTCTTCCCGATATTCCAAAATTTTCAGTATGTCCCATAGCAAATACAACCCGAACATGATCGGAAGAATCCACTGAAAAATATCGCCAAAATGACCTTTGCTTTCGGGGTTGGCTACACTTACTATGTAGTACGTGAGAAATACTACAACTAGGTCAACAACAAACCGCGCATTACCCAACTTGCCTTTATGCGGATTTTTGGTAATTGAGCGATGATATCCTATCCACCCAGATACAACAATAAAGTAAACCATTAACATCCCCGACGCATCGATAAATGAGCGATAATCAGAAAGCACGTTGCTAAACGGTATGAAAATATGATCGACCTGCACGAAGCTCTGACCTATTATCACTGCAACCATAATCTCGAGGAAATTCCTGTAAAATTCGCTGAGTTTCTTATAGTGCAATTGTCGAGAGCTAGCTTCCAGCTAATACGGATTTTAAACATTGCTGTGTTCTGTAAAACTTGTATATTTTACACCATCTGGAGCTAAGAAAAGCTGACTGATAAAGAAATCAGGTACTAATTTTGAATTACTCTATGATAGGCGCCATTATTACCGCAATCATACTCATAATTTTAGGCGGTGTGTTAATTTCTTCAGGTGCTTCAACAGACACAATCGCAACATGGCCGCTGATTTTAGGCGGAGTTGTTGCAGTCGGTATAGGCGTTGTTTTGATCTGGAAAGCGATTACGTAAACATGCCTTCCAACCAAGAAAGAATCCACCAAGCGCAATGGTAGAGAATAGGCTTGTCACTACAAGGATATTCACAAGGTAATCTGCAAACGTGCCAAATGCAAAGGGAAATGGAAATGCCACATCTTGTATGTGGCAAAGGAAGCTTTATGGCTATCGCTCAGCGTTTTTAGAACCCTTCCTTTGAGTATGTCGTTTGAAATCCCGACAAGAACTTTTTGACCGCTCGATCTACCATTGCAGGTAGCTCGTTGATGTCGTCTGTCGTCACTTCAAGTTCGTAGTTGTTTCCGTGTTTTATTCTGATGGTGTTTGCCATGATTGACGCTTGTTTTGAGTATTATTTAAAATCCCACGCACCCGCAGGGGAGGGAGGTAGAGCCATCACAAATTACGCAACAGTATCCTAACGATCGTTGTTTGCCCTGAACGGCGGCTCTAACGCTTTAGTATTACCTCGTGCCGTGTGTATCTTATGCCTGCCGGGCAGGGCAACGAGGACGATGACGACGAGGAGATCGTCACCCTGGCGGTGAACAGGAGGACGATGGGGGTTATCCGGGACTTTGCTGCAGGCCAGGGCCTCGACGCCAGGATGGTGGACTCGAAGGACAGCAAGAACGTGGTGTCGATGGTGGTGAGGCACGACGGCGGGGAGCACTTTTCCTTCTTTTGCGCCCGGTGCTTTAGCCACTTTTTCAACCTGCTAACGCTAAAGAGGGTCTCTGTGGAGCACGACCCGTCCACCATATTCATCAGGCTGGAGCTGGCAACCGACGAGGTGGACGGCATGAAGCACTACCTCGACGAGGTGCTCGAGGAGATAAAGAGCAGCAAGAGCAGGAAAGAAGAAGAAGAAGCAGCAGCTGCTGCTCCTCCGGCAATGCGCAACAACGCGGACCGGGGAAAGTAAATGGAGAAGGGGCGGCAGCGGCCAGCAATTTGCGCAATGTGCGGAAAGGCCATGGCGTACCCTGCTGCTGCAGCGGTGATAGAGACGCTTGACGGGCTGGACTATGCCTTTGATTCCCGGGACTGCGCGCTCTTGTTCAAAAAGTTCACGAGCCTGTACGGCAAGGACTTCTTTTTCGTCAAGGTTTAGTTAGCTAGTTAGCTAGCTAGCAAGCCTTGCGGGCACTTTGGGGTTGCCAAAGTCCGCGCCCGATGCCGAGTACACCTTGATCGCCTGCCCGTGCTTGATCGTAAATTTCGGGCTCACCAGCTTTATTGTCGCCCTGTACTCGTCTTTCAGGTTTATCAGCTGCTCTGCCAGGCTGTCTGCCAGGAGTATGTGCCTGTCGTCGCCGATGTCCATCACCCTGCGCGCAAGGATGATGCCGGGGCCCCACACGTTCTGGTTGCCGTTGATGTCGGACACCACGAACACCGGGCCTGCGCTCAGCCCTATCCTGACGCCGATGGCCTCCCCGGCGCCGGCGGCGCCCCTGTTAAAAACGCCCAGCTTGCGGTGCAGCTGCATGCTCAGCTGCAGGGGAAGCTCGGGGTTCATCAGAAAGCCGATGGCCATCCCGTCCCCGGTGGGGAGGATTATCCTCTTGTCCCTTGGCGCCTTTGCAACAGCGTCGCAGGAGCTGATGAGCCTGTTGAGGTTCTCTATCTTTTTGATCTGCTTTTCCACTGACAGCGAAGGGTCCGAAAGCCCGACGATGTCTATGAAGAAAAAGCTGGCGTTTACGACGCCGACGGGAATGGCGGCAGGGTGGATCACGCTTGAGCCGTAAATGTCGCTCAGCTTCCTGTACGTTTCAAGGCAGTGCGGGTGGAACGGGGCGTCTTCTGCGTCATAAGCCACCTTGCCCGCGATAGGCTTGTCGCACAGCTTGCATATTGTCATCGCCAGCTCTGCCTGTTCCTGTTCATCCTGCCCAAACGCCAGGGAGCCTTCTTGTGTTATCGAGAACCTTGCCCAGACGGGGTTGTGGTACGTCCCCCTGACTGCAAGCAGCCGCAGGCTCCTTGCAAGCTCTTTTCCCTCGTCCTCAAGCTTTATCTGCAGCGTGCCGTCCAAGAGCGACGCGACGGTGTCAGACAGGTCCCTTGAAGGCGTGGTCGTGAGCGTGACTACTGCCATTGCGCCAGCGTTTCTCAAAGCACTGGCAAGCCCTGCGACAAACTCTAGCACCTCGCTTTCTGAAAAGTGGGGGAGGAGGTGGGTGATAGAGTCGACAGCGACTCTTGCCGGCGCGCCGGAAGAAGCAGCAACAGAGCCGCGCACCTGCTCCAGCAGGACCGCCGCTGCGCCGGCCGGATCCTTTGCTTTTTTTCCGCTCCTGGCAGAGGAAGAGGAGGCGGCGATAGTAGTGGTGGTGGGCGCAACAAACAGCACTACTTCCGCCTCCTGGCTCCCAACCAGTCTTTTGAATTTCTCCTCGGAAAAGAGCGGGTCGAGGCTGACATACACGCAGCGCTCCCCTGCCGCAATCCCGTCGCGCAGAAACTGCATGCAGTACATAGTCTTGCCCGAGCCGGCAGGCCCGGTGAGCAAAAAGGCTCCCCGTGGGAGCGCGCCCTTGAAAAAAACGTGGCGCCGGCCGGGGATCACTTCTTTTTTTTCTTCATCGTGCACGGATTTGACCAAAAGCTGTGTGCCCTCTCTTTCTCTTTCTCGGTATGATCATGAACCGAAACGTCAGCCTTAAACTTTGATCTGCATGGCCTCGATGAGCCTTTCCACCTGCTTTGTGAACGGGTGGCCCGGCTGCACAAGGGCAGTCAGGAACTCCTTCCTGCTGAACTGTATGTCGCAATAGCACGGTATCGAGGAAATGACTTCCATGCCCGTCTTGCCGGCAAGCACGCCGGCAATGTCTGCGCTCCCTTCTTCAATCATCGTCATCCTACCGGCACTGCTGCCCGCAAAACGGGCTTCGGGCACGCAGTAGCCTGCCACCCTGTTCAGCAGCAGGAACGACCTCGTGCCGTACTTTGTCAGCGAGCTGTATATCTCGGAGGCGAGCTTGTTCGTGCCCTCGATGTCAATGTCGCCCATCTTCAGGGTGAGAAAGAGCGCGTCGGCCACGGCAAGCGCGTTGATGGACCAGTACCGTATGCCGGGGCTGGTGTCGATTATGATGTAATCCGGGCCGTAGTTGGAGATGAGCTGCTCGCGCAAGAGTATGAACCTGCGCAGTTGCGACTTTGACGATTCAACCGTGCTGCTGTCCAGCTTGTAGACCTCCTCCTTTCGCATGCTGCAAAAGCCGATCCACAGCTTTCCGCCGTCCCTCATGACGTTCTTTATATCATTATCATGTTTCCGGGTGTATTCGCGGACAGTCTCCGTGACGTCGGTCATGACGTCTTCCACTGCTGCGTCGCCGAGGAGGTAGTCGTTGAGCCACTTTTCTGGCTCGCTTCCAAAATAGGTGTAGAGGCTTGGCGCATAGACGTCAAGGTCAAGGAGCGCCACCTTGAAGCCTTTTTTTGCCAAGAGCGCGGCGCAGTTTGCGGCGATGGTCGTCTTGCCAGTGCCCCCCTTGTAAGAATGAAAGGCGACGCACTTGGTGGCCATATGGCATTGTTACTGCGTCAGGCTACAATATAGCAATTTCCTGCTTTGCTTTTCTTCTCAAGTTTAAATTCTCTTGTTATCTTGTAGTACGCCAGAGTATGACCGACCCGGACGCCCGGCGCCTCTTGTGGTTCCTCTTTGCCGGCTCCCGGGGCGGCGAAAACCGGATCAAGATCATAGGCCTCTTGAAGGAAAGGCCGTACAACACGAACCAGCTTGCAGAGGCGATGGGCCTCGACTACAAGGCCATCCAGCACCACATACACGTGCTGGAGAAAAACAACATGGTCACAAGGGCAGGCGAAAAGTACGGCGTGCTTTACTTCATATCGCCGTACCTTGAGCACAACATCGGCGCGTTTGACGAGGTCAGGGCAGCCATCGACAAGAAAATGGGAAGCAGTAGCAATAAAAGATCTGGAAAAAAGTAAATAAGATGAATCGGTTGCGCTTCAATGTAGTAACAACGCTATGGCAATGCTGATGGACGTTAGCGCGGCTGTGAGCCTGGTAAACATCGGGATACTGGCCGTGCTCCTTGCCATGTACGGGCGCATATACCGCAACACGAGGGCGGTGTTCACGCTCGGCCTCATGTTCTTTGCAGGCATGCTTGTCCTCCACAACGCCATAGCGGTCTATGGATACTTTGCGATGGCCCCACTCTATGCCGAGGCGCTCCTGCCGTACTTCGTGGGCGTGCACATTGCGGAACTTGCCGGCATCGCCACGCTCCTGAAGGTCACGCTCAGGCCGCTCTGACTGGTAATCTGGTGCAGATCTGGAAAAAAGTATATCAGCAAAATCTGCAAAGCACCGCATGAATTAGTGTGGTAGTAGAGACAAGCGTGCTTGTATCCGCGCTTGCAGGCGCAGGTTCGTTCTTTTCGCCGTGCATACTTCCAATACTGCCGGCGTTCATTTCGTACCTTTCTGGCACGACTCTATCGGAGGTGCAGAACCAGAATCGGGACCAAGGTCAGGGTCAGCAGGCATCAGCTGCCGGTGGCGGCTCATCATCGTCATCATCAGTCACGTTAAAGCGCTCTACGCGCCTCAACATCTTTCTCAACACCGTGTATTTCGTGCTGGGCTTTTCGCTCGTTTTTGCGGTGCTCGGCGTCATTTTTAATTCGGTGCTTGCCGGCGCTGGCGCAGGCTTTCAGGGCACGCTGCAGGCAGCCGGCGGCATAGTGATCATCGTTTTTGGAGCCTACCTCATACTCTCCACAAAGATTGCAAAACTCAATTTTGAAAAGCGCATGACAAACCTCCCGAAATTCAAGACCAGCTACATCACTTCGTTTGTCTTTGGGGCGGCGTTTGCGTCGGGGTGGACGCCGTGCGTCGGGCCTATCCTTGGAAGCACGCTTGCCCTTGCCGCAACTTCGCCGGGGGCCGCGTACAATTCGCTCCTTGCTTATGCCATCGGCCTTGGCGTGCCGTTTCTGATAACGGGCGCGTTCTTTTCGCAGGCGACCGGCGTCATCCGCAGGATGGTCAGGCACCTGAAGTATTTCAACCTGATAATGGGAGGCGTGCTCATCCTGCTGGGCATACTGGTGTTCACCAACCAGCTGGCAGCCATTGCCAACTTTCCGCTTGCCGACCAGATAATCAACCTGGAGAGGGGGATTTGATATAATATGAACCGCGACAGCGCAAGCGCCCTTGCCGTGGGCGTCGCGGTGGTGGTGCTCATCGCCGGCTTTGGCTTTTACTTCAACAGCCCCGAGCTGAACAGCAAGGCGTCGGCAGGCCCGGGTGAAATAATCCCGGCAGGCACCGCCAATATTGCAAAAACGCACGCGGACAAGTCGCAATTCAAGCAGGCACCAGAGCTTGCAGGCATCTCCAACTACATCAACTCGCAGCCGTTCAAGCTTGCCGACCTGAAGGGCAAGGTGGTGCTCGTCGATTTCTGGACGTACAGCTGCATCAACTGCATCCGCACTATTCCGTATCTGAACGCGTGGTATGAAAAGTACGCCGACCACGGGCTGGTCATTGTAGGAGTCAGCACGCCTGAGTTTGACTTTGAAAAGAATCCCGAAAACGTCCAGGCCGCGGTGGAAAAGTTCGGGATAAAGTACCCCGTCGTGCAGGACAACGACCGTGGCACGTGGAACGCCTACCAGAACCGCTACTGGCCGCACAAGTTCCTTGTAGACGACGAAGGGTTCGTCCGGTACGACCACATCGGCGAGGGCAGCTACGAGGAGACAGAGCAAGTCATCCAATCGTTGTTGCAAGAGCGCGCGGCAAACCTGGGCCAGAACGCAACCATAAACGCGTCATCATCATCAACAACAACAACCCCTGTCAAGCCAGAGGGCGCGCAGAGCGTCGACTTTGGCAGGATAAACACGCCCGAGCTTTACTTTGGCTACAAGTTTGCCCGCGCAAACCTCGGAAACCCGGAGGGCTTTGACCCCGGCAAGGTGGTGAAATACACGCTGCCGGACGACGTCGACGACATCCAGCCAAACATCATCTACCTTTCCGGCGACTGGCTCAACAACCCCGACAGCATGGAGCTGAAAAGCCACACCGGAAGGATAGTGCTAGAGTACTCGGCCAAGTCCGTCAACATCGTCGCCGGCGGGGCCGGCAAGGCGTACGTGTCAGAAGACGGCCATGCAGTGGGGCCTGACAGGGGCGCCGACGTCAATGAAAATAACATAGCTGACATCAGCGGCCAGCGCCTCTACAACCTTGCGACACACGGGGGCTATGCCCGCCACACTCTTGTCATAGACGTGGTGGGGGAGGGATTCACGGTCTACACCTTTACCTTTGGATAACAACAACAAAGCTTGTCCCGCCCCGTACCCTGATTCCTCGTTTTATGCAAAAATGAGCATGACGGCATTAAATGCCGTTAAATGGCATTATATGGTGATATGTGCCAAATGCCAGCGCGCTCCTTAATTCCAGCTTTGCTTATTAGGCAGCAAAAGGGGAGAGAATGGAAGCTTTCCCGAGCATCCCGTTCTCCCTCCGCGGCGTCGAAAACCGTGTTGCCGGCGCCGCGACTCTCCCCTTTGAAAAATTAATGCCCTTCTGTAATGTTTTGGCGACCCTCTGCTAAACTATTCTTGTTTCTGCTTGCTGTTGTTGAAGCCAAAATAGCAGGCATGGCACAGCTCCTTGCCGTATATCACGCCCGAGTTGCCGCACTTTATGCAGACCTTTGCGTGGTCGACGGTCGAGTCAAGAGACTTGGCCTTTTGAAGGCACTTGCCGCATATCGGGGCATCCAGGCTGTAGCTGGAGAGAAAGCCTGCGCCGCACTGCGTGCATTTCAGGCTGTACATCTTGCCTTTTGGCTTCCAGCGGTTGAACAATCCCACAGGAATTTCACTATACAAGTCCGAATAATCAATCTTGCTGTCCAATGTTACCCGGTGCCCCTGCGCCAAGCGGAATCTTGGCCTTGTGTACACATGTGCATCGATATGCTGATATATCATCCGCCGCCAGAGCTTCTCCGTACATGTCCGAGGCAAGCCAGCTCCTCGTCCGCAGGATAAAGGACGGGACCGTCATCGACCACATCGAAAGCGGCAAGGCTCTCCTTGTTCTCACCGCGCTTGCAATCACCGGCAGGGAGGGAAACGTGGTGACCGTGGCGCTGAACGTCCCTTCAAGCAAGCACGGCAAGAAGGACATCATCAAGGTCGAGAATCGCTACCTTGAGACAAGCGAGACCAACAAGCTCGCCCTCATCGCGCCAAGGGCGACCATCAATATCATCAAAGACTACAAGCTGGTGGAAAAGCGCAAGATCCAGCTCCCTGATTCCATCTCCGGCATCTTCAAGTGCCCCAACCTGAAATGCATAACAAACTCGGGCGAGGAAATAAGGTCCAAGATCGACGTCATCGACAAGGAAAAGCTGGTGCTGAAATGCCGCTACTGCGCCCGGGTCATCTCTGTCGACGAATTGGTGTTCTGAGGCTACGAGCTTTGGCCTGAAAGCAACCTTGCCTTCACGCGGTTTTCTTCTCTCTCTTTCTTCTTTCACTGCTGCCCCTCCCCCCCCCTCTCCCCGCGGTGCTCTATTGCTTTTATTGCGCGCTCGGCTCTTTGCAGCCATACACATGCACGAATACCTGTCGGCTCTGAAAAGTTTGTACAGGTCCTGTACCGTTTGCGCCAAGAGGACTCCGCACACCTGCATAAAGTGCGGCCGCTGCTACTCTTGCCATCCGATGATCGAGTCAGCAGGACACCAGAGGCTTCTTGCGGCCTGACCTCTGTTATCCCACAAATATGAGATGAGATATATCGTGATGTTTTCTGTCCAACTATTAGAAAGAGTTTAAAAAAGGAAGGATGAGCATCTGCTCAATCCAATATGCGTCCTAGCTAAAGGTGTTGCATTCACGCGGATCAGTGAATGAAGTAGTGCCTGATGTTGATGGCGAAAGTATGTCTCTTGTCTGGGATGTAGTAGCTGCTGTGTTAAGGTTGTCCCATAGTGTCTTTCCTGTCACCAACGATGCATCGTACACTAGCGATCCACTGACATCTTTGATCACTTTTGGACTGCTGTTTGAATCAGCTGATAGGGTCGAGGAACCTGAAGATAAGAGCCATTGGTCTTGGTAGGTGTGGAAGGTGTTGACTGAGCCCAGAGTTGGATTATATCCAAGTGGTTGGCTGTACAACCATGAATTGGACCCCAACGTGATCTGCACCACGTATGAAGAAGGATTCGCCATTGGAAATGGTTGAAGCATCGCATCAACTTTGTAATTCGAACCAGCTGATACGGTTGCCGGAATGGTTGTAAATGGATATTGTCTTACTCCCATCGAATCCACATACGAATATGTCATTAGCCAGCCTGTGCGCGAGCCTAAGTTATTGCCAGTTCCGAAATCTACTTGGAAGAAGTCATAGTTCGTCCCGGAAGCAGGATAGTAGAAGTTCACCGGATTGTAGAAGAATCCTACACTCGTTCCAGTAACAGAGCCTGTAGGCATCTGCCAAGTCTCTTCATATCCAATAGTTTGTGAATTAGATGTTGTTGCCCAGTTTGCTCCTTCCTGATATAGTCCCGCAGTAGGACCACGACATACTGGAACAATTTCTCCACCCGTGCCTTTTATGCCAGCTTCATACTTGATGTTCAGAGGCTTGCCGTTATCGTCCGTCATGTGAGGAATAGTTACGTATCCTCCTTCGGGTGTGGCAATCGCGTTGGCAGGCACTGGAATTCCTGGCTGTGGCGTAGTTGGTTCCAAGACTAAATCCTCTTTTGGATGTGATGCTGCCATCTGTTCTCCCTGTTGAGTTGTTGCCGCGGTTGCATTCTGTACAAGGGGCGCCAATGCTGGCTGTAGGCCAAAGGAAAGAACCAGCATTGTAGCGATTCCCAAAGTGATGGATAACGTTCTCAGAGACTCCATCATTGGTGACTAGAGTAATTATAGATATAAAAATAAGATAATAATAATCAGGAAGATACTTATAGTGGCATTATAGCTGCATATGCCAATTTTTTGGGACGTACAGCTACAGATAGCTTCCATAAGACAAAAATATAGGAAAAACTTATTGGAAATTATTGCATAATCGTAGTTACTATCATATTATTTTGTTTTCTATCATTCTTTTCATCGGAAGCATTCCGATGTCGTTTGCGCAAGATATCTCAACAGGACCTCCACCACCACAACCGATAGTCGTGATGACGGACAAATCCGTCTATGTCTCGAATGAGACAGTTATAATTTCGGGGCGGGTCAATCAGGTGCAGCTCCCAAGCAATTCAGTATCAATAGAGATTATCGATCCTCTAGGAGGAAAGACATCTGCAATAGTACCACTGTCAGAAAATGGAAGCTATAGCTATAATCTTGATGTTTCAAGTGCTCTTCGCATCACCGGCGAATACAGAGCAATAGCGACCTACGGCGGGCACAACTCGGTAACATTATTCATGATCATAGCTCATCCATACATTCTGACGATAGAGGGCAAGAGCCATCCAATTGATTATACCATTGAAAGTGGCCTTTTGACCAACATTACTGCTAACGTTCAAGAAAAATCATTGGCGTTGCATGTAGTTAATTCCACCAAGACGAGCAAGCTTACTATTTCTCTACCTAGAGATATAATTGATTCCCAAGGCGATGCTGGTGACATGCCTTTCACGGTTTTCGCAAATGACAGACAAGTTCAATTCAACGAAACCAAATTAAGCAGTGGCGCTAGAACTCTGGAAATCAACCTTCCGTACGAAGGTCAAGCTAATCCTACTGGAACGTGGAACGTAAAAATTATCGGAACCAAAATAATACCTGAATTTGGTTCGCTGACCCTGGCCGTTTTGGCAGTAGGCGGAATTGTCGTTTCAATGATGCTGAGGAACGGCGTTCTTGGTTTCTATAGGTTCAGAGAACCATAGGGTTGAAATACCTGCATCATAATTTTTCACAGCCTGCGGCATAAAACTCCAACTGACACTGAGCTCCTGCTCAAAATCAAGGCAGCATTGTATGTCCTGAAAGCGACCTTATCTTTACTATCCTGTTATTGTTTTCCCTCTTCTTCCACCCGTCTTTTCCCGGCTTTATCCTGTCGATGGCAAAGTGAAAGCCGATGAGCGGGCCAAACGCCGCAACCGTGACCGCGGCAAGGGTTTGGTCCTGCAGGTAAAGCAGCAGGTACAGCGTTATTCCCGCGCCGGTCATTATCTCTATCCACGTGCATGTGCACAGCTGCATCGCGACACGTTTCAGGCTGAAGGCCATTACAAATGAAACTGCGGCCTTCAGCTATATGACCATTTTTCCAGATCTAGAAATTCTCCCGGATGTACCTTGACAGCTTTTTCGCGTCGCGCTCGCTCACGCGTATGTCGCCGGCAAACAACGGCTTTTTGCCCTTTATGATGCTCGTCTTCACGGTCGTGCCGGATATCGTCAGGTCCAGCTCGGGCCCCTTCATCATCATGCTCTTTATCGCGTCTGCATGCAGCGAGCTGCCGTCGCTGTCCTTGCGTCTTGGGTTGACAAACTCGCTTTCCTGCCTGCTTATGCTGTCTTCCAGCACGAACATCAGCCTGTTGCCAGGCATTTTTTCAATGCCAAACACGTATTTCTCCAGCGCCTCGATCTCGATCTTGTTTCCAACAGGGCTGCTGTCGTCATCTTCCGCCGCGCTTTCGACGGTAGTACCAGCAGCGGGCCTCCACACCATCCCCTGCCGCGCGACTTTGATGCTGATTTTGTTATCCTGCCCTGCCATGCGCAAATAGCTGTCTACTGTCTTTTGCAGCTCCTCCGGGGACAGCGGCCCTGCCGGCCCGCGGTGCCACTGGTTCTTGGCGTCTTCCTTGTCCTTTTCGCCGCTGTAGTGGAGGACGTAGCAGTCCTTGGCGTTCCAGGTCTTGACCAGGTGGTACGCCTGCGTGACAGAGATGATCCCTGTAGAGGGGTGATCGTTGTACGTCTCCGTGCCAAGCACTGCAAGGTCCGGGTTCCACATCAGGTCGGCGCTGGCGTTTTGCAGGCTGATAAAGTCCCATCCTGCAATTACCTTCCTGTCGCCGGCCCTGATCACATAGATGACAGAGCCGGGAAAACCCGGGCTGTCGCCGGCGTTGTCTGCCGCCACCGGCACTATGGAAAACGGGCCTGCCTCAAAAGGCTGGCCGGGGACAACAACAGTCGCAAAGCGCGACTTGTCGACCTGCGGCAGTTCTTTTGCAATCTGGCCTGCGCATTCGCTCGTGCAGAATATCTTGCCGGAAAAAGAGGCAAGGTCGCTTACGTGCTCCCGCCTGCCGTGCGTCACCAGTATTGCGTCAGGCTCTTCTTTGTAGCCGAGATCCGACGCGCCCTTTTTTACGCTGTCAGCCACCCCATCGCCGGCGTCAACCAATAGGTGAAAGCCGCCTGAAAAAACCGAGATCGAGGTGTGCGCTCCTCCTCCTTCCCCTGCTGCTGCCCCGCTGACGTCGGGCAGCACGCCGTTTATCCGCACAAAGAACATGGCATTTCCACTCTCGTTCATCATGAGAGGGAATTATGCAACATCGTAAATAAATTTAGCCGCCTCACGCGCCGCCGTCTTTTTGGGGCGCCCTTGCAAATCGCTTGGCAAGCCTGATTCCAAATCCCATCGATACGAAAAGCGCGATGAGCGACGCGGCAAGCGTCACGACGATTTCGGTCTTGAACACAAAGTGCGTGATTACGGCCACGACTATAGCCGGCACCGCGATTATCACCGCAAGGAGCGTGCTCACCGCGTACACCCTGCCGATTATGCTTGCAGGGTTCTTGTCGTCGCCGCCGCTGCCACTACCTGACACAGGGGAGAACCACGTCCCGAATTAATTTAAGCATTGCTTGCTTGGAATACGTGCATCCGAGGACTAATATTGTCGCACCCGCTTTATGACTGACCATGGAGCTTTCCGGGGTCGAGCTGCGCTACCTTGTAAACGAGATAGGCGCCAGGGTGACCTCCGGGCACTACATCTCGGCGGTAAACGCAGTGACCAAGGACTCGCTCCTTTTGCGCCTCCACCACCCGACGCAGGAAGACATCATGCTGGTACTGTCGACAAGGGGCATCTGGATTACAAAACTAAAGTTCAAGCCGGTGGAGGACAATTCGCTAGAGCGGGCGGCCATAGCGGAGCTGGAGCGAGCTCGCGTGGAATCGGTGGAGCAGGCCGGGAGCGAGCGCATCGCCACGTTAAGGCTGCGCCGGCTGGATGGGCAGGCGCGGATTGTGGTGTGCGAGTTTTTTGGCGACGGCAACATCATAATCTGCGACGGCAAGATGCAGATACTTGCCATACTGCGGCCGATAGAGGTGCGCCACCGCACGCTCAAGGTCGGCCTGAGGTACGCGTTTCCTCCGCAGAGGGGAGTCGACGTCTTTGCGCTGTCGCTTGGGCAGATGCTTGCGCTGCGCAACGAAGCGAAAAAAAACAACCTGGACGTTCTGCGCTGGATAGGCAGGGGGCTTTCGATGCCCCGGAAATTCGTGGAGGAGGTTGCCAAGAGGGCAGGCATCGAGCCGTCAAGGCAGGCAGGCCAGCTGGCAGACGAGGAGGTGGGCAGGGTATTTTCCACGATAAAGTCGCTTGTCGACGACATCAGCGCGGGCAGGAACCACGAGCCGGTGGTCATCATGCAAGAGGGCAAGCCTGTGGACGCGCTCCCGGTAGTCACAGAAGAGGCCCAAAAACTGGAGACAAAAAAGGCGCCCACCTACATGGAGGCGCTTGACGAAGTGCTCAGCAACGAGATACTGGACATCGGCCGCAGCTCAAGGACCGTGGAAATAGACAGGCAGATAGCCGTGCTGGAGCACGACCTTGCGGAGCAGAACAAGGCCAAGGAGGAAGTGCTGCAAAAAGCGGCGGCAATCCGCAAGCTCGCCGGCGAATTGATGGCGATTTCATATTCAGGCCCAAGCGACGACGCGATCAGGGGCGTGCTTGCGGCAAACTCGGCGTCGGTTGTGGCAGAAAAGGGCGTGAAATACGTGCAGGTGGCCGGCGAAAACATCGAGATCCAGCAGAACCTTGCAAAACTGGGCTCGATGCTTTTTGCCCGCGCAAAAGAGATGGAGCGGGGCAACGCCTCGATAGAGGAGGCCCGCGCAAAGATCCTCGCGCAGATAGAGAAGCTGCGCGGCCAGACCGCGGCCATCCACAAAAAGATGGTGGTGCAAAAGCAGGCCGCAAAGGAATGGTACGAGCGCTACCGGTGGTTTGTGACAAGCGACGGCCTGCTTGCGATAGGAGGGCGCGACGCGTCGTCCAACTCGGCCCTCGTGCGCAAGCACCTGACGGAAGACGACATTGTCTTTCACGCCGAGGTGCACGGCTCGCCGTTTTTCATCGTGAAAAATGCCGCGGCCCCTGCAAGGGAAGGCAAGGTGGAGCAGTCCCTTGCGCAGGTCGCGCAGGCAACCGTGTCGTTCAGCAGGGCGTGGAAGGACGGCCTGTCAAGCGCCGACGCCTACTGGGTCTTTCCCGAGCAGATAAAGAAGGGCGCGCCCACGGGCCAGTTCCTGCCCCGGGGCTCGTTCGTGATAGAGGGCAAGCGCAGTTATGTCAAGGGCGTCGAGGTTCGCCTTGCGATCGGCATCGCGCTCGTGAACGAAAAGGAGGCGCTGGTGTGCGGGCCGGAAGAGGCCGTGAAAAAGAGGTCGCTTGTGTACGCGGTCCTCCTGCAGGGCGGGCTTGACCCGATGAACGCGGCCAAGAAGGCCAAGGCCGCGCTCGTGTCTGCCGCCGGTGATGAGGATGATCTTGCAGAGACGATAAAGCGCATCAGCCTCGACGACTTTGTCCGCGCCCTTCCAACAGGCCAGTCCAAGATCTCCTTTGCTGCCAAGGGTGGCGGCGCAGGCAGTAGCAGCAAAAGTAATTAAAATGCCGCCGCACAACATTGCACGTGGTAAAAAAGCCAGTCAGGGAGCACGCCGACGCAAACATGACTACTCGCGTGATCGTCCGCGACATCATGAACAGTCCTGTCATCAGCGCATCCCCGCATGACACTGTCCGCGACGTCGCAAAAAAGATGAAGTCAGAAAATATAGGAAGCATCATAATAATGGACAAGGACAAGCCGGTGGGGCTGGTCACCGACTATGACATCGTGACGCAGGGGGTTGCAAAAGATGCCAAGCCGAGCGCGCTCAAGGCAAGCGACGTGATGCGGGAACTGCACACCATTGAAAGCGAGGAGAGCATCACCGAGGCCGCGCGCCTCTTGCGCAAGCACGGCATCAAGCGCCTGGGCGTCGTCTACAAGGGCCGCCTTGTCGGCATCATTTCCGCTTCTGACGTTATTGCCGTGACCCCGGACCTCGTCGACGTGGTGTCGGAAAAAGCCGGGATCATCAGGGGCGAGCTTGGGAGGCCGGCGGGCAAGGTGTCCGGCTATTGCGACGAATGCGGCGAGTGGTCCGACCTCCTGCAGTACGACGAGGGGACCTTCATCTGCGAGGTATGCCGCGGCGAGGCCACGCCCACCCCCGAATCTGCATAAATGTTATTGTTGATAATGATGATGTGAGGCGAAATGATGAGGTTCCTTGCGGACGCGATGCTTGGAAGCGTCGCCCGCAAGCTGCGCATTTTCGGCTTTGACACGCTGTACGTGCCGGACACAAGCGACAACGAGATCCTGCGCCTCGCAGCCGAGCAGGGCAGGATAATCCTCACCGCCGACAAGGAGCTGTTCAAGCGCATGATGAAGCGGGGAGCGCAGGGCGTGCTCGTGGACGGCGCAAGCGACCTTGACGACATGGCGCACATTTTTGAAAAGCTGGGCATTTCCGCGGACCTTTCCAGGATGGGGTCAAGGTGCACCTCATGCAACGGCGCGCTCGCACAGAAAAGGCCGGATGAGGTGGGCGGGCTGGTGCCGGCGACCGTCCTTGCCCGGCACGAGGGGTTCTGGCAGTGCGCAGACTGCCAGAAGGTGTACTGGGACGGAGGCCACCTCGGGCGCATAAGGGCCTTTGCCAGGACTCTTGAAGACCGCCTGGCCGACTCGTCATCAACATCGTCGTCGTCATCATCATCAAAAGGTTAAAATCACGAGGAACGGGCAGAGTCCCCAGTATGAGTTCGAATTCTGCTCTAGAGCGAACCATAAACAAAGTTTTATCTCAAAAGGAAACAGAGTTGATCTCGCAAATTGATTCGGCTTACCAGGAATCGCTGAAGAACCTCGAGGCTTCAAGGAGCAAGCTTGACGCCGAGCGCGCAAGGATAATCGAGTCTGCCAAGAAACAGGCCGAGAACCTGAAGCGCCAGATAGTGGGCTCCAGCAGGCTGTCGGCGCGCAACAAGGAGCTCCTCATGATAGAAACCGACGTGAACGAAGCATTTGAGCGCGCCAAGGCGTGGCTTGCCTCGTCCAGCAAGGACGACTCTTACAGGTCGCTTCTGGCCCGGGTGGTCGAGGAGAGCATCCCCTCCGTCGGCTCTGACGACGTAATAGTCGAGTGCAACAAGAACGACGCCGAGCAGGTGAAAAAAATAGTCGCAGACCTGTCAAAAAAGAACCCGAAACTGAAGGCAAGGGTCTCTGACCAGCCGATAAACGCAATCGGCGGCGTCCGCGTGAAATCGGCAGACGGCACGATGTCGTTTGACAACACGCTTGACTCGAGGATCGAGCGACTCAAACCTTTAATAAGGAAAAATATTGCACGAATGCTGAGAGGAGAGGCAGGAGAGGAATAAGATTATGGTAGCCAAAGGACGCATTGTGTGGGTTAGCGGTCCTGCAGTCAAGGCAGATGGCATGTCCGCTGCAAAGATGTACGAGACAGTCGAGGTCGGAGACTCTAAACTTATCGGAGAAGTCATCAGGCTGACAGGAGACGTCGCATTCATCCAGGTGTACGAGTCGACGTCAGGGTTAAAGCCGGGCGAGCCGGTGGTCGGCACCGGCCAGCCGCTGTCCGTGCTCCTGGGCCCGGGCGTGATCGGCAGGATCTACGACGGGATCCAGAGGCCCCTTGACGAGATTGCGGCAAAGTCCGGCGCGTTCATCGGCAGGGGAATCCAGACCACGCCGGTGGACATGAAGAAAAAATACCATTTCAAGCCGGCGATGAAAAAGGGTGACGAGGTGGGCCCGGGCTTTATCCTCGGCACCGTCGAGGAAACGCCGCTTCTTGTAAACAAGATCCTTGTCCCGCCGGACCACGCCAAGGGCGCAAAACTGGTTGACATTGCGCCGGAAGGCGACTATGACATCGAGCACATCATCGCCACGACAGAAAAGGACGGCAACAAGGCGCAGCTGAAAATGTACCACAAGTGGCCTGTGCGCAAGCCAAGGCCTTATGCCGAGCGCTATGACCCGACCGTCCCGCTGGTGACAGGCCAGCGCGTTATTGATACCTATTTCCCGATTGCAAAGGGCGGAACGGGCGCAATCCCGGGAGGCTTTGGCACGGGCAAGACCGTGACCATGCACCAGATTGCCAAGTGGGCCGACTCGAAAGTAGTGGTCTACATCGGCTGCGGCGAGCGCGGAAACGAGATGACAGAGGTGCTCGTCGAGTTCCCGCACCTCATCGACCCGAGGTCCGGCAGGCCGCTCATGGAGAGGACCGTGCTTGTCGCAAACACGAGCAACATGCCGGTGGCGGCAAGGGAAGCGTCCATCTATACTGGAGTCACCATGGCGGAATACTACCGCGACATGGGCTATGACGTCGTGCTCGTCGCAGATTCCACAAGCAGGTGGGCAGAGGCGCTCCGTGAGATGTCGGGCCGCCTTGAAGAGATGCCTGCAGAGGAAGGCTACCCGTCGTACCTTGCGTCAAGGCTTGCCGAATTCTATGAAAGAGCAGGACGCGTCCGCGCCCTTGGCTCGCCAGACCGGGCAGGCTCTGTGACGCTCGTGGGCGCAGTGTCGCCTTCAGGCGCAGACTTTACCGAGCCGGTGACGACGCATACCATCAGGTTCATCAAGACCTTCTGGGCGCTTGACACGAGGCTTGCGTACTCGCGTCACTACCCGTCCATCAACTGGATGCAGTCGTACTCGGGATACCTCGAGGATGTTGCAAAATGGTGGAAGGAAAACGTGTCAGGCGACTGGTACGAGCTGCGCGCCGAGTCGTACCAGATCCTGCAGAGGGAAGACACTCTGAAGGAAATCGTCAGGCTCCTCGGGCCTGAGGCACTCCCTGACGAGGAAAAGCTGGTGCTCGAAGTGGCAAGGATGATAAAAATCGGCATCCTCCAGCAGAACTCGTTTGACAAGATCGACACCTACTGCAGCCCCGAAAAACAAGTAAAGCTGGTGAAGTTGATGGTCAAGTTCTTCAAGGAGGCGCAAAAGGCGTTGAAGGCAGAAGTCTCGCTTGCGGACATTCGCGCAATGCCGATAATCCCGCAGCTTCTGAAAGCCAAGTTCGACATACCGGAAGACCAGCTGGCAAAGCTGGCAGACCTCGACAAGGCGCTTGAAGAGGGCTTCCGCAAACTGGGCGGCGCAGCCACAAAGACAGAGGAGGTTAAAGTAGTTGCCTGAAACAGCATCCGGAATTGAATATACCAAAGTAGCAGAAATCAAGGGCCCGCTGATGGTTATCGACGGCATAACCAAGGCGTCCTTTGACGAGCTGGTTGAAATCGAGACGGCGGAAGGCGAGCGCAGGCTTGGCAAGGTCCTCGAAGTGGGCTTTGGCAAGGCTGTCGTGCAGGTCTTTGAAGGGACGACCGGCCTTACAGTATCAGGAACCAAGGCCAAGTTCCTCGGCAAGACCATGGAGATGCCCGTGTCGCAGGAGCTCCTCGGCAGGGTGTTTGACGGGCTGGGCAGGCCAAACGACGGCCTCCCGGAGCCGATCGCCGACAAGTTCCTCGACGTCAACGGCGAGCCAATGAACCCTGAAAGGCGCGAATACCCGACGTCGTTCATCCAGACAGGCGTGTCGGTGATCGACGGCATGCTCACGCTAGTGCGCGGCCAGAAATTGCCGATATTCTCCGGCTCTGGCATGCCCCACAACATCTTGGCTGCGCAGATTGCGCGCCAGGCGTCCGTCGTGGGCACCAAGGAGGATTTCGCCGTGGTGTTTGCGGCAATCGGCGTGCAGTACTCGGAGGCGCAGTATTTCAAGCGCAGTCTCGAAGAGTCTGGCGCGCTCAGGCGTTCCGTGCTGTTCCTCAATCTCGCAGACGACCCCGCAATCGAGCGCATCATCACTCCAAGGGTGGCGCTGACGGTGGCAGAATACCTTGCGTTTGACCTTGGCATGCACGTGCTTGCAATACTGACTGACATGACCAACTATGCAGAGGCGCTGCGCGAAATTTCCGCGGCAAGGGAAGAAGTGCCTGGCAGAAAGGGCTACCCTGGCTACCTTTACACCGACCTTGCAAACAACTACGAGCGCGCAGGCAGGATAAAGGGCAAGAACGGCTCTGTCACGCAGGTGCCGATCCTCTCGATGCCGGCAGACGACATCACGCACCCTATCCCTGATCTTACAGGATACATCACCGAGGGCCAGATAGTGCTTGGCCGCGACCTGTTCAGAAAGGGCGTCTATCCGCCAGTGAACGTGCTGTCCTCGCTGTCGAGGCTCATGAAGGACGGGGTAGGCGAGGGCAAGACGCGCCCTGACCACCCGGAGGTGGGAAACCAGATGTACGACCTCTACTCCAGGGCGCAGGAAGTGCGCGCGCTGGCAGAAATCGTCGGCCGCGCCGGCCTTACCGGCACCGACCTGAAGTACCTGGACGCCGGCGACATGTTCGAGAACCACTTTTTGAAGCAGGCTCCGGACGAGAACAGGAACCTCGACGAGACGCTCGCAAGGGCGTGGGAAGTGCTGTCGACGCTCCCAGAGGCCGAGCTGACCAAGATCAAGGAAAAGCACATCAAGGCGTACTACAAGGGTAGCAAGTAATAATGTCTTCAAGAAGGGTAACTGCAACAAAGATCGAGCTAATCAAGATACGCCGCTCGATGCAGGTAGCCAAGATGGTGCACAAGATCCTTGACGACAAGCGCGAAGTGCTCCTGAAAAAGATCGACGAGATGATAGAGGAGGCCAACAAGGCCAGAGAAGACATCTGGTCCCCGCTTGGCGAGATCTATTCAGCCGTCTACACCGCCTACATGTCGCTTGGCACCACCACGCTTGAATCCATCTCTGATTCCACTCCGAGCGTGATGGAGACAGACGTCAACGTGCGCAGAATAGTCGACGTCAAGATCCCGACCCTGACCGTAAAGACGCGCGAGGGGAGCCAGCACCTCTCTTACGGCTTCATAGAGACGAACGCGTCGGTCGACAAGGCGTCGAAACTGATAAAGAACATGCTCCCGTCCGTGTGCAAGGCCGCCGAGTACGAAAACGCGATATTCAGCCTTGCAAAGGAGCTTGAGCGCACGCAGAAACTGATCAACGCTCTGGAATACATCATCATCCCGCAGTACCAGGAGGCCGTCTACTTCATCAAGGCGACGCTTGAAGAGCGCGAGCGGGAGGAGTTTGTCAGGATCAAGAAGGTTAAAGTAGTCCTTGACAGGAAAAAGCTGGCAGAGGCAGAGGCGACGACAAGCACATGAGCAATGATATATCAAACCACTTTGAAAAGGCCAAGGCGCAGCTAAAGTCCGAGCGCGACTCTCTGGAGCAAAGGATAAAGGAAGAGATCGCGCAGAGCAAGCGCAAGGCGCTGTCAAAGGTCTAACAACCCCTCTTCTTTCCTCCTCCACACATTTTCTTGCACCGTTTTTGCGTGTAAAATTTACATTATTTTGCTGTAGTTACTATTAAATAGGGCTTTTCATGCCAAAGCCCTAATGATGCAACTGAAGGTAAGAGGCGCACTTTCACTTTTGACAATTCTCGCGGCAGTTGTGTTTGCAGGCGTTGCGTTTGCAAGCCCGGCTGTCTATGCGCAGGAAGCAGAGCCCGCTCCCGCCGCAAGTAGCAACGCGTTCAAGTTCCTCGCTGCGGGTATCGCATTCGGTCTGGCAGCGCTTGGCGCTGGCTTTGGTCTTGGCTTTGTGGGCGCAGCAGGTCTTGCGGCCATCAGCGAGAACCCAAAGATGCAGTCCAGCGTGTTCATTATCGTGGGTATGGTCGAGTCAATCGCCATCTACGGTATAGTCATGATGTTCATCATCCTCGGCCAGTAAAAGAAGGAACGAACATCATCAACATCACAGCCGCCGACAGGCGGACACACACACGCTTTTCTTTTCTTCCTTTTTTCATTTTCAAAAACAACAGCTTGTTTTCTATAAAACAACAGCGCTTGCATCTCAGGGAAAGGATTTTAAAGAGATCGTCTTTTCTTCATGCTGAACTATATTATGGGGCTAGCCAAGCTGAAAAAGGCAACCGTGATCCTGCCGAGGATGGAAACGCAAGCTGCCGTCAGCAAACTGGCCGAGCTTGAATGGTTCCACCCCATACAGAGCTCTTCTGCTTCTGAACACATCAACCCGTACTATGACGACCTTCTCCTAAAGGCGCAAAAACTCTACCAGGACATCGACGAGGTGATAAAGGCGCTAGGCATCCCCGCAGAGACGGGCGTCCTTGCGACGATGTTCAAGGGCGCGCCAAAGGGCAAGACCGACTACCACATCGACAACATCCAGGGCTTTATCGCCGACCTCGAGGACAGGGCCGCAAGGGAACTGGAAGGCGCAAGGAAGGTAATCGGCGAGCGCAGCATGGCGCAAAAGTCGCTTGAAGAATACTCGAACCTGAAGGCGCTCACCGAGAACGCGGCGAGCCTGAGCATGGACCTGACGCGCCTTGGCACCCTGACAAAATTCTACGCCGGCATTTACATTGTTGATTCGACCGACGAGGCCGAGATAAGAAAGAGCCTTGAAGACCTTGCGGTATACTCTACAAACCTGGGCGAGAAAAAGACCGCGCTCACCATAGTCGGCTCGGCCGAGGACGCAGAGAGGATAGCAAAGGTGATGCGCAGCTTTGGCATCAACCCGCTCCAGATACCGGCAAACATGCCCCAGAACCCGAACGTGGCGTTCTCGGAGGCCAGCGCAAAGGTCAAGGAGCTTGAAGCCCGGGTAGCGCAGCTGGACAAGGAAATAGTAAAACTGAAAGAGTCGATAGTCACAAAGGTGCTTTCGCTGCGCGAGGCCGCCGGCGTGGCAAAGGACGTGCTTGAAACAACGAGAAAGCCGGGCGGAACGAAAAACTTTGCGGTAATAGAGGGCTACATCCCGGCGGACATGGAAGGCAAGTTCAAGAAACTTGCCGGCGACGACTATGTCTCCGTGGTCGAGGACACGGGCGTGACCATCGACCTCCAGGATTCCGGCAAGCCCACGATGCCTACGCTTCTTTCTAACAAGGGATATTCCAAGAACTTTGAAGTGGTCACCGAGACGCAGGGCCTTCCGAGGTACGGCGAGACCGACCCGACCAAGATAATCTCCTTTGTCTGGCCGGTGTTTTACGGCCTGATGTTTGCGGACTTTGGGCACGGCATCCTGCTCTTTGGCCTCGGCATGCTGTTCAGGATACGCGGAAACGGCAGGCTAAAGATGTGGGGCACGCTAGTGGCCGCAAGCGGCCTTGCAGCAGCAATCGCCGGCCTTGGAACGGGGGAGATGTTCGGGTTCCATTTCGACGAGCTTGCAGTGCTTGGAGACATTGCCCACGCGCTCCCGTTCGTGGGCCTGCTGTCCGTTGCAGAGCTGACGTTTGAGCAGGTGGTAAAGATACTTGCCGTGTCCGTGGCCGTGGGAATAGGGCACCTGCTGATGGCGTTCATACTGCGCCTGCGGGCCGACTGGCGCCTAGGCAACAAGCTGATGGTATACACGCACGACATACCCGCCATAATCCAGTACCTCGCCGTGGTCTCGCTCATACTGACTGCCATCGGGGCGCAGTACGACATCATCGGCATGTTCCTGTCAAACAAGACGTACGGCCCAATCCCCTGGATAAGCGACGTCTTTCCCTGGGTGACGGTCGGCATGGTGGCAAGAGCCGCCCCGCCCGTGATATTTGCGTGCATCGCAATCACCATCATCGGCGGCATGAAGGAGGAAAAGCACCTGAAGGCAGAGGGCAAAGAGTCGCCGCACGGAGGCATGGTCGGCATCATAGTCGAGACCGTGATGGTCAGGACGATAGAGATGCTCGCCAACACAATCTCGTACTCCCGGCTTGGCATCATGCTCCTCGTGCACTCGGCGCTCCTTGTCACCGTGAACAACTCGTTTGAGCACGGAGGCGGCCTTGCGATCCTGATCGGCGGCAACATCGGCATCATGATGATCGAGGGCCTGATCGTCTACATCCAGACCATCAGGTTGCACCTGTACGAGTGGTTCCCGAAATGGTACAAGTCTGACGGCGTCACCTTCAAGAAGCTCGTGCCAAACATGCTCTACACCAACCTGGTGTGGAAAGAAGACGGCAGCAGCGGCAAGAAGAAGCAATAAATACTGTCGCGCCTTTTTTCACACAGGCGCATGTCAGAGCCTTCAATAAGATGCCAGAGCTGCGGCATGCCTCTTGGCGACGGGTTTTACGGCACAGACAGCGACGGTAGTGTAACAAAAGAATACTGCAAGTTCTGCTTCCAGGACGGCGCGTTTACGATGCCGGGCCTGACCGCCGAGGACATGATAAAAAGGTCGGTCGACTTTATGACAAAGAACCTCGGCATCCCTGCGCAAAAGGCCGAAGAGATGTCCCGCGCAGTCATACCGGGATTGAAAAGGTGGAAAAAGTGACTACTGCTATTGCACGGTAGTCTTGGCCATGCTGGCCATTATCTTGTCGACGGGTATCTTTTGCTCGACGCCGGCGGCAATTGCCGCAAGGTTGCGTATCTCCAGCATCATCAGCTTTAGCGTTGCAAGCATGTTGCCGAGCGTGAACACCGTCCTGTACGACGCCATTATCCTCCTGACCGAGGCGCGCTCAAAGCCCTCCTCGAGCTGCATTATAGCGTCAATGTCGTTTTCGGCGCTCTTGGGTATCAGGTCGCGGTACGCGGTGTTTGACAGCTCGCCTATTGCCTCCTGGATCTTTTCCACGTTTATCATCTTTTGGAGCGTGTCCCTGCTTATCTTTGTCGTCGTGGTAGCGATGAGGTCGCTTGTCTCCTGCGCCGACAGGCCCCAGTACTTGGCCCTCAGAACTGCAAGCACATTGTAGGCGTCGATGTCGACCGTGACAAGTTTCTGGACGTCCTGCAGCGGCGACTCGGAAAACATGGACTTGTCAAGCGACTTGTAGAAAGCGTGGTCAAGGTACGTGTCAAACGCTCTCACGTCGCCCTTTTCCTTGTACACTGCTGCCGCCTTTCTTGCGTCCTCGCCAAACTCGCTTCCCTGCAGGGACGCCACGGCCTCGTCAAAGTCCTTTGCGACAAGCGCCTTGACCACGAGGTCGCGCCTTCCCACGAGCTCTTCGGCTCGCAGGTTGATTTTCGGCAGCAGTTCTTCGTACGTCCTGCCAAGCGCCTTGCCCTTCAGGATAATCTTCAGGTTCCACGTGATGTACTTGACGAAATAAGCGTTGAGCACTCCTGCGCCGCCTGAAAGCGTGACCATCTTGGCGTGCGTGTTTACAAGGTGCTCGCGCAGCGCGCCTTCCACCTTTTCCGCGGTGTACGGCTTGGTCAGTTTTGCAAGCGCGTCAAGGTAGATGGTGTTCTTCATCCTGGTTACGAGCTCTTCGACGTCCCTCGACTCTGCAAGGGTCTGGAGCTCTGTCCTTGAAAGCATCTTGCCCCTCATGCTGTGGGCAAGAACGGTGCCAAAGATCTTGCTTGGAATGCTGACCTTGTTAGCCATGTGTACGCAGTCTCAATGCCCCTAGCGCTTTATAAAAATCATTAGGTCGTAGGAGACAGCTGCACCTGTGCATCTTCCTGCTGTTGCTGCTTCTCCTTCTTTTTCGTTCGCTCGCCCGTCTTTTTGTTCATGCCGTCAACCGTGCCAAGCGCAAAGACGTACCTGATGCCTTCCGCCCGCATCTCCGGCGACAAGAGCGCGTTCATCTTTTCCACGTCTGCCTTGACATAATCTTCCGAATGCTTGTTGGTCCTTGCCACGACGTACTGGAACTCGTCGCCGCGGTACCTGTGGATCTCGTATATCCTGCTCAATTTTGATTCTCCTTTTTACGAAAAAGAAATTTCGTCTGACAAGTAAACCGCGGGTGTCAAAAATTCTAGCGTTCCAGCTCAGTCAAACAGCTTGGACAGGCCTGCAGCTATCTTTCTGGAGAAAGCAAGCGTCGCAAAGTGGAGGCCAAAGCCGATGCCTGCCGCGATGCCAATGTTTGTCCCAGCCTCGTACAGGCCGATAAACAAGCCAAGGGGCGGAAGCGAAAATATCAGCGCCATGCCGGTGCTCACCCACGCTGACTTTGCCAGGAGTTCTGGCGTCATGTTGTCCAGCCTCTGCGCGGCGAATTTCAGCGTCTGTTTTGAATGGCGGCGGCCCTGTTCCATCAACAGTTAAAAAAATTGCACGAAATATTAATATTCACATAATAAATCATACAGTGATATATTATCATAAAATAAAAAAATTATATCATGGTCAGCTTGAGGCATGCAAGCACTTGCGATTAAAGCCTCAAACTTTGTAATTTGCGAGATGTTTTGCTGCGGTACCTAGATCATGTTAATTAAAGAATTATCATTTTATTACATCTTCTTTGTAAAACATATCTGCACAAAAATCCCTAGCTGAAAAATAACATGGAAATCTTCCTTGAAAAATAAACTTAATTAGCGAGTTTGACGCACACAGAGCAGATGGAGATTTCCGCGGTACTTTCCACTGAGGAAGAGAAGGCCAGGCTAGACGAGAAATACGAAAAGCTGATCGACCAGTTTGAGCAAGAGACAGCCCGGTACGACCAGCTCTCCCGGGTTTCTGCGGTTGCCACCTTTGGAGGCGTGCTTGCATCGATCCTGGGGCCCCTGTTATATTTCCAGTCCCTCGGCGTCAACCCGTACCACGCGTTTGCGACCGGGCCGGCGCTGTACGTCACGATAGGCGGGATAATCGCAAGCAAGCTCGTGCCCAAGCTGGCGATAATGTACGCCAGCCACAAAAAACACGAGGTATCCAGGGTAAAGTACAAGCCGGTGACGGGCGTCTGCATGTGCGACCTCTACCAGTTCAGGACGCACCTGCGCAAGATGGACAAGGCCGAGAATGCCGGCGAGCGCATGAAGCACGCAAAGCTGGCGAGCTACTACAAGCACAAGATGGGCTGGGGTTAGGCTAGCCGCAAGGCATTTTACCAGCCGCAGTCAAACAAAATTCCGAACGTGGCGCTGGAAAAAGTCTACTACATGCGCATTGTGCTTGGCATAATCGCCGGCACGATAGCAGGTTTTGTCATAGCCCCTGGCACGGACCAGGGCACTGCAGTCGGGATGGCTCTCGGTATCGCCGTCGCGTTTTTCGTGATCTCTATAGCCATCGGCAGGACGTTTGCAAGAGGCCAGCCAAAGGAAGTGCAGAAAAAGGCCGGCTACGACGGAATCGTGCCTTTCATCTTCATGAACATACTGGCTATGGTCATCGTCTACACTGCGCTGCACCAAGGCTCCATCCTAAAATAAATAGCGGGTTTTCGTAACGTCGCCCAATATTGTTGTGGGACTATCGCACGCCCGGCATCCCTGACGAGCTTTTCGAGCGCACCGAAGAAGTGCCGATAACAAAGGAGGACGTGCGTGCACTCGCAATAAGCAAGCTTCGGCTAAAGGAAGGGTATTCAGCCATTGACGTGGGATGCGGCAGCGGAAGCATAACAGTCGAGCTGTGCCTGCAGACAAAAGGACAGATCTATGCAATCGACTTTGACAACAACGCAGTCGAGCTGACGAAAAAGAACCTTGCCAAGTTTGGAACAGCTGCGCAGGTGATCCTTGGAAAAGCGCAGGACGTGCTGCCGACGCTGCCGCAGGTGGACGCCGTCGTTGTGGGGGGCACGTGGGGCGACGCAAGGCAGGTGATACAGCTGGCCGTGGACAGGCTGAAAAAAGGAGGCAGGATTGTTATCGACACGATATTGATAGAGACGATGTACCAGGCGCTTGCCGCAGTCGGCGAGCTGGGGCTGAAAGACATTGACATCACGCAGGTGACGATTGCAAAGGCGCGCAAGGTTACGACGGGCACGATGATGCTTGCGCGAAACCCGGTGATGATGATCTCGGCTACAAAGTAAGAAGCCTGGCTATCGCCTCGTCAAGGTAGCTCCTGTCTATCTCGAACCCGACAAACGAAATCCCGAGTTTTTTTGCGGCAAGCGCGGTCGAGCCGATGCCGGTAAAGGGGTCGGCGACAAGCCCGGCGCGGCCGTGTAGCATGATGCACATCTCGGGCAGCTTTACCGGAAAGGTCGCCGGGTGCGGCCTGTCCTTTCTGCTCTGTATCGTCTCGTACGGTATGAACCACGTGTTTCCCCGGTCGCGCCTGTCCTGTTTTGCTTTTTTCCACCTGCCGATGTTGCTCTTGTCCTGGTACGGGATCCCGACTGCGAGCTTGTCCAGCTTTGTCTCGCCGTTTTTCGTGAAATGGAAAATGTACTCGTAGCAGTCGTTGAGGAAGCGCTCGCTTGCGACGGGCTTGAAGTGGCCCACCGCAATGTCGCCGGCGATTCCCGGATAGTCGCCTGCGTCTGCCTTGCCTATCGCAATCGACTTGACCCACGTTATGACGTTCTGCAGCACAAAGTGCCTGCGCATGACGGAGGCAACGTCCCACGCGATCCACTGGTCCTTTGGCCTGTTGCCGATGTTTAGAAAGAACGAGCCGTCGTCGGCAAGCGCCCTCTTGGCCGCAACGCCGACTTGTTCTATCCATTCAAGGTATTTCTCGCGGGGCATGCTGTCGCGGTACGAGTTGTAGCCGATCCCGATGTTGTACGGGGGCGACGTGACAACGACGTCTACCGACCCTTTCCTGACGTCGTCATTGAAACCTGCGATGCAGTCCTTTAGGTACAGGGTGGCAGAGCTATTGTTGCCGTAGCGAAGCACCCTGTACGGACCGCCGCTGTTATCATGCATATATGATTTGCAAGATTCCCGCCAAGCATTTAAGCAATGCCAAAAGTCGGCAAAAGACGTAACCCTTAAGTAAAGCGTGAGGCTACAAGTCCCATGCCAGAGCCCGCCTTTTTTGTCAACCCTGCGTTCATACAGTCGCTTTTTGACGCACAGCATGACTTGTTGAGCCAGATCCAGATGGACGACATGTCGCTCATCGCAGTCGGCCTCGTGATCGGGCTGATAATAATCGTGGTCGTGGTGCTGATGTCGATGGTCGGCGGGCTGCACGTGTTTGATTGATTGAAAGTCTGGGAATTCAAAAAATAAAAAAATCAAGGCGCGCCTGATTCAGAGTGATAACTTTCTATCTGGATTGTGGCGTGGGTGATCCTGAAACGATTTTCAAGGAGCGAGTTTATCTCCTGCAATATTGCATTTGACCTGCCTGTGTCTATCACGACGACGTGCGCGGACAGGGCGTTGATGCCCGATGTTATGGTCCATATGTGCATGTCAAATATCCCGGTCACTCCCCTTACCTGGAGTATCGCGTTTTTCACTTCTTCGTATGATATGTTGCTTGGGACCCCTTCCATCAGGATGTGGACCGACTTTTTGAGCAGGGACCACGTCCTTGGAAGGATGAACACCGCCAGGCCGATGCTGACTATCGGGTCTGCTAGGTAGAGCCCTGTTGCCATTATTATCGCGCCGGCGGCAATCACGCCAATCGATCCAAGCATGTCGGAAAGAAGCTCCAGGCGCGCACCTTCTATGTTCAGGTTTTTCTCCTCTTCTTTGTCGTCATGGCCGTGCTCGTCTGGGTGAGAGCTACTATCATGGTGATGATGGCGATGGTAGTTGTGCCCTCCTCCTTTTTCGCCTCCCAGCAGCCGCATCCCTGTCAGGTTGACTCCAAGGCCAATCGCGGCCACTATGGTCATGGACAGGCTCTGGACTTCGGGAGGCGCAAAAATGCGCGTGTAGGCTTCGTACAGGATGTATATCGACAGCAGTATCAGGGCTACGCCGTTTGCCAGCGATGCAAGTATCTCCATCCTGTAAAAGCCGTACGTCCTCTGCGGGGTGGCCGGCCTGCGGGCGTAGCTGATGGCAAAGAGCGCCAGGGTCAGGCCGCCGACATCGGTAAGCATGTGGCCAGCGTCTGCAAGCAGCGCCAGGCTGTTGGTGAGAAGGCCGCCGGCCACTTCGGCAACGAGATAGCTAGAAGTCAGCACAAGCACTATCTTGAGCTTTTTCATCCGCTCCAGTGCCAGATTGTTTCTCCTCCTTTCTTCTTCTGTTGTCATCGCATGGTTTCACTGTTTTGCCAATGTGCTAGGCTGGATCAGAGAATAGAGTATACACTATTCTGCTACTTTATGTTATTTCAAAAGAGCAAGCTCTGCCCTTGTGGCCATCCTCTGGCCTATTGTCGCACCCAGGATGCCCATGGCTGCGGCCGGCACCACGACGAGCGGGAACACTGCTGGCACAATTTCAAAGTAGATCGTCGCAGTGAGGCTTGCCCACACCGCCCTTTCCGGCATCACTATCTCGTTGTACGTGTGCGTTATCAGGGGGTAGTAGAGCACGAAAAACGAGAGGCCCGCTATTGCGCCTGCCGCAAACATCGCGCCCTTGGACCTCCAGTGCGACAGTATGGCGTCTGCCGCGACGAGAGGAACCATCACCGAGAGGTAGAACGGGATGGTGGGCCAGAGCGCCTCGTTAGGGACCATTGACGTCAACACACCGATAAACACGAACGCGCCGGCAAGGGCCGAAGCGGCGCCAAACCTCCTTCCTGCAAGGCTGAACGTCGCGACCATTATTGCGGCAGTCACGAGCGGAAAGCCAAGCGTGGCAACCAGCGCGCCTGCCTGCGGCTGCGGATTGAAATCGAAAAAGCCAGTGCGCGAGAACGGGAGCGAAAACATGTCGATAGAGCCGGCCGCTGCAAGCCAGACTGGGAGCATGCCAAGCACCAAGAGCGCCCTTGGGAGCGACTTGTGCTCTGCCTTCGGCCACGCGTAGATGATGCCTATCATGGCGCCGATGCCGCTTGTCACCATGCCGCTTACAAGGACGGCGTGGGGCGGGCTGAGCAGGCCGTCAAGGCCAAAGAGCGAGTGCCACCAAAAGTCCACCGGGCCGGCGACCAGAAGGAGCGTGACTCCAACAATCGCAAGCCTGGCGGGCCACTCTGTTTTTTTGATAGCGCGAGATGCCGACAGTACCAGCACGGCGCCAAACACGGCCGTCCCTGCTCCCGTGTAGAGAACGGCGTGGGGAGGCGAAAAGAACGTCTCTGGCTTGTTCAGCAGGTGGTTCGTGACGTCCCACGTTCCTCCGGATATGGCCATCAGGACTCCGATTGTGAGGATTATGTACCCCGCCGAGAGCCTCTGCGCCGGCTCGAAGATGATGAGTGTGCCGCGCTGAAAATAGTTCATGCGCCTACTACTGTAATATATTCTCCAGCTTGTACAATTTTAAGCCTTTGTCATCACGTTTACAGAATAGACGCTGACATACTCGTTCTGGTGGTCAAGCGTGCCGCCAGAAGGCCAGTGCGCCTGGTCGCCGTTGTGGGGAAAGCCGATTGCCTTTACGAAAAACACGAACCTGCCCTCCTGCGCCGGCTTGACCGACAGCGCGATGCTAAACGACTCGCCCTTTTGCCAAGGGCTGCTGAATATTTCGACAGACGGGTACTGCGCACGGACCATCTGTTGCGTGCCTACATAGCCAGAACCTATAGGGGTCCCTGCCTTGATGAAGACAGGCGACTGCTTGAAGTTTTCTTCTTGCACAGTCACGATGCCATCGGTGCTCGTGACGTTTGGGAACGCAATAGACACTATCTGCCTGTCGGCGTGGTCGCCCTGGTTCGTGGCGTTGACGAGCAGCGTGAAACTCTCGCCAAGGCTTATCGTGCTGTTGGAAACAGAAACGTCCGTCACCACCGGCTCTGGCCTTGGAGGCGCCAGCGCCGGGATGTACGCGCCCGGCAGGACAAGCACTGCAATCGCAAAGTAGGCGACAGCCGCCCCGATAGCAACGCCTGCAATGACCTTGCCCTTGTTCAAGACAGCGTGCATTAGAAGATACACCGTTTAAATCTCTTGCCGAAGATCGCCCAAGCATGGACGGTGACGCTTGCGACTCGCGCACGCACGCCTACCGCAACGGCAAGACGTTTGAGCAATGCCGGCAGGAGGCAAGAGGCGTCACCGACATTCTGGCCGGCGAGATAGCGCGGTCAGGCGAGATAACATGGTCCCGCGTGCTTGAAGCGGCAGGCCACGACGAGATCGTCTACAAACTGACGCTGAAATACCTGCGCGAAAGAGGCTTTGACATTGGCAACTTTCAGGCGCCAAAAGTGAAGCAAAAGGAATGAAGGTCCGGGTCTATTTCTGCCGGGAATCTATCGGAGCCGAGCTCGTCAACGCAAGGTTGAGCCGGCAGGCCCTTGAGACCATCTACGACCTTGTCTGGGAGCAGGAGCTGAAAAACGTCATCACCATAGGCAAGATCTGGCTGCGCTTCCGGCAAAGCGGCAGACCCTTTGGCCATCCGCTGAAGGAGAAGCGGCCGCACGCCAAGATAGCGGCAGGCGACATCATCGAGGCTGCCGGGAAATGCTACATGGTAATGGACGTTGGCGTGAAGGGGATAGAACTGGAACGAGGGGGATGATGATAATAACAAGAAGAAGAGGAGGCGCTTGGCGATCCTGCACCAACGACCTGTTCAGCCCATGCCGTTAAAGTCGCGGCTTTTTACACCCTTTTGATGCAGTTTTGTTTTCGTGTGCCGCCAAGCGCCATCGTCAAGCAATGGTTGTCGGCACGATTTCCATGCATCCATACTATAGAGTTTTTAGTATTAAAATCTTCTGTTTGTGTAAAAATTATATTTTTCTTGTTCTAGGACAAATATCAATAATTAAAATCTCTGGGAACATAAAATTCCTGGAAATTGCGTTATGCATCTGCTATACGCCATTAGCCGAACCCAAAGTAGTGTACCCGCTGGTGCAGGTTGCGCTCTACCTCTGACCTGAAAACCATCGCGCAAAAGCTGCAAAAGTAGAGGCTCAGCTGCTCAAGGTCGCCCTTTTTCAGGACCGCAAGCTCTTCCGGGTCCTCCGTGTTCTCGGCAACGACGTAGTCGTCGGCCGGAAGCGCCTTTTCCAGAGCTTGCTTGACCTTCTTTATGTCGTCCTCGTGCACGATTACAACATCATCACCGTCTTCGGCCGAAAACGCGCCAAGTATGGCCGGCTTTAGTTCTGTGCACAGGCGCGAAATGTCAACCTTGATCATCGCTGCTCTGCTATGCTCCTTCTGGCGCTATTGATATTGCCACAAGATCGCCCCTACCAGATGAAAAAAGCCCTGCGATCTTGGCCTTGAAGCCGTATTTCTTGCTCCTCTGCTTCAGCGCCTTCTCTGTCTCTTCCGGCGTGGCAAACCGCGCCCTTGCTCCCACCCACTCGCCCTTTGGCTCGCCGCGCATCCCGCACGGCATCACCCTGACGGTTTCGTTGTTGCGCAGGCGCTTGACCTTGCCCGTCTCGCTCCTTGTCACGACAAACAGCCTGTCGCCGTCTATGGTGAACCACACAGGGGTTGCCACCGGCTGGCCGCTTTTCCTGTAGGTTTCAAGGTTGATGCACTGCTGTCCTTCAAACTGCGATAGGTCCGGGCCCACGACTGTGGTTGGACTTTGCGGGAATTAACCTTTTCAGTAGCTGCCCTTGTCGTTCCGGCTATAGGTAGTCGTCGTCTGATTCGGCCTCTTCCCTCTTGTCGTCAATCTCGTCAAGCCATTCCTTGCCGGATTTTGTTTCCCATTTCGTCTCGATCTTGGCAGGCGGTGCAAGCACGTCCCGGACGCGGAATACCGCCAGCGGGAGCTTTATCCTGGCCATCTGGTCGAGCTGGCCGTCCGTAAAGTTCTTGCCGTTTCTCGTCTTTACCCAGCAGAGCGCAAGCGGGCTGGCAACTATCACCGCAGTGGCACCGTGTTCTTTCTGGCCCACCTTGCACGCAAGGTAGTCAAAAACAGCCGCCGCCTCTCTTATCTCCGGGACGAACTGCCCGTGCACCTTGACCTGGATGATCCTGCGCGGCCCCTTGCTGAAAGCAAGCGTGTTTTTTTCCTTGAATGAAATGTCCTTGGGTGAAACGTACGCCCAGCCTTCCTGGTCGCAGGTTTCACGAAAATACAGGTCCATAAGCGCGTCCTTTAGAAAGGGGGTTACCGACAGGCCCATGCAAGAAGAGGGTCAGCACCACTCTTGCTAAAATCTTGCTGCTGGCGCGCCGTCAAAACTCTTTTGTTTCATGATGCCTCTCATGTTATGAGAAAAAATATGGCTTCTAGAAAGGACGAAAAAGAAGAGTCCGAAAAGAGATCCGCCGAGGTTGGCAGCAGGGGCAGCGGCCCGCAGCAGCAGGAGATGCAGCAACAGCAGGAGGCAGTGGCCCGGTCCATCGACGAGACCAAGCAGAATATCCGCGAGGCTATAGAGGAGGCAAGAAAAGAGATTCCGAGATACAACCAGGTCGTAAATGATTACCAGAATCAAACGATAGATGCGACGAGGGATATTGCTGAAAGCTACCTTGACTCCCAGAGGCAGGCCATCAATTCCATGCAGTCAAGCTGGATCCAGCACATGCAACAGCACCAGTCGTGGTGGGGAATGCCGATGTCGCCTCAGGCCATGGCAGACCTGTACACAAGGATGGCAGGCAGCTTTGCAGACGCCACGATAGCCACCACGAGGATGGCAAACAACATGATGTTTGCAAACATTGAAGCAGCCAGGACCACGATGAACCATGCAAGGGACAATGCAAGGGAAATGGCGAGAATAGCCGCCGACTTTGCCGATACGTTCGGGCAGGCGACGTCAAGGGAGGCAAGGTCGCGGGCCGAGGATGAAAGGCGCCGGCGCAGTTGACGTCCTGCTACTACGCCTTTTTTTGAATGCCTCTGCGCCTGCCGGCGGCGCTGCGATTGCAGCCTGCCTGATGCACAAACACACACACCCACAATATCTCTGCCTCCTTTAAGGTAATTCTTGATAGAATGCTCTGCCGCTGTTATCAATTGCCAGAACTGGTATATGCTGCCCAAGTATCGGGCGATGTAGCACTGGAAAGCTTTTTGCGCCCAAAAACGCATGAAAAGCAGCAGCGGCCAGGCTGGATCAGCGCAAAAGGCCTGGCGAAAGCAGAGCCTGCCTCGTGGAGTCCGAGAAAAGCCTAGGATTTACAAAAAATCCGAAAGAACTCAAACAATATCCCCTGCAGGATAAAAAATAACTTCCTGATATTTGTAATATGAATATTACAAATAATCTTGATCCACTGTTTCTTCTCCTCAAGTCTTAAGAATCATGGCTTTCGGAATTTAACGATGTCAAGTCTAACAGGAAAGAAGAAGTTGCTAATTCCTGTCCTGTTGGTTGCAGTCCTAGCGGTTGCATCAATGGCAGCAGTGCCATTTGTTGCTTCCGCGCAGACCACAACTGGCGAGGATGATGATGACAACAGCAACAACACCAACAACGACACTATGACCGCGCCGGAAACTAACGGCACAGCAACGACCGACCAGGCAGACAATAGCACCGCCACTGAAGAAGAAACCCTGACCGCCCCGGAAACTGACAACGCCACAGCAACAACCGGCCAAGAAGACTCTACCGTGATAGTGGGAACAATCGTCGTCAACAGCACCCAAACAGTAGGCGACTTTGATGAAGACCTTCTGGCCGTGCAAGAGGACAACGCCACACAGACAGCAGCCGCCGAGGTCACCAATGGCACAGTAGTCGACAGCCAGCTGGACGTGGTACAGGGCTTCCTAGTGTACACGGTTACAGTGCTGGACGTTGCCAACCAAAACCTCTATCATGTAATCGTTGATCCAGGCGACGGAAGTGTGCTCTACGCCTCGCCAGGCATACCCGTAGGCAACTCGTACATAGAAGATGTAGTAGGTGAAATTGGAGGAGATAGCGGAGACGGGGGAAACAGCGGGGACGACGATGACGACGACAACGACGAATGATGTATGACGGCAGAGGGCAACGAAACAACCGTGTAGAAGAAGCATAGACGGAGGCTCTCTCTCTTTCTTCAATGGAGGGCTTCTCCCTCTTCCTTTTTATTTCAAATAATAATTAATGATGATGTTATTGCTGCCGCCGCAAAGGCTCTAGCATTCATGTCCATCATCCGCCAAAAGCATGAGAAAAAGCATCTCAAGGAACACTGGACCTATCCTTTTTAGCGCGGTATTATTGCCGCGTCAGCTATGCTCGTTGTGTTCTTGTTGCTACTATTGCATGTCCGGCAGAGGCTAGTCAAACGGGTTGAGATCTATTTTCTTGAACTTGCCCATGACGTTTTCCAGCAGATCGCCTTCCCCTGTTTTCTCCTGGAGCAGTTTTACTGCTTCTTCTGTGACCTGCTGGGCCTTTTTCTGGTCGTTTATCCCGGCATCAGCGCTGATCTTGCTGATCACCTCTTCGTTGCTCACGTTCTGCTGGGCCGTCGTGAACTGCTGCTTTTCGCTGTCTGAGAAAATATTTGTAATGCTGGACGGCAGCTTTGACAGAAGACTTGACGCTTTGTTTGGGTCGGCTTTTTGCAACAGCGTCTTTGAAACCAGAGCGATTGCCGTGTTTGCCTGCTCCGGGGTGATTCCTACGCGCTGGGCCAGTTGATTTACCAGATCCTGTGTTTCCATACAGGATACTATGCAAGATCACTTTAAAGGGTCAAGATTTTCAAGAAAATAGCATCTTCGATAAATTTTTCTTCGTTTTATCTTGTCGTGTTACTCAGCCCGATTCTGGTACGGCGTTAGCTGGAATATTGTTAGTTGCACTTACACACATACGCGCTAGTCTGATCTCCTAACTGCAAATGTCGCATAAAGAATGCGCCTATCTTGCATCTTTGCGGCATTTTTTATTGTGCGGGTGCTGTCTATCAAATACATCTCGGAATGCACTTGGCATAAAACAAAAGCCTCGTCATCGAAACCGTCTCTCTCTCCCTGTCCAGCTGCAAGGCATCACAGCTGGACAGGGCGCAAGTGAGTTAGCTACTATTGCTAGATTATTATTTGTCGTCCAGGAACGTCATCTGAGGCAGGTTGACAGAAGGATTCTCTTTTAGTGCCTGCGCGTGAATCGATTCTATGTACTTGCGTGCCCGGGTTAGATCGTTAGTCTGGAAGATAAACAGCACTTCGTTTGAGTCATCCGCATTGCGCCAAACGTGCTTCAGGTACAGCCCCTGCTCTGCGTGCTTTAGTACGTCTGCCTTCAGCACGCTCTTGATGTCTTCAAATTTTGCTCCTCTGAGTTTTGCCAGTACGTGTGCCATGATATATTGAGCCTAGTGTTATCTCTGTATCTATATGAAAATATCTTCAGGCTGTAGTTCGGAAATAGCCGTGAACCCCGCTCAAGAACCAAACGGCATCAAGACATTTTATCAAGTTTTACCAGATAATATGCGATGCCCTTGAGGGAAGTCGAGAATGTAGAGGTCACCTGCCTAGTCGACAATAACGTAGACGTGCTTTTGCCAGATACCGAAGTGGCGCACCGGCCAGTTCTGGCGGAAAATTGGTATGAACGGCCGCTGATTGCAGAGCACGGGTTTTCTGCAGCTGTAACACTGGAGGTGAATGGAAGAAAGCACAGGCTGTTGCTCGATTCTGGCCTGGATCCGCTGGCTGCCGCTCACAACGCAGACATGCTTGGCTTTGACTTGACGAGCTGCGAGCTAGTCATTTCGAGCCACGGCCACATCGACCATGCCGGAGGTCTGCTCAGTGTCAGGAAAAAGATGAATCCAGGGCAAAGAGTCCCCCTCGTGCTCCACAAGGACGCCTTTAGAAACAGGATGGTAAAATTCCAGGACGGCAGGAAGATAATAAATCTGCCGGCGCCAAACAGGTCCCTTCTGGCCCAGGCAGGGTACGAGATCGTCGAGGAGCAGTCTCACAGCCTGTGGATCGACGGCAGCGTGCTTGTCACCGGGGAAATAGCTAGAAGTAACAATTTTGAAAAAGGCCTTCCCAACCACTATTCGGAAGTGGAAGAAGGGGGAAAGATGGAAAACGACCCGCTGATCAAAGACGATCAGGCCGTCATCTTGAATGTCAAAGACAAAGGACTTGTGATTATCACGGGCTGCGGGCATGCGGGGATAATAAACACTCTAAATTATGCCAAGGAATTGACAGGAGAAGATAGGATATACGCCGTGCTCGGAGGGATGCACCTGACAGGCGGGCTCTTTGAGCCAATAATCCCCAGAACCACGGACGAGCTTGAGGGATTGAAGCCCAAGTTCGTCGTTCCATGTCACTGCTCCGGCTTGAAAGCTGTCACCCAGATAGCCAGAAAGATGCCCGATGCTTTTATGCAAAATAGTGTCGGAACCAACTATACCTTCTGAAGCTAGTCGAGTTGTCCACTCTGATTCTAACTTTATATTTTTCAAGATGGCAAACTGTCATTGCAAGTTGAAGTGCGCGTGTTGCGGTGGAGAGATGACAGCAGACCAAGAGCTTGAAAAGACGATAATTTACAAATGCACAGAATGCGGTTTGAGCAACTCTGTTGTAAAGGACAATTCCGCCACCGCCACTACTACAGACGGGGCATAGAAGAAAATCCGCCAATTTGACGCTGTCCTATCTGAGCACTTTGATTTCCTTTCTCTTTCCATCGAGGCATATCCTGTAATTGTCAAGTATGTCCCTGCCCAAGAGCGCCTTCGCTGGCGTGCGCTCTGGCAAATCAAGGCATCCCACATGGACGCTTTCATACAGCTCGCCAAAAACCTCGATAGATACCTCGTAGTAAGGGATGTGGATTATTCCTGCTCCGGTTACCGTCTCGTCGCTGCCTGCAAACGAAAGGTTCATGTCATTTGCAATGTACGTAGGTATTATCGTCTTTGATGAAGCAAAATCAAGATGGGCATCGACGACAATTTTCTTGTTGGACCCTGCATCAATGATTCCCATGCTGACCAGTGGCAGGTTATTCTTGTATTGGATCGTTAATGCTTCTGATATCATGCGTGCTGCATCGTAGTACTATTACAGCTGCCCCGCCTAAAAGAGTTAGATGGTTGCTCACGAGAGTAAGTGCATCGCCCTCGTAGAAATTGCGTCACCGACTGTAAAAGGTTAAAGTACTGTAACAGCCCATGTAATACGTGGTACGCAAATTTGAGGAATGGTGGAATAGTGTTCCCGCGGATCTTCGACAAAAAGCCCGCGCGGGCGACGAGGCAAACAAGCCGTTGCTGAACCAGGTTAACTATGTCCTTCTGCACCTTCACCTGGCAGGCAAACATGACCAGAAACCGTCTCATGAGGAACTCAAGGATTGGTTGCACAGCGGCCAAGTAGATGTGCTCAGAATGGCCAAGAAGTAGAGCCCGGCATATGTCGTCTGCAAGGGCTGGTAACTGCACAAAGTCGGCAAAAGAGCGAGGCGGGTAGCAGCATATATGCCAGGCTGAAAAATTCGGGCCTAGACGGCGTAGAGAAGGACATGGTTTTTCGACCTTGCATTATAGTAGTGGCCATTTTCATATACGCAGAACGTCATAGACAGGTTGAGGTTTCCATCGTGCGTTGAATTCCCATGTTATCTGACAATAACCTCGCCTGCGTCTCTTCTCGGAGTTGGCTTCACGTCTTTACCATATCCAAGCCGCATGAGTAGTTGTGGGTACCCCGCACTTCTGCCCGTTGCTTCGCGCAACTTCGAAGCTCCTGCACTCCAATATGGGTTGATTCATGAATGATGCCCAGATATTGTCTGCGCGAGCGCGCAAAAGTATTCTCGCAACAGCCTGGCCGGCTTGCATCCAGTTCAGCGGCTCATCGGCGTCAGTTCCAAGCACAGTCAGGACCGGCGAACCTGTAGCCAACTGCCTGTCCCTGGCAGCCTGGCCCTTGCCGATGTCAAACGTCCTTATCAAAAAAGGACCCATGTGTGATACGATGTCTGGCATGCCATGCGCATATCCCGGCATACCATCCTGCTCTGGCTTCTGTTAGGGTGGATCCAGGCGGCGAGTTCTCGGCAGAATTTTTTATCTGACAGTTGTATCCTGTCTCCCTGGGAAATCAAGTCTGCCAAACCATTCTTTTGCAGCTCTTCTTCAACGATGTCAAGCCAAGCACTATGCGCTCTGGCGATATCCTTCAGCGATGATAGAAGGTCGCCTGGCAATTTTCTATTTTCAAATGGTGATCTATTTGATCTCCTTTTTGTGATGGCCTCAAAGAGCACAATGTCCTGCTGGGCCTGTTTCTGGATCACCTCATTATCAATTTCCTTGAAACTGACCTTTGCGAGCAGGTCAGGATTATCATCATCATCGTTCTTACCCTCTGGCAAGAGTTCGACTGTCTCTGCCAAAATAGGAATCCCTCGTTTACGCACGGAAATCCGGCGCATTTTGTAATCCCGTATCTGAAAGATAATAAACTATCACGGTACCATATCTCCACAATGGAGCACATAATATTCCATCATAATGGAAAAGAATATGCCGTCTATGATGCTCTGACACTTGATGAGATTAAGACGATAATGAAAATGAGCGATGAGCGGGACAGAAAGTTGAATCCACTCAATTCCAAATCAACAAGAAAATATTTTGAAGATACAGACAAGATGGCAGCAGCATTACTGAGAAGATGCTTTCACATGACCGACAGCCAAATCTCAGACATCGAGCAGATTGAGCGCCGAAGCCTCGCCAGCGCTTTTATCCGATTTCTCAGGTCTGCAAATGGTCTGTAGCTGCTCTGCGACTTTGGTGTAGAAAGAGGCAGAACGACAAACCCCTCCTTCTTTGAGCGTGAGAAGGCAAGTCATAGGAGGCAACTCTTAATCCAAATAGGTGATTTCTTATCTAAAAAATAGTCACAATCCTTAAGAATTGCTTCACTTAGAGAGCAATTATGGAATATGGCAAGTTTGGGAGGCCTATTCGCGCAGGGATAATAATAGTAGTATCTGCAATACTGGTAGTTACCATGACGGTGTCTTCTCTTGGCACGAAACAAGCATACGCGCAGGTGAATCTGACAGGTGTTTGGACTGCTGATGATGGAGGGACTTATTACATCCGTCAAATTGGTTCAACTGTGTGGTGGTTTGGCACAAACGGCCAAGATGGATTTGCCAATGTATACAAGGGGACTATCCGTGGAGATAATGTGCGAGGTCTTTGGGCAGACGTCCCGTACGCGGTAACTAGCAGTGGTGGCCAGCTGGTACTCAGAATAATCGACAATGACACGCTGGAAAAAGTTAGTCAAACAGGCGGATTCTCTGGCTCGCTCTGGCAAAGAGCATAATGTGGCACCTGTCATCCTTCATTTTTCCTTAGACACCGATGCAGAAGGAGCCAAATTTTTCATCTACAGGCTAATTTAACGTGGAATCAAAAAGCATCACTATTTTGTAACTACAACTTCGCCTTTCATCCAGGGGTGCACTAGACAAACGTAGTTGTACGTTCCAGCTTGGGTGAATGTAACCGCAAATTGATTTATCGGCGGAACTCCCTGTGGGGTCTGGTCCTTTGGCCAGATCCATCCAGAGTTGACGAATTTTTCTGTACCATCCATGCTGTATTCTGCATCAAGTGCCAAGTATGATGCTTTATCGTCTGAATTTATGACATCGGGAAAGAATGAGCGCTTGTTTAGCGTGACTACAATATTTGTATCGTTGTCATTAGGCATGATGAAAGGTTCTCCATTCGAGCTAGGTGAAAGAGGGGTGAAGGTTACGTTTTTGGATACTATAAAGGGCGAGCCAAAATCTGCAAAGGTGCTATTGTCTTTCATGAAAGTTACCGTGTGAGGCTCGCTAACGAGTGTGGGGTTAATCCATACCACCTTTTCACCGACTTTGATTTCTATGTGACTGGGTATGAAAACGGTCAGCGGGGCTTCTGCGCCGCCTGCCCCGGCTCGTACCGTGGTAACCTTGCCTGTAGAAGTTGTTGTTGAGGATTTGGTTGGGTCAAGCTGCTGCTGTTGTTGTTGCTGTCCCTGCGATGCATTTGTAAGAGAGATCGTTCCCGCGATGGCCATGAAAAGTCCTGCTGCAATTGCGGCGGTTAAAACAAGACCTCGCCTTACCACACTACCACCATCATCATCCGCAGTATCTTTGCAGGATCATTGCTTATAAGAATGTGGGAATTGGTGCATAGAACCGCGATATCGTAGAAAAATAGTACTGGCCATCCTCCGAGGAAGAATCCGCGGCATTGGCAAATTCAAGACGTACGAGATCGACCCCAACGCCGACCGGAAGAGGTTCTGGCCGGAGAGGATAGCAACAGTTCACGGCGAGTTATGCATTGGCTCCATGCCTCTTGATGTTAACTTGGATGGCAGGCTATACGCCAAGGAATCTGGCTTGTCGTTTTATAGCGAGCAGGATGACCGCATCGGACACAGTTTATCCAGCTGTCCAAGATTGCGCACTATACGGACAGGCGTATAGAAAAGTCTTACAGCTCCAAGTTTGGTTAGCGGGTAGAAACGACTTACCAAACAGCTATACTTTTTCTGCATTCTTGTGATATATCGCAGAGTCTTTGATAGTCACATATTAATACTTGTGTAACGATACTCTTGTTATACAAGAGTATGAGCACACAGCACTTAAAACTTGGAGCACAAGAGCTCAGGTTGCTCTTTACTCTTGAGAAAGAAAACAAGAGCATCTTCTCAATGAGAGACGCCAAGAAGATACTTGGGACTTCCGACGCCTCGGTATGGAACGTCATCTACCGCCTCAAGAAAAAGAAGAGGATAGAGGAAATAGAGCGAGGAAAGTACCTGCTCATACCTGCCAGGGCAGGATATGAAGGACTGTGGTCAGAGGTTCCGTTTCTGATACTGCCTAACATCTTGAATGAATACTATGTTGGCTTTTACTCTGCCCTCAATTACTGGGGAATGACAGAGCAGGTGCCGCGTGTAGTGTTTGTTGCCACAACTAAAAGAAGAAGAGACCTGGAATACGGTCCGAATCTCTTCAAATTCGTAAAACTGTCGAAAACAAGGTTCTTTGGATTTGAAGAAGGCGAGATGGCAGGAACCAAGTTCAAGATATCATCTAGAGAAAAGACAGTACTGGACTGCTTGATGTATCCCAAATACTGTGGCGGGATTGATGAGGTTGTAAAAGGCATATGGGAGGCAAAGAGCGAGCTGGACTTTGATAAACTTCTAGAATATGCCAAAAGACTTGGGATTAGCGTCGTGACTAGAAGGCTAGGTTATGTGCTTGAAGTGCTCAACATCAAAAAGGAAGTGGCTGACAGGATAGCCTCTAGCAAATTCAAGGGATTCATGTGGCTTGATCCGCTAGGACCAAAGAAAGTTATTGGATATTCAAAGAAATATGGCTTGATAATCAATAGGTCCGAAAAAGAGCTGAAACAATGGATGGGGTACTAGAATGATAACAGACCGTGAACTAAGGGCTCTAGCCAGAGAAAAAAAATCTTCCTGTTGACGTAATTGAAAAGGACTATGTTCTTGGGTGGATATTATTCGGAATAGCATCAAGCGCTGCTTCAGATTCCTTGGCATTCAAGGGCGGGACCGCACTGTCCAAGGTGTACTTTCCCGGCAAATGGCGTCTTTCCGAGGATCTAGACTTTACCACTGTTGGTGACAGCGAGATGGTGGTTTTGGGTACAGGCGTAATGTACGAGGTACCAGGGATCGTAAAGAAGGAAAGTGGAATAGACATAGAGATGAAGGGGGATCCACTTGCTAATCCAGAATTCTTCCGTGGTAAGATCAAGTATACAGGACCATTAAGCAAGAACCATATCAAAATTGAAATCTCTAGTGAACAGTTTGTTGGCAAGGTCGTAAGAAAGTCGGTTCCCCACGCGTATGATTATCCGAGATTTGAAGTCAATGTCTATGTGCTTGATAACCTGCTTGCAGAAAAGATGAGGGCAATCATTGAACGTGGAAAGATAAGGGATTACTATGACGTATGGAGGCTGCTAAAGACTTGCAAGTTCGATAAGCAAGAGTTGAAAGAGCTTTTCCTTCAGAAATGCAAGTCAAAAGGAGTTACCTTTACCGGCATAGAACAGATGTTTCCGGCAGACATTGTAAAGAAACTCGAACCATACCTTGACACATGGCTTACCAGACTTAACCCTGAACCTCTGCCTGAGCTTGAGACAATCTTGGCAGCCATTTAGAACTTCTGTTATAAAACTAATGTATCATCGCTCATGCCATAAGAAGGGTCTCTGGTTTTCGTGCTCGGAAAGGGGATGCCTTCCAAGAGAGAGCTGGTGCCAAGGGCTGATGCTACTCGATCCGATGATGTTTCATAAAATTTGCTCATAATGTCATAATTAAAGCAAATACTCTATCATTTAGCAGTAAGATATCGTAATTAACCTTAAATGATTCTTAAAGATGACAGATTTCATGTCGGAAGACAAAGATGATGATACCGATATCAATCAGCAGAAAATACACCCGACTTTTGGAAAACTTGTCATCGTCACGATTGTAGCATTGACTCTATCTATTGCAACCATTGGCGCAAGTATCATGCAGGCAAATGCTGCCGTGACTGCGGCCAAGGATTCCCTGGTCAAGATTCCCCCGCGCATCTGCACTACCACTCTAACAATATCGAGCCCCGCGAATGGCGCAAACTTCTTCGAGAACGAGCGCGGTCCGGGAAATGATGGATTCATGACAATCAAATTCAGTGGCTCCTTATCAAACCCCTGTAGAGTAGTATTTGCAAATCTAAATTGGTACCTTGACGGCAAATCCTTGGGAGCTGGCGGCGTGGTCTACAAGACACTGTTTGCAGGTTGCGAGTCATATACTCCCCATACTGCAACACTTGTCGCGACATTTCAATCGCCTCCTGCAAAAGCACAGTCTGACGCGACCTTTCAAGTTGCTAGCTCGATGTCCAAAAGCGTCTCTTTCACAACGGGAGCCGTATGTTGAAAAGCCTGCCTGCTACTGACCGGGATGAGATGAAGAAGACTCTGCTCATTCCTCCCTTTCTCTATATTGTTATCACCAGATAGACACGCTCATCCCCAACATTCTATATTGCTATTGACCCAGTTTCGGTCACTAAAAATGGTGTGTTTTCACGAGGGAAACGGGGGGATACTCTTTTTTACTGCGGCTCTATCGTGGCCGGCGGCTTGCTTGACACCGCATACGTGACCCACGTCGCCCCTTCCACCTCGTTTGTGATCCTGTTGCTGATGCGCTCTATCACGTCGTACGGCAGGCGCGTCCAGTCGGCAGTCATGGCGTCAATCGACTCGACGACGCGCACCATCACGACGTGGCCGTACACGCGCTCGTCGCCCAGTACGCCGACAGCCCTGTCGTCGCCTACAGCCGCATAAGCCTGCCACACCTTGTCGTAATACCCTGCAGCCTTTAGCTCGTCTTCGACAATCTTGCTTGCGTGCTTGGCAATCCTCGTCTTTTCAGGGGTTATCGCGCCGATTATCCTGACGGCGAGGCCCGGCCCGGGGAACGGGTGCCTCTTTAGCAATTCGTCCGGCACCTCGAGCAGCTTTGCAACCTTCCTCACCTCGTCCTTGTACAGAAAGCGCAACGGCTCTATCACCTGCAGCTTCAGCCACTTTGGCAGGCCGCCCACGTTGTGGTGCGTCTTTATCACGGCGGCCGGGCCTTTTGACACGCCGCTTTCAATCACGTCCGGGTACAGCGTTCCCTGCGCAAGCCACTGGAACGGCCCGTGCTTTTTCGCAACCGTTACAAACTCCTTCGCAAACTGGTCGCCGATTATCTTGCGCTTTTTCTCCGGGTCGGTGACGCCCTTTAGCCTTGACAGAAAGCGCTTTTCAGCGTTGACGTAGATGAGGTCGATTCCAAGGTGCTCCTTGAACAGCCTGACCACCTCCTTTTCCTCGTCCTGCCTGAGGAGGCCGTGGTTGATGAACACGCACGACAACTGCTTTCCAATCGCCCTGTGCATGAGCGCGGCAACCGTCGTCGAGTCGATGCCCCCGCTCACCGCGGCAAGCACGCGCTTGTCTTTTCCCACCTGCTCCCTGATTTCCTTGACGGTGGTGTCGATAAAGCTCTGCATGTCCCACTCGGGTTTTGCGCCGCTTATCTCCTGCGCAAAGTTCTTCAGGATCTGCATGCCCCGCTCGGTGTGCACCACCTCCGGGTGGAACTGGATGCCGTACATCTTCCTCTCGTGGTCGCCGATTGCAGCCGACTGCGAGTTCTCGGTGTGGCCGATCACCTTGAATCCGTCCGGCACCTTTTCCGCCGCGTCGCCGTGGCTCATCCAGCAGTTGATGCTGGTGTCAAGGTTCTTGAAAAGGTCGGAATCGTCGTCTATCTTTAGCCCTGCCCTGCCGTACTCCCTGCTTGCCGCCCTTTTCACCTTGCCGCCAAAGTTGTCGACAAGCACCTGGTGGCCGTAGCAGATGCCAAGTATCGGCTTGCCCATCGCAAATATCTGCCTGTCCGGCTTGGGCGCGCCCTTGGCGTACACGCTTGCCGGCCCGCCGGAAAAAATGATGCCCTTTGGGTCCATCTCCTTGAGCGCCTTTGCCGGCGTGTTGTACGGCACGAGTTCGCAGTACACGTTAGCCTCCCTTATCCTCCTGCATATCAGGTGGCTGTACTGCGAGCCAAAGTCGAGGACGACGATCTTGTCTATTTTGTTATTATTATCATCTTCTGCCATTATTTCAGCTTCCAGCCTTTTCCAGCATCCTTGTAAACACCCAGGCAGCCGTGTTGAATATCTCTGTCATACGCTCCTTTTCGCGGTAGTTTGTTATCGTTATTTTCTTTATCATCATGCCTGCGTCTTCGTCGACCTTGTAGCTCATGACGCCGGACTCTGCCAGCGCGCCCTGTGCCACCCTGTCGGCGTCCTTGCTCTTCATGCCGTCGAGTATCCTGCCGAGAAAGAACGACCGGAACGGGGGCGTGTTTACGCTCAGGCTGACCCCGGGCGCCGGCACTATGGTTATCGAATTGGCAGTGACCTCTGCGTTTGCAAGGAGGAAATCGTCCTTGGCCCTCTTTAGCGGCCTGACGTCCCTGCCGGGGTCAAAGCCCGCCGCTGCTGCGGCCGCCTGCTTTGCCGGCTGTGGCGCCGACGCAGCTATGGTAGTAGTAGACTTCTTGGCCTGTGGCGCTGGCGGCGCTGCTGCCTGCTGCTGCGGCGGCCTTGCCGGCTCGCTTGTAGTCGTCGCCGCCGACGAAGTCGCCATTACCGCCGCGGCCCTGAAGCTGCCCTGCTTTAACACGCTGTCAATGATGGCAAGCGTGGCCCTCAGCCTCTCCAGCTCTTCCTGCTTGTCTGAAATCTGCTTCATGACCCACTCTCGGAGCTCGGCTGCACGCCTCACGTCATCCTCGGAATAGCCGGACATTAGCAAGCCCTCTTGATCCTAAATGGTATAATAGCCTTACCGCCTTTTCTGCTGCTGCCGCTTGTTGAGTTTCAGCACTATCAGGACGGCGACGCCCCACAGCATCGCTGCCGGGATATGCTGCCCAAAGAACCACGCGGCGCCCCCTGCCACGGCAAAGACTATGCCGAGTATGCCTATCGCCTTTTTCTGGCTGACCATGCCTTGTTAGTAGTAGGGAGAAAAGCCCTTGACCGGCTTTTTGGAGGCGTGGAACAGCTGCGAGCGCGACTGCTTGGCAAGCGTCTCCAGCAGGCGCTTTCCGGCCTGCATCTTGCGCTTTTTCAGCTCCGGGTCCTTGACGTCCTTGTACGCGCTTGTACTGCCAAAGTCCATTCCAACCATCACTATCTTTTTTGCGCCAAACTCTTCTGCCAAAAAGACGCACCTGTCGCCGTCCGTGAAACCGCCAAAGTTGTAGACGTTTTCAACGGGCATCACCTGCGTCGTGCCGAGGACCTTCTTGAACTTTGGCACCAGCTTTTTCAGCATGTCGGTGTTGTCCCCGTGGGCGTGCACGACCATCACCGCGCCTGACTTGGCCGCCTTTTGCAATGACGCAGAATCGCCGTCAAGATCCGTCACCACGATGTCCGGTTTTATCTTGTTCTCCAAGAGCGCCTGCACCGCGCCGTCGGCGGCGATCTTTACAAAAGTCTTGTTCCTTTTGATCATCTTGGTGTTTTCAACCAGGCTCGGGCCCGCGCCAAGGACAAGCACGTTCTTGCCGGCGATCTTTTTCTGCAGGACTTTGGGCTCAAGGGCCTTCCTCTTTATCATGCCAGAAAGCATCCTGGCCGCCTCCTGGTCCTTCTCTGTGCTGTAGCCAAACTCTGCGCGGATTCCTTGGTAATACGGGAACCAGTCGACGAATTTCACGGAATGGGTTGCGCAGACGTTAATATTAATATCTTTTCTGATCGGAGGGTCAAAGGCGTTCTTGGACTTTGGATTTCTGCCTGCTCAAGAGTATCAACTTGGGGACGCTGCTTCCTAAAGCCTTGCACCTTAGGACACCAATGTACTTGCCATGGCGCACAAGCATTACCCATATTCCACGCGTCCCCTGTGCACTCAAAAGCTTGACCTGCTACGCCGTGCTTCTTCGCTAGCAGGCCTGCCCTGGCCTGCAGGTGCGCTCGTCTATGAATGTCGCCGTCATAAACATTCTTTTTTATCGTACTCGAAAACGACCAGAATCTCATCGACCTCCTAGACGGTGAATCATGGGCTGTTTGGGTAGCTGAAAAGTACAGCCCCTATTTGTACGAAGGAGGGATCGTCAAGGTGCTAAAGCCAGAATTCGCCGGCCTTGAGAGGCATTTTAGGACATCTAAGTATGGGTAGAGAAGTGTACTCTAATGTCCTCGTATAGAACTTAGACATATATATTATCCAGTAGTAGGAATATTACCTTGAAGAAAACCGTAATCATCGCCATAATAGCAGGCATCGTGATTGCCGGTTCCGCTGCTGCATTTTATTTCGGATCAAGACGGCAGAGTGACATCCTTCCCAATGAAAATCCACTTCCATCTGGTCCTTCGCCGCATGTAACTGCATCTATTGAAGGTTTGTCTGAAAAGCCATACTCGCTGAATAATGCCGTTAGTTTTCAAGCAAAAGTCACAGGAAAGTCTGCACAAGATGATTGCGGCTCTTTGCATCTCGTTGCAGAAAGCAAGAGATCAGATGGTTCATACGCGCAGGTCTCAGATTGGAATGCTACACTGCGATGCTCAATGAAGGCGTCTGATGGTACAAAGGCCAATTTTGAATACCTCTTTCCTCAAGAAGGAAACTACAATTTCACTCCCGAATCTCTAGGCGATTATAGAATTACTGCCACTGTAACAACTCCAAATGATGGCACCTACAGTACTTACAAAACAATTTCAGTCAGCAGCTAAAAGTTATAGAAAAGAAAGGAAAGGCGGCGTCAATCCACCTTTATGTACTAACAGTTTACGGTGACTGTGGCCGACCCGGTACCTCCAGATGAAGTAATGCAGCTAGGTGGACTGCTTGCAGTACTCGAGAACGTGTATGGCGATAGAGCTTGCGAGCTACCGGTTCCACCAATTGATGTGAAGGATAGATAGTTTGTAAAGCTCACACTACCATTCATCGAGTGGAAGTCAGAGCCGGTGTAGTCATAGCTCTCTAGCGTCGCATATGATTCATACATTGACGTACCATAGTCCACGGCATTTAGACATTGGCTAGCAGAGTTCAGAGCATTGTTTCTGTCAGTGACGAATTGACAATTCTGGTGACTAGATACAGCGTCATCTAATTGGATGCTGGTACCTGGAGTGAAGTATACGTTTGTCCAATAAAATTCCACCCTGTTGCCAGTCGTTTCAGATACAGTTTCAAAGGACGCTCTCCACTGAGTGCTTGAATATGCTCTTATTTCTGGTTGTGTAAGTATGTCGTCATCACCGCCGGTAACATCTGCACCAAGCCAGTATAGTGTTGTCGCAGATATTGCACTAGAATTAGGCAATGAAGGCGTATTTGCGTTGGTCCTAACTTCAACGATGCTACTGAGGCTATGGTCGGCTCCTACATGCCAGTATGCACTTGCTTCGGGTAGTGCCCAAGTCGTGGTAAAGAGAACGAGCACTCCGAATATTGCTCCAAAATATTTGGCATCTATTTTCATTTGTTTCAACTCCCTCTATGTGACTTGTATCCCAAATGTCGTTATGCTTCCAACCTTTACTGGGGAGCTCTGATCAGGAAGATTCATCATGGTGTCTGAGACGACCTCGTAAGCATATGTTCCGGTTGGCATATCTTGTGCAGCATTGACGGTAAGGACCAGATGCTTTGCAGCTGAGACAGTATTTTCAGATATTGAAGCTGTTATCCCTTGGGGTATACAATCTATATGCAGATTTGAAGTCCCACACACCGGCAGGACACTCTGAACATACACATTGCCTGTGATACCCAACATCTTTGGACTAACTAGTACATCTATCTGCGCGGTCTCTCCCCTCTTGACTGTAACAGTTGATATTTCTGTGTGGCCGTTCACAACGATTGAAAAGGGTTCTGGTGGTGCGGGCAAGGATTTTGCACCTGCCTTTGCAATTCCTCCGCCAAATTGTGTCGGTACTAGCGATGCACCTGCACCGCTTACTGCCATTGCCTGTCTCTGGTTGTCTTGTGACATGACGGGCCTGATAATAAAGCCCGCTGCAATGCCCAAGACCAAGAGGCCGACTACACCTCCTACTATTGCGTACGTAAGACTGGCTTGCATCGGACTTTAGCTAATTTTCTTCTATATACCTTTTCTGGATCTTTGTTAACGTAGTTTCTATATTTGGATATAAAATAAAGATTCCCGCTGATTAGAGATAACCATGAGCGAAATTGATGTCGTACCCCGCCACCCGAAAATCAACACCCAAAAATAACACCTTGGGATTCAACAGGACTGTGCTTTAGATTAGTTTGCAAAATATGCCTTGTATTTTTCCACGAGCCTGTCCGTAGTTAAATAGCGGTTAGTCAACTCATAGAAATAGTGGTCAGCTGATTTGGCAGTCACCGTAAATTCAAGCCGGGAAGGTCCTGTCATCGTCAAAACAAGGACTGTTCATGAAATAAAACCCAAGTCAGGAAAGGATTTCGTATACCGGCGCGTGTACGTCGACGTTGGCAAGTGCGAGATCTCCAAGTATAATTTCAGCGAACAGACGTCACTTCTGACCCGTGATGCCACGATGGGCGAGTATGCCAAAAAGCCTTGCGCTTTGCTTCCAGAAGGCGAAGATGTGTCCAGCTTGTCATTCTAAAACGAACCATCTATCAAGTCGGGCTGACCTCCAGTGCCGAGGGCCTGCGAGGCGATTAGGCCTTGACCCTTGCTTTATTCTACTAAAAAGATAGATGGCCGGCTGCTTACAGGGGATCCTGCAGAACTTGCAAGTCCTACAAAATGACATGCCCTCTTCCCAACAGCCTTAACGTTAATAACGGTATCGGGCGCCACAACTAGGCATACAGGCCGGCCAACCAATATGGAACCCAAGATACAGACCAAGTCGTGGAACCACGAGATTGAAAGCGCGATACTGAAAAAGTGGCAGGACGAGGACACGTACCGCTTTGAAACAATGAATGGTGAAAAGCCGGCGTTTGTCATTGACACGCCGCCCCCGTACCCGTCGGGCAAGCCGTGGCACATTGGCGCTGCCGCCCATTACGCTCAGATAGACATGATAGCACGGACAGCTAGGATGTCCGGCAAGAACGTGCTTTTCCCCATAGGCATCGACCGGAACGGCCTGCCGGTGGAAATCTACACCGAGAAAAAGTACAAGGTGCGCATGCGCCAGATGGACAGGCAGAAATTCCTTGACCTGTGCAAGGGCGCGCTCGACGACCTGGAAGCCGAGATGCTCCAGATAATGAAGAACATGGGGCTTTCCGGCGACTTTGCGCATTACTACCGCACCGACTCTGACGAGTACCGGGCATTGACGCAGGCCACCTTTATCGAGCTGTGGAAGCGCGGGCTCGTGTACCTGGCAAACAGGCCAAACAACTACTGCCCGGACTGCGGCACCACGATTGCAGACGCCGAGATAATCCATGACGACCTGCCGACAAAGCTGGTGCACATGAAGTTCCGGGTCGCAAATAATAACTCTGATGATCAGATTATAATCGCATCGACAAGGCCCGAGCTCCTCTTTGCGTGCCAGGCAGTCATCGTAAACCCGGAGGACGAGCGCTACCTCGACTACCAGGGCAAGAGCGTCGTCCTGCCATTGTTCAACAGGGAGGTGCCAATCAAGACGCACCATTCTGCAAGGCCGGAGTTTGGCTCTGGCGCCGTGATGGTGTGCAGCTATGGCGACCAGAACGACGTGCAGGTGTTCCGCGAGCTGGGCCTGAAGGAGATAGTGGCGCTCAACGAAAACGGCATAACGACAGAGGCGGCAGGCGCGTACGCCGGCCTTCGCGTCAACCAGGCGCGCACCAAGGTCATCGAGGACCTGAAAGCCGCAAACCTCATAGAAAAGGAGGAGGGCATCATGCACCGGACTCCGCTGTGCGAGCGCAGCAAGACGCCAATTGAAATCATCCCCCTGCACGACTATTACGTCAAGCAGCTTGATTATGTGCCGCAGCTGCGCGAACTGGCGATGCAGCTGAAATTCCACCCCGAGATGCACAGACAGATCCTGCTCAACTGGCTGGACTCTGTCGCAATCGACTGGCCGGTCTCCCGGAGGCGCTTTTACGGCACCGAGATACCGATATGGTACTGCAACTCTTGCAGGACGCCACTCCTGCCAGAGCCTGGAAAATACTATCGCCCCTGGAAGGAAAGCCCGCCATTTGAAAAGTGCCCGAAATGCGGCCACACGGAATTCACGGGCGAGGACAGGACGTTTGACACGTGGATGGACTCGTCAATCAGCCCGCTCTTTGTGACGAAATTTGGCAGGGACCAGAAACTGTTCGACTATGCGTACCCTGCAGCCCTCCGTCCGCAGGCCAAGGACATCATCCGGACGTGGCTCCACTACACGATGCTGCGCTGCGTGCAGCTGACAGGCAAGATGCCGTGGACCGACGCGTGGATAATGGGCTACGGCGTCGACGAAAAGGGGGAAAAGATGAGCAAGAGCAAGGGAAACGTCATCGACCCGTTCCCGGTGATACAGCAGTACGGCGCCGACACGTTCCGGTTCTGGTCGGCAAGCGAGGCCAACCTCGGCTACGATTTCCGCTGCTCCGAGCAGCGCATAGCCGGCTCGCAAAAGTTCCTGTCGAAACTGTGGAACGTGGGCAGGTTCCTCTCGTCGTTTGATGTCGTAAAGGAGCGGCCGGCGCAGCTTGAGGCGACTGACAGGTGGATACTGGCAGAGCTTGCCCGGCTTGTGGAAGAGTGCAAACGCGGCTATGACGAATACAACTTTTTCGTGCCTGCAAACGCGATCCGCGATTTCACGTGGAACGTCTTTGCCGCCCACTATATCGAGATGGTGAAGGGGAGGGCGTACGACCCTGGCCAGCAGGGCCACGCCTCGGCGCTCTACACGCTGCACAGGGTGTTCTCGACTATCCTGCTGCTGCTTGCGCCAATAACACCGTTCATCTCGGAAGAGCTCTGGACAAAAATGTATTCAAAAAAGAGCAGCATCCACCACCAGCAGATGCCCTATGCCGCCGGAGAAGGGCAGCAAGACCTGGAATTTGCAAAATACACAAAAGCGATAACCGACTTTAACTCGCAGGTGTGGAACAAAAAGAAAGAGACAGTGTCAAAGGAGACGGGCAAGCCGATGTCGCTCAAGGACCCGATCGAAATAGCAGTGCCGGATGAGCTCAAGCCGTTTGCAGCCGACCTCGCATCTATGCACAACCTGATCTCAAAATGATGAAGGCGGTGCCCTTTTACCAGCACGGGCCGACGGTGGATGTACTGAGGTACGAGGATTTCCCGGACCCCGAGCCGGCAAGGGGGCAAGTTGTAATAGAAGTCGAGTACTGCGGCGTGAACCACCTCGACATCTGGACGAGGATGGGCATCGCCGGCAAAAAGATCAAGCTTCCGCACATATGCGGCTGCGACATTGTCGGCACCGTAAAGAAAAGCGCCGCTGGCTTTGACGCCGGCGAGCGCGTCATGGTATACCCCGGCGCCAGCTGCGGAAAATGCGCGCATTGCAAGGCAGGGCGAGAAAACCTCTGCAGCCAGTTTGCAATCATCGGCGGAATGAGCGACTACAACGGCGGGTACGCGGAAAAGGTGGCAGTGCCGGCAAGAAACGTCATCCGGCTGGGAAAAAAAGGGCCGGACAGCAAGGCCGCGGCTACGCTTGCAGTCTCGTACCTCACGGCGTGGAACATGCTGTCTGCAAACGGCGCAAAAAAGGGCAAGTCCCTCCTCGTGTACGGCGCTGCAAGCGGCGTCGGCATGGCTACGATCCAGCTTGCCCGCGCGCTCGGCGTCTCGACGATCATCACGACCGCGGCTGGTCCTGAAAAAGCGAAATTCGGCAAAAAGCTTGGCGCCCACCATGTCATTGACAGGAACGAGACAAAGGACCTCGCCGGCGAGGTGGCTGCCAGGCTTGGCGGCGGCGCAGCAGCAGGAGTTGACATTGTCATCGACCATGTGGGCGCGGCAACCTGGCAGACGAGCATAGCGTCCCTAAAGCCAGGCGGCAGGATGGCAGTCTGCGGCATGACGTCCGGCAACGACGCGACGGTCCCTGTGCGGATGTTCTACAGCAAGCAGGTAACGATGACAGGCGCGCTCCTGGGGACAAAGGCGCAGCTTGTGCAACTGCTAAAGCTCGTGCAGGCAAGGAGGATCAAGCCCGTCATCGATTCGGTGTTCCCGCTGGAGGAAGCGGCGCAGGCGCAGGACAGGATGGAAAAGGGCCTGCACTCTGGCAAGATCCTGCTCAGCTGCTTCCGCCGTTGAGGAGGTCCAGCGTGTCCTTGGCAATGTCCATCGCCGTGTGCGAGTCAAGGTTGGGCTCCAGAGTCACGACAAGCGTGTGGCCGTTCATGTAGAACGTCAGGATGGAGACCCTGTCCCGCTCGACGTAGGCAAAGCGCGCCTTTCCAAGCGTGTTGTCAAACCTCTGCCTCATGGACTTGCGGAGCGCAGTCTGCGCAAGGTACAGCTCTTCGTTTGACTGGTCGGTCAGCGAGTCGATCCCCTTTTTCATGCCGCCGGCAACGAGCGCGCCCATGTCGTCAATCACGCCGGCGTACCTGATGTCGTCGTCAAGCGCAAATACCTGGTCGCAAATCTTTGCAAAATCCATGGAGGTACATCGTCAAGCTTGTTTTTCAAACTTTTGCCACAGCTTTTTAAGCGCAGCCATGCGCAAAAGAGTTGCATTGGCGAAAATCGGCAGCGTGGAGATAGGCAAGGGCCGCCACGTCAAGGTGATGGGGATAATCAACGCAAGCCCCGAGTCGTTCTTCAAGGGCTCTGTTCGGACCGGCTTTGACGAGGTTGCGCAGGCTGCAAGGGAGATGCAGGGCGCCGGCGCGCACGTCATCGACATCGGGGCAATGTCCACCGCGCCGTACCTCGACACCATAATCCCTGTCGAAGAAGAGATCAGGCGGCTGAAAGCCGCGATGGAGGCGGCCAAGTCTGCGTGCAGCCTGCCGATTTCAGTCGACACGCCAAGGGCAGAGGTCGCCGAGGCCGCAACAAAACTTGGCGCAGACGCGATAAACGACGTCACCGGCCTAAAGTACGACCGGAGGATGGCGCAGGTTGTTGCCAAAGCCGGCCTGCCGGTGATAATCGGGGCCTACAGCAGGACGCCTGCCTCGGGCAGGGTTGCAGGCACGGTCCGGGCATTGAAGGAAAGCATCGCTCTGGCAAAAAAGGCCGGCGTCAGAAAAGAGATGATGCTAGTAGACCCGTCCATCGGCTTTTTCCGCGCAGAAGGCAAGAACCCCTTTTTCACGAAATTAGCCGACGGCGACAAAACTCCGTGGTACTCCCGCGACCTGGAAGTGCTGTCAAGCTTGTACAAGCTTGCCGCGCTTGCGCCGGTCTGCGTCTCGGTTTCAAGAAAGTCGTTCATCGGCCACCTTCTCAACCTGCCTGCGGCGGAGCAAAGGATGGTCCCCTCTGTCGCGTGCGAGGTGGTTGCAGCAATAAACGGCGCAAGCCTCGTGAGGACCCACAGCGTGAAAGAGACCGTGCAGGCGCTGACCATGCTAGAGTTGCTCAGGCGCTAGAGCCGGTAACGCTTATAATGCTTCTAGGCAACTAGACATCAAGGGATTACTTGGATTTTAGAGAAGGTCTGACGTTTGACGACGTTCTTCTCGTTCCTAAACGCTCGCCTGTAGTCTCAAGGTCACAGACGGACCTGAGGACAAAGCTGTCGCGCAACATCAGCCTCAACATACCGCTCATTTCAGCCAACATGGACTCGGTGACCGAGTCCCAGATGGCAATAGCGCTTGCACGGGAGGGCGGCATCGGGATCATCCACCGCTTCATGACAATCGAGGACCAGGTGGACGAGGTCCTGAAGGTGAAGAGGTCAGAGTCGGTGGTGATAGAGCAGCCGTACACCGTAAAGTCAAGCACGACCGTGGCAGAGCTTTACAAGCACATGGCCGAGTACGGGGTCTCTGGGCTCCTGGTGGAGGACGGGGGGAAACTTGCCGGCATCATCACAAGGCGCGACATCACGTTTGAGAAAAACATGAAGCGCAGGGTGTCAGAGCTCATGACCAAGAACGTCATAACGGCCAAGGCCGGCACCACGATAGAGCAGGCAAAGGAGATCCTGCACAAGCACCGCATAGAGAAACTGCCGCTGGTAGACGACAAGGGCAGGATTGCGGGCCTGATAACAAGCAAGGACATCTTGAAGATGGACCAGTACCCGCACGCGGCAAAGGACAGGAAGGGCCGGCTCCTTGTCGGCGCGGCGGTAGGGGTAAAGGGCGACTATTTAGAGCGCACGGAGGCGCTCCTTGAGGCAGGCGCAGACACGATTGTGGTAGACATTGCGCACGGCCACAGCGAAAATGCTCTGAACACCGTGCACATGATAAAGAAGGCTTTTCCAAGCTGCGACCTCATCGCAGGCAACGTGGCGACAGGCGACGGCGCCCGAGACCTGATAAAGGCAGGAGTCGACGCAGTCAAGGTCGGGGTCGGCTCTGGCTCTATATGCATCACGAGGGTCGTGACGGGGTCAGGCGTCCCGCAGCTCACCGCGGTGATAGACGCGGTCAAGGCGGCAAGGGAGTACGACATTCCCGTCATATCTGACGGGGGCATCCGCACGTCAGGCGACCTCACAAAAGCGCTTGCGGCAGGCGCGTCGTCTGCCATGATCGGGGGCATGTTCGGGGGCACCGACGAGAGCCCCGGCAAGACGCTTGTCAAGAACGGCAAGAAATACAAGATGTACCGCGGAATGGCGTCCTACATGGCGTCTCTCGGCCGCAAGTACCGCCAGGAGGGCCCGGAGGTCGTGGATTCTGACGACCTCAACGACTATGTCCCGGAGGGGGTCGAGGCGATGGTGCCCTACAAGGGAAGCGTGGTCGAGATCGTGCGCCAGCTTGCAGGCGGCCTGCGCTCCGGCCTGAGCTACTGCGGCGCCAAGACCATCCCCGAGATGCAAAGAAACGCCGAGTTTGTCAGGATAACCGGCGCCGGCTTTATCGAGAGCCAGCCCCACGACGTCGACGTGATGTAACGGATGGCCAGAAAGACGTTTCTTGCGATGCTGGCCGCCGGCGCGGCCTTTATCGCCATCGGCATTGCGGCAAGCATCTACGCAAACACGGCAGTCGCCGTGCCCCTTGACGGCACGGTAAAGCCCGGCCTTGCAGACGAGCTGTCGCCGGACATGAACGTCGGCAACACCGCGTCGATGCAGGTGAAAGGATCGACCTTTGACGTCGAGGTCAGGGAGCCTGACGGGGTCGTGGTCGTTTCGCAAAAGGGCCTTTCCAACTTTACCTACGAGCTCACCGCGACCAAGGCCGGCGAGCACAGGATAACAATACAGAACACGGGAAGCCAGAACGTGCAGATAACCGGCACGGCGCAGACCAAGTCCAGCCCGCTGGAGCTTTCCGGCTCGCTCATGCTGGTCGTGACCGGCATCATCGTAGTCGGCCTTGGCCTCCGCTTCCGGGATCGCTAGAAGCTAACTAGAACTCGGCCTTTCTGTACGAGCCGATGATCTTCAGGTACGCGACCCTGCTAGCCGAGAATGCTTTGGCGTCGTTGCTTCCCGGAGGGCGTTTTTTAACGCACCTTGCACCGCTTTGGCCTCGACATACAAAGAAGTCTGCAAGAAGATTTTCATCATGTCTGTCCCCCTGACAATGAAAAACGAAAATTCTCTTATCTTCTTGACAACCGCGTGCATGTCGACATACTCTTCATCTACACGAGCAAAGAAAGGCTTGACTTCGTACCGGCTTGTTGGGGTCATAACATGCAAGGACGGACGCGGTATTAAACTCGCCTTGCTTTGCACTGGTTTGTGTAAAGCTAATTGGCATTAAGAGACATTTCCCAATAGCGCAGATTTTCTGATGTAATGCACCTTATAGACCATAAATATTACATCGTAGAATTATAGGTAAGATGAATCGACTGCAGAAGTTACTCTTCCTGTCGGGAGCTGCTACGATACTTCTGTCGCTCGGTTTGTCACAGATACATATACCACTTTCAAAAGCTGAATCTGATGCAATCTTCAATTCATGTATTGAGTGCCAATCGCCACCCACTTACAGGACTGTGGACCCGAACTTGGTGTATTCATTGCTGGCTGTCGGTATAGCAACGGTTGCCGCTGGTGCAGTATCTGCTGCCTTGCACACGCCTAGATCAGAAAAGGCTCCAGAAACCACAAATTAATTTTTTAGAAAAAAGGAAGGAGGCAAAGACACTTTTCTGTCTATGCCGAATGTGTACTAACTAATGCTTTCCAATTCAGGTAATACAAATACCATTATTCGTAAAGTACAAGCAGATCAGAGTTCGAGAAAAACGAATGTAACGCTGGCGTTGCAGAAAGCCACTTCTTTTTACAACTAGCTAGAATTCTGCCTTTCTGTACGAGCCGATGATCTTCAGGTACGAAGTCTTGCTCTTCGTCGCCTTTAGCACCTGCTTTACCGCCCTGTCGCCGGCGTGCCCTTCAAAGTCTACGTAAAAGTTGTACTCCCACGGCGTCTCTTTCGTAGGCCGCGACTCGATCTTTGTCAGGTTCAGGTTCCTTATCGCAAACTCGCCGAGGATGCCAAAGAGCGCGCCCGGCACGTGCTTTACCGAAAATATGATGGACGTCTTGTACTGGCTATCATCGGTTTTTCTGGCACCCTTGCTACTGTCTGACAGCGCAAGGACTAGAAAGCGGGTGTAGTTGCTCTTTCTGTCCTCGATGCCCTCCTCGAGGATTTCCATGCCGTACAGCTCTGCCGCGCGCCTGCTTGCTATTGCCGCCGCGTCATTGGCGCCCTGCTCCTTTACCATCTTTACAGAGCCGGCGGTGTCGTACGCCGGCACTGGCTCGATCTTTTTCTTTTGCAGGTACTGCCGGCACTGGCCCAGTGCCTGCGGGTGCGAGTACGCCCGCCTGACGTCTTTGATCCTGACGCCCTTGTTGGCAATAAGGCAGTGGCGCACCCTGTGGTAGACCTCGCCCGTTGCCTTCAGCCGCGTCTGCATCAGAAGGTCATAGACTTCCGGCACGCTTCCCTCTATGGAATTTTCGACCGGTATGACTGCAAAATCGACCTTTTTCTTTTCGGCTGCGGAAAAAACGTCTGCAAAGGACTTGCACGGCACAAGCCTGGCGCCCTTCTTTGAGAAATATTGCAGCGCGGCCATCTCGCTGAACGCCCCGCGCTCTCCCTGGAAGGCGACGCTTGCAGCGGCCGGCATGACAGCTACTTGCCGCCTGCCCTGAATATCTGGCGAAGCGTCTCCTTGCCGTAGTCGTCTGTCAGCTTGCGGGGCTCCCAAGCTCCGCACTCGATGCACTTGACCGTGTCGTTCACCTTGACCGTGTCGCCCCCGCACATAAAGCAGGTGGTGTAGAGCACTCCAAACTCTCTTTCTGCAATCGTCATGTGCACGGTAGAGTTGAGCAGGCTCATCACCCTGCCCCGGATGATGTCGCCGGTGCGAAAGATCGGCCTTTCGCGCCTGTCGCGGCCGCCTCCCACTCTCATGGAGGCTATCGCCGAGAACCCTGACGTGGACTCTACTCCGTTTATGTACAGCACCTTTACGGATATCATGCTGGCAAATATCATCTCGACATAGCCTACCAGTATGTCGCCTATCTTGGGAAGCATCGGCGCGTTCTTGGGCTCTATCTTTACCACGCGCCTTTTCAGGTCGAGGGCCTTGGTGCCTATTGCGGCCGCCCTTATCGTGCCGTCTTCCGTCAGGTAGGTGTTCTTGCCGCCCTCAAACTCCTCGATGGAGGCAACCTGCTCGCCTGGCAGTATTATTGTCATCACTTTATTGTCATTACTATTTTCCTTGCTCAATCCGGTGCAGCTTTTACGTGCGGCAAGTTATAACTGTTTATGGGTGCAAAATATGCAAAATTTTTACAATCCCTCCCTGAAAGGTTGTGTGTTTCTTACAGAGGGCGGTGGGCGAAGGATAATAAAGGTATAAAGAGCAGTATCGTCAAGGTGTTAGTGTGAGCCAGAATACTCTATCCTTAAAGGTTCTTGAAGCGTATACCCGGGACGTAGGCAGGGGCGTAGCCAGGATCGACTACGACTCGATGGACTCTCTCGGTGCATCAACTGGCGACGTTATTGAGATAAGGGGCAAGCGCAGGACGGTTGCCAAATGCTTACCGCTTTACCCGTCTGACGAAGGCAAGGGCATAATCCGCGTCGACGGACTTGTGAGAAACAACGCCGGCATTGCCATTGGCGACACCGTGACTGTGAAAAAGATAAAGGCAGTCCCTGCAGAGAAGGTCATCGTTGCTCCATTGGAGGCAATCCCGCCAATAGACGAGCGCTACCTTGCAGACGCGCTTGAGAGCGTGCCTCTCATCAAGGGCGACAACGTGATGGTGCCGTACTTTGGAGGCAGGCTGACCTTCCAGGTTATCGGAGTCACGCCGGCCGCCGACGCAGTGCTTGTAACTCAAAAGACGATATTCCACATTGCCGAGAAGGGCGAGACCATGAGGGGCGTCCCGCAGGTCACGTACGAGGACATCGGCGGCCTGAAGGAGGAGATCCAGAAGGTCCGCGAGATGATAGAGCTCCCGCTCAGGCACCCCGAGATCTTTGAAAAGCTGGGAATCGAGGCGCCAAAAGGCGTACTGCTGTACGGCCCGCCAGGAACAGGCAAGACGCTGCTTGCAAAGGCGGTGGCAAACGAGAGCAACGCGCATTTCATCTCCATCTCGGGCCCGGAGATCATGAGCAAGTTCTACGGCGAGTCCGAGGCGAGGCTGCGCGAGATATTCAAGGAGGCAAAGGAAAAGGCGCCGTCAATCATATTCATCGACGAAATAGACTCTATTGCCCCAAAGAGGGAGGAAGTCACGGGCGAGGTCGAAAGGCGTGTCGTGTCTCAGCTCTTGTCATTGATGGACGGCCTTGAGGCAAGGGGCAAGGTCATTGTCATTGCCGCGACGAACAGGCCAAACGCAATCGACCCTGCGCTCAGGAGGCCCGGCAGGTTCGACAGGGAAATAGAGATCAAGGTGCCAGACAAGCGCGGAAGGCTCGAGATACTCCAGATACACACCCGCAACATGCCGCTTGAAACCGACGTGGACCAGGACAAGATCGCCGGCATCACGCACGGCTTTGTCGGCGCAGACCTGGAATACCTCTGCAAGGAGGCCGCAATGAAGTGCCTCCGCAGGCTGCTTCCAGAGCTGAACCTTGAGGACGAAAAGCTGTCGCCGGACGTGCTCAACAAGCTCATCGTGACCATGTCAGACTTTGAGAACGCCGTCAAGGAGGTAATGCCATCTGCCATGAGAGAAGTCTACCTGGAATCGCCTGACATCCCGTGGACCGCAATCGGCGGCCTCGACGAGGTCAAGCGCGAGCTCCAGGAGGCTGTGGAATGGCCGCTGCGCTACCCCGACCTGTACACAAAGCTTGGGCACACCATGCCAAAGGGCATACTGATGCACGGGCCCTCCGGCACGGGCAAGACCATGCTTGCAAAAGCGGTGGCGACGGAATCCGAGGCCAACTTTATCAGCGTCCGCGGTCCGGAGCTCTTGAGCAAGTGGGTCGGCGAGTCAGAGCGCGGCATCCGCGAGATATTTCGGCGCGCAAGGCAGGCTGCGCCGTGCGTCGTGTTCTTTGACGAGATCGACTCTATCGCCCCGACGAGGGGAATGGGAGGCGACAGCATGGTCACAGAGCGCGTAGTATCACAGTTGCTGACAGAGCTTGACGGCATCCAGGCGCTTTCCGGCGTAGTCGTGATAGCGGCGACAAACAGGGCCGACATCATCGATCCTGCGCTGTTGCGCCCCGGAAGGTTCGACAAGATAGTGTTCGTCCCGATGCCCGACAAGCCGACAAGGCTCAAGATACTGGAAATCCACGCCAAGAAAAAGCCAATAGGCCCGGACGTCGACCTTGGCAAGGTTGCCGAGCTGACGGACGGCTTTAGCGGAGCAGACACGAGCTCGGTGGTCAACACCGCGGTGTCGCTCGTGCTGCACGAGTACCTGGCAAAATACCCGACGCCGGAAGAGGCTGCCAAGCACGCCGCAGAAGCGCACGTGATGATGCGCCACTTTGAAGACGCCATCAAGAAAATAAAGACGCAGCGCGAAGGCAAGCCGGGCGAAAAGGTCACGGTGCCGTACTACCGCTAGTCAGTGCGGCGCGCCCAAGCTTTTTCCTTTTTTCCTTCCTTTTCCATTTTCATTTTTGTTTTTTCAAAAAATATTTTTTCCGTCGCTCGAAAAAAATTTCTGCAGCGCGGATCGCACACGCTTGCCGCGCAAATTTTTTCTCCAAATATTTTTTCCGGCGCGCCGGCGCGGATTTTTCCGGCAAATTTCGGGGCAATGTTTTTAAAGTAATGGTTTATTGAATAATGACAGAATCAACAAGAATTGGCAGAAAATACCCAAGTCCAACTTGTACCAAAGCAAGCCTCTGCACCGCTGAACCGTTTTGCAACGCCCCTAGACGTGAAGAACCTTGTAGCACAATACGGCACCCCGCTCTACCTGGTAGACGAGGACACGCTGCACGCAAAAGCCCGCGAGCTCCAGAGAGCATACTCCAAGTTCAAGGGCCCCGTAAAGGTGGCGTACTCCATCAAGGCCAACTTTTCCCCGGCCATAGTGCGCGCCTTCATGAAGGACGGGCTCACGTTCGACCTCACGTCGCTTGGCGAGCTCCACTTTATCAGGCAGTGCAAGGCAGACCCCGAGAACGTCATCTACACCAGCGTGACAGAAGAGCCGGAAGAGTATGTCGAGGTGCTGAGGAGCGGCGTGCGCAGAATAGTAGTCAGCTCTCACAAGGGCATGATGAACCTCGCGCTTGCGGCAGGCAAGGTGGGCGTGCGCCCGCTGACCATGATCAGGGTCAACCCTGAAGTCGCAACCGATGCCAAGGTCCGCGCCTCGTATAAGAACGGCAAGTTCGGCGTCCCGTTCAACGGCGGCACCATCGACAGCGCGACAAAGATGGTCAAGTACCTGATGGGAAGCGACCTCTTGAAGTTCGAGGGCTTCCACTTCCACCTGGGATCGCAGATCACCGACTTCTCCTGCTACACCCACGCGCTGGACAAGATGGACGCATTCATGACCAAGATGAAAAAAGAGTACCCGAACTTCCAGGTAAACACCTTTGACATCGGCGGAGGGACGCCCGTGTTCTACAACGACCCGGTGCCGACGCCGGCAGAGATGGCCCAGAACCACCTCGTCAGGCTCAACCAGCTTGCAGAAACGCACGGCGTATTCACGCTGATGATAGAGTCGGGGCGCTTCCTTGTGGCAGAGTCGTCAATTCTGGTATCAAGGATAGTGAACACCAAGGAGTACAACGAGCACAAGATAGTGATCGTCGACGCAGGCTACCACATCCTGCTTGACGCCGCGCTGCTAAAGCAGGAATACCCGCAGGAAGTGATTCCCGTGGTGGACAGCCAGGACAGGACCACGGGCCTTGCAACACCTGCTGCCAAGAACACGCACCTTGCGGGAAGGCTGTGCGACACGTACGACGTCTTCCCGCTCTCAAAGGCATCCGACATGTCGGGCGCAGACGTGGGCAACTATGTCTCGTTCTACAACGTCGGAGCCTACTCGGTCGTGTTCAACATGCCGTTCCACTGCCAGACCAAGCCTCCGGTAGTGATGAAGGACAGCGACGGCAAGTACAGGCTGGTCAGGAAGGGCACGACGTACGAGCAGCTCTTTGTCGAGGAAGGCGGCGACATAGCCTAGCTCCTCGGCGGCAGAGAGCACAACCATCATATTTTAGATACTTTTTGTTTCTTTCATATTGAAAAAAACGCGGGCTCATGTTTTTGTGACCGGCAAGGTCCAGGGCGTCTATTTCCGGCAGAACACGCAGATGACCGCAAGGGAGCACGGCGCCACAGGCTGGGTGCGCAACCTGCCTGACGGCCGGGTGGAGGCTGTCATAGAAGGCGACGACGCGACCGTGAGAAAGGTAGTCGACTGGTGCCGCCACGGGCCGCCAGCGGCAAGGGTCGACAGCATCGACGTAAAACACGAAACCTACACCGGCGAGTTTGCCGGCTTTGAGATAATCTGATGACAGGCTAGCGGATCTTTTCGTACGCCTCTGCTATCGCCTTTTTCGCACGCTCGGCATCTTCCTGCGTCTTGACGATGATCCGTGCAGGCGGCGTCTGGCGGCCTCCTGCCCTGATCTCGATTACGAGATGATCGATAGCCGGCTCGACATCAAGAAAAGTGCGAAACGTCAGCGTCTTTGCGTACACCACCCTGTGCGGCCTCGCCTCTTCTATCATGCTTGGACCAAGCGACAGGGCAAACTTGCGCAGGTCGGCCATGATGCTTTTTGCCGGCTCTTGCAGGCCCGCAAGGTGCGCCTCAAACGGGCGCCCGCCGCTGGAAGACGAGGAAGAAGGCAGGAATCCAAAATTATTATCCTTCATATCCTTGTCCTGACCCCGCTCCTCTTCAGGTATTTCTTGACCTTGTCGACCGTGGTCTTTTCATAGTGGAATATGGACGCCGCAAGAGCCGCGTCGACGTCGGCCTTTTCAAACACGTCGCGCATGTGGCGCGGGCTCCCGCAGCCGCCGGACGCAATGACCGGTATTGTGGATGCCTTGCATATCGCTTTTGTCAGCTCGACGTCATAGCCGTTTTCCGTGCCGTCGGCGTCGATGCTCGTCAAGAGGATCTCGCCGGCGCCTTTCTTCTCGACCTCGCGCGCCCACGCTATTGCGTCAAGGCCCGTCCCCTCCTTGCCGCCGTATATCATCACCTCAAACCAGTACCGGCCTTTCTTCTTGTCTCGAAATGTATGCTTCCCTTTGCACTCAACGCCTTCGCAGTACCGGCGCTTGGCGTCTATCGCAACTACCACGCACTGCTTGCCGAAAATCTCCATCAATTGCGTTATCAGCCCCGGGCTCTTTACCGCCGCGGTGTTTATCGACACCTTGTCGGCCCCCGAAAGCAGGATCCCGCGTGCGTCCTCCAGCTTCTTGATGCCTCCTCCGACCGTGAACGGGATGTCGATGACGCTTGCCACCTTGCGCACCACGTTTTTCATAGTGTCTCTCCCCTGCTGCGACGCCGTGATGTCGAGAAACACAAGCTCGTCTGCTCCCTGCTCGCTGTACTTTTTCGCCAGCTCGACAGGGTCGCCGGCGTCCTTGACGTCTGCAAAATGCACGCCCTTGACCACGCGGCCGTTGTCCACGTCAAGGCACGGTATTATGCGCTTTGCAAGGGTCATGCTATCGCCTTCACCCTCTCTATGGAAACCCTGCCGTCGTACATCGCCTTGCCAAGTATCACTGCGGCGCACCCGACGCTCTTTACCCTTATCGTGTCCTCGAGGCTGGAGATGCCTCCGCTTGCGATTATCCTTGCCTTATCGCTGAATGCTACCGCGTTTGCAAGCGTCTCGATGTCCGGGCCCTGCAATGTCCCGTCGCGCTCGATGCTTGTGAGCAAAAAGTCCTCGACGCCCATTGAGACAAACTGCGATATCGCGTCATTGACTTTGACGCCGGCAGACTCGCTCCAGCCCTTTACCATGATCATTCCGCCGGCCTGGTCTATCGAAACCACGACCCTGCCGGGGTGCTTCTTGGCAAGCTTTCTCACCGCTTCGGGGTCGCTGTAGGCCATCGTGCCGATGACGACTCGCGCAGCCTTTTCAAGCGCCTCTTTTGCGGCTTCGGGCGTCCTGATGCCCCCTGCGACCTGTACCGGCGTTTTCACGGCCGACACGACCTTGGCTATCGCCCCTGCGTTATTCCCGGTGCCAAAAGCCGCGTCAAGGTCTACCACATGGAGCATGTCGGCGCCGGCGGCCTCCCATTTTTTGGCCATCTCTGCCGGGTCGCTTCCGTAGACGACCTTGTTCTGGGCGTCGCCCTTGACGAGCCTCACCACCATTCCGCCCATGATGTCTATAGCCGGGATCACCTTCATTTCTTGTCAGCCTTGGCTTCTTTGCACATCGAAAGAAAGTTCTTGATCATCCTGGCGCCCACGTCGCCAGATTTCTCGGGGTGGAACTGGACGCCCACCAGGTTGCCCTTTTCCACCACCGCCGGGACCGTGGTGCCATAGTCAGACGACGCCGTGACCAGCTTTTTGTCCTTTGGCACCGTCTTGTACGAGTGGACGAAATACACCCACGAGTCGTTCTCGATGCCCCTGAGGAACCTGCTGTTTTTTGCTGTTATCTTCAAATTGTTCCAGCCCATGTGCGGCACCTTTACCTTGCCCTTTGGGAGCATCACCACCTCGCCGTCCAAGATTTTCAATCCTTCCAGCTTGCCCTCCTCGCTCCTGTTAAAGAGCATCTCCATGCCGAGGCATATCCCCATCACCGGCATGCCCTTCTCGATGGCAGAATCAAGGCGCTTTGCGTCTTTCTCGATCGATTGTATGGCAGGATCAAAGTTGCCGACGCCGGGGAGCACCAGGCCGTCGTACCTGTCCAGGTCTTTCATGTCGTAGATGATGTCCACCTTTTTGGCGCCGTTTCTCTCCAGCGCGGATTTCAGGCTGAACAGGTTTCCCGCGCCGTAATCAAATATAGCTATCTTTGTCATTATCGTCTCTCACATCGCGCCCTTGGTGCTTGGCACCCCTTTCCTCCTGCCGTCGATGCTTGCCGCCGCCCTGAGGGCAAGCGCAAACGCCTTGAGCGCGGCCTCGACCTTGTGGTGGTCGTTGTCGCCGTACTCCACCACCATGTGGGTGCACGCGTTGAGGCCCTGCAGGAGCGACCTGCAAAAGTGCTCAAGGTCCTCCCTCGGGATACCTTCAATGCTTGCGCGCTCCAGCTTGACGTCCATCCTGTGATATTGACGTTTAACGAGGTCGATTGCGACATAGGCAAGCGCCTCGTCCATAGGCACCATCGCGCTCCCAAACCTCACTATCCTTGCCCTGTCGCCCAGCGCCTTGTCTATCGCCTGCGCAAGGGCGATTGCAACGTCCTCTGCAAGGTGGTGTACGATGCCGTCGTTTGACTTGCCGGCAAGCGTGATGTCCATCATCGAGTGCTTGCCTATCGAGGTTATGAGGTGGTCGATAAAGGGCAGGCCGGTCTTGACCTTGGTGTTGCCGTCGCCGTCAATGTTGACCTCTACGGTGACTGATGTCTCTTTTGTGACGCGCTCGACCCTAGCCTTCCTCGCAGCAGCAGGAGAAGGAGCCAACTACAGGGTTTAGGCTGGCTTTACTTTATTTAATAGTAGCTTTGGCAGGAGGTCGACGCTTTTTGCCACCGCTTCTGCACCCCTCTCCTTGAAAAGCGCAAGCGTCTTGGCTGGCTCGGGAGAAAAGCCGTATATCCCGACAAACGCAATGGGCAGGCCCGTTTCCTCCTGTGCCCTGCGGGCCATCAGCATGTCCTCGGCCGAGTCGCCGCAGTACAGCGCGTTTTTTGCGCCCATCACCTTCATGGCCCTCTTTGCCGCATAGGGGTTTGGCTTGGCGTACTCTCTCTTTTCATCCTCCAGAAACACGCAGGCGTCGATGTCAAAATACTGCATCACCGGCTTGAGCGAATACTCCGCGGCAAGCCTGCTCCTTCCAGAGACGATCGCAAGGTTGCCTCCAAGCTTTTCGTACAAAATCTTCATTGTCTTTTTGCTCACGGCAAGCCTGTCGTTGTCGATGAGCGGTTTTGTATCCATGCAGTATTTCGGCGCAATGCCGTTCTGCTTTTTAAAGAGCGCCGGCCCGTAAAACAGCTCGTCAAACACCCTGCCGATGTAACTATCTTTTACAGGCGCAGGGTAAGCAAGCATTTCCTTGATTTTTGCAATGTCATATCTTGAGAGGAACCTTTCAACAGACTCTATCCCGGTCTCGTCTGTGTTTTCTGCTATTTCTAGCAGGAACTTGCGCGCGCCGGCCGCCGTGGTTTTCTGCTGTTTGTTTGCAAGAAGCATGGCAAGCGCAATCGCATAGCTGGTGTCGGTGTCGTTGTTGAACCCGCCGCTCTGCCTGAACTTTAGTATCAGCCGGTCGGTGACAAGGCCGCGCATCTTTGTCATCCCGGACTGCGCAAGCACGAAATCGACCGTCTTTTTTATCGCCTCGTTGTACGACTTGCGTATGTCGACGAGCACGCCGTCTATGTCAAACAGCGCGCAGTCAAACGACATATGCATCAGCTAGTTGCCCCTTCTTCGACGCATTTTAGGAACCTGTCGTTCATCTCCTGCGTGCCAATAGTGACGCGCATGCAGCCTGCATGCCCGGAGACGTTGCCAAGCAGCTTGACCACTATCCCTTCCTTTTCAAGCGCCCTTGCAATCGCAGAGTAACTCTTGCCTGTTTCGACAAAGAGAAAGTTTGCGTCCGACCTGAAAACCCTGATGCCCTTTATCTCTGCAAGCCTTTCAAAGACGCGCTTGCGCTCGCCCTTGACGCCCTCGATGGTCTTTTTCACGAAATCGGCCCTTTCAAGGACGCCCGTGGCTATTGTGAGCGAAAGCGTGCTGACCGGGTACGGCGACTGTATGGTAGAGCGGAACACCCCTGCCGTCTTTTCTCCTGCTATCATGTAGCCGACGCGCGCGCCGGCAAGCCCAAACGCCTTTGACAGCGTACGGAGCACTATCACGTTGTCGCGCCTTGTGGCTTCCCTTGCAAGCGAGTAGCTGGAAAAGTCGGCGTATGCCTCGTCGACGAGCACGAGGCTGCTGTCGTCAAGCCTGTCCAGGAGCTCCACCGCGTCTTTTCTTGGCACCTGGCCGCCCGTCGGGTTGTTTGGCGAGCAGAGGTAGACAAGGTCGGATCTCCTTGCGCTCCTTGCAAACCTGTCGATGTCAAGCTCGAAATTTTTGTCGAGCGGAACCCTATCGACCCTCATTCCGTGCAGCTCGCACCTGTTGACAAAATATGAAAACGTCGGGACAAAGACGGTTGCCCTGCTCCTACTGCCTTTATTCTTCTTCTTGTTGCCCGCAACAAGCGTCGTCAGCAGGAGCTCGATTATCTGGTCAGAGCCGCTGCCGGCGCCGATGTATTTTTCATTTATCCCTGTGTATCTTGCAAGCTGCTCATAGAGGCCGTCAAGCTCGTCTATCGGGTATTCGCGAAGGTCGACGCGTTTTGCGGCTTCTGTCACCACCTGCAGGACAAACTCGCCGTCCAGCGCGAAATTCTCGTTGGAGTCCAGCTTTATCGCGCCTGTTATCTTTTCGGGCCGGACGTAGCGGTCAAGTTTCGCTATCCTCTTTAGCTCTTTTTCAACCGTCATTCTTCTTTCTCCTTTCTCCTTCTTGCCCTTACCGCCTCGTAGTGGTTTGGCAGCCCTTCCGCCGTCGCCATCTCTTTTACCGCGCTATCTACTTTTGCAAGGCCTGCCCTTGTCACCTTTACCCTGTTTACCAGCTTGACATAGTCGAGCACGGAAAGCGACGCCCTTGACTTGCCAAATCCAAGGGTGGGAAGCACGTGGTTTGACCCGAGGCAATAGTCGCTTGCAGACGACGGCGCGTCGGGGCCGACGAGCACGAGCCCTGCAGACTCGATCCTGTTCGCAAACGCCTCTGCCTTCTTTTTGCTGGCGCTGATTACCTCTAGGTGTTCCGGCGCAAACTCGTTTGCAAACTCGGCGCACGCCCTTTCGTCCTTGCAGATGGCTACAAAGCCGTTCTGCGACAGGCTCTTTTTCACGATCTCTGACCTAGCAACACCTGATGAAATCACCGCGTCAGCCTGCTCCTGCACCTGCGCTGCCAGTTTTTCCGAGGTCGTCACGAGGCCGCACACCGTGTCGGGGCTGTGCTCCGCCTGCGATATGAGGTCCACCGCAACCAATCTGGGGTCAGCGGACGAGTCGGCGTATATCAAGAGCTCCGTCGGGCCTGCGACCATGTCAGTTGACACGGCACTTGACGCGGCCAACTTGGCCGCCGTGACGAACATGCCTCCCGGGCCGACTATCTTGCTCACCGGCCTTATCGTCTGCGTGCCGTACGCAAGCGCGGCTATCCCCTGCGCGCCTCCCGCCTTGTAAATTTCATCGACGCCGCAAATGTCAGCAGCCACGAGCGTCAGCGGGTCTATGGAGCCGTCCTTTGCCGGAGGAGATATTGCGACTATGCGCTTTACGCCTGCCACCTTGGCCGGCACGGCGCACATCACCACCGTGCTTGGGTACCTCGCCTTTCCGCCCGGTATGTAGCAGCCCACGCTTGCCACCGGCTGCACTGTTCTTTCTATCGAAACGCCCTCTGATCTAATCTTGATGTTTTTGAGCCTCTTGAGCACTGCAAGCTCGCTCTTTTCAAGGCGCGCCTTCATCAGCTTCAGCGCTTTAACCTGCTCCCTTGACACTTTCTCATAGGCGTCCTTGACCTCCTGCCCTGTCACCTTCAATGAACCAAGCCTGACGCCGTCAAATTTTGCAGTGTAGTCAATCACCGCGGGGTCGCCGTGCGCCGAAACGTCATCCATTATTGCGCGCGCCTGAGCCATCAGCGCGTCAGAAATCGCGTTGGCCGACTTGCGCAGCTTTGCCGCTTCTGCTGCCGGCTCGCCGGCGACGACGTTTACAACCTTCATAATAATCATGCTACGAATATCCGTCCAGGTTTACCTCTTCAAGCGGCAGTATCTGCCTAGGCTCGAGGACCACAAGGCCCTGCGCCAGCTTTCTCATCTTGGGGACGATCCTGATGAACTCTTCCTTGTCGATGACCGTGTTGACGCCGAACCAGCCCTCCTCCGATAGTGGGCTTATTGTCGGCCTCTTTAGCGCCGGCAGCGATTTCAGCAGCTTGTCAAGGTTTTCCTTCTTGACGTTGACAAAGATGTGCAGTTTCTTGCGCCCATCGACTACGCCCCTTAGCAGCACCACCATGTCGGCGATTTTTTCGCGCTTTTTCTCGTCCTTTAGCGCCTTTTTGTTGGCTACCAGCACCGCAGTCGACGTGGCGACAGTGTCGATTATCTTCAGGTTGTTCTGCACGAGCGTCGTCCCGGTCTCGGTGATGTCGAAAATCGCGTCGACGTCCTCCGGCGGCTTGGCCTCCGTGGCTCCAAAGGAAAGGAATATCTCGACTTTTTTGTTGTCGCCCACGCGCAGCCACGGCGTCACTATCATCGGGTCTGCGTCGCCGTACGCCTTTTTGTACGCCTTGGTTGACTTTATGTACGCCGACGTGGTCGTCAGGTATTCGGATGAAAAGCGCAACGTTTTGTTTTTCTTGGCAAAGTCAGACACCATCTCGTCAAGGCTCCCGTACGGAAAGCTGCTAGGGACTGCTATCACCTGCTTGACCCTGCCTATCTCCAGGTCGAGGAGCACTTCAACGTCTGCCTTGGCCTCCTTTATCCAGTCCCTGCCTGTTATGCCCACGTCGTAAAATCCTTCCTGGACATAAGTGGGGATCTCTTGCGGCCTCAGGATCTTGGCCTCTATCTCTGGGTCGCTCAGCCTCACCCTGTACGTGCGGCCCCTGCCGCTCACGCTCTGATAAGCCTGCTCTAGGAGCTTGAAAGTGACTTCCTCTATGCTACCCTTTGGGACCGCAAATTTCACAGTAGGCATGTGCGAATGCACAAATCGCGCTACCGCCTATATATCTTGTATGGGGTCTGGCCGGGTCTCTCAAAACCTGCCGGTTATCGTGAAAAATTTATGCCGTTGTGATTTCTGCGCCGAAGAAACAAAGCTAGCCCTTGCGCAGGGACGCAAGCGCTTCCCTTGCCTTTTCCACATTGACCTGCCCCTCCTCTGCGATTTTCCTTGCCACCGCGTCGACTTCGGCGCCCTTTGCTCCCGCCATCACCGCGATGTTGCGCGCGTGCAGGCGCATGTGGCCCTTCTGTATGCCCTCCGACGCAAGGGCGCGCATTGCCGCAAGGTTCTGGGCAAGGCCGGCTGCAGCGATTGCCATAGCAAGCTCTTTTGCATTGTTTACGCCAAGTATCTTTAGCGCAAGTTTTGCGGTGGGATGCACGTTTGCCACGCCGCCCACGACCCCGACTGCCAGCGGAAGCTCTATCTCCCCGGCAAGGTCTCCGCCTTTTGCGCGCCACCATCTGGTCAGCGAGCGGTACGTGCCGTCCCGCGCCGCCCACGCGTGCGCGCCAGCCTCTATTGCGCGAAAGTCCTGGCCGGTAGCCAGCGCCACCGCGTCGACGCCGTTCATGACGCCCTTGTTGTGCGTGACTGCGCGATACACGTCGGAATGCGCAAGCGCGTACGCGTACAGTATGCGCTCGACCGTCTCCTTGCCTCCAAGCTCCTCTTTGTCAAACACCGCCCTGCACCTGGCCATCCTCTTTGTCGCATAGTTTGACAGGATCTTCAGCACCACGTCGCCCCCTGTTATCTCGGCGACCCTCGGCGCTATTGCCTCGCACATCGTGTTTACCGCGTTTGCGCCCATCGCGTCCTTTGTGTCTATTATCAATTCAACGACGAGCATCCGGCCCATCCTGTTCTTGCTGGAATCCCTTACTACGCGCGCCTGCAGGCCGACTGCAGAGACGGACCTGCTCTTTGCGTTTGCAATCGCCAGGAGCTCTTTTTTGCGCGCAAGCACCTTGCGCTTTGCCGCGCCGATATTGCTGCGGAGTGAAACAACCTGCACCTGCCCTATCATGAGCGACCCGTCTGCCTCCGCGGCAAAGCCGCCTTTTGCCTTGGCAATCTTGGCGGCCTTGCTTGCCGCCGCTATCACGGACGGCTCCTCTATCGCCATCGGCACGAGTCGCTCTATTCCGTTTATCACAAAGTTGGTCGCTATCCCAAGCGGGATGGACATTGTGCCGACCGCGTTTTCAACCATCCTGTTTGCGCTTTCAAACGCAAGGGGCTGGCCAAACGACGCTGCTTCCTCGCCTGTCAGCCCTGCCGACTCTATTAGAAACGCAAGCCGCTCCTCGCGGTCCATCTCGTAGAATTTCTTCTTTTCCTTGCTCACGGCAGCTAGCCTACAGCCCTGTCACCCTTAAAATCTTGTCATATCATTGCCGCTGAATGCGTAAAATCGCGGTAAAAGTCGGCGTATGTCGAAATATTTTCCTGCTGCCGTACAGGGAGCGAAAATACGCTATAGTAGACTAGCAAGCCTGTCGATGGCAATAATCCTCTGCAAATATAATCAACGACTTATCTCGCGCCTTTTCTCCTTTCCCGCGTGTCATAGATCACGGTATCTCCGACTTTGCGGTAAACCAGGACCCCTTGCAATTCCTTGCCGCAGCCGCAGGGCAGCGTCTTTACGTCATGGATATTCCGGTATCCGCAGTTGCCGCAATGAAATGAATAAAGCTCCTTCACCGGCCCGGCACTACTATTGCTGGCAAAATCATTTCCAATGTCCCTTCTGAGCTTGTTGTAGCGGTCGTCTATGCGTGACATCGAGTCCTCTTTCTAGGTGCTAGTGGCGTTCTTGCCAGACATTAATGCTGCTGCCAGGTGTTTGGCATCGGTACTGACATTCTAGGCGGCTCGTAGAACCAAGAATTTATGCGAGTGAGCACATATACTGATGATCGGCTGAATGGTGAGGTACCCAGAACCGGCCTTCTGCAACAACTGCAGGATGGGATTTGAGGAAGGTGCCATGACCGTATGTCCGCATTGCCGGTACAGCTATTGCAAGGCCTGCTATCCTGAACACCACAGGATGGAAAAAATGGTTCCCCTATTAGCCAATCCAACGATTCCTCGAAAAACAAGCCGAGCGACAACGACGACAATAACAGATAGCGGCTTTACGGTCAATCACAACCCGGTCCAAACACCGCCGATCCCGAGACTGCGCGATACTCAGGGAACGCCGACGCCTGCGGCTGCAAACCCGTTCATTTTCAAAAGGGGGACAGGCAGGCCAGACGAGCCGCCAGAGGCGGCAGGCGCTCCAAACAGGCCAAAGGAGACGCTAATAATGATACATGCAAAGTAGTGGTAGCAGAGGTTTGGCTATATCCATCTCTCGGGGTTCCTGTATGGTATGCGGAGAGTCTTGTCATCGCCACCTGTCATAAAATAATGGAAAGTTCTTCGTTATATGTTATTCATGAAATATTTTATATTAATATTCTATATTTTTCATGAAACCTTTTTAATCCTTCCAAGACTTGCACACCGTCAATGAACAGGAAAACAACGATCTTTGCCACCGCAGGCACAGCCGCCATTCTGGCAGCGGCCGTGCTGGCTTTTACGACGGCGACAGCGACAAGCCAGGCAGCCTTTGCGGCCAACGTAAACATCGACATAGTGCCGGGAGCGGAAATCAAGACCAGCGATGCATTTTCTCCGAGCTCCCCGGAGGTCCACGTAGGCGAGACGGTGACATGGACAAACAAGGACACCTCTTCGCATACGGTGACGTCCGGCTCGGACGGCAAACCCGACGGCAAGTTCGGGGTCAAGGCAGACGGAACCCCTGAAATCATAGAGCCAAACAAGACGCAGGAATTCAAGCCAACAACGCCGGGAGACTATTCGTACTACTGCGCGCTCCATCCTGCAATGGTTGGAAAACTTACGGTAGAGCCAGCCGGCGTCAGTTAAGAAGAAGAGGAAGAGGAGTCAACGAAAGAACACACCACGACATAACGCGAGGCACTCCATCACAGCGGGCATGCAGCATAGCAAAAAAAGCCCTATGTTTTTTTCTTTCTTGCCTAATTTTTTGCGGGTCGTATGCCAGAGGACTCTAAAAACGGCAGTCGCGGCAAGAGGCATCAAAAAGATCAGACAAGATCTTCCTTCTGACGTGCTTTCTCCGTCACAGGGCGGGCCTGTTATTTTACGAACAAGGCAAAAAATTCTAGAAAAGAGTTTGCTAAAGAAGCCGTCGAAGGCATGTGTGTGTGAGAATCTACTTTCAAGGCGCCTGTATGTGGAGGATCTTGTCGTCGCCGGGGTTGGGTATGGCCCTGCCGTCGCGGTTTGAAGTCAGCACGTACAGCGTGCCGTCGGGCGCCTCCACCACGTCGCGTATCCTGCCGTAGCTTGTCAGGACGTTTATGGCGGTGTTGTCAGAAAGGTCCACCTTGCGCAGCTGCATCGCCTTGAGCGACGCGACCAGCAGGTCGCCCTCGTAGCCCAGCTTGTCAGAGTGCGCGACTGCCATGCCTGCCGGCGCTATGGCAGGGTTGAAGCACGCCACCGGCTTTTCAAACCTCGTCGCGTCGCACTGCTCTATGGGCCAGCCATAGTTTTCGCCCGGCTTTATCAGGTTGATCTCGTCGTTGCCCGACTCGCCGTGGTCCGTCGCGTACATCCTGCTGCCCTGCGCGTCCCACGCGAGGCCCTGCACGTTCCTGTGGCCGTACGAGTAGACCGGCGAGCCGGCAAACGGGTTGTCGTCCGGGATGGAGCCGTCCGGGTTTATGCGCAGTATCTTGCCTGCAAGCGAGCCGGCGTCCTGCGCAAGCTCGGGCTGCTTGGCGTCGCCTGTTGCTATATACAATTTGCCGTCGGGCCCGAACCTTATCCTGCCGCCGTCGTTCCTGTCAGAAGCGGGTATGCCGTCAAGCACGACCCTGGAATCGATAATCTTGCTGTCCTTTTCAGTCAGCATCACTACCTTGTTAAAGACGGCGGTGCCGTTCGTGTACGTCTGGTAGATGTAGAGCAGGTGGTTCTGCATAAAGCCGGGGTGGAGTGCAAGCCCGAGCAGCCCTGCCTCGCCTTCCTGCGCCACGTTGATGTATGCCGCAGGGTCTGAAAGGAGCGTGCCGTTTGCCGCCACGACGCGTATCGCCCCCGACCTTTCGGTGAAGAACAGCCGGCCGTCCTGCGCCACGTCGATAGCCCAGGGGACGTCGAGGTTCTCTGCCACCACCTTTATGCCGGAGCTGATGCCGCCTGTGCTGTTGCCGCTGCTGCCGCCAGTCGAGGGCTCGGGGATGGGGATGGTAGTCGACGAGGGCGCAAAAAATATGGTGGCCACCGAAGCGACTATGATTGCCACCGCCGCGACAAGCGCCAGCCTCCTGTCCCGCTCCATACGCTATCATGGAGGGGTTGGATGGAGAAGGCTTAAAATGTAATCCCTCGTCTTTACAATAAACAATGAAAGTTTCTGACATCATGGTTGCAGACGTTGCAAGCGCCGCCTCGGAAGACCCGGTCGCCAAGGCGTTCAGCGTCATGATTGACAGGTCGATTAACCAGCTGCCACTCGTCGACGAGGGCGGCCGGTATGCCGGCATGGTGTTTGCCAAGCACCTCCTTTCTTCAGGCGCCCCGCCCACGTCAAAGCTAAAGAGCTATGCGGTAAAGACGCAGGCGCTAAGCCCCGACGAGGACGTCGAAAAGGCGGCCAGGATGGTGCTTGGAAGCGGCAACAGGGCGCTTCCGGTCGTGGAAAACAACGGCAGGCTCGCAGGGATTGTCAGCGAGACCGACATCGCCCAGACTGCAGACTTTGGGCACGCGACCGTCGACGAGGTGATGTCAGGTGCAATCGTGATCGAGGAGGACACCCCGCTTGCCGACGCCATGTCAAAGATGCGCCGCTACAACATTTCCCGGCTGCCGGTAATCGACAAGAAGGGCGTCCTTCGCGGGGTCGTCAACATACTTGACGTCGCGTCGATACTCGCGACCCCGAAAGAGCGCACGAGCAAGTCCGCCGCCATCACCGGCAGCAAGTCAAGGGTGCAGGGCGACGTGAAGGTGAAGGACATCATGCGCAGGGCGGTGTCTGTCGAGCGCGGGACAAAGATGAACGACCTGTCGGAGCATTTCAAGAGCAACGAGGAGATAGTGGTCGTGGGCGACGGCAGGCCGATGGGCATCGTGACTCCAAAGGACGCGCTGGAGCTGATACTGCCGCAAAAGAGGGACGGGCCGGCCATCCACATGGCGCACCTTGAGGGCGACTCTGACAGGCGCGAGATCGAGGAGCAGCTCGCAAAATTCGTCAAGAAAATCCAGGGCAGGCTGGGCGACATCCAGTCGGTGGTCGTCTACGCGGACAAGCACAAGACCCGGAAATACTCTGTGAGGTGCCGGCTCATGACGGCCAAGGGCGTGATAAACGCCAAGGCGGTGGGCTATGACCCGCTAAGCGCGTCCAAGGAGCTCATCGAGAAACTTGACAGGCAGATCAAGACCGAGCACACCCAGAAGGTCAAGGGCAGGCAGCACCGCGAGTCCGCAAGAAAAGCGGAAGAAGAAGTGTGATAGGCGCGGACGAGGAGATTTGAACTCCTGATCGCCCGAGGGCGAATCGGCTTTCTGTCAGGCCATGTGGTAGTAACCGACTCAAGGCCGACGCATTATTGTGTCTCGAGTAGAGAGACCACTCTGCCACGTCCGCGCAATGCAATCCTCTTGCCCGCCTACTTTTATACGTTATATAATATAACGGGCTTGCAGAGCGGCAAGACGGCTCGAATCTGGAAAAAACGGGATTCGCCGGCTGCTGCTATTATTATATACACAAGGATGATGCGGCAACTGCGGCCTATTCCACTTCTCCGTAATGCACGGTTCTCACGTGCTCCTCCCTGTCCTGCAAATCATCAAAAGCAAGCTGGCACATGTAGCACGACCACTTGTACTTGGGAGGCCGCTTTTCAGGTCTTGCCCTGAACGCATTTGCAAAATACCTTGAAAGAGCAAACGTCATGGCATGATATCACGTACAAAATATTAAACAATTACTAACAGAATAGTGGTGATACTATATTAGAGACTACAAGATACGAAAAAATCGTTGTATTTGCCCTTTGTACATGTATTTTTAGTAAAGCCTGCTTGGCCTGGAATATCGAGAATTAGCGAGTCGAGATACCCCCGACCTGTGTGGGTCCAAGCCAAGCCCGCTTTTTCCTTGTGCAAGGACAGAATGACAATGTCAAAAAGAGGCAAAATAACGCGAGAGATTCATCGTTCGATTTCCTTGAACGACGGTGATGCGCCGATGAACTTGGCGATCTTGTATTTTAGAAAAACCGGGTGTTCTTTGCCGCAATCATTGCATCGAAGCCTGACATTGCCGGAGATGCTTCTGTACCTCGGTTTTGTTGTTTCATCTTCCTCGATGCATTCAAGCACGTTGCCGCAATCGCAGGAAAATGACTGCTTTGCCATTGACCATCATATACGCATACTTTAGATAAAAACCCTGTAGTAGGGGAGGAGATAGTCCAAGCATCACTTGAAACTATTGGTACACACAGAGGCATGAGAATGGAGAGGGAATCTGCGATGTTGCTTCACTTTCTTGCGTGGCAGTATATCTGCTTTGAATCTTCAAATAGACGCATTTTTAACCCTGTCAAGTACAGATTAACTGGTTTTCAACTTAGGAAAAAGAAGAGTACTCAATGAATCGCAGTTAAAAGAGATGGTGATGCCCGGCCAGGGTCAGTTTTTTGGGCGAGTGATAAAGCTAGTCGGCGGCGACAACATCGTAGTGAAATGTACTGACGGCAAGGTAAGGACCTGCAGGATCAGGGGAAAGATCAAGCGAAGGATGTGGATAAGGGACAACGACCTAGTCCTGGTGGCGCCTTGGGACTTTCAGTCTGACAAGGCAGACATCATCTGGCGGTACATTTCTGCGCATGCAGAAAAGATCAAGCAGGACGGCCACCTGGCGGGTCTTGACGAATAATAACTGCCGCCGCATTGTCCGTCAAGCAGCGCCAAGACATAGAATCGCGTCTTGCTAACTACTACATCCCCCTTCAGATTTTACAGATGGTGGCAGAAGATTGCGGATGTGGCACTACTCTGCCTGCTGCAGCATCAGGCATGCGCGGGCTGGGGCGAAGCGCCAAAAATTCAAACCTGTTCGCCGCGCTAAACGACAGGGCGGTGATCCTTCTCCAGCAGATATTTATTGATGGCCAAGATTCCTTGTCAAATTTTAGATTCGCAGCATTTCTTTCTTCCAAGTGGACCCCGGTTTCGTACAAATTCATAATGAACAAAACAGTCACCGGCAAGTCTGGCGGCACGTATACTTTTGATGTTTGCGTCTACAGCCGAAATACAGAAGAGCTGGTGACAGTCGGCATGCAAAATAATAGCACAGAACAAAAAGCATCGGATAATGAATCGTTACGCAAATTCCTGGCCGCCGTTGACGACCTTTACGCCGCACACCCGCGATTGCAAAGTGCGTACCATGCGTCTTCATATGGTTATGATAATAATTGTGATTCATCGCGTTTAAAGCGCGATATGGCGGCCGGCGGCAGTCGTGGTAAAGTAGAAATCAGCCTTCTAGAATACAGAAACGCAGTATACTTTGAAAATAAGTCGCTTCTGGCCTAGAAATATCTGTGCGCAACCAAGAGCGGCTTGCAACAACAATATTTCACTGGTAATGAAATATTAAAGAATGCCGAATTCTTGTTATAGAATGCGTGTAGGGTTATGGTGAAACCATGGATCTGTCGGGCGGATTATACGTAAAACCTGGGTATGATGAAAAGACCCGACACTGCTTGAATATGAACTCGTAAAACGAGGTATAGCGCGGAAATATATACAATCGTACGATAGTGCACGCGCAAAAGAAGGCTCGTTATTCGTATTCTTTGATGATGATGAGCATAAAGCTAATCCGAAGAAGATAGTGATTGCGAAAATAATTGGCATAGATGAGAGTGGAAAGCTGGCACTGCGCCACACTATGGAGTTTCTATCATCGTAGTTGTGAGTCGTACTTTCAAAATTGACCCGGTGGTACGAACGCACACACAAAAAGAGCTGCAAAGAAAAAACAGCAAGACATCGGGTAACAATATTACGTGTCATGGGTAAACAAGGGTTAAAATAATTCTCGTGCAAGTTTACGCATGTCAACAAAAAACTTTCTCAGCAGCAAGAAAGTGATTGTAGTTAGCATCCTGGCCGTCGTCGCAGTGTCTGCAATTTTCGTGGTATCATCGATGATGATGGCACAGGCAACTGCACAGCAACAACAACAGCAGAGGGCAATGATGACAATGCCTGAAATAAAAGGATCGGTGAGCGTCGCAAACGCAACAATGGGCTTTATCAGTGAAAATGTCAAGGTGCCGTTTGTCACAGCGGCCAATACCGCACAGGGACAGGTGGCCAACGGGACCGTGCTTGGCGGGCACTTGGGCGTGGTGCAGGGGTATCTCGTATACACGTTCTTTGTGGCAAACACTTCAAACCAGACAGGACACCTGGTCGTAGTTGATGCAGGAAACGGCCAAGCGCTCTACACCTCTGAAGGCCATACTCTGGGTTCATTTGGTCCGATGTCTGGACACTGGGGAGGGCCCTGGCATGGAGGAGGAGGGTGGGGCGGACCCTGGAAAGGGCATGGGTTTGGCTGGGGGATGTGGCACTAGCCCCACTCCCCTCTCTTTTGTTTAAAAAAAGTTGTTGAGGAGGCTCGGTAAAAAAATGATAAACCAGAACCAAGGCGGCAGGCCACAAGATCTACGCGCATTAAATTGCGGGTACTGCTACCAGCGAAAAGCCGAGATATTCCAGGTAACAGGCGACTATTGCCTCCAGTGCTGGCAGGACGAGACTCATCCTAACGTCTGATATAACATTGCCAGGCATAGTTTTGCCAAGACAGAAATCTATAAGCTCTTCCTTTACCGAGTATACTACAGAGACACTAACCGTATGGAAATTGACCCGGTAGCTAGAGAATTTATAGAAAGAGCAAGGATTGCAATCCTCGCAACAGCCGATTCTGAATCGAAACCCCATTTAGTGCCCGTAGTATTTGTGTTTGATGGCAGCCGTTTCTTTATACCAATAGACGAGAAAAGGAAGACGATCAAGCCTGAGAAATTAAAAAGGGTAACGAATATACGCGAAAATCCTAACGTTGCCCTGCTCGTTCATGAATATAGTGAAGATTGGACAAAATTGGCATTTGTAATGGTACAAGGAAAAGCCTCGATAGAAAATAACAAGTCACAAGAAGAAGAAAAAAGCGTATGGTTGCGAGAAGCTTGCAAAAAATTGATTGTAAAGTATCCTCAATATCAGAAAACAGGGCTGGGCTACCTGTGCATCATAATAAAGCCGGAAAAAGTATCGTCGTGGCAAAATTCGCCAAGTTGAAAAACACATACATACATAATTCATTTTTTGTTTCTGATGGTGATGATGATGCAAGCTTCTTGTGTAGTAGTTTTTCATCTGGCAAATCTGGCAAGCTGCTTTGTTAGCTCTACCATTTTCTTCACATCCTTGCCTATTGGGGAAAACGCGTGACTAAATATTATGTGGTCGACTCCCTCTATCGCCTTCAGTCTGTCTATGTCGCTTCCAATTTGATCAATGGTGCCACTCATAGGCAATCTCTGTTGTTGCTGCTGCCCCGGTGATGAGCTTGGGCCGGATTCTATCACATTTGGATATGTGAGCACAACCGCACTGATCTTTGACGGGTCCTTGTTTGCCTTTCTTGCACCTTCCCTTAGACCATTCATGGCCTGTTCAATCTGATCCAGCGGTCCAAACCCTGCAATAGGCATCCAGGCATCTCCATATTTTATTACCCTCGAGAACGTGTTTGGGCTGAATCCGCCAAGCACTATCCTGGGATGCGGCTTTTGCAAAGGCTTGGGACCTATTTTTGATGCTGGTACGTTGTAGAATTTACCCTTGAACTGAACTACTTCCTCGGTCCATGCTTGTTTTAATAGCTGCAAGAATTCGTCTGCCCTCTCCCCTCTATGCTTGAAAGGCACACCTGATACGTCATACTCGTCTTTCGACCAGCCAAGGCCAAAGCCCGCAATAGCTCGACCGCCCGACAAGATATCAAGCGTGGCAAATCTTCTTGCGAGCACTACAGGGTTGTGAAACAGCATGTCAATTATAGAAGTCCCTAGAGAAATTCGCTCCGTATTGCCTGCCAAGTAGGTTAGTGTTTCCAGAGGGTCAAGTACATTCTGGTATTGAGCTGGAAGAGAGCCATCAGGTGTTGCGACATATGGTGTCTGGGGCTTTAGCGGCCACAGGAGGCGTTCCAATGCCCAGACTGAATCGAGACCTTCCTTTTCAGCCTCCTTTGCAGTATACAGGACGTTTTCTCTTGTAACATTCTCTCCAAGGTGTGGCAACATTATTCCAGCTTTCATATTGCTTACTCAAGGAAGGTACACTGGTACATACTATTAAAAGAGTTTCAAAAATCCTCTCCGGGTAATATATGATGATGACGGCGGAGCTAAAGGTTATCGCTTGATTCCCTCAATTACTCCTATTGTTTTTGACTGGGGATAATGCGTCTGCACGTATTGCAGCCCTGCTTTCTCTAGCAATACTGCATATTCCTTTTCTGTTCTCTCTCTTCCAGTGAGGGCGCACATCATGTGTATATCAAATAGTTTTGAGAAATGAGGAATTTCCGGACCCGGCACTACATGCTCGACTACAAGAATTCGTCCGCCAGCAGGAGATGCTCTTTGAATGTTTGATAAAATCTTGACACATTCCTCGTCGTTCCAATCGTGCAGAATCATTTTCATGATATACGCATCTGAGCTTGGAACCTCTTGGAACATGTCGCCAGCAAGATATTTGCATCGATCTGCCATTCCCATCTTTTCTGCCCATAGCAGCTCCTTATTCTTGATAGTAGATTCCAATTCAAGCACAGTGCCTTGAAGCTGCGGATGTTTCTGAAGGATATTGCAAATAAGATGCCCATGCCCTCCGCCAATGTCGCACAAGCGTCGGATGTTTGAAAAGTCGTAGCTCTTGAGAGCTTCGAGTACCAATTTGGTATGCGTGGCAGAGTAACTGCTCATGGCATAGTTGAAGACTTCCGCATAAGCAGGATTCTGCGGGATATAGTCAAATATCCTGAGGCCAAACTCGCGAATGAATCCATCTTGTTTGCCATCCCTGACCATATCCACAAGATGTTTCCAGATGGAATAGTGCTCTGGACCTTCCTCCAGCAAAATCACTCCCCTTAATGTTTGTGGATGGTCTTTGCGAACTAATTCTCCTAAAGGCGTGATTGAAAAGCTCTGACCATCTTTTTCATTCAAGAATCCAATAGAAGCAAGAGCCCTTAAGAGTCGATAAGATAATGAAGCATCAAGACCCAATTCTCTAGCAATTTCAGAGGCATGCTTTGGAACTGTGCCTAGAGATTCAAAGATTCCTAATTTTACACCAGTGTATAATATTTGACTTCTCCATCTGCCTAGTATCGTATCAATAACTTTTTCATAGTCGGACATAAGCCGGGCACGTAGTCGTGGATATTAAGACGTTAGCCTAGTTGTTGGACAAGAATTCGAATTTACCTGTTAGTTTGGGAAAGCGGGCTCGGGCACCAACTTTTGAATGGCTTTTGGCGCCAGTTTTGTCATTTCTGACTGAATTGTAATTCTGATAGGTATTCAAAGTACAAAACTGAATAGATATTCAAATTAATGCATTTAGTCGAGCTTCTGGTGTAATCGTGGCTTGCCATCAAATCGTCATTACTGATTGAGAATAGTGGAATATACATATTAGCAGACAGCACTAACATGCAAACATGCCATCAAATCGTCATTACTGATTGAGAATAGTGGAAGTAACTTGGAATCAAGATTTGTCTTTTTGCCGAGCTTTGTTTGTCAGGAATTCGACGAGTGGCCTAAGTTGGGTTTCAATTGTGTCGTCATATCTTTTCACAATATGCTGCTTTCCATTTTGCACAGTAATTTCATAGTTGAAGGGATCCGCTAGCGTACTGGCCTTCGATTCAGAAGGTAGAGCGAAAAATGACGCCTTCTCAATCAAGTTTGTAACTACTCTTATTTCCAGCCTTGACATCTCTTTTGTATCCAAAACGACACGGATATGGAATCCTCCAATTCCTCCACTACGCTCGAAAGAGATCTTCATATTCCGGGATGTCATGCCCGTCTTTATTAAGATATTTGTAGAACCTTAAATAAAAGTCAAAATATTATTAATGTCTGAGGCTCAAAGATGCATATCTCTCGGGAAGTGCCAGAATGGTTCTAACTAGCACAAAACCGATGTACTTGGAACGTAATACTGACCTTGGAAAATTCTCACATGGAAATTTTGACTTCAATTTTGACCCAAACGAACCTTCAGTGACAATTGTAGTTAGAGTAAAATACAAGCTACAAAAAGGAATCAGTTCCGAAGAAGCAGCTCGATTCAAGGAAAGGTTACAGAAGGCGGTTAACGAATTCGCACATAATAGGGCTGAACTTATTCCTAAAGATCGCAACGGGCCAAGAATACCCATTCGAGTAATCCTTCAGGAAAACAATTCAAGTTATCACAAGGTTGTTGACTTGGAGAAAGTTAGAAAATGGCCTTTTGAAAGACCATGGGTTGGAAAAGACATGAATTTTGGTCTCAATAACGGTATAGTTACATTGGCTCATGAATTCTATCATGTTCTTGGAAACTATGACGAATACGATGGAGGAGTACTTGAAAATTCTGGCTGGTGGCACGATAATCGTTATTTTAGTGACCAAAGAAAATCGCTGATGGGTAACGGAACAGAACTCCGGGAGCGTTATTTTGACCATATCGCACGAAAGGTCTCTAATTTGACAGGAAGAGAATATCTTCCAGCCTTGGTCCAACCGAGTTCAAATACCTCAAATTACTCTCAGCCGGTACGTGCTAGAGCTATTGACACGCATCCTAAAATTAGGACACATTTGAAATTCGGAGATCGGGGCAATGACGTGGTTAACCTGCAAAAATCGCTAAACAGTTATTTTGATTCTGGTTTAAAAGTGGACGGGATCTTTGGTCCAAAGACAAGATCGGCAATAAGAAGACTTCAGCATCAATTTGGATTAAAAGAAGACGGGATTGTCGGTCCCCGAACTCTTGGGGTTTTTGGAAAGAAGGCGACCCTAATTGAAAGTGGTATGAAGGGCAATACCGTCCGCGACATACAAAAAACTCTCAACACTCGTTTCGGTGCCGGTTTAAAAGTGGACGGTATCTTTGGTCCAAAGACAAAAAGTGCTGTTCAAAAGATTCAACGGCTTTACGGTCTAAAAGCAAACGGGATTTTCAATTACAATACTAATCTCGCCATCGCAAAAGAACCTTCAATAATCAAGAGTGGAATGCGAGGATCGTACGTCCGTGATGTTCAACAAAGGCTTAATGCAAGCATGGGATTTGGTCTAAAGGAAGATTCAATATTTGGTGCCAAGACGCGAGAATCCGTTAGATCTGTTCAGCGATTGTACGGACTAAAACAAGATGGAATCTTTGGTCCAAAGACAAAAACTGCTATGAATAGCCATGTTCCTCAGACGATGCGCAGCGGATTGAAAGGAGGTTCCGTAAAAGAACTTCAAGGCCTGTTAAATAGAAAAGGCTATTCACTCGCAGTCGATGGTATTTTTGGAACAAAAACAAAAAATGCAGTGATGGATTTTCAGAGAAAAAACGGTCTTATTGCTGATGGCATAGTTGGCCCTAAAACCTGGAAAATTATGCTAAGTGGCAACAGAGTCCGCCAGTAGTATTACGGTATGATGAAAGTTCAAATTCGTAGTAAGATGAGTAAATCCGACAATATCATCTATTGGTTGAATATACGGCCAGTATGGAATTGATCACAAGCTGGTCTCTACTCGAGAGGTAGTAAGATCCGTTTCTTCAGATAAAATAATGCTACATCATCATCGATGTTCGACAAATCCAGTACTGCAATTCAAAATTACGTTATGTTGATTATCATATTATGTTGGAAGTAAAAATCGCATTCGTAACGCCTGTTGATTATCAAGATATCGTTCATTGCATCTTGTTCTGTTTACCCCTATCAAATCTCCAGCGAGATAAAAACAGCACAATGATCTGATGCCCCTTCTGCTCCTTTAACCTGTTGGAATCTATCTCCTTTAAAATAATCGATATCTGTACCTAAACCTCTTCTCTCAATATACGGCTCTGCAGTACGATTCTTTTCGCAAAGATCCGGTGAAACAAGAAGATAATCAAGCTGCTCCGCTACCTTTCCTTTCTTGTAATAGTGAGTCCAATGTTCATTCTTTGGCAATCGCTGCTTAACCACATTTTCAAGCCCATGAAGACCTAATAGGGACTGCAGATCTGGCGAATCGTAGTGATCATTAAAGTCCCCCGCGACGATAAAGTTCCCGGAAAGGCCTTCTCCGAACCTATCCTTGAGGATTTCTGCCACACGTTCGGATTGTCTCTTGCGCTTATCTGCTCCTCCTCCTATCTTTGATTTAAAATGGTTTATCAAAATTGTGAGCATCTTGCCTTTCGAAATACCAAGATCAACCTCCAAACAATCGCGAGAGAAAGTCCTCTGCCAGGGAGTGCTGCCCTGCGGCTCAAAACGATGAGTACGTATATTGAGTAGAGGATACTTTGAAAGAATTCCAACGTCAATTTGTCGCATATCATTACCATCGATTACCATCGCGTAAGGATAAAGGTTGTCTAGCCATTCCCTATTGAAGGCGAGAAGGGCAAACAAATTTTCAACTTCTTGGATGGCAAGTATATCGGGATGGTTTTCCAAAATTACTGCGGCTGTTGCACGCCGAGCGCTCTTGCTTATTGGTCCAAAATCGTCTATAGACCATCCAAGCATATTGATGTGGCCTCCCTCTTCAACAAACTTCTCCGGGTCAATGGGTTTTTTCTTTGCAGGACTGCCGCGCTCATAGTCTAGCAATTTGTAACGATTGAATAGATTTTCTACGTTAAACGTTCCAATCTTTACCTTAGTTGTCATCTTCCATTCTAGCCTGATTCATTTTTCGCCTCCTTGCGATAGGACTGCAATCTTTAATACTTTTTCCTTCTTTTGTAAAAAATTAAAAAATTTGACCTAAGTTCTCATTATAATATAGAAATATCAATATTTTCAATTATATTTTGGAACTGCCAATTGGCGACGATTAGCTGTTGGGAATGATTATGCCACTGCCAGAGTGACATCTATCTCCTCCAAATTTAGCAGACCTCAGTTGATGGCAAAAAGAGAAGTAGATAATGGCAATATGAATGGTGCCGCGATGGAGAAAAACTAGGACTGGTGAAACCTCTCTGAGTAACAGTGATGCACTCGATCGCTTAAAAGATCCAAAATGGACTTCTGTCCATATGGGTGCAATCTCAGTTCCTATGCAGACAATGAGCAGTATGCTAATGTTAATGCAACTAAAGTTATTGATGATCTATCTTTTCTTGTCAATGCAGGAGGATGCAGTAATATGCCGCAAAATATCCGAAAGTTTCTGAGCTCGACTTGTCCCTGAGTATTGCAGGATGTGTTCTCAAGCTTTTTATCATTGGGTTTGCCCTGTGAATGCATGCCATTGGAGAATAAAGAGATTCTTCAGGCTGATGCTACTGTCATTGTAGGCGTGATGGTTTTACTTGCTTTGGGCAATCTTGATGCAACTGATTATGGTTCTAGGGCAATAACATCAATTCTTTTCATAGCTGTATCTGGCATAATTGTACCATTTTCAGTTTCTGCAATCTTGGCAACCACTGAACATCCGGTAGCAGCTAAACGCTGGATGATAGTCGGCTTCATAATTCTGGTCCTCGTATTCTTGTGGTATACTCTTGCAGCTTTCTACAGTGTTCGTTGAACCTTACCTTGAAATAATTTCAGGAAATGGATTACTATGAAAATATGGGGGACACCTAGACAATAGAAATCTTTGCGGATCCGTCATTACTCAAGCCTTTTATTGTAAACCTTATACAACATGAAATTAGTTCTTTTATCCTCTTGCGCGGCAGTGTAATAGCTGATATTGCTCACGGCAAACACCGCTGCAGAGAATTATGCACAGCCGTGCTCAAATTATGCAATTATGCACGCTCAAAAAACAGCCCTATGCACCGTGTTTCGACCGATTTTTATATTCGTAAAGCGATCAAAATATCGTGCGCGAGGGCGAGCAGAAACAACAACTGCTAAAGTCAATCTCGGTTCTTGTGCCGCTTGAAAGGGTGGAGGCAAGCCTATCCGAGATCGGCTTTCTCTTGCAGGATTCTGCAACCGTTGTAGCCGACGGCAAGTTCTGGAAGCGCATGCTGTACGTGCGCGGCGGCGAGACGATAAGCGTCTCCGAGGAGATTGGCGACGCGTACCCAAAGGACCCGATTATCACTATCTGCGGTTCCAAGAGCACGATAACGCACGTTGTCAAGGGCGTGGGCGGCTAGATAATGCCACTGTACGAATGCAACGAGCACCAGTTTGTAGAAAACCTCCGGCGCCTGCTTGAGGCCGGCGAAAAGTTTGTCGTAAACCGCAGGACGACGATGCACGACGACGCCAAGTACGGGCCGGCGACGCTGCCGGAGGAAGAGTTTGCCCGGTACGAGACGCTGTGCACCAGAAAAGCGGTCAACTCGACAGTCTATGCAAAGGTGCCGTTTGTCGACGCGTACCACGGCGGCCGCATGCACGACGCCGAGGAGAACCTGCACTCGTCTACCACGTTAAAGTTCCCGAGGATGTCGATACCCTACTACCGCATAGAGTATTCCGTAAACGTGTGGGGCGGCACGTACTTTTTCGCGTTTGACGCGCTATTCGACCCTGAAATAGTGATTGAAAAGAGGAGCGGAAGAAGGCTCGGCAAGGGCGCACTGGTGCACGTGCTGCGGTACAGCCCGCCCAGGGAGCAGGTGCTTTCGATAAACCTTCCAAAGGGGGTCGTGGTGCTAGACGTCAAGCACATGGTGCGCGTGATTGACCACACGTCGAATTTCTAGTCAGTGCGATTTCAGCCACGCAAAAAAAGCCTCCAGCGAACTGGCAAAGGGGAGCGCCTTGGCATTTTTTGCGTTGTAGCCGAGCAGTATCATCCTCGACTCCAGCCTGTCCTGCAGCGACGGCGGCAGCTGGTATTTTTTCAACGGGCCGAAAATCTCGAAATAAAACTCTTGTTTGTAAAATGCGACGTGCTGCGCAAAGCAGTCTGACAGTATCGTCGGGTCGCCGGCCACGCGCTCGTTGATCTCCTCTTGCCTTAGCCCGCGGCTGTCAACAGCTATCTGCAGCATGCGCTTTGTATAGTTCTCGCGAGTGAACGCGGGGTCGAGTCTGTTTGGCATCGACGCGTACATCCGTATGTCTCTTGCAGCCTGCTCTACCGTCCTTTTTGCAAGGTCCCTTGCCTCTCCTATCTCAGAGTCGCCGTGCACGCCGTGGTCCTTGCCAAAAATGAAAAACGCGCCGATTGTCTCTTCGCGCTTTATGTACGGAAAGTCGGCCTGCCCTGCGATAAAGCGAGTTATCCTTGCCGGGATGTCGGCAGGCAAAAAGAGGCCCATGTACGAGTCAGAGAGGACGGGCAACGACAACCGGAATAACGCGCATAGCGTGATTTATTCTTAAAGAAATGAAATGAGATGAAAAGAAAGGAAAAAGGAAAAGGCTTTTGCCTCTAGTGCGCGTGCGGCGGAGCCTGAGAGCTCTTTGACAGCGCCTCGTTGAAGGTGCCTGCAGCCTTTTCGTGGAATTCCAGGTTGCTCTGGTCGACCTTGACTGCCTGCGGCGGGCACACTGAAACGCATGCCATGCACCAGATGCAGTCGTGCTCCCTGATTGGGTCTGCCTTGTCGGTATAGTCCTTGCGCTCTTCCTTTACCGAGCTTCCTGTTCCTGCAAAGGTCTGGTTGATGGCCTCTTTTGCCGGGACATCGTGCTCTGTCCTGTACCACTGGTACACCTGTACGGGGCATGCTTCGATGCAGGCGCCGTCTGCGACGCAAGAGTCCCAGTCGATTGCGACCATCGTGCCACTCACGCCCAGCGGGACCAGCTCTTCGCCGTGCGACTCGTATGCGTGCTTGACCTCCTCGTTCTCGGCGGCCTCGGCTACCTTGCCTGGGCCCCAGAAGAAGTGGAAGTGCTCGCCGTCAGAGTGGTTAATCCTTCCAATCACTTGATGATTCCGCGGAAAGTCTGGATCTATCGGCATTTTTACTCTGCAAGAGAGAGGGTTTCAAATATTATATAAACTGTTTGCGGGTACGAGCCATAGTTTGCAACTTTGATCTGTAGTCGCCGTCGTCAGAGAAACGCCGGCATGAAGAGGTAGCCTCCGTGCAGTTTCTTGTGCTCGTCGATGCCCTCCTGCGAAACGCCCTGGAAGCCGCACTGGTCGCAAACGTAAAGGCCGAGGGCCTCCGGCTCGGACCTGATGCCCACCACGAGCACGTCTCCAAACTCGATGACGGAATGCCCGCCGCCAACGCTTGCCACGTACCTTTTGACAAGGTCTTTTGCCTGCCTGTTGTTGTTGCCGTCGTCGTCGTCTTCTTCTTGCGCCTCCACCTCGTCTTCAGCGATCGATACTTCCATGCCGCTTTCTGCCAGCACGTCGCGTATCCTGGCCGCAAATTCGGCGTCGCCGGCGCAGCTTATTGTCAAAGGCATGCCATCACTACCTTCGCCCGGCGCGTACAAAAGCGTTGTTGCCTAGTTATTTTTCAAACAGCACCAAAAGCCGCCTGTCTTCAAGCCTTGCCCTGGCAAGCTTCATGCCGGAGGTTGCCACGGGCAGGGGCACGATGTTGACAATCTTGCCTGCCGCGGTCTTGACGCTCAACGTGAGCGAGTCGCCGTACCTCTCGATCGCAAAGTCGTCCTTTCCCGAAAAGGGCACCTGCACCGTCATGCGTATCGCCGCCGCGCCGTCCTTCTCAAACGCGTACGGCTGGCCCCTGTAGAACACCTTTGCGGGATCCTCGTCCCCGAACAGCTGGTCGCCGTGCTTTGCCAGCATCTCCATCCCGCGAAGTTCCGTCGCGTACAGCTGCACTTCCTTTACCGGAAGCGGGTAAAAGTTGGCCTTGGCCTCCTCGACCTTGCCGTGCTGGAAGCTTGCCCACCTGTCGTAGTACGCGTCGGACGAGCCGGCCATTATCTTGTTCACCACGGCCATGTCCACGTTTATTCCGTAGAGGCTTGCAGACATCATGGCGCGCTTGGCGTTTTCGATGCTGAACGTGTCGGGGTTTGCCACCAGGCGCAGGCTCGTCACGTTGCTGTCCTTGATAATCTCCGCAAGCGAGTCGAGCCTGTCCATCAGGTCCACCTCGCTCTGGATGACGCTCCTTGAGGGCGCCGGAATTTTCGCAAGCGGCTGGAACACCTTGGCAAAGCCAGAGAAAAGGCCGGCAAGGCCGGTCAGCTTGCGGCCGATGCTCCCGACCAGCTTTGGGAAGTAGAGGTAGCGCAGCGCCTCGCCGGACGCCGGCATGTCGAGCACGACTGCGTCAAACTCGCCCGTGTGCGAGACCTCCTCTATCTTTAGCAATGAAAAAAGCTGCGTCATGCCGGGGAGCATCGCTATCTCGTAGGCAAGCGTCTCGTCTATGCCCTTTGCGGAAAACACGGACGCCATGTACGACAGTATCGTGCTGTACTGCTTGCTCATCTCGGTGACGGGGTCTATCTGCTGCGCCACCAGGTTCTCTGCTACTTGCCCCGGCTCGTGGCCCACCTCCGGCATCATGAACGCGTCTGCAAGCGTGTGCGCCGGGTCTGCCGACAGGACCAGTGTTCTGTGGCCGCGCCTGGCAAGCTTTAGCCCCGTCGCGCAGGACGTCACGGTCTTGCCGGTGCCTCCCTTGCCGGTGTATATGATGAGCCTCAATTTATTCAGGGCAAAATCGACATTTTAAAGATAAAAAAGTTTGGAAAAAAGGATAAAGAGAGAGAGGCGGCGGGCCCTAAGTGACGTACGCCCTCTCTGCGTGCTGCGTGATGTCGAGGCCGATGTCCTCTTCCTCTTCCTTGACCTTGAGGCCGATTGTCTTGTCTATCACCTTCATGATGACGGCCGTGCCTCCAAAGCCCAGCGCGCCTGCAACTCCGACGCCGAGCGCCTGTATTGCAAACTGCATCGGGTTGCCAAAGAGGAGCCCGTTTGGTCCCGCCGGGTTTACCACCTGCGTCGCAAGTATGCCTATCGCAAGCGAGCCGACGATGCCTGTGACTCCGTGCACAGAGCTGACATCAAGCGCGTCGTCTATCTTCCAGTGCTCCTTGAGGAGCAGGATGGCATAGTAGGACGCAAAGCCAAGCACGATGCCAAGGATAAACGAGCTCTGCGCGTCGATAAAGCCGGCGGCCGGAGTCACGCCTGCAAGGCCGGCAATGGCGCCGTTGATGACGGCGGTTGTCGATGGCTTGCCCGACCTTTTCCATGAAAGGAATATCCACACCATCGCGGACGTGGCGGAGGCGATATGGGTTACAAGCAGCGTGTTTGCGGCAAGCGAGCCTGACGCCAGCGCGCTCCCCGCGTTAAAGCCAAACCAGCCTATCCACAAAAGCGCGGCCCCGATGACTGCAAGGGGGATGTTGTGCGGGACCATGATGTCCGGCCCAAAGTTCTTCCTGCGGCCAAGGATGAGGGCGGCTGCAAGGGACGCCATGCCTGCGCTGGTGTGTATTACAATACCACCTGCAAAGTCAAACACGCCCAGATCGGCAAGCCAGCCCCTGCCCCAGATCCAGTGGGCAAGCGGGTAGTAGATGAATATGCTCCACGCTATGATGAAAACAAAGAACGAGCTCCACTTCAGCCTCTCAGCAAACGCTCCCGTTATGAGGAGCGGCGTGATGACCGCAAACATCATCTGGTATCCGCCAAATGTGACCCCCGGTATCGTGGGCGCATAGTCAACGCTGTCGTTGAACGGCACGTTGTTGAAGAACAGCCAGTCAAGGCCGCCGATCCACCCGTTCTGGGAAGGAGCGAACACCAGAGTGAACCCCAAGACGAACCAGAGCGTGGAAAGGATCGCAAGGCCGGAGAAGGTCTGCATGAGGACAGACAGCGAGTTCTTGCTGCGGATAAGGCCAGCTTCAAAAAAGCCAAGCGCGGGCGTCATCAACATGACGAGACCTGTAGAGATAAGCATCCATGTAGTATCTCCAGTATCGATCGGCATTTCCAGCCTCTATGTGAGAGGAGAATGCTATAAAAAGTCATCGCAATCATGATAATATCATAATCTATGATTTTTATGATATGATCTTACAAGTTGCGATAATTATCACGCCCTGTTTGAAATCATGGCTGTGACGGTGATGATGATGCTGCTGATGCTGTTGTTGGTGACGACAAGGCAAGCACCAGTTCTGCCGCCGTGCGCCTGACGTCGCCCTCGCCCACGCCGGGGTGGACCGGGAGCGAAAGGACCCGCCCCGCGCACCACTCCGTGGCCGGCAGTTTTGTTGCCGCCGACAGCTTGCGGTAGTAGGGCGTCTTGTGCACCGGCGGGTTGTAGTAGACGGTCGCGCCGATGCCTTCCTTCTGCAGCCTTGCCATCACGCCGTCTCGCGCCGCGCCCTTGGCAAGGCAGACCGTGTAGAGGTACCAGTTGAACACACGATCGTCGCTTTCCTGCGGCAGCGCGACGTCTTTTGCGCCCTGCAAGAGCTCCGACATCAGCTCTGCGTTCTTCCTCCTTGCGGCAAGCATTGAGGTGAGCTTTGCCATCTGCACCTTTGCTATTGCGGCCGCAAGCTCTGGCAGGCGCAGGTTCAGGCCCAGGACCCGCGTGTCGTAGCCTTTTACCATGCCGTGGTTCCGTATCATCTTTAGCTCGTCTGCAAGGCGCGAGTCGTCAGTCGCTATCGCGCCGCCCTCGCCGGCGGTCAGCACCTTGCTTGCGTACATGCTAAAGCACCCCATTGCGCCAAACGTGCCGGTCTGCCTCTTTTTGTATGTGGAGCCAAGCGACTGGCACGCGTCCTCGATGACGGCAAGCGAGCGCTTTTGCGCGAGTTCAGATACGGCGTCCATGTCGCACGGGTGGCCGTAGAGGTGGACGGGTATCACCGCCTTTGTCTTTCTCGTCACCTTGCGCTTTGCGTCGGAAACGTCGATAGTGTAATCATGCTTTTCAATGTCTACAAACACAGGCTTGGCACCTGCCGCGACGACCGCGTTTGCGGTGGCGACAAACGTGAACGACGGCACGAGCACCTCGTCGCCCGGCCCGATGCCTGCGGCAAGAAGAGCCGCGTGCAGCGCCGCGGTGCCCGAGTTGACCGCTATGACGTGCTTGCAGCCGAGGTACTCTTTCATGAGGGATTCGAAATCGCGGACGCGTTTTCCTCCGTCTGCTGCGGCGCTTGTGAGCGCGTTTTCCTCTATAACGCTCATCACTTCACGCTTTTCTTCTTCTCCTAGCTGCGGCTTGTTTATTGGGATCACGGTGAAAACAAGGTATACTTTTGCGGTTTAAAAGAATGTTGGCGTACATGGCCGTACAAGCTGCGCATGGCCCGCAGTCGCAGCCGGCAGGATTCTTGGCACAATAATATTGCGAAATGCGCGCCCTGCGTCGTAATCCCTTTTCTCTTTTTCAAGCCCTTCTGCCTATAGTTTCCAAAACTAGAGTCGTACTTTGTACCAATCAACTAAATCAGTTCTGCATAATGGCTTTTAATTTTCTGGCTAGGTTGACTCCAGATGAACGGTAAAAAAGTTCTAGTTATTGGCCTTGGCCAGATAGGCTACAGCAACGCAGAGTACATGACGATGAAGGGTCTGACGGTCGACGGCTATGACATCAGCGAAAAGGCTGTCCAGCGCGCGCTGGACGATCAGGTCATACGAAAAAGGGCGAGCAACTTTGCCGGCTATGACTATTACATTATCTGCATCTCCACGCACAGGCCGGAAGACATGTTCCAGCCGTACCTCGACGGGCTGTTTGACATTGCAAGGCAGCTCTCGTACGAGGGCAAGCAGGGAGCGCTTGTCGGGATAGACAGCACGATAACGAGGGGCACGTCGGAAAAGGTCCTTGAGATGCTGCGCCACAAGATGCACGTGGTGCACGTACCCCACAGGTTCTACATCAACGAAAAGCACGACCACGGCGTGCGCCAGACCAGAGTCATCGGCGGCTGCGAGCCCTGCTGCATCGACAAGGCGCGCCAGTTCTACGGCGACCTCTTGGACATACCGCTCCACCCTGTAGAATCGGTGGAGGTGGCAGAGCTGTGCAAGATAGTGGAAAACTCGTACAGGTTCATGGAGATAGCTTTTGCGGAAGAGCTGAAGATGTTCTGCGACCGCTCTGGCATCAATTTTGCCGATCTCCGCAGCGCGATAAACACGAAATGGAACATCAAGGTACTCGAGCCACGCGATGGCATAGGAGGCCACTGCCTGCCAAAGGACAGCCAGATGTTCCTCAATTTGTCAAAGAGCCTTCTGGAGACAAGCATCATAGACGCGGCAAAGAAGGTGGATGAGGAGTACCGGTCGCACATCGGCCACCCTGTGCCTCCCGGTAAAGTCCCGTCAATGCAGCAGCTGCACTGAGGAATACAAAAGCATGAAGCTGGCGCACCTTGGGGCGATAGCCACGGCAGCAATAGTGGCGGTAGGTGTGGTCCTGGCCTTGGGCCCGGCTTACATGCACACGCTTGACCGCAACAAGCCCCCTCCTGTCATGCTGTCGTTTTCTGTGGTAGACGGCCAGAACGTGCCGCAATGGTGCAAGGACCTTTCTTCCATACTCGCCAAGCACAACGTCAGGGCGACGGTGTTTGTCACCGGCAAGGTTGCAGAGCAGAACCCTGGCTGCGTGACTGCCCTTGCGGCCTACTCGGGAATAGACATCGGGAGCCAGACGTACAGCTACGTCGCCCTGCCGTCCGTGGGAGACTATACAAAGGCACTCGACGAGGTCAAGCGCGGCAAGCTGGCAGTCGACGCGGCTGGCAACATAAACTCCAAGGTATTCAAGGCGCCCTACGGCGCAACCGACCAGAACATCTACTCGCTTCTTTCAAGCTCTGGCATTTCAGCCGACTTTTCCTATTCTTCGCAATACAACAAGTTCGAGGGCGGCCAGTTCGTCAAGTACGACCTGGTGTCATGCGACAACTGCGGCGAGTCGCCGGACAGGGTGCGCCAGCTCATGGACATGCATTCGCCGGTGATGATAGACATCGACAACACGGCGCAGCCAAGCGAGATCGAAAGCCTGGTAGTCGCGCTCAAGAACGGCAACGTGAACCTTGTGAACGCGTCCGGGCTCACGGGCCTTGACCTGACGGTGAGAAACGCATAGCCATGATTGAGCAACCACCACCATCATCAGACCAGCAACAGCCTCCTCCTCCAGCACAGTCATCATCATCACTACCATCATCATCAACAATAACAACCCCGGCGGCCATGTCCGGGCAGCAGATAGGAAAAAGCGGCCGTATTCACGTCAGCAAGAAAGCCTGGGTGGTCAGGTCGCTGACAATCCTTGCAGTGCTTGGGATAATCGCTTACACCATCGTCCTGAGCCTGCAGATGAACGACTGGTTCATCCTTGCAAGCGTGATATTCCCGCTCCATTCGCTTACCGCGCTCGTGGTCGGGTGGATATTCTTCAAGTCGCCGGCCACTGGCAAGGCCGGAGACGACCTGGTTACTGTCATCATACCCGTCTATAACCAGAACGTGATGATCGAGTCTGTGATAGACGCCGTGTTCCAGTCCACGTACAAGAACCTGGAGGTGGTTGCAGTGGACGACGGAAGCAAGGACGGCACGCAGGAAATCCTCAACAGGCTTGCGGCAAAGCACCCTGCGCTAAAGGTGGTCCACAAGAAGAACGAGGGCAAGCGCAAGGCAATCGCTTCTGCGTTCTACAATTCAAAGGGCAACTTTTTGATATTCATAGACTCTGACAGCATTGTCGACAGAAACGCAATCATGGAACTTTTGAAGGCGTTCAAGGGCGACCCCCGGGTCGGGGCGGTAGTCGGGCACGCCAAGGTGTGGAACGCCGACAAGAACGCCCTCACAAAGTGCCAGGATGTGTGGTACGATAATTCGTTCAACGTCCGCAAGTCCGCCGAGAGCTACTTTGGAAGCGTCATGTGCTGCTCGGGCTGCCTTTCCGGCTACAGGCGCGAGGCGATTGCCGACTATTTGCCGTACTGGACCAAGGCCAAGACGCCGATAGCCGACGACAGGGAAATGACGTCGTTTGTCATCTCGCCAAACAAGGCAAAGGAGATGATGGCGCCGGCCACGAAAAACATGATGAGGTGGATGGCCCGCTACGACGACGCCGAGGACCGCAGCCTGACGGGCCAGGCGCTCCTGGACTGGAAGGCAGTGTACGTCCCGACCGCCCTCGTGTACACCGAGGTGCCGGAGAAGATGAGGATGTTTGTAAAGCAGCAAAAGCGCTGGAAGAGGGGCACCATGAGGGTGAACTTTTTCGTCAGCGCCTTTTTCTGGCGCAGAAACCCCGTCATGGCGTTTCTCATCTTTTACCTCGAATTCATGCACACGTTCATCAGCCCGCTTTTGATAACAACTGCGTTCATCTACGAGCCGCTGATGCTTGGCAACTACTGGGTGCCGTCTCTTCTGTTTGCCAGCCTGATGCTGATGGGGCTTGCACAGGGCGCCGACTACAAGTTCCGCGACCCAAGCTCAAAGCACTGGTACTACAAGCCGTTTGAGAACATGCTGGCCGCGTTCGTGCTGAGCTGGCTCATCTTCCCGGCTCTCTGGAGCCTGCGCAAGAACGACTGGGGGACGCGCTGACGATGCAGGTCCTGCTGTCCGCAAAATGCCTCCGCTGCGACATACTGCTTGACGGCCGGGAGCAGTTCGTAGGCCACATGATCCACGGACACGAGATGTCCATAGTGCAGGCAGAGGCTATGTGGAAGTCGGTACACAGCTACGTTGGTGGCGGTGATGATAGAGGCGCCGGCTGATCCGCGATTCCTGCAAATCTGAGACGTGCAGACAGCAGTACCGCGTCTCATTTTTGTATAAAACTAAACATGTGTGTGAGTATTGCCTGCCCGGGGCAGGCGGCAATATGTCGGTATATAGTCCCCATTAGTGGGTATAGATCATGTAAATCCCCAAAAACAGAGTACTGTTATATTATATTCCACCATAAAGTGATTGCATAATCGCTTTTAGTAATTTGAATAGCTTGCATCAAGATGAATAATAACAACAAGGTTTTGGTCATTGGCCTTGGTCAGATAGGCTACAGCAACGCAGAGTACATGACGATGAAAGGACTAAAAGTCGATGGCTATGACATCAGCGATAAAGCGGTTCAGCGCGCAATCGATGATCAGGTCATCAGGAAAAAGGCGACCAATTTTGCCGGGTATGACTATTACATTATCTGCATATCCACACACCAGCCAAGTGACATGTTCCAGCCGTACCTTGATGGGCTGTTCGAGATAGCAAGGCAGCTCTCGTACGAGGGCAAGCAGGGAGCGCTTGTCGGGATAGACAGCACGATAACGAGGGGCACGTCGGAAAAGGTCCTTGAGATGCTGCGCCACAAGATGCACGTGGTGCACGTACCCCACAGGTACTACGGCCCTGAAAAGCACGACCACGGCGTGAACCAGACACGCGTCATCGGCGGCTGCGAGCCCTGCTGCATCGACAAGGCGCGCCAGTTCTACGGTGACATGCTGGACATACCGCTCCACCCTGTAGAATCGGTGGAGGTGGCAGAGCTGTGCAAGATAGTGGAAAACTCGTACAGGTTCATGGAGATAGCTTTTGCAGAGGAATTAAGGATGTTCTGCGACAGGTCTGGGATAGAGTTCCCGGAGTTGAGGGGAGCGATAAACACAAAGTGGAACATCAAGGTACTCGAGGCACGCGATGGCATAGGAGGCCACTGCCTGCCAAAGGACAGCCAGATGTTCCTCAATTTGTCAAAGAACCTTCTGGAGACAAGCATCATAGACGCGGCAAAGAAGGTGGATGAGGAGTACAGGGCGCACATTACATGCGCAGTTGCTCTACAGCAGAAAGAACAACAGACAAAAAATAAACCACACCTGACGACTGCAAAACCCACGACCATTCCAATAGTACAGGAATGACTCGAAGTGAAGTTAGCACATGCAGGCATGATAGCTACGGGTGCAGTAATTGTGATTGGGGTTGCCATGATTGTCCCTGCTTTTACGCAGCATCAGGGTATCGATAACCGAGGAATGGTCATGTTGTCTTTTGACATTTCCCACGCGGGAGACAAGGCGGCCTCATGGTGCAAGGACCTAGCGTCAACGCTCGCCGCACACAAAGTTGTCAAGGCAACTGTCTTTGTAACCGGTGAGATAGCCGAGAAAAGTCCCGAGTGTGTAACGTCCTTTTCATCAAATACTGGTTTTGACGTAGGAAGTCAGGCGTACAGCTATGTCGACCTCGTCTCTCTAAATAACAACTATACTAGAACGCTTGAAGAGGTTCAGAAAGGTAAAGAGAGTGTAGATAATGCAGGAAACCTGAATTCACGGCTTTTTAAGGCTCCTTATGGCAAGACTGACGAAAACATTTACTCACTTTTGACCCAAGCAGGCATTGTCGCTGACTTTTCCTATGTCAACCACTACAACAAGTACGAAGGGGGACAATTTATCAAATACGACCTCAAGGTCCTCCCCGGAACCGAGGATGGATTTGAACTCTTTACCATAGTTTCTAACGATGCCAACTTTGTACCAGCCTATCCACAGGAGCCGGTGCCACTAGAGATCACTTTTGACAACTCGATGGAAATAAAAGAGATAGACAAGTTCCTTTCAGAGCTTGGCACTTCTCCTTACAATAGCAAGATTCGTTTCGTGAGTGCTTCTGATATTGCAGGACTCGACCTCACCGCAGAAAGGAGGTTGCAATAACACACAATGACACGTCCTGGAAAGGCAGAGCGAAGCGTCGAGGAAGGGCTGACGAGCTCAGAATTGCCTTCTTCATTATCATCACCATCGTCAGAGACGCCATCATCCTTGATTTCAACTCATAAATGCGAGCAAAAGGTGTCGTCAAGTGGCCGCATACTGGTGCCAAAACGCGCGTGGGTGATAAGGATACTGTCAATAGTTACCCTGAGCCTGGTAACAATCTACAACGTGTACCAGGGGATGCTGCTCAGCGACCCGCTCGTAGTGTATTCCACGCTGATGCCACTGCATGCGTTGCTGGTATTTGCATGCGGATGGGCTCTCTACAAGAATCCTGCGAAGGGCAGGATCAGAGACGAGCTTGTTTCAGTGGTGATACCAGTATACAACCAGAAAGAGATGATCAGGATCGTAATCAACGCGGTTTTCCAGTCCACATACAAGAACATCGAGGTAGTTGCGGTAAATGACGGAAGCAAGGACGGCACGCGCGAGATACTGAACGAGCTGGCAAAAGATTACCCTGGTCTTAAAGTGATTCACAAAACCAACGAAGGCAAGCGCAAGGCAGTGGCGGCAGGATTTTCTGCGTCAAAAGGCAGGTATGTAATCCTGATAGATTCTGACAGCGTGATGGACAAAAATGCAATAACAGAATTCATGAAGGCGTTCAGCGCGGACACCCGAATCGGAGGAGTGGTGGGCTACGCCAAGGTCTGGAATGCAGACAAGAACGTCCTTACAAGGTGTCAGGATGCCTGGTATGACTATGCCTTTAACATTCACAAGACATGCGAGAGCGCCTTTGGAAACGTGCTGTGCTGCTCCGGGTGCCTGGCTGGATACAGGCGCGAGGCTATAGTCGATTTTATACCGTACTGGACGCGCGCAAAGATACACAACAGCGACGACAGGGACCTTACCTCCTTTGCCCTAGCAACCAAGTGGGCCAAGAAAGAGTTAGTGCCAACTCTTGGAGAAAAAATCACGACAAAACTGGCGAACGCAATGGCAGGCTACGATGATTCCGAAGACCGAGCCCTTACGTCGCATGCCATCGTGGAATGGAAGACCGTCTATGTCTCTACTGCCATAGTGTACACCGATGTGCCAGAGAGGATGAAGGGATATCTGAAGCAGCAAAAGAGGTGGAAGAAGGGGTACATCCGGTCCAACTTTTACGTAAGTGCATTTTTCTGGCGCAAACCCCTCATAATGTCGCTGATATTCTACACAGAGTTCCTGGCGACATTCACCGCCCCATTGATAACCCTCATAGTATTCCTGTACGAGCCTTTGATACTTGGGCAGTTCTGGTTACCCGGAGTCTTCCTCCTGGGCTCTGTCTTGGTGGGGTTTATTCAGGGACTAGACTACAAGTTCCGCGATCCAGGCGCCAAGAACTGGAAGTACAAGCCGCTCATGAACCTTGTCACGACGTTCGTGTTATCGTGGATGATATTCTTCGCGCTGTGGAACTACAGGAAGAACGAGTGGCTGACAAGGTGAGATGGGGATGATGATGGAAGTAGAGACAGAGATGGAAAGTAGCATGGTGAAGCGGCGGGAAAATTACTCTGCAAACTGTGGATTCTGTGACCTCGTTCTCGTCGGAAGAGAGCAGTTCATAGGTCACATGATCCATAGCCACGACCTTCAATGCGAGCAAGCCGGCCGGCTGTGGAGAGCATTAGAGGAGCGCAGAGGCAGCATTTCTCAACAAAGAGGTTTTGTAAATCTTGTGCAATCTAGCAGTAGATGCCATTTCTCTGTAGACAACAGCGGAGTGTGACCTAATAACATTGCAGAAAAAATATCTGGTTGGCGTTGTAGTGCTTGGCCTAGTCCTTGTTGGTGCATTTGTTACAATAGGAGCAGCGGCTCAGGCAGGAATTATTATTCAGAATAATGGTGACAGCGAAGGCACATGCGCAAATGAAAGTGTATTTGACAGGTTCAGCCGCGATTCGACCCTTGGAAATGATGAAGCTACGCGCAAGACTTCAAGCGCGTATCTGGACGGAAACGGAACCATAGCGTACCTATATGACGATTTCTCAACATATGCCGAAAACCAGCGCGTTATAGATAATTTTGATGATTCAGCAGCATGGTCTTCTTTTACGACAGCTGGAGGAGCAAGCGGCGCAGGCGAAAAATTCGAGCTTGTCGACGAGTATTATAGTGGACCCAAGGCACTGTCCTACACCATACCATCTGGCATTAACAAAGAGGTTATACTCGGCAGGACTTGGGATGAGCCAAGGGACTTCAGCAGGTGGTCCCAGTCTGGCTACATCACCATGTGGATCAAGGTAGAAAATCCTGATGCCATAGATTCCGTCAATATCGCACTTGAAGACGTATCTGGCAGCAAGCGTACGTATGCGCTGCTGCAAAACGTCCATCTTCCTAGACAGAATAACACGTTTGCCGATGACCCTGCAATTCCCAACCTTGCATATCCAGAAGGCAATGAGACGGAAATGTGGACCGACTTTATGCTGGGCAAAGGGTGGAACTACTTCTTGTGGAGGGCCGACATGTACGATGACAAAGATGGCGCAGGGAAAAATACAGTAGTAGACATGGCAAGAATCTCAAAAGTACATCTCGACATGCGGGTTAACGAAAAATCGGCAGGTCAGAAAGTAATCTTTGACGACCTGCGCATCCAGGACGGATTGCAAAAGTCGTCGAACCCGACAAAGGGGATGTGGTTCCCTCCGCACGGGAGACCACAGTTCGGCGTATACGATATTGACAAAGATGATCAGGGTCATTATCATCTGAGCCTGCTAAACGTAAGAAACACCCAGTACCCAAGCAACGGGGACCACGCGCGCATGATAAGTTCTGCCCCCGTTCCGGCAGATTTTGTAATGAGGGTGAAATTTACCCTGACTCAGCTTGGCCCGCAGGACCAAAGCCTGAGTATTCCTTCACCATTTCCTGAATGGACTCCCAAGGAGTTGCGAGAGGTGCCCCTCGTCGAAGGCATGCGCAACAACACCTACTTTAGGGTCACGTATGATTTTGAGCCAGACTGGGACCCCGGCCATGAATGGTTTGGGCCGTACCTGTCTCTGCAATACAACAGGCTTGGCATACTGACTGTCTGGCCAATAGAAAGAAACGTGCTTCAGGACCAAGAGCCAAAGGCCGGGGAAAGGACAGCCACCACGGAATTTGCTCCAAAGGCAGGTGTTCCATATGAAATGCAATTGATCGTCAAAGGCCAGTTTGCTTCTGCAACGATCTATGAGGTAAAGCAGGGTGGAGATGATGGTAGCAATAATAATGGCGGATGCCTCGTGAGAAAGGCGACCATGTCATACACGTTTGAGCATCCCCGGCACGGAGCCGACAAGAGATACCCGCTGGCAATAGAGTCAACAGGTGACGTGAGGACAATAGTCCATGAAGTAGAGATGGTCTCGTTGGAAAACCCGCCGACGTGGGAAATCAATCGCATACACTGACGATGCCACAGCGGATATCTGATTTCTCTGAATCCGGCTCGCTTGCCATCAGCTCTGCGACGCTGGAGGTTGCAGAATCTGCAAGCATCCAAAATGACGGCACGATAAACAGCTCAAGCGTCATCAGAAACCACGGCACAATTGAAAATTCTGGAAACCTGAATAATTCAAACACCATTGACAACTTTGGCGCCATAGAGAATTCCGGCCGCCTCGTAAACTCCGGCTACATCAACAGCAACAACCTTGGCGGCAAAATAACTGGCTCTGGCGCCATAGTCAACTCGGGTTACATACGGTAGCAGTAGCAGGACTTGCTTAAAAGAACTAAAACCTACAACTACGCTTGTATTTGTGGTTCACTGGAAACGCGCGCACATGTACACATACGCCTGCACGATGCTTGCCGCCGGCCATAACAATCAGAGCAGAGCAACATACATTAATTAAACAGAAATGCGGCCATTCCTGCATGAGCGCCCAAAAGGCCGCCGACTATGAAGCGCTGCTAAAGCGCCTGCAGGACAAGCTGGGAACCGGTGCCAGAAAGGCAACTTCCAGGCTGGAGATCCCGCAGCCCCAGATAATCTGGGTCGGCAAGAATACGATATTCCGCAACTTTATGGAATTCCCAAAGGCGCTCAGGCGCGACCCTGAAAAACTCTTGCTGTACCTGAACAAGGAGCTTGCCTCGGCCGGCTACATACAGGGCGACCGCGTACACTTCCTCGGCCGCAAGTCGCCTTCCTCGTTTGCGGCGCTCATCGACCGCTACGTCAAGGACTATGTGCTGTGCCCCGTGTGTGGAAGCCCGGATACGCGGACAGAAAAGAACAAGAAGCTTGGCTTTTTGATCTGCGAGGCGTGCGGCGCCAAGTCGTCGATCAAGGGCAACTACGCCTAGCTGGTGGCTCCAGACAAATAGTCGCGGACGTACAGGCCCCTTATCCATGCGTTGACAACGGACGTGTCGCTTTCATAGTTTCTCCTGCTGCTACTGCTGCCACCTACCTGCGCGTTCATCTCGTTGAACTCGGCGACCTTTTTCTTGACTGCATGGTTCCTGCCGGTGACGTGCTGGCCCACGTCGGCCATCTCTATGATTTCGTTGCAGATGTTGCAGCGCAGCTTTTCTTCCATATATGCAAACAAAAAGCGCGCATCGATTATCTGTGCAGGCGCCAACCATGCTTGGCGCATTCGTCAGCTATTTTTGATCAGCTTTTTCTTCTCCTTCTTTTTTCTGCGAGTCGTCCCGTATCGTGTCAAGCACGTACTTTAACTCCGGCTCGCTTGTCAGCTTGTCCAAAAAGCTGCGCACAATCTGCCTTGTGGTTCTTTCAGCCGTGCCCTCGCCGCGGTGCTGCACGTTCACCACGTATTCGTAGACAAACGGGCTGATGTATATCGAGCAGACGTCGGCAATCCAGCTGAAAAGTGTCTGCGTCGTCTGGTCGGCAAGCATCTGCTCGCGCTTTTCCTCAAACATCTTGCCGATTACGCGCACATTGTAGAGGTACATCTTTTTGCCTGTCTTGCTGTCAGAGCCGGTGAAAAGGATATTGTCGCGCTGGTCGTATATGAGGCCAAATGAAACATTCTTGGGCATCTTGACGTGCCTGCTCTTTTGCGCGTGCTCGAACAGTTCGTCCATGAGCGCCTTGAGGAGCGCGTAAAAGCGTTCGACTGCCTTTTGCTTCTCCTGCTTGTCCTCTTCCCTCTTCTTCAGTATGCCCAATACTTTCTCATTCCACGGGCTCGGATGATTAAAACGTTGGCTGCGCTTGCCTTGTTGAGGCGCCCGGAAATATTGCAAAATATATGAGGTAGACGCTCTCATTAACTAAAATTTCCAAAAAAGCGCCTCAATCGCTACTATCATGTCAACCTTGTTTACTTGATAATCGTCAAAAGTTGACTATTGGTTCTAAGTACCAACTATGGACTATCTCATCATGACAGCCATAATGTCGCTTCACAATGAAGCAGCAGCAAGAAGCAACTTTACGACCGGACAGAGCTGGGGCGCACTGAGGAAGGCATGGAAGGGCTACAGGATCGCCAAGGTACAGGGCGATGCGAGCCGCATGAGGGAATACGCAGGCAAGATCCGCAAGATCCAGGGCGAACTGGGCGTAAGCGTTGCATCCTTCCCGCACTTGGGAATAAACTAAAAAAGTGCGGACGTCCTCTTTTTCTTCTTCTCCTTCCTTTTTCTCTAGCCGTATATTGATGACGATGATGATCCGCTGCTGCCAAGGTGCTGTTTTAACTTCATCTCTATCTGCCCCTTTGGCATCGCGCCTATCATCACGTCGACCACCTTGCCGCCCTTGAACACCATCATGGTCGGTATGCTTGCAATCCCAAACGTGTTAGAGATTACGGGGTTTTCGTCGACGTTTACCTTGCCAAACACGACCTTGCCGGCATACTCTTTGGCCAGCTGGTCGATGACTGGGGCCACCATCCTGCATGGGCCGCACCAGGGCGCCCAAAAGTCCACGAGCAAGAGTGGGTACCTTGCCGTCTCGCTGGAAAAGTTAGAGTCTGTGAGGTGGACGGGCTGCGTTATCGCGGACAGTGCCTGCCTCTCGGCGGCTACCTTTTGCAGCTCTGCCATCTTTTTCTGTCTTATCGCCTCTAGTTCGTCGTCGTCGCCTGCTGCTGACACGCCGCCTTCATTCCCAGATTGCGCTATTATTCCTTTGGGCGGAAAATAATTATTATTCAACGGCACCGGTAATGGCCGGTGACATATACACCGTATGGTGGCTACAGCAGCAACAGACGATGATACTGAGGAAGCGCAACAGCAGATCGACGAGACCGAGGAGCTGAGAAAAGAGCTGGCGGCCGCAAAAGAGGCGGCAGAGGGCAACCTCAACAAGCTAAAGTACCTCATGGCCGACTTTGATAACTACCGCAAGCAGATGGAAAAGCACGCCGCTTCGAGGGTCGAGACGATAAAGGCAGAACTGCTGCTGAAATTCCTCAACATCCGCGACGACTACCAGCGCGCCATCGAGGGTGCAAGGCAGAAAAAGAGCGAGCCGGCGGTCATCGAGGGCCTCGAGGGCATACTCAAGAACATCGACTCGCTCCTCTCGTCTGAGGGCGTGAGGCCTATTGAGGCGGTGGGGACGCCGTTTGACCCAAACGTGCACGACGCAATCGCGTTCTCGCCGAGGGAAGACGCAGAAGAGAACACCGTCACCGCCGAGATCAGGCGCGGCTATATGCTAAACGGCAAGGTTCTCCGCCCGAGCATGGTGGAAATCGCAAGAAAGATAGTTAAAAATAGCGATAGCGCCAATAACGGTGGCGCAGGAGGAGAGGAATAAGAATTGGGAAAAATCATAGGCATCGATCTTGGAACTAGCAACTCTGCCGCAGCTGCAATGATAGGCGGCAAGCCTACCATCATCCAGGCAGCAGAGGGCACATCCGTGGGCGGAAAGGCGTTTCCGTCCGTGGTGGCGTTTACAAAGGAAGGGCAGCTCATCGTGGGCGAGCCGGCGAGGCGCCAGATGATCTCAAACCCGGAAGGGACCGTGATTGCGGCAAAGCGCAGGATGGGCACTGACTTCAAGTTCCGCGTCTGGGGCAAGGAATACACGCCTCAGCAGGTGTCGTCGTTCATACTGCAAAAGATAAAGCGCGATGCCGAGGCGTTCCTTGGTGAGGCAGTCGACCGCGCAGTCATCACGGTCCCCGCGTATTTCAACGACAACCAGCGCCAGGCGACCAAGGACGCAGGCGAGATTGCTGGCCTGCAGGTGGTCAGGATAATCAACGAGCCGACAGCCGCGTCGCTTGCCTACGGCCTTGACAAAGCCCACAAGGACCTGAAGATCATGGTCTTTGACCTTGGTGGAGGCACGCTCGACGTGACGATAATGGAGATGGGAGGAGGCGTCTTCCAGGTCAAGAGCACTTCGGGCGACACCCAGCTTGGCGGGACGGACATGGACAATACCCTCGTCGAGTTTGTGGTGCAAGAGTTCCGCAAGCAGTCTGGAATCGACATCAAAAACGACAAGGCCGCCATGATGAGAGTGCGCGAGGCCGCAGAAAAGGCCAAGATAGAACTTTCAAACGTCGTCACCACGGAAATCAACCTGCCGTTCCTTGCGTACGACCAGCAGGCAGGGCCAAAGAACCTCGTCCTGCAGCTGACCAGGGCAAAGCTGGAGGAGCTCATGAGGCCGATTGTCGAGCGCTGCAGGCAGCCTATGCTCCAGGCGCTCCAGGACGCCAAGATGACCCCGCAGGAGGTCGACAAGATAATCCTCATCGGCGGGCCGACAAGGATGCCGATGGTGAGGCAGTTTGTCGCAAGCGTGATGGGCAAGGAGCCAGAGCGCGGCATCGACCCGATGGAGGCAGTGGCAATGGGCGCGGCTGTGCAGGGCGCAATCATCGCCGGCGACGTCTCGACGGACATTTTGCTGGTAGATGTCACGCCCCTGACCCTTGGGGTGGAGGTGCTTGGCGGGCTCAAGGAGCCCCTGATAGAGCGCAACACGACCATCCCTACCAAAAAGGGCAAGGTGTTCACGACGGCGGCAGACTATCAGACCGCGGTGACAATCCACGTCGTGCAGGGCGAGCGCCCGATGGCGTCTGACTGCGTCTCGCTTGGAATGTTCAACCTCTCTGGCATACCGCCGGCGCCAAGGGGCGTGCCCCAGATAGAGGTGACGTTTGACATTGACGCAAACGGCATCCTCAACGTGGCCGCAAAGGACCTTGCGACGCAAAAGGAGGCGAAAATCACCATCACCGCCAACAACAAGCTCTCAAAGGACGACATTGAAAAGCTAAAGAGGGACTCGGAGCAGTTTGCCGAGGCGGACAGGAAGAAAAAGGACGAGGCCGAGGCAAGAAACGAGGCAGACAACCTTGTCTACGCAGCCGAAAAGCTGGTCAAGCAGGACCTCAAGGACACGATAAAGCCGGAGCAGGCCGAGCGCGTCAACAAGGCCGTGCAGGAGCTGCGCAATGCAATTTCAAGCAACAACTTTGAGGACCTCAAAGCCAAGGTGCAGGAACTGAAGAACATCCTTGCCGAGGTGAGCGCCGAAGCCTACCGGAACGCCGGCGCCCAGCAGCAGGCTACGGCAGCAGGTCCTTCTTCCGGCCCGCAACAGGCAAGTGGTGGTGCGGCAGGCGCGCAGCCATAATGATTATGATGATGGTGATGCGGCTCGGACGTCCCGGTGACCCTGCATGAGCAAAAGAAGGGACTATTACGAGGTCCTCGGCGTCCCAAAGGCGGCAAGCAAGGACGACATCAAGAACGCCTACCGCAAGCTTGCCTTGCAGTACCACCCTGACCGCAACAAGGACGCAGGCGCGGAGGAAAGGTTCAAGGAGATCTCTGAAGCCTACGCGGTCCTTTCCGACGACGAAAAGCGCAAGCGCTACGACACGTACGGCCACGTGGGAGCTGACGAGGCGTTCCGCGGCTCGGAGGCCAACTTTGAGGAGGTTTTCCGCGACATGGGCTTTGGAGGATTCAGGGACATTTTCGAGCAGTTCTTTGGCCGGGGCGGCGGCTTTGGCTTTGGACCAGGAGGCGCAGCAGACATGTTTGGCTTTGGCAGGCGCAAGGGGCGCGACCTTGTCTATGACATGGAGCTTTCGCTTGAGGACGTGCTGCGGGGCAAAAAAGAGGAAGTGGAGGTTCCAAGGCTTGACAGGTGCAGCGAGTGCGGCGGCTCTGGCGCGGCGCCGGGGACAAAGGCGCGCAGGTGCACCGTCTGTGACGGCAGGGGGCAGGTACAGCGCGTGTACGGCCAGAACCGGTTTTTCACATCCGTGACGGTCGAGCCGTGCAGGACGTGCCAGGGCAGGGGCCAGATAATCGAGCGCCCGTGCAATGTGTGCAAGGGCTCTGGCAAGATGCAAAAAATGAAGAAATTGAAAATAGAGATACCACCGGGCGTCGAGGACGGCATGGCGATGCAGCTGAGGGGCGAAGGCGAAGCGTCCGAGTCGGGGATACCCGGCGACTTTGTGGTGCGCCTGCACGTCAAGCCGCACCAGCAGTTTGAGCGCCTGGAAGACGGCCACCTGCTCTACAGGCTGGACGTCAAGTACACCGACCTTGCGCTTGGCACCGAGGTGCGGGTCCCGACTCTTGACGGCACGGAAAAACTGAAAATCCCGCAGGGAACGCAGCCTGAAGGGCTCTTGCGGCTAAAGGGCAAGGGGCTCCCGCGCTATGGCGCGTCGGGCAAGGGCGACATGGTGGTAAAGCTGAACGTCAAGGTGCCCACCAAATTGTCGGACAGGCAAAAGTCGCTCCTGAAGGAGCTTGACAGGGCGCTTGACGACGGCGAAAAGTGAAATGCTTTAATAGAAATTTTGCTATCTTACCGGCGGATACAGAGATATGTCATCCCCCTTTGATGAATGGTTTTCCAAGCGGCGGAGAGCGTGGTTTCCGGATGTCGACGAGATGATGCGCGACATGGACAAGATGATGGCAGAAGCTTTCAAGAACTTTGAAAAGCAGGTCCCAAAGAACCTTGTCCGGGAGCGCAAGCTGGACGACGGCTCGACTGTCCGCGAGATGGGGCCCATAGTCTACGGTTATTCTGTCAAGATAGGGCCGGACGGCAAGCCGCAGGTGCGCAAGTTCGGCAACATCGACGCGTTCCCGAACCTCCTTGGCGGCGGACTTGCGGTCAAGGAAGAGCGCGAGCCCCTTGTGGACGTGATAAAGGGCTCTGACGACGTGCGCGTCGTTGCGGAACTTCCAGGCGTCAACAAGGACGACCTGCGCCTGTCAGCCGACGAGAACTCGGTCACCATCGAGTCGTTGACGGGCGAGCCGCGCTACCGTAAGGTGGTGGACCTTCCAGAGCCGGTGGATCCCAAGACCGCCAAGTCGACGTACAAGAACGGCGTGCTTGAAGTCACGCTGAAACTTCGGAAAAAGTCAGGCTCGGGCGTCTCTATCCATATAGACTAGAGCGCGCGCACACACAAAAGGATATTATTCTAGTCGCTACGATACCCCGCGCACGGGCGGGGGTCGCCCAGCTTGGTCAAAGGCGTGAGACCGGATCAGAAAATTATCTGGCGCGATGCTCAGATGTTAGACCAACTGGGATACCTCATTCCTTAGGGATTCGTGGGTTCAAATCCCACCCCCCGCACCACTTCTTTTACATATGTGTGCGCGCGTTTCCAGTGGACTACAAATACAAGCGTAGTTGTAGATGTAAGTTCTTTTATGGCGGGATTGCCGAGCAGCCTTGGCACACTGGAAAAAAATGGTGTTGGCCTTGATCCAGCAATTGGCTTTTTGCATGACTTGGCAGAGAGCAAGGAGCCACTAGTATGCGACTTGCAAGAATTATTTAGGTGGCTTGCGGCCTGTCAATAATACAATTACTCGAAGAAAAGACGCTAAAGAAATCGGACTTTATGTAACCGAGAACTATCATATCCTGCTCAAAGAGCCGTCTACTGCAAATGCTTTGATTGAAAAGCCAAAGTTGAACGTGAATGTAAAGGCGACCTTCAAAGGAAGAATTGCCAGTTATCAAACGATCCTGTACGGCAATGTACAGGTACTCGCAAAATATTTACTCAACAGAGCGAGCAGCGATGCTGTCTTTTGATATCCCGCCATTGGGCATTACTAGACCTGATACTGTTACTTTACAGCAGCGCATCCTTTCAATGTCGCCGCAAGAAAGGAAAAGGCGCAGGATCAACAAGTTAACGCTCTGGTACCAAAAGAAAAATCTTGGAGCTGGTAGGAAAATCAAAATCTACAATAAAGTCGTCGCCAGGATGGAATGAAGGTTATGGCATTCTATCGTCTTGAGGTTGCTGTGCTAGCGGTAATACCCCATTTTACAAAATAATTTCAGGTTGGCTGCCACAGCTAATCGTTGTGCTCAATCCCCAGACTTTTGATGTACCTCGCGAACTCATCATGGTTCTCGATCCTGTAATAACCCATGACCTTTCTAATCGTTGGTTCGTCAATACTGATCGAGCTTATTTTGATCTCGTTTTGTTCTGTCATTTTGTGCCAACCTCAATTTCGCGCAGCGCAGGCGCGACATGCGTGCCTAACAATTCGATAGCTCGCATCAACTTTTCGTGAGATAATGACCCTGGATCCATCTGAAAAGTAACGCGGGATATGCCGCCAAGTGCCTTGCTGTGCTGGATTATCTTCTTGACCACCTCATCCGGATCACCGATTATCAGTGCACCCTTTGGCCCTAGCTGGGCATCAAAGCTAGCGCGCGTGACTGGACGCCAACCACGCTCCTTGCCAAATTTGTTCATAGTCCGCACATAACCTGGATAAAAGTCATCGACTGCCTCTTGCGTCGTTTCCGCGACATAGCCCAGTGAATGCAAGCCTACCTTTAATTGATCAGGTGGATGTCCGGCTCTCCTGCCAGCTTCCCTGTAAAGGTCAATGAGTGGCCGGAATTGGTGAGTTTCGCCGCCTATGACTGCAACGGCCAATGGAAGTCCAAGCACTCCGGCACGGACGAATGATTCCGGCGTTCCACCAACGCCTACCCATATCGGCAATGGATTCTGCAAGGGCCTTGGATAGACTCCCTGTCCAGTCAGGGGAGGCCGGTATTCTCCAGACCAGCGGACATGCTCGTTGTCACGTATCTTTAACAACAGGTCAAGCTTTTCTTCAAAAAGCGAGTCGTAATCTTCCAGTCGGAAGCCAAACAAGGGAAATGCCTCGATAGACGAGCCACGACCCACAACCATCTCTGCCCTACCCCGCGACAAAAGATCAAGGGTTGCAAATTCTTGAAACACTCGTACAGGGTCGGCTGCACTCAGTACCGTTACGGCACTGGTGAGCCTTATACTGTTTGTTCTTACGGCCGCCGCTGCTAGGATGACAGCAGGAGCCGAATCGAGGAATTCCCTGCGGTGGTGTTCACCAATACCAAATACGTCCAACCCAACCTGATCGGCATGTTCAATTAGTTTTACCAAGTTCTGCAAACGCTCTGATGGGCTAACCACCGCTTGGCTCGCCTCATCAAATGATGCAAAGCTGTCAATTCCAACTTCAATCTTTGAAACCATTTCTTATTCTCTTGCCTCCGCCTTCCAACTTGCTTGCACTGAACGCTCTGTACTGGCAAGATTGCGATTTCTATAGCCAAACGAATTTTTTCCAGGCATATTATCATAGTAGAGGCATTGATATTTAAGAGGAGTAGCAATATCTTACTAAGTAAGTATGTATTACCAAACATGGTAAGTCCGGAGCTACTACCAGATGCAACAACGCCGTGCTAGCTTCTTGTACGGAATAGCAAAAACACTCCCGTCTATCAACGTAAATTCAGCAGAATGTGGAGTCTTACCTATACCTCCTCATTAAGATGGGTCCAATCAAATTTGAATTCCTTTACTAGAAGCCATCTCATAAATAGTCAAATAAGGCAATAGTCGAATAGTTGACCGCTTTGCCTATTAGATTCTGGCTGCATCTACTACTCAGTTTTTGGTAACGAGCCATTTATGAGATGAGTTCTAGTAAAAACAAGTGCAAATCCAATCCCTACACCATTATTTGCAATGTCTGCGGTTGGTCACGATCGCCGAGCGTAATCAATCGAAGTAGATCAGACAGAACCATCATCAATGAAAAAGAAAATGCGGAGACACAATAGAGTCTCCTAGGGGATTGACCGGCTGTACAGCTTGCCTTCGAGTGCCAGTTTGTACATCTCCGCCACATGCGGGTTCCTTGCAGGCATCTCTGAGCCCAGTTCAACAAGCCTCGCATAGACCCTCACAAGGTATGCCAGCGACCCTATGAGTGCCAGGAATATTCCCATGTTGAAGATCCAGTGCGGAGGGACTGCGAATATCTCTTCTACGAACCAAAAGTGCCACAGTTCGTTCACTCCAATTGCAAACATCGACGCCGTGTACCCGATAATTGCCATCTTGAGACCTGTGTTCAGCGCGTTTCCCGGTCCCCTCATGATGGGAACCCGCCTGTCATATATCGCTATTATGCCCCATCCCAAGGGCAATGCTATCAAGGTGCTATACAGCCACCAGTTTGCAGGAGTGAATGCAGAGTCGCGAATAATCGTCTGGTTCAGAGAGGTGTCCACAAAATAGCCTAGTTCGGCGGAGGCCATCACAGAGATCATGACGATGATCATTATGTAGATCCGCTTCAATCTCTGGATTTCAAGCTCTTTTGGTATCAGGGAAGGAATCTGAGCCATCGGCTTCCATCATCTCTCATAGTCATTATTCTTGGTCAGAAATAATAAACTCTGATTAACCATGTAAATTAACAAGGTTATGCATATGACAATCCGCTGCACACCCGCTTTAATTTCGAGACAAATTGGCTGCACAGAAACCACAGATCACGCCGCTTCATCGGCGACCCTGTAGGCTACTTTTCGATTCCTCTCTCCCTGAAATTTCTACAGGTTTGCGGCATCATCGAAGGTATTGCAGGAATTGACGTCGCCAGATTCCAGTCCCTTCTGGAACCAGCTTACCCTCTGGGCCGAGCTTCCGTGCGTAAAAGAGTCGGGCGTTACCGTGCCCTGCGACTCCATCTGGAGCCGGTCATCTCCGATGCTGCTTGCAGCATTCAGGCCTTCCTCTATGTCGCCCTGCTCAAGGATGTTTGCCCTGTCGGCGTTGTGCGCCCAGACGCCCGCAAAGCAATCTGCCTGCAGCTCCAGCATGACGGAGAGCCTGTTCGCGTCGACTCCGCCCAGCCTCTGCTGCGCGCCCTGGACCTGCTCCATGATGCCGAGCTGGTTCTGCACGTGGTGCCCCACCTCGTGAGCGATGACGTATGCCTCGGCAAAGTCGCCTGGGGCGTTGAACCTCTCCTTGAGGTCCCTGTAAAAGCTCAGGTCTATGTACACCTTCTCGTCAATTGGGCAGTAAAAAGGCCCGATTGCGGATTGGGCGAACCCGCACGAGGATTCGACCGCCCCGGAGAACAAAACAAGCGTGGGCTCCCGGTAATCGCGGTTGTAAGCGGCAAATATCTCGTTCCACGTGTCTTCCGTATCTGCAAGCACGACAGACACGAAATCGCCAAGCTCCTTGTCTTCCTCAGAAAGAGGGGCGGGATTGACGCCTGTGGTAGTAGTAGCAGGCATGTTGTTAAAGACCGCGCCGGGGTCGGCGCCCAGCAGAAGTGCCATTACGAGTACTATGAGGCCGCCTATTCCTCCCCCGATGGCCTTCATGGGAAGCCCCATCCCTCTCCTGTCTTCGATATTTGAGCTCCTTCTGCCCTTTCTCCATCGCATTTGCCTGTTGTTCTCTTTGACTAGGCTTTTCGAGTATCTAAGCTAGCCAGTAACTTGTTATCTGTAGGAAATTCTAGCTTCAAAACGCAACTTGTGTGTTTCAAGCGGCAAACAACTTTGCAAAGTCATACTCAAACACATTGCAGCTTTTCCGGTAGTTCTCCACCATGGTGATCATCATCATCCCCATCTTCAGTATCTGGGCCCAAACACTTTACATAAGTCGCAATCGGCACATAGTCTGAATCAATAACCACTGTTATTTTCGCTCCGCGAGAATCCTCGCCAAAGTATGGGCTCTTTGTTATGACATGCTGAACTACTGCTTCAGCATCCAGATGCTTGAGCTTGTCAAGTGTCTCTGCATTTCTATCTAACACGCTGAAGCCATTCCCTGCATATTTGTCATAAGCCTCCTTTGCGATCGCAAGGTTGTGTGCAACACTCCACGGTCGGTCATTTCCCTAAACTCCTCTTCCGTGGTAGAATGGCCTGGCAGCAATTGCAGAGTCTGCTCCAGTGCCGGGTTTGTCATGGTTTCTCCTGTCGGACGATGGGGCCAGGAGCCCTGAACTGTGTTAGAAGATGGTAGAGTAAAAAAATAGAATAATCATGAATGAAATGCTTGCAAGACCAGCTACGCCAGCAGCAATAGGCAGTCTATTTGGCACAGGTTAGCAACGTTTTCTCTTGCTTTTGTGCCTTTGGTTATGCCGTCACAAGCACTCCGTCACACTGTTATGACGCTGCTGACTATATTCCGACAGCCATTAGAAAATAAGGCTCTAGTCAATCTCCTTTCTTCTTCTTTCGCCGGCGCTTTGCAAAAGCCCCTCCTACAATAACCCCTAATGCGCCATCAGGATTTATGAAGCTTGCACAACCTGCATTGTTAGGATCGACATAAGCCATATCCCGGAACTTTTGATCTTTGTTGTTGTCGTGCACTCTTTTGTGCTTCTTCAGCCGTTCTTCTGTCGGTAATTTTGCTTGGCATATGTTGCACCTGTAAACCTTGTCCATCTAGACACGCGACCATTGTACGCGGTGGAAGATAAATGCCACCCAAATTCTAACATCAATCGCGACACCCTCATCAGAAGGATCGCCAAAAGAAAAAAAATATTATTCGGCAATCCACGTAAAACTAAGAATTACTACATAATAGCCGCGACAGCGTCCGACTATTTCGGCCGTTTGGGTAAAAGCTCAAAAGAAGAGGCAGGTAGAGAAATTGGCATCGTGAGCCTTCTTTTGTCCGTTGGGACAGGACTCGCAGCCGGAGCCATCCTCATAGTACTTCTTTCTGCCACTATAAGCAATCAGGTCGTCGATATGAACCGCGATGATGTCAACTGGATGCCTCGCACCAGCCAGCAATCCCTTCCAGCAGAATTCCGAATAATCTACCAACATGGAGTAGGGCTCGATTATACACTTGAAGTGGAAAACAACAATGGACAGGCACGGTTCTCTGCTACAACATGCAACAGCCCGATAAACGTGCGCCACGCCACACTCGTATTGTCTCAGCAAGAACTGGAACGCATATGGCTGTCCATTCAAGAGAATGACTTTTTTGGCCTCACGGAGGACTTTACAAAAGAGTGTCCTGACTTTGGCGGCAAGTGCGTCATACGAGAACCTTCCAATAGAATAGTGCTAGAGGTGGCGGCGGACGGGAAGACAAAGAGGATAGGCTTTGATGAAAATTATGCATTAAATCATGATAATGCAGAGCTGGACAGGTTTATGCAAGTTGTAAATACGATCCAAGGTGTCCTAGATGATTATGAGAACCTGCCAGAATCTGGCTGTGCTTATGTGTAAGGAGCGTCAAACTCCTCCCCGTCAATCAACATAAAACGTCAAAATCTTTCCGCTATCTGTACCTCATTTCCATAATGGTGCCGGCTGAATTTGAACTGCTTGTAAAAACAAGCGTAAATCCAATCCTGCATCATTTAATTATAAAACCTCTATTGTCAAAAAGAGAAAAAACCCGCCAAGCTTGCAGGGCTGGCATGGAGCTTGGCGGGCAGTGTCTGGTTGGTATATGCACCTGCATTTGAGCTTGAAAACGATATAACGCAATTCAAACACGCATCCTTGCCAAGAACTGCGAATTATCTGCGCACAAACCGCGGATCACGCCGCTTCGCCCAAAACCGGCGGCAGTGTTTGTCAGACAACAACGCTGCTGCTGTCTGCAGAAGGAGGGTGGACGTGGGTCGAGTCGTCAACGCTGCCGCAATTCCTGCAGTGCCATCTGAAAGGCTCCTGACAAAACCTGCAGGTCCGAGTCACCGAAAAAGCATGGCCGCACGCCCTGCAGCTGGCCTTGTTGTAGCTTGTAGTCGTTATCATTGCTGTTGTCATGCTGCGTGGCCGGCGCGGCTTTTCGCCCTGCCTTCAGGCGTGAATTCCAGCACCACTCCACTGTTGGCACTGTAGTCAAACGTGTATCTCTCGTTGGGCGATATTGGCATGCCTTCCACCGCTGCTGCGTTGCACGACGGGCAGCTGCCTGCCGCAAAGCCGGGATCGAGGCAGGACGCGCACCAAAAGCATTCGTTGCAGATCAGAAATCGCGCTTGCCTTGTTGCACTCCTTTCCGGTTTTGCCAATAGATCAAGCATGGCATTTTTTTTGCATTCAAGGGATTTATTCACCCCTGAATGTGCCAGTCAGGCATGAAATGCGCAATTATGGCGCAATGCCTCCGCTATAGCCACACCGACTGCACCGGCGCGTACATCTTTTTCCTTGCGTCGTCAAGGCTGCTGCGCTCTATTATCAAGCCCTGGCTCTTGAGGTCCTCGACCGCGCTCTGGACAGTCCTCCTTGGCAGGCGGCTCATCTCCATCAGCTCCACCTGGTCTATCGGGTGCTTTGACTTTATTATGAAATAGACGAATTTGGCCGCCGGCCCTCCCTCCGGGTCCTTGCGCAGGTACGACACGCCAAACGACGCCTTGGATGGAAAGCCCCTCCTCTGCGACTCTATCGACGACACCGCGTCGATGTGGATCTCGGCAAGGTTGACGCGCTGGCCAAACTCTGCCAGGAGCGCCGACTGCTGGTGCTCAAGGGGAGCCTCGAAGATGAACGTGGTCGGCGGGTACTTGGCCGTGAGCGCCCCGACGGAATTCCATCTCACCGCGCCCTTTTCGTCGTATATGCCGACGCTGACGCCCTCGTTTGCCTCAAGCACCACCTTGTCAGAGCCCAGCTTGACTGCATCCTCCACCTTGGCTATGGTCGCGTCGATGGAGAGCTGGTGCCGGGGGTCCTTCTTGCCCACCTTCCACTGGAAATCAAGGTTCCTTGCCAGGATCGTGTCGGTCAGCTTTTTCTTTTGCTCAAACGTCAAGTCGATGCCGTTTTCGCCTATCTCGATGATGTCAAATCCGACCCTTGCCGCGTCGCCCACAAACTTGTCAAACGCGTTTTCAGACACCATGTACTCGGAGATGGTGCTCCCGGTAGACACCTTGACGCCGAGGTCCTGGTAGAATTTTATCTTTTTTTGCAGCACGGGCTCGGAAAGCAGGAGCGGCAGGACGCCATAGATCTTGACTGCGTCGATAAACGGCGCAAGCGCCTCAAAGTTCTCCTTGTCGAGCCCTTGCAGCTTGTCTATCACGTACGTCCTGCCCTCCTTGCGGGGCTTTTTGACGTCGACCCTGTTCTTTACATAGCTCTCTAGCAATTCCGATAATGTATATGCAAGATGTGCGCCTATTTTGAACTTGTGAACTGTGCGGATCCTGCACTTTTTCCCCGGATTCTACCGTGAACCTGCGCCTTTCTTGCATTTTTTGCATCGTTGCCAGCAGTATTAACCCGTCCGGGACAGGGAAAAGGCATGAACAACAAGATCAAGTTCGGAATAGCTGCGGCCATAATAGTCGCAGTCATTGCCACTTCCGTACCCCTTGTTCTGGGATCGCAAGCGGCCAAGTCTGATTCAGCTCAAGGTCAGGCGGCAGCTTCTCAGCAACAACAGCAGCAGGAATCAAAGGTGCTCAGGATCGGGTACTTTCCAAACATCAACCACGCGCAGGCGGTGATAGGGCTTGGAAATGGCGACTTTCAAAAGGCGCTTGGGAGCAACGTCGAGGTCAAGACGCAGGTGTTCAACGCCGGGCCGTCTGCCATAGAGGCCCTCTTTGCAAAGCAGGTCGACATAACCTACATCGGGCCAAACCCGGCGATAAACGGGTACGTCAAGTCTGACGGGCAGGGGCTGCGGATCGTGTCCGGGGCCGCTAGCGGGGGCGCGGTGTTTGTGGTGCGGAACGACTCTGGCATAAACTCGCCGGCGGATTTTGCAGGCAAAAAGTTTGCGTCGCCGCAGCTTGGCAACACGCAGGACGTGGCGCTGCGCAAGTACCTGCTTGAAAACGGCTACAAGACGAAGGAAAACGGCGGAAACGTCGAGGTCATTCCTGCTGCAAACGCAGACATCCTCGCGCTCTTTTTGAAAAAAGAGATTGACGGCGCATGGGTGCCTGAGCCCTGGGGAGCCAAGCTTGTCAAGGAGGGCGGCGGACGCATATTCCTTGACGAGCGGGACCGGTGGCCCGGCGGCCAGTTCGTCACGGCGCACATCATCGTCAGCACCGACTATCTGAAGAACAACCCTGATGTCGTCAAGAAGGTGATTGCGGCCAACGTGGACGAGACAAAGTGGATTAACGATCACCCTGATGAGGCGCTCAAGGTGTACAACGCGGAGCTGAAAAAGCTGACCGGCAAGACCATACCTGAAGACGAGTACAAGGCCGGCACCTCAAGGCTGACGCTCACGTACGACCCTGTGAAGGACTCGCTCTTCCAGTCTGCAAGCGACGCGCACGACATCGGCTTTTTGAAGGAAAACCCGGACCTTTCCGGAATATACGACCTGACGCTGCTGAACGAGGTGCTCGGGGAGAAGGGGCTGCAGCAGATAAGCTGACTGATTCTCTACGGCCACTCTCTCTCCCCCTCCCTCTCCCTCCTCTTCTTTTTTCCTCCCTTTTTCTTATTTATTCCCACCATGAAATTCCAGCATCTGACGCCAGACTGCCCTTGAAATGTATGCAATGATCATGCCAAAACTGCATAAATGATGCCACAGTTGCACCTTTGAAGTGGGTTATATCCGATGCATCCATGTCTCTGTTCCATATATGTCTCTGAACGAACAACCACCGCAGGAGCAGAAAGAAGAAGACCATCATCATCGCCACAACAATGTTGTCCTGGAACTGAGGGACGTCTCCAAGGCATTCTCGCATGAAGGCAGGGCGGACCGGCACAGGGTGCTTGACAGGATCAACCTTGACGTGAAACAAGGGGAATTTGTCACGATAGTGGGGCCGTCTGGATGCGGCAAGAGCACGCTTTTGAGCATCGTGGCCGGCCTTGACGCGCCCGACTCGGGCCTGGTTTCAGTCAGGGGAGAAAGCAGCAGCGGCGGAGGAAGAAAGGCGCAGAGGGTCGTGATATTCCAGGAAGGCGCGCTGTTCCCGTGGCTCACCGTTTCTGACAACGTCGAGTTCGGGCTGAAGGTGGCCGGCGTCCCAAAGGAGTCAAGAAAGGCGGCGGCAAGCCGCTTTATCGAGATGGTGCAGCTGACAAAGTTTGCGGGCTCGTACGTCTACCAGCTGTCCGGCGGCATGAAGCAGCGCGTGGCAATAGCGCGCGCCCTTGCGCTTGACCCGCAGGTCCTGCTCATGGACGAGCCCTTTGCCGCGCTCGACGTGCAGACCCGGGACATACTGCACGAGCAGCTGTTGCAGATCCACCAGTCGACCGGCAAGACCGTACTGTTCGTCACGCACAACATCAATGAAGCGGTGCTGCTGGGCGACAGGATAATCGTGCTCTCGCCAAGGACGGGAAACATCAAGAAAGAGATCGTAGTCGACCGCCCGAGGCCCCGGGACATCGAGAGCCACGAAATAAGCGCGATCCGCAGGGAGCTTTTGCGGGAGCTGGAGGAGGACTTTCAAATTGCAAGAAGCCACAGTCGGCAAGGCTAGCAACAGCATTATCAAGAAGACAAAAAGCCGGTTCGACACCACGGACGCGGCAAACGCCTTTCTGTTCATTGCCGCGTTCATCGGCGTCTGGCAGCTTGTCTTTTCGCTAGGGATATGGCCCAAGGTCCTGATGCCCTCGCCGGCAATGGTGGCGCAGACTATAGCCGGCCTGGTGGCAGACTCTTCCCTGACGGTGGGAATGGGAGTCACGATGTGGAGGCTGTTTGCAGGGTTTGCGATATCTGTGGGCATCGGCGGGGCGGTGGGGCTTGCGATGGTCAAGTTCCCAAGCTTTGGCAAGACCCTCAGCTCGTTTGCAGTGGGCCTGCTCACCTTTCCAAGCATTGCCTGGGTGCCGTTTTCGATACTGCTCATCGGCTTTAACGACTTTGGCATACTCTTTGTGCTTGTCATGGCCTCGGTGTTTTCGGTGATGATATCCACCTACAGCTCGATCCGCAACATCCCTCCCCTCTACATCAGGGCCGCAAAAAACATGGGCGCAAGCGGCTTTTCGCTGTTCAGGTATGTCATGATACCGGCCGCCACTCCTTCATTGATGATCGGGCTCAGGCAGGCATGGTCGTTTGCGTGGCACGCCCTGATAGGCGCCGAGATACTGATAACTACCCTGTACGGGCTTGGCCATGTGCTCCACATAGGCAGGGAGTTCCAGGACATGGGGCAGATAATCGCCGTCATGATCGCGATCTTTGCCATCGGCCTGCTCTTTGACCGGCTGGTGTTCATGAAGCTGGAAGAGAAGGTCCGGGCAAGGTGGGGCCTGGACCAGCACAGCCAGTGATAATAATAGCGCCGCGATCTCCTTAATTATTCTGGCCGCGTTATCTCATCCATGAATTCCAAGTCCGCTGCCAAGATAGGCGGCATAGCGGCCATAGCGGCCGCAGTCGCCGTCGCGGTATGGATTGGCACGCAACAGAGCGACAGCGCGCAAAGCAACGTCAGCATGCTTGGAACCGGTACAGATGTATCAAAAGTCGAGACTTCTACGGTCGAATATTACAACAACACGTCGGGATTTCTTGCCAAGCCGGCAGGCGATGGCAGGTACCCCGGCATCGTCATGATCCACGAGTGGTGGGGGCTGAACGACAACATCAAGGACATGGCCCGGCAGATGGCGTCGGAAGGGTACGTCGTGCTTGCGGCAGACCTGTACAAGGGGCAGGTGGCAACGGAGAGCTCGCAGGCGCAGCCGCTTGCCGCAGGCGTTCGGAACAACCCTGGCGAGGCGGTAAAGAACGTGCAGGCCGCGGTCAGCTACCTGCGCAACAGCGACTCTGTCGGAGGCAACAAGGTGGGATCGCTTGGGTGGTGCTTTGGCGGCGACTGGTCGCTCCAGCTTGCGCTGAACGAAAAGATGGACGCGACCGGAATATACTACGGCAGGCTCGTCACCGATCCAGAGGCGCTGTCCGTGATAAAGTGGCCGGTGCTCGGCGTCTTTGGAAGCGCGGACCAGTCGATACCTGTGGAGCAGGTAAACGCGTTCAAGCAGGCGCTTGACAAGAACGGCATAGAAAACGAGGTCTACATATACGAGGGCGTGGGGCACGCGTTTGCAAACCCGTCAGGGGCCAACTATGCGCCGGAGGAGACAAAGGACGCGTGGCAAAAGACGCTTGCGTTCTTTGACAAGCACCTGAAGGGCGAAGAAGTAACAGCAGCCTAGGGCACTACTACTATTATCGTGCCCTTCATCCCCTCCTCTGAGTGGATGGTGCAGTGGTACTCAAACACGCCCTTTTCGGCAAACTTGTACTGGAACGACTCGTTGCGGCTGAAAAACCCGCTGTCTATGTTATTGATGGTCTGCCCTGACTCTGTCTTGTACGTGCCCACCACGTTGTGGGGGATGTTCGACTCGTTTATCCACTTTACCGTCGAGCCGGCCTGCGTTATCGCAGCGTCGGGCATGTACATGTTCATACCGCCGTACACGATGTCCTTGCGCAGGGTGTTCGACATCACCCGCTCGTTTTCGTTTGCTATGCTGTTTACCTTTTGCCTGTCCATGTCGACAAACACGTTCCATATCTGCTGGCGCGACTCGCCCTGCTTGCCTGCAATCGCGGTAAAACTTTCGGCGTCTGTATAGGGCCTGCCGCCGACAAGCTGCCAGTTTGCGGTGATCATCACCTGCCCTGCGCCGCTGTGCGTCACCTTGCCGCCAGGGTCGACAAACGCTGTAGGCTGCACTGCTGCAATCGTGACTGCGCTGCCCCTTGTCTGCGCAAGTATGTCCTGGACCCTGGAATCCTTCTCGGCTATCTCCCACGCCTGCTTGGCCACGTCGTTTATGGCATAGATGTACGTGTTGTCGCCTGTGGTAGGCTCCTTGATGACTATGTTTTCGGTCTTGAGCGTTATGTTGGAAAGCGCGTTGAAATCCTTGGCCTTTTCTTCCGGCAAGAGGCCGGATGACATGAGTATTACGCCACCGGTTACAAAAACCGCCACGACGCTGGCCATTATCAGGAGCTCCTTTTTCACGCCGCAATTACTGTTGCCATAATTCATTATATGTCATGCGGTACAAGTCCCGAAAATGGGTTTTAATACCGTCCATGCGCACAACCTTGCATGAGCGCAACAGCAACAGCAGTAGAATATTACAACAGAAAGTTTGGCGACAGCGCCCAGGCCGCGTTCATACACCTGGTACGCGAGATAGGCGAGATCGCTTTTGCTATGGAAAAGCAGAACGCCGAGCACGCCAAACTAGAGATAACCGAGTCGATAGCACTCCTCCACTACCTTGCGGCAAAATACAACCTTGACGTCCCGGCAAGCATGCAGGCTCTCTACTCCAAAAAGCTGGAAGCTCTCAAGGCCAAATGACAGCAATAACTCTAAGGCAGGACCTCGACGCCATTTCAGACATCCTGCAGCAGACGTTTGCGATAGAGCCGTTCAAGCGCGACTATGACATGGCGTTCTCCGCGATTGCAGAGATACTGTACCGCTACGGGATGGCGGAAAACCCGCGCAACCTGCGCTTCCGGTTCATACTGTGCATGCAGGAGTTCTTTGACGGGATACCGCAGGACCAGTGGCGGGTGAAGGACCCCGCGTTCGTAAAGCAGTCAGAAGAGTTTGCGGTTGCAAAATTCCGCGAGTGGATTCTGGAACAGATCACTTAGCCTCTTTGTTCTTGGCAATCCACTGCTCGTACATTTTCACGAGGTCGTCGACGTCGTCGCCTTTTTCAGAATAAGTGACAATGACTGCAAACCTGCCCTTGCCGTCGTGGCCCCTTGCGTAATATCCCCAGAACGTGTCCGGGAGCTTTTCAAAGTTCGACTTGTTCATCGCCACACCTGCAAGGTTCTTTGCAAGCGTGTCAACGACCCTTGCCGCGTCGCCTGACTCTATCATCGTTTTTTCTCTTGCAGGGCAGGTGATTTAGAGCTAGCTACTGGATGCGCTCTATGAGCTCAAACACGCTGCTCATGGCCGGAGGCTCGCCTGACGGCTCCCTCACGTACAGCGACGAGGCCGCGTTTGCAAACAGCAGGCGCTCACGCGAGTCAAGCCCTGCGATGTAGCCCAGGATGTCGGCAGCGTCCCACACGTCGCCGGCGCCGGTCAGTATCTTTGGCTCCACCTTTATTGCGTGCACAAACTCGGCCTCCTTGCCGTTTGACCACGCCGAGCCTATGCGGGTGTGCAGGTCGGTGGTGATGCCGACGCTTTCTGCTATCTTGGCCGCCGCCTTTTTCACGTCGTCAGGCCCATAGTTCGTGCCAAGGGGCGCGTCAAGCCCGAGCGCGGACGCCAGGTGGTCGCACTCGTTTTCATTGATGCTGAGATAATCGGTGACAGGGCCAAGCTTGAACAGCGCGTCGCGGAACTCTAGCTTTCTCGTGGCAATGTCTGCAGGGTCGATGAAATGCAGCGCGCTTGGCGAGCTCTTGAAGACATGCTCTGCCAGCTCTGTGCCTTTCTGGTTGCTTGCCCAGTTGACCACCATCACCGCGTCGGCGTTCTTTAGCGCCGCCTGGTCATCGTTTGAGCTGAGCTTGTCCGGGCCAAAGCTTGCATTGTCCCCGATGTCGCTTACCATCACGTTAACCCTGCTGTCGCCGTGCGGGAACTCAAACGCGGTGGTGCATCCGTGCCTCCCCTGCGCGATTCGAAGCGCCGCCCTGTCGCCAAACTGCGAAAACGACTGCCTTATCATGGCCGCGCCCATCTCGTCTGCGACCGTAAACAGCGTCACCTTGGCGCCAAGCTTGGCAAGCGCGTACGCGACGTTGACTGCGTTTCCGCCCCTGATGTCTATCGTGGGGACGCCCCGGACGCTTCCGCCGCCGTTCCTTGCTTTTTCCTCAAGCGCGCCGGTCAGCTTTTCCCTCGCGTCAAGCCTGATTATCCTGTCAACGAAAAAGTCCGGCATCACCACTATCGAGCCGAGGATGCGCAGCTGCTTCAGCTTGTCTATTATCACTTTTTCTTCTTGCGAGCGTTAACACTCTGCGGTATTTGTTGTTTGTTGAATAAAAGAAAGAGAAGAAAGGAAAAAGAGAGAAGGAAGAGACGGGAGCTTGCTTTGTTTCTTATTATTCCATTCCCATGCCGCCCATTCCGCCCATGCCGCCACCCATACCTCCACCGCCCGGCGGCATTGCTGGCATCTTGGACTTGCTTGCGGCAATCACGTCGTCGATCCTGAGGATCATCGACGCGACCTCTGTTGCAGACTTGATTATCTGCTGCTTTACTACCAGTGGCTCCAGCACGTTCTGCTTGTACATGTCGGCGACCACGGTGTTCCTTGCGTCGACTCCTGTCCATTTGCTTCCCTTGCTCTGCTTGGCGCGAAGTTCCGTCATTGTGTCTATCGGGTCCATGCCGGCGTTCTCGGCCAGGTTGAGCGGGATCGCGTCAAGGGCGTCTGCAAACTTCTGCACTGCAAGCTGGGCGCGGCCTTCCTGGCTTGAAGACCACTGGCGCAGCTCGTTTGCGATGTAGGCTTCCGGGGCACCTCCGCCTGCCACGATGGCCGGCTTTTCAAGGACGTCCTTCATGACCATGAGAGCGTCATGCAATGATCTATCTGCTTCGTCCACGACCCTCTGCGAGCCTCCGCGGATGAGGATGGTGACTGCCTTGGGGTTCTTGCACCCTTCGATGAACACCCACTTGTCCGTCTCTACCTTGCGCTCCTCCACAAGCTCGGCAGAGCCAAGGTCCTTTGACGTCAGGTCGTCAAGGTTGTTGACGATCCTTGCGCCTGTCGCGCGGGACATTTTCGTCATGTCGCTTTCCTTGACCCTGCGCACCGCAAGCACTCCTGCCTTTGCAAGGTAGTGCTGGGCGATGTCGTCAATGCCTTTCTGGCAGAGCACGACGTTTGCGCCGGAGCTCTTGACCTTGTCAACCATCGCCTTTAGCATCCTGTTCTCCTCTTCGAGGAACATCTGCATCTGGTGCGGGTCGGAGATGCGTATCTCTGCGCTCATCTCTGTCTTTTCGATTTCAAGGGCCGAGTTGACGAGCGCAATCTTGGCTCCCTCTATGCGCTTTGGCATGCCTGCGTGCACGACTTCCTTGTCAAGGACTATGCCCTTGATGAGTTTCGTGTCGCGCATCGAGCCTCCTGCCTTCTTTTCCACCTTGATGTTGTCAAGGTCGACTCTCAGGCTGCCGTTTTCTGCCTTCTCTGCGACCTGCTTTGCCGCGTCGGCCACTATCGCCCCAAGGAGCGGGCTGTCGTCGGACACAAGCTTTGAGTCCATGCTGGTCCTTGCAATCTTTAGGAGCATGTCCTTGTCAGAGATGTCTACCTGCACTGCCATCTTTTCCAAAAGCTTTAGCGCCTGTTCTGCTGCCGCGTTGTAGCCATCTACGATTACGGACGGGTGCACGTCCTTGTTCAGGAGGTCCTCTGCCTTTTCAAGCAGTGCGCCGGCAAACACCACCGAAGACGTGGTGCCGTCGCCGACCTCGTTGTCGACCGACTTGGCAACTTCGACCATCATCTTGGCCGCCGGATGCTGCACGTCTATTTCCTTCAAGATGGTGGCGCCGTCGTTTGTTATGGTCACGTCGCCAAGGTTGTCCACCAGCATCTTGTCCATGCCGCGCGGGCCAAGGCTCGTCTTCACTATCTCTGCGATCAGCTTTGCCGCTGTCAGGTTGTTCTTCTGCGCTTCGCGTCCCTTGCTTTCCTTAGTCCCTTCCTTCAGGATTAAGACTGGCATACCGCCAGGCGTTGTTTGAATTGATGCCATTACAATATCACCTAAGAATAATTACGACTTTTCATGCATCTCTTATATATTTTTCACATGCCAAGCTGTTTTTGCTTCTCGCCAAACTTGGCCCGGAACCTCGGCACGTTGATGATAAAGCGCTCGTGCCTGCCCTCTCCTATCCTCTCAAGCTTGTCCCTTGCCTCGACCTCGAACATGACCTGCCTGCCGTTCACCGAGGCCACCTTTGCCTTCAAGAACACCTGGGCGCCCACAGGCGTTGCGGCGAGGTGCCTGATGTCGACTATGGTGCCGACCGAGTCCCATTCCGCCTCGGGGATCGCCTGCTCCTTGAGAAGCAGCCGGCAGGTCTCCTCCATCTCCATTATCATGGCCGGGGTGGAAAGCACGTTCTCGCCCTCCCAGAGAAAGCTTGTGGTCATGTTAGAGTCGACTGTGATGGCGCGCTCTTTTTCTGCGCCCACCCTGACCCTGGACCCAAAATCGATGCTCATAATCCTGTTTTCCACGAAAAAGCCTGCTTAAAACTTGTGCCGGCGGATGTCCGCCTTGCGCTCCCTCTCTTCCTTGACGTGGTGCAGCCTGTCCTTTTCATGGAGGAAAAGCTTGCCGCAGTCGGAGCATTTTATGATGTGGTGCTTGTGGGCGTCATGCGCGTGGTGCACGAGCTCTTCGTAGCTTGAAAAGCGCGTGTGGCAGTCTTCGCACTCGTTCTTTTCGCGGTGTAAAAGGCCCATGTGAGGCTATATGGCATAGCCTACGCTATAAGGTAATCGAAAAAGAAAGAAAAGAGAAGCGACCCTGTCTTTACTTGCTGCGCCTCATACCGGAGGCAATAGCATAGGCCAGACCAACTATCAGGCCAAAAGCCAACGGAATCCATACTGGAAATGCAGCTGGGTCGATCACTTGTCTGAACAGAGCTTCAAACATGCCAGAAGGATAATAATACAAGTATATTAGATTTTCTAAGCCGGCCCTCCTCAAGGCACCCGGACATACCTTAAATTACCCTAGCGTGAATTCATGTGCTAGCTATGAAGATGGAGAAGGAGATGCGCAAGTTCTGCCCTAGGTGCAAGACCCACACCATGCAGGCCGTTGCAATATACAAGAAGGGCAAGGACAGGACCGTGGCAGAAGGCGCTCGCAGGCACGCCGAGGACAAGAAGGGATACGGCGGCCAGAAATTCCCCGAGCTTAAAAGGACTGCCAAGACCACGAAAAAGATCACTTTGCGCTATACGTGCAAGACGTGCCAGAGAAAGACCATGAAGGAAGGACGCAGGATACGCAAGCTGGAGATCTGATAGTCACATGAAGAGAGAAAACATACTAGTTCCAAAACCGCGGAGCAACTTTATCTCCGTCCAGTGCGAAAAGTGCGGCGCAAGGGCCGTCATATTCTCGCACACGACGTCTGAAATCAAGTGCTCCGGATGCGGCGAGACGCTTGCCACGAGCTCCGGCTCAAAGGCGCGCATCGCCGGCAAGGTCATTGGCACGCTTGACCAGTGACTCTGCAACCTCTTTTTCCCTTTTTGTATTCACGTTCAGCGCGACTTCTGCCCTGTTCATTATGACATAACGTTCTTCTACCGCGCCCTTTTTTGCACGCGCGGCATCAAACAGGGTGATCCCTGAATGGCACAGGTCGTTGCCAAAGGCGACGCTTGGCGTGACGCCAAGGCCCTCTGCAAAGCTTTTCTCGATTGCAATGGACGCCGCGGGCGCGTTAACCGCTGCTGCAGCAAGCTTGTCAACTATTTCGCTTACTGTCTCTGCAGTCAAAAGCGGCACGTCTGCAGGCACCACTAACACCCTTGACGGCGCAACCTTTTCAAGCAGGATTGAAAGGTCCTGCGGGTAGCCGGCGCCCGGCGTGTCAATTGTCTCGATGCCTGTTGACTGCAGGAACCTTTTTGTCGCCGGCGTGCTTGGCGAAACTGCCGCAACTATTTTTTCAAACCGTCCAGATTCCTTTAATGCAAGCACTACGCGCTCGATAAAGCGCCTGCCTGCAAGTTCTGTCATCGGCTTTTCAGTACCTGATTCCATGCGGGTGCCCCTTCCTCCGCACATGACTGCAGCAGTTATCAAGGCATCACCATCGTCGATGAAAGGACGATGAGCGAGGCAAGCCTGGCAACTTCGTTAGACGCGCCAAGCACGTCGCCGGAAATGCCTCCAAAGCTTCTCTTTGAGGCGTGCCTCATCAGCGCCCCGAGCGAGACAGAGACTCCAAGCGCGGCCATTCCTGCATAGCCGGCGGAAAACCACACGATGGGAAGCATGATCGCAGTCGCGGCGGCCATCTTTTTGCCGTCCTTCATGGCGGCGGTAAAGGGCGAGCTGAACCCCTCCCATGCAGAGGTGCCCCTGTATGTAAGGAGCACCATGATGTATTTTGCAATCACCTCGGCGGCGATGATGCTTGTCAGGATCTTTGTGCCGCCGAATCCTGTGTTGAACACGATTATCATGCCGGCAAAGTACATCACAAGCGCGGCCACGCCTGCAGAGCCGACGGCCGGATCCATCATTGCCTTTCGTTTCTTCTCCTTGTCGCCCTTGGCCATCATGCCGTCTGCAAAGTCGGCAAGCGCGTCTGTGTGGTGCACGCCGGTCAGTATCACGAGCGCCCCCGCGACTAACAGGCCGACAAGGAGCGGGGGAAAAAACGGCGAGATGCCAAAGGCCATGCTGCCGGCGATGACGCCGACAATGGCGCCGGCTACCGGGAAGAGGTACATGTTCCTGGCAATGTAGTGGATGTCATGGTCGCCGCCCTTGCCGACCGGGATTATCGTCAGAAATGCCAGTACCGACTGGATCGGCTTAAGGGAGGCCAAGCAAGAGCCTCCACCAGCCGGCCAGATATAAAACTGACATTGCCGGCACGGAAAACGCAAGGAAAAACAGCAATGTTGTAAGCTTCATCATCGAGATCGCCATCCTGCACTTTTGAAGAGTGGTCTGCTCCTGGCTGTCACCCAGCGAATAGTGGCCTATCTTCTCCAGGCGTATCCTGAGCGCGCCGGCCATCGTGGCCATCGGGTAGCCGGCGTTTGGCGAGAACGTCTTGCCGTGGTCGCGCTGCAGGATCCCAAGCGAGTTCTTCCAGTCGGCGCCAAGCATCCTTGCAGAAACGACCATCAAAAACGCGGTGATCCGCGCAGGCACATAGTTGGCAAGGGTGTCAAGCCGGGCGGACATCCAGCCAATGTCTCTGTAATAGTCGTCCTTGTATCCGACCATCGAGTCAAGCGTGTTTATCGCCCTGTACGCAAAAGCGCCCGCCGGCCCAAGCAATGAATAATAGAATACCGGCCCCGTGATGCCGTCAACCGTGCTTTCGCTGACGCACTCTATTGTTGCGGAAAGCACGTGCTGCTCGTCAAGGTCCTCCGTTGGCCGGCGCACTATCATAGAGAGGTTCTGCCTTGCGCCGGGCAGGTCGCCATTTTCAAGGCAGGCCATTATTGCCCGGGCGTGCCTGTCCATCCCGCGCACGGCAACCGTGACCTTTAGGATTATCGCAGAAAATATTGCCAGCGCGACAGCGCCTGCCAGGTACAGGCTTGCCATGGCGGCGAAGTGTACGCCGGCGCCAACAAGGGCTACTATCAGTATTGCAAAGGCGCTGCCGCCGGCCCGCTCTCTTGCCCTTGATCCAGCCTTGAGCCGCGGGACGAAATAGCCGATGAGCCGGCCAAGCCATGCCACCGGATGGTAGCGGTTTGGCGGATCGCCCGCGACAACGTCAAGGCCAAGGCCGCCTGCAAGGGCGGCAATGAGAGCAAGCAGCATACTACAGGCCCACTATCCTGTCCAGCCTCTTTACGTCCACGCTGTCTTTTATTGCCTTTGCAAGCAGGCCTATCTGCCAGTCCCACGCATCCTGCGGAAGGTCTGCCCTTGTGGTGGCGCTGCCGCCGACAAGCGAGTCTTCCTCGGGCAGGTCAAGGTCGATCTTTGGTATGACGCCAAGGATGCGCTTTCTGGTCAGCCTTTGTGCCTCTTTTATCGCCGGCTCTAAAAGCGACTGGTCGCCCCTGAACTTGTTTACCAGGAACCCCTTGACAAGCGCCCTGTGCTTTACCTTCAATAACTGGAGCGTCCCAACCATGCTGGCAAAGCATCCGCCGCGCTCAATGTCTGCCACGATGACCACGGGCGCCCCGACCTCTTCTGCAAGGAGCATGTTTGCAATGTCGTATTTGGCTATGTTTATCTCCGCCGGCGAGCCGGCCCCTTCAATCACCACAAGGTCGTTTTCCCTCCGCAGGCAGTCAAGCGCCTTTAGCGCAAGAGGCAGGCCCTGCTTTAGCGCAAATTTTTCGTAATAGTCTCGCGCGTGCATCTCGGAGTAGAACCTGCCGTTGATGATGACCTCGCTCCGGTAGTCGCCAAGAGGCTTTAGCAGGATCGGGTTCATCCGGGGGTCGGGCTGCTTTCTTGAGGCGACTGCCTGCACGGCCTGCGCCTGCGCCATTTTCAAGCCGTCCTTTGTCAGGTAAAGCCTGGACGACATGTTCTGCGACTTGAACGGCGCCACCCTGTAGTCCCTGTCGGCGTACAGCCTGCACAGCCCTGCCACGAGCGTGCTCTTGCCTGCCCCTGACGACGTTCCTTGCACCATCAGCAGTTTTGCGCGCCTAGCCACCTGGCGTCATTGCCTCCAGCGCTTTTGCAAGCATGATGTTTTCCCTGTGAGTCTTGACGGCGACGCGGATGTGCCTGCTGTCCATCCCGGTGAAGGTGCTGCAGTCGCGCACAAGCACCCCCGTCTTTTTCAGGAGGCGGTCGCGAAACTCTGCCGAGTTGTCGCCTTCTGGCAGCTGTATGAGGAAATAGTTTGCATCGGACTTTAGCGGCACGAGCCCTGCCTTCCTTTTGATCCTGTCGTGCAGGAACCTGCGCTCCCTTGCTACGAGCGCCCTTGCCCTTGCGACGTGGCTCCTGTCTGCAAGCGCCGCGATTCCCGCAGCCTGGGCAAGCCCGTTGACGTTCCACGGCGTTTTCCTTGCCTCCATCGCTTCTGCAAGCGCGGGGCTGGAGACGCTGTAGCCAAGCCGCAGGCCGGCCATCCCAAACGACTTTGTCAGCGACCTTAGCACTACCAGGTTTTCATGGTCGCGCACCATGCACGCAAGCGTGTTTGCTTCAGGTTTGTCGACAAGCTCGATAAAACACTCGTCAAGCAGGATCTTTGTTGTGGACGGGTCAACGCCTTCAATCACCTTTCTCACCGCGTCGGTTGCAAGCAGGCCGGTCGGGTTGTTCGGGTTGCACATAAAGACCGCGTCCGCGCCCCTGGCGCTTTTTATGACTGCCTCCGCGTCAAGCACAAAACCCGCAGACAGCGGAACAAACGTCACGTCCGCCCCCGCCTTTTTAGACGCAAGCTCGTACTCGCAGAACGTGGGTGCCGGGATGACTACGCGCTTTTTTGCAAACGCCCGCGCAAACCAGTAGATTATCTCTGCCGCGCCGTTGCCTACTGTTATCTGTCTTGTGTCGACGCCAATGTATTTTGATATGCCCTTTTTGAGGTCGCGGCACTCTGGATCAGGATAGACGGGTGCAAGCTGACCCGCCTGCCTCTCGATGACCTTTACTGCGCCCCTTGGCGCGCCAAGCGGGTTGACGTTTGAGCTAAAGTCTGCCCTGACCTTTTTGTGGTCCGCCACCGAGTAGATGCCGCCGTGGGAGCAAGCGCCCATCGTTGCCGTCATCAAGCTCCTTGTGTTATTCTCTGTATTTAGAATGTGCGCCTCTGTTTGGAAAAACGATTATTAGTTGCGATACATCTCAAACGCCCGTATATGCTCAAGGTAGCAGTGATAGGCGCCACCGGCGCTGTGGGCCAGGAATTCATCGTGGCCCTCAACAGGCACAAGTGGTTCCAGCTTACGCAGGTGGCAGCTTCTGAAAGGTCGGCAGGCAAGAAATACGTCGACGCCCTCCGCGACCCCAGCTCGGGGATACTGAGATGGCACAACCGCGAGGAAGTGCCCGAGTACGTCAAGAACATGGTGGTCAGCAAGGTCGACGACATCAAGCCGGAGAACTTTGACCTCATATTCACCGCACTAGAGTCTGACGACGCCATGGTAATCGAGCCCAAGTTTGCAAAAACCACGCCGGTCATAAGCACCGCCGCGGCATTCCGCTACGAATCAGACGTTCCTATACTCATCCCGGGCGTAAACGACGACCAGACGGACCTCTTGAAGGCCCAGGGCAAGAACAGGGACTGGAAAGGGTTCGTTGCTCCCCTGCCAAACTGCACCACCACCGGCCTTGCAATCACGTTAAAGCCGGTTCTTGACAAGTTCGGCATTAACAAGGTGATAATGACCTCGATGCAGGCGCTTTCCGGCGCAGGCAGGTCGCCAGGCGTAATCGCGCTTGACATAACCGACAACGTCATCCCCTACATACCAAAGGAAGAGGAAAAGGTGCAGAGAGAGGCGAAAAAGATCCTCGGCAAGTTTGCCAGAAACGCAATCACCCCTGCGGATTTCCGCGTCAGCTGCACATGCACCCGCGTCCCTGTCCTTGACGGCCACACGGAAACGGTCTTTGTCGAGACGGCCGAGGCGGCAGAGCCGGAGGACGTGAAAAAGGAGATGCTGAAATTCTCAAAGAACGTGTCGATAGGCAAGCTCCCGTCCGCACCAAAGGAGTACATCGTGGTTCACGATGACCCTACCAGACCGCAGCCAAGGATCGACCGCGAGCTCAACGACGGCATGACGACGGCAGTCGGCAGGCTCCGCAAGGACACTGCCTTTGACAACGGGATAAAGTATGTGCTCCTGTCCCACAACGAAAAGATGGGCTCTGCCAAGGGCGCCGTCCTGCTCGCAGAACTGCTGAAGGACAAGCAGATCCTCTAGAGGCTTCTTTTTTATTATTATCATCATTAATGCTTAATAGCGCGTGCGCCAGTTGCCGGTTCGTGCCGGCGCGCGCCTCTTTCTTGCTTTCAGCCATCCTTGCGACTACTGCTATAGCAACTGGGTTCCCTGGCACTGGGGCGGCGTCAGCGCAGGACTGCGACCTTGTGGATCAGTACGGAAATTGCGTCGATGAATGCGACTTTGGCGAATACGAGCTTGACGGCGAATGCCGCCCCGAATGCCCCGAAGGGTACGAGCCAGACGATGTCCTTGGAACATGCGAGCTGGATGACTCTGACACTGGCCAGCAGATAACGGCAACAACAGGCAAGGTGACAATAGACGCCATCGCCGGCGTCCGGGAGGGGCAAACATTTCTGATTTCTGGAAAAGTGCAGGACAAATCGGGCCAGGGAATACCTGGCGCCCAGTACAGAATAGTCATTGGAACCAAGGGACACGATGTCATGTCAAAAAGCGGCACGACGCTTGCCGGCGGCGAATTCTCGCAGGAGTTCAAGGCCCCTGACGTGAACGGCAAGCAGGAATATCTCGTGTACGTCAGCACGCCGTACGGCCTGGGCTCCAGGATATTTGACGTAAACGAGTCCGGCTGCCTTATCGCCACCGCGGCTTTTGGAAGCGAGCTTGCCCCGCAGGTGCAGTTCCTGCGTGAATTCCGCGACCAGCGCATACTGTCGACGGCGGCCGGCTCTAGCTTCATGAGCGCCTTTAACACTGTCTACTACTCGTTCAGCCCGTACGTCGCAGACTATGAGCGGGAGCAGCCGTGGCTCCAGGCGGCAGTCAGGGCAGGCATCCAGCCGCTGCTTGGCATCCTTGCGGTGTCTGAAAAGGCGTACTCGATAGTCCCCGGCGAGCTTGGCTCTATAGCGGCCGGCCTTGTGGCAAGCTCGCTCATAGGCGCGGTGTACGCCTCGCCGGTCGCACTTGCCGCGGCAAGGCGGCTTCAAAGGCGCGGGCCGGCCCTCGCTGTTTCATTGTCTGTTACCGTTGCAATCCTCGTCGCGTCGGTGCTCGCTTCAGCGCTTCTCAACAATGATGCGGCGATGACGGTTACCACGTCCGCGCTTGTCGTCGCGACGCTAGCGCTGTCCACGCTGGCAGTTGCAAGCAGCGTCTCCCGGCTTGTGCGAAAAAGGGACAAGAATGGGGACGGGGCACTTAAATTACCGCTAGGCCCGTAATTTATTGACGTCTTTTCATTACTTGAAGGCTTGTGTAAAATATTGAATTAAAGCACTGTTTGGAGCCATATTATACGTTTATTAACACCCAGTATCTTAAGATATGCCCGGCTTTCGATGGGGAAAATAGACGATCTAGACGTCAAAATTTTAAGCGAACTTGCCAAGGATGCCAGCATTTCTGTGCCCAAGCTATCCAAAAAAATCAACATCAACTCGTCCGTCGTGTACAGCAGGATAAAGCGCCTGGTAAAGAAGGGCCTCATAAAGAAATTCACCATAGTGATAAACGACGAGGCGCTCGGCTTTAATGTAAAGGCGCTGACGGGCATCAACATGGACTCGAAGCTGCGCGACAACGTCCTCAACGAGCTCTTCAAGATCCCGGAGGTGCGCGAAGTCTCAGAGGTGACGGGCAGGTTCGATATCCTTGTCACGATGAACGCCCACTCGCTTGACGAGATGCACCAGCTTATCTCTGAAAAGATAGGCAGGGTCGAGGGGGTGCAAAAGACCGAGACGTTCATCGAGATGCGCAAGACGGTCAGGGAGCTTGCGTACCCGTCCTCGATAGAGAAGTAGGGCGCGCGCACATCCCAATTTTTAAGATATAAATAACAACGATGCGCCCTCTAGGTCGGATCTCGATCGCTTGGACACTGTGAGGCAGGTCTCCGTAGGAAACAAGATCAAGGATTACTATGAGGTGACCAAGCCCAAGATCTGGTACCTCCTCGTTTTCACGACCTTTGGCGCGGCTCTCACGGCGTCGTTCTACTTTGACCTGCCCATAGAGCCGATGACGTGGGTCCTGCTCATCGGAGGCGTCACCGCCGGCTCGGCGGCAGCAGAGACGCTGACAGGATACATCGACCGCGACATTGACGCCATGATGGACAGGACAAAGGACAGGCCGATCCCGTCGGGCAGGATATCACCGAAAAACGCCCTTGCGTTTGGGCTGATACTAACTGCGATATCGCTTGTCATGTCGTGGTTTGTCAACATCTGGGCGTTTTCCCTCATGGCCTTTGGGCTCTTTGACAACGTCATCGTCTACAGCAAGTGGCTTAAGAGGCGCAGCCAGTCAAACATCATACTGGGCGGGTTTTCAGGCGGCGCCCCTGCGCTGATAGGCTATGTCGCAGTAACGACTCAAAACATCGAGATAGGGCTTGTCATGGCCGGCCTAGTGTTCCTCTGGATACCGACCCACATCTGGAGCCTTGCGCTGCACATCAAAAAGGACTACACCAAGGCAGGCGTGCCGATGCTACCGGTGGTGTCAAGCGAAAAGAGCTCTGTCCGCGTCATTGCCGGGACGACCGTGATGATGGTGGTGTTCAGCCTCGTGCCGTTTCTCTTTGGCGAGTTTGGGATCATCTACCTTGCGACAGCGGGAGTGTTTGGCGCGGTGATGCTTGCGCTTTCCATGTGGCTCCTTGTCAAGCCGACGGAAAAGGCGTCGTGGACTGTGTTCAAGTTCTCTAGCCCGTACCTGACGGCGCTCTTCATAGCGTTCATGGTGGACGCCTACTACTTTACGCCGCCTGGCTAGGCTTCTCTCTCTTGTTCTTTTTCTCGCACTCGTACAGTATCCTGGCAATTACGACGTGGGCCTCAAGCCCCATGCCCTCGATAGAGTAGGTGCAGTTGAACAATGCCTTTGTGTCGTCGCCAAAGTGGCCCTTTGGAAAGCCGCCTATCACGAACATGCAACTGTCAACGTAGTTTTTCCTGACTACCTGTTCGGCGCTTGACTGCACGCCTGCCGACGACAGCCCGACCACCCTGCCCGGCTTGACCTCTTTTATCAGGTCTGCAAGCGTGCCTTTTCTCATCTCCATGAGCACGGCGCCCTCGTCGCTTTTCACGACGCCGTCGCGGAACAGGCCCTGCATGAGGCCCTCAAAGCGGAAATACGATTTTGGGACGCGCAGGCCGGCTGCCATCGAAATTATCATGTCGCCAAACGTGTGCACGTACACGTCCAGCTGCCCCTGGATAAAGAGCGGGGTCGAAAGCGCCTCCATGAGCGCAAAATGTACGATGTCGGGTCTGCCGCGCTTCCAGCTGTCAGGCAGGCGCTTCATGGCGGCGTGGTGGTAGCTCCTGTCAAGCAGGGTTTCCTGGGCCTTGCGGCCAAGCTTTTTCGCCCTGCTTGACACCGCCGGGTGGCCGGCTATCTCTTCGGGCACGCATTCAAGGGCCGCCTCTGCTATCACGAGGATTGTCTTGTTGTTGTCGTCCGTGCCTGACGGTTTGCCGCGTGGGCCTTATATTGCAGCTGCTTTTTATCAGGCGCAGGCGCTAGAGCCCGCACGGACAACAACAACAAAAAGCAGCAGGCTAGAGAAATGGCAAAAGAGCGCATCGAGATCCTGGTAGCAGGCGCCCTGAAGGAGCAAGATTCCGCTCTTGCCAGCCGCCAGGCAAACCTTGCAAAAAAAATAGCCATGCGCCACCGGGTGCGCATGCCCTATGAGATAAGGCAGCTGTACTGCAAAAAGTGCAAGGCGTTCATTGTGCCGGGCAGGACAGCCAGGGTGCGGGTGGGCCGGTCGACGGGAGCAACAAAGGCCGTGCGCATAACATGCATGCTGTGCGGGCACACGTACCGCAAAATTTTGCGGCGGAATAAGGTTTTATAAGGGCTGTTGCGACTTTTTCGTTACACATATGGCCAAGGTTTACGACGTTCCGGCTGACGAGCTAATCGCCAAGCTGGCCGAGCAGCTGAAGAAGGACAAAAAGATCGAGCCTCCAGCGTGGTCGGCATTTGTCAAGACGGGCTCGCACGCCGAAAAGATCCCGCAGAACCGGGATTGGTGGTACACTAGGTGCGCTTCTCTTTTGAGAAAGATTTACCTTCACGGTCCGATAGGCGTTTCAGATCTAAAAGTGGCATACGGCGGGCGCAAGCAGATAGGCTACAACCTCTCGCACCACAAGGACGCGGGCGGCGCCATCATCAGGCACGCCATCCAGCAGCTCGAAGCCGCTGGATACGTCACAAAACTGCCGGCAAAGGGCAGGGTGGTGACAAGCGAGGGCACGAAAAAGCTCGACAGGCTTGCAACTGAGATCCACAAAGAGCTGGTCAAGGCAGCCCCGGCGCTCCAGCGCTACGCATAAGTGAAAAATGTCTGCCCCTCAACCACCACAGCAACCAAACGACGAGGAGATAAGGAGGCGTGAGGCAGAGGCAGCCGCGATGCGCCAGCGCGTCTTGTATGTTGTTCTGGATCCGCAGGCGCGCCAGCGCCTTACAAACATACGGATGGTCAAGCCAGAGCTTGCGACCGCCGTTGAAAACTATTTGATAAACGCCGCATCAACGGGCAGGCTCAACCGCGCGCTTTCAGACGACGAGCTGAAGCAGATTCTGGCAAGCCTGCAGCAGCCAAAGAAGGAATTCAAGTTCGACCGGCGCTAAGCATCCGGCAGTTTTCTGCCGGTTGTTATTGAGTTAACTATTTAAGGTGAAAAGCAGGCTTTGCCCTCTATATATGAAGGCAGCAGTATTTAGAGAGTACAACAAAGACCCGACGAAGGTTGTCAAGATTGAGGATATCGATGTTCCCAAGATAAAGCCAAACGAGGTTCTGATAAAGGTAGAATCTGCGTCCTACAACTACAATGACCTGTGGGCCATATGGGGCGAGCCCGTAAAGACCCCGTTGCCGCACATTTCCGGAAGCGACGTCGCCGGCACGATTGTAGAGGTGGGCTCGGACGTCCAGAAGCTCAAGGTGGGCGACAGGGTTGCGTCGCACTCTAACATGTCGTGCAGGGTGTGCGAGGCATGCACCTCCGGCAGGGAATACGACTGCAACGACCGCACCATCTGGGGCTTTCAGACCGGCCCGCTCTGGGGCGGCTTTGCGCAGTACACGCGCCTTCCGGAGGTAAACGTGGTCAAGATAGCAGACAACGTCTCGTTTGAAGACGCGGCTGCTGTCTCGATGGTCGGCATGACCTCGTGGCACATGCTCGTCGGCAGGGCCAAGATAAAGCCTGGACAGACAGTCCTTATCATGGGCGGCGGTTCCGGCGTCGGCATGGTGGGCATCCAGATTGCAAAGCTGTACAACTGCACCGTCATCGCCACCGCAGGCAACAAGGACAAGATGGACAAGTGCCTCGGCCTTGGCGCCGACTATGTGGTGAACCACAGGGAAGCCGACTGGTACAAGAAGGTGCGCGCAATCAGCAAGGAGCTGGGCCAGCCCGGCATCGACGTGGTGTTTGAGCACATCGGCAAGTCCACCTTCCCGCAGGAAGTGGGCCTGCTAAAGATGGGCGGGACGCTCGTGGCGACAGGCGCAACGACAGGCTATGACTCGACAATCGACCTGCGCTACCTGTTCTTCAAGGGCACCAACCTCCTCGGCTCGACGCAAGGCACCAAGGCGGAGCTTGAAGACGTGATGTACTGGGTCTCAAAGGGCAAGATCAAGCCAGTGATTGATAGCGTGCTTCCGTTCTCTGACATGGTCAAGGGTCACGTCATGATGGCAGAGGCGCAGCAGTTCGGCAAGATCCTGACCACGCCGCAAAAGCTCTAAGGAAAAGGAAACCTTTTTCCCCTCTTTTTCCCTTTTTGACATGATGTTCAGGACGCTCATCTTTGTGCCCGGCGCAAACGCGCGCTTTATCGAAAAGGCCAAGGCGCTTGCGGCCGACATTATCTGCTTTGACCTTGAAGATTCCGTGCCGGCAAACGAAAAAGAGACTGCAAGAAAAGTTATCGCCGGCGCGCTGGCCAAGAGGCAGGAATACCAGAAACCCGTGTACGTGCGCACCAACTCGCCCGAGTCAGGACTGATACAGGCAGACATCGAGGCGGTGGTGCAAAAGGGCATTGATGGATTGGTCATCCCAAAGGTAAACGACGCAAACGAAGTCATTGAAATCGCCAGAGCCGTGTCGGCGCTTGAAAAAGAGCGTGGAACAGGCAAGATAGCGCTCATCCCTTCAATCGAGACTGCAAAAGGGGTTGTCAATACATACGCTATATCGAGCGTGGACGACCGCGTGAACGCCGTGGTGTTTGGCGTCTTTGACTTTTTGCACGACATGCGCATGGACTATGACGAGCGCGACGACAGCGGCTATGCGTACGCCCGGGCCAGAATCCCGGTTGACGCAAGGGCCGCTGGCGTTGCCGCCATTGACGCGATATGGCAAAAGGTGGACGACATTGACGGGCTCGTACAGGACGCGACTGCTGCAAAGCGCCTCGGCTACTCTGGCAAGAGCATAATCCACCCGGGCCAGATAGAGCCGGTGCACAGGGTTTTTCTGCCGTCCAAGAGCGAGATCGAGTGGGCCAAAAAAGTCGTTGCAGCGCTCGGCGAAGCGATGGAAAAGGGCACGGGCAGGCTTGCAGTGAGGCTTGAAGGCAGGATGGTAGACGCCGTGCACTACAAGCAGGCCAAGGCAATACTTGAAGCGGCTGCCGCCGGCTCGTCCTAGTGCCGTACAATCTTTTTTAGCACAAGGATGCATGCATAGTAGGGTATGTTGTAGAGCCCTGCAAGGACTGCTACCTGCGGGCCAAAGAACTGCGCCGCAAACACCATGACAAGCGTGTTGTTGACGTACGCGGTAGCTATCATGCCCGCAGATTTTTCACTCTTGGGCGCAACAACAAACCCCACAATGGAAAATGCGGCAAAACAGAGAAACGTCGCCGCGACGTTCTGCAAGAGAAACAGCTGGTCTGAAAAAAAGAGCGCTGACAGCTTGGAAAACATGCTGATGTTGATGAGTATTGCAAAGATTATTGAAAGGTAGAACGAGTTTTTGTGCGCAAACTCGGACGCCCTTGGAGCCTTCTTTTTCACCGCCCACCCCCCGAAGAGCGGTATGAAAAGCGCAAGGGCAAGGAGCAGCATCATGCTTGCAATGGGCAGGTCGAATTCTGATCCTACCAGCGCGTACGTGAGCGACGGGAGCACGAACGGCACGGAAAGCGACGTCGCGATTATCATGCCTACCACAAGCGGCAGGCGCCCGCCTACGATGTTGACCACAAAGGGCGCCCCGAGGCCGGTGGACATGCCTGATACGAGGAGCACTGGAAGCGCAAGCGGCCTGTAGAGCGCGTACGCTAGGGCATACATGCCGACCGGCAGCGCCACCAGTTTTACAAGGCCAAGGATGGCAAGGCCCTTTGGCCTTGCAAAAGTCGCAACTACGTCAGAGGCTTCAAGCTTTATCAGGTTAAGGAACAGGAGGATGCCAAGCCACACCAAGAGGTACGGCTCTACCGCCAACCCGGCCTGCGGCACGAGCACGCCGGCCGCCATCGAGCCGGCGATGGCACAGGCCAGTATCGCGTCGTTACTTGGACGCAAGCCCTTTCAGCTGCTGTATCTTTTCGCCCACAAGGTCAAAGCCCTGCTGCCAGAACTCTTCTTTCGTGATGTCAAGGCCAGACTCTTTCAAAAGCTCCTCCGGTTTTCTAGAGCCGCCTGCGGCAAGGATGCCCAGGTACTTTGGCACAAAGGGCTTGCCTTCCATCTTGTACCGCTGGTACAGCGAGAGCACAAGCAGGTTCCCAAACGAGTAGGCGTAGCAGTAAAACGGCGTGTGGTAAAAGTGCGGGATGTATATCCATTCCCACCCAAATTCCGGCGAAACGGCGACGGAACCGCCAAACTGCTCCTTCAGGTTTTCAGTGTAGATCTGCGTGACCTGGTCGATGGTGGCGTTTCTTTCGCCTATAGCCCTGTGGGCGTCTATCTCAAACAGCGTAAAGTACGCCTGGCGCATTATCGTGGCGTACATGTCGTCAATCTGCTCTGCCAGCAACAATTGCCGCTCCTGCCTCGACATTTTCTCCATCAGGCGCTCGTTCAGCAACATCTCTGCAAACACCGACGCGGTCTCGGCAAGTGGGAGAGGCGCGTGCGACACCATTATCGGCAGCTTCTCTGCGAGCATGCTGTGGATGGCGTGCCCAAACTCGTGCGCAAGCGTGGAAACGTCGCGGGTCCTCCCGTCAAAGTTCAGGAGCACGTACGGGGTTATCGAGGGCGCAACGGTGTGGCAGAAAGCGCCCCCGCGCTTTGCCTTGCGTATCTCAGAGTCGACATGGCGCTCGGAAAAGACGCGCTCGGCAAGGGCGCGCACCTGCGGGTGGAAGTCGCCAAACGTGTCAAGCACGCTTGCGACCGCCTTGCCGTACGCAAACTTTTTGCCGGACCTCTTTGTCGAAAGCGGCGCATAGAGGTCGTACCGGCGCAGTTTCTTGACGCCCAAAAGGCGAGCCTTTTCCCTGAAATATTCCTGGAACACCCTGTTGTTTTTCCTGCACGCTGCCAGCAGCGCGTCCACGGTCTCGTCGTCAAGGTTGTTTGCGATGTTCCTGACAGAGATCGGCGTCCTGTAGCCGCGCATGGATATCCCCTCGTTGCGCCACTCGACTACGATGTTCTGGTAGATCTCGCCAAGCACGCCTGAATTCTTTTTGTACGTTGCAAACAATGCCCTGTACGCAGCCTCCCTCTCTGCCGGGCTTGCGCTGCGCACAAGCGACACCAGCTTTTCCTTGTTGTCAAATTTCCTGGTAACTTTTTTCTTCCTGCCGCGCTTTAGCGACATCTCAAACTCAAAGGCAGACGTCATCTTGTCGTAGATCTTTACCAGCGCGCCAGTGCCGGTGACTTCAAGAGTGTTGATTATCCTCTCCTCCGGCTCTGACAGCGAGTGCTTTGCAAGCAGGCGCTTGTGGCGCAGGTACTCGCGGTAAACATCAGGCGCCGACTCTATCAGGCGCGCCGCGTTGCTCTCGTCAAGCTCTTTTTTGAACCAGAGGTCAAAGAACAGCAGGCGGTTTCCTGCCTCGGCCGCCATCTTGTCCATCCGGGTCACCAGCGCCGACGCCTCGTTTGAGGCGGTGTTGCCATAGTAGCGCAGGTGCGCATAGCCGCCTGCGATGCTGAGCTTTTCATAAATGTCCTCAAGGTCGTGGATCATGCCCTCAAACTCTGCGGCAGGGATGTCGGGCCGAAGAGACTGGCGCCTGCCCTCAAACACCTTTACTTTGCCCTCGATGGAGTCAAGAAACTGCGCAAATTCCGAGCCGGCGGGGTCTTTTACGAGCCCGGAAAGGTCCCAGGCGCCTATTTTAAGAGCGGCAAAATTCATGGGAATTCGATAATTGCGCCCGCTCAAATACGTATCCCTGCCTGCCCGGTCTACAGGAATTAACCTGAAATATGGAGAATATGGACAGCTGCCTTAAATAACTGAAATGCGGATGTACGGCCACTCGAATACAAAACGAGTTTCAGCATGGACGAACGGAAGGCGAGCAATATGCACGCGCCGGGCGCCTTTGGCCCGTGGCGGCGTCGCATGATAATGCCTTTCCTTCACCTGCTGTCGTCAAATTAATCGGTTTTTACAAATATCGAGTGCGAGGTTGCCGAAAACTGCTCCCCTTCTGCATCCTCTAGCATGGCGTACAGGGTATAGACGCCGTCCTCCTTTATCGCAGGCGCAAGGTCAAAGCTGACATCGAGGTTGCCATCACTGTCGTCCTGCCACCTGTCGGCCTCTATCACTACGTAGTCGCCTGGCTGCTGGTATTTCAGGCCGCGCGGAAGCGGCTCGAACACGCTTGCGGCAAGAGTGCCCGCGTCGTACGCCAGCTTTTCCTTGTTTGCGTCGTACGCCTGCTTGCTTGGCAGCTCGTCATAGTACACCACGACATTGTCAAACTTGGCCCCTGCAGGCATGGGGCCGGCGATGCTGACCTTGGTTCCCTCGACTTCCACGGACATCCCGTAGTCTGCCTCAAAGTTCTGCACCAGGGCAAGGTAGTATTCGTCGTACACGATGCCGATGCTCACGTGCGTGTGGTCCCTGTCAAGTATGTTGTCCCTGTGGCCGTTGTCGCAGCATTCCTTGTCGTTGTACATCATCTCGTTCTGCAGCTCGTCGATGGTGGGCAGCGGATCTATGCGCTCGCACAGGATAATAGTGGAGACGCACCTGTCGTATTCCTCAGGCCCAAAGCCGGCGATAGCGACGTTCTGGTGCACGCTTCCCTCACCTCCAAGCCGCGTGTAGGTCATGTAGGGCTTTTCTCCTGACGACGTCCAGTGCGAGATCTGCTTTGTCCTGAAAACGTCCTCGGCGTGCAGCTGCGCTGCCTGGTTGTCGCCAAGCGCGACCGGCTCCAGGCCGAATTTCTTGCGTTCGCTGTTTATCGCGGCAAGGGCATGCGCGACAAGCTCTTCCTGCGGCACCTTTTCTGGCTTGGTCGCCTGCGGCTGCAGTATCTTTATGGCGCTGTCGACAGGATTACTATTACTATTATTATTTGCGTCACCAAGGTCCCCGGTGAACTGGGGGACGATGAATATCGCCGCAACGGCTGCGACGATAATTGCCGCTATTATGCCGGCCTTGCTGCTGCCGCGCTTTTTCTCGCCATAGAAAGCGTTTGGCGCGCCGCAGTTTGGGCATGCTGGGAGGTTTGCACCGTACCGGGCGCCGCATGCGCAATCTATCCACGAGTCTGTCGTATCGCTATCACTGCGAAAATCTGCATATGCCAGTATAATGCTTTATGTAAAGTGCTTCTACAAGCATATTAGCGAGCCAGGCCAAGCAATGATGCTTGAAATCACGATACCACGTCACCGTGCGCTTTTCCGCAGATGGCCGGATTGAAGTAGCTGGCGACGAAATAACCGTGTCGATAAAGTCGCAGCCGGAACGCGGCAGTGCCAACCGCGAGCTTGTCAAGAGGCTTGCAGGGCATTTCGGCGTTTCTGAGCAGAATGTGCGGATACTCTCCGGCCTTGCATCGAGGAAAAAGATAGTGGAGGTTATTGTTATTGCCTGATATGCTTGACCTGCTGAAAGGCGAGATGCAGGCGCTTGCAGACCAGGACAAGGCCAAGTTCCTGCAGCGGTTCTTCAAGACAGGCCCCGGCCAGTACGGGCAGGGCGACATCTTTATGGGAATCATGGTGCCTGCGTCAAGGGAGGTCGCCAGGAAATACGCCGCCGCAGGGATTTCGCTTGCAGACGTGAAAGCGCTCCTGCACTCGCAAATCCACGAGGAGCGCCTTGTGGCGCTTTTGATACTGGTGCAAAAATACCAGAAAAATCCCAAAGAAGGGATTGCCCAGTTTTACCTTGAAAACCTTGCCTGGGTGAACAACTGGGACCTCGTGGACCTGTCTGCTCCTGCGATCCTCGGCGCGTTCTTGCTGGACAAGAAGGAGGACCGCTCGCTCTTGTACGGGCTTGCAAGGTCAAAGGTCTTGTGGGAAAGGCGCGTCTCTATCGTTTCGACGCATGCCTTTATCCGGAAAAACGACTTTTCAGACACGCTGAAAATATCGGAAATGCTCCTTGGCGATTCGCACGACCTGATACACAAGGCTGTCGGGTGGATGCTCCGGGAGGTAGGCAAGCGCGACCCTGCCACGGAAGAAGAATTCCTGCAAAAACACTACAAAAAGATGCCGCGGACCGCGCTGCGCTACGCCATAGAGCGCTTTTCTGCGGAAAAGAGGCGCTCCTACATGCAAGGCACGGCCTGATCAAAAGAGCCGGCGCGGCGAGTGCCTGTCAAACATCTCGGCGTTTATCTTTTTCAAGAGCTTTTTACGCGACCTGTCGGCCTTTTTGTTCTCGCCATAGTCCTTTGCCACCAAGAGCATGCGCAGCCTGTCAAGCTCTTGGATGGAAAGGACCCTGAGTCCCTTGTCCGACACGACCTCCAAGAGGCTGCGAAGCTCGTCAGATTCTTCTTCGCTGTTCACGCACTAGGTTCCTGCCTTCCGCTATTATTTATTATCGTGCGTGTGTGTGCGTCGCCGGCTGCCCTCTTTCACTTGTTTACGACGTAAAAGTCGTAAACCTTGGCCTTTTGCGCCGGGTCCTTTCTCTTCATGTTGTATTCGATCATGGCCCAGAACGCCGGGAAGGTCTCGACCAGGCCTATGACCGGGCACGCAAGCAGCGTCTGCAGGTGGAACATCACCCTCTTCCTCCACTCTATCTTTGAGTATTTCAGGTTCAAAAAGAGCCCCAGCTGGTACGACCCGAGCCATACAAGAGACGTAAAGAGCAGGATGGTGCCTGCGCTAAGCTCGAGCATGTTGCCCTTTGTCACGGCGTCAAAGATCGAGTTGAAAAAGATGTTTGGCAGCCTGTCTGGAAGCGACATGAACTCGTAGCCTATGGTGTCATAGTTCAGCAGGGCGGGAATGTAGCTGTACAGCATGATGGCTGTCGAAGCCACTGCGGAAGCAAAGCCGAGAAAGTATGTCACCGACTTGTACATCAGCTTGTACCTGTGCCACCTGGGAAAGTTCTGGAGGTTCTGGAGAGTGCCAAGGACCCACCTGCGCCTCTGGAAAAAGTGGTCCTTGATGTTGAGCGGGGGCTGCTCAAGGAGCACGCCGCCGTGCCAGCCCATCGAGCCGGGCCCGTACTTTTCGTAGACCTTGTAGCCAAACATCTGGTCCTCCGCAAGCGTCGGCCCGAATTTCCACTCTATCGTGTCTTCGATGTCAGACCTTACGAGCAGGTTGCTTCCGTGCATGTGGAGCGGGGGCGGGTTTGTCATCTGCGAAACGCAGTCATAGCACGCAAAGGGCCGGATGGACTCGGCGATAGCGGTTAGCCTGTTTGCCGCCTCGAACTTTAGCGGGTAAAAGATCGGCCCCTCAGAGGCGACCTCCTTTCCGCTCTCTATCGACTTTAGGAGCGCGACTATGGTCTGGGTGGTGACGTAGCTTTCGTCGTCCATGTGGAATATCCAGTATTTTGACGTGTTCATGCCAACGCGCCTGCGGTGCTCCACGGCGTACTGGAGTGCCCTGCCCTTTCGTATCGCGTTTGTCTTGAAGTTCTTGTTTACCACGACTACTTCGCAGTTGACTGCCTTGAGCGTCTTGGCATCGTCGGGGTCGTCTGTCACGATCGAGATGTGGTAGTTGCGGTAATCCGTCTTTTTTGCAGAGTCTATTATCGACTGTATGCCGCGCCTCACCACGTGCGTCTTGGTGGCCGAGCGGGTCGTTATCTGGAATATTATCGCGGCGTCGCTTCGAACGCGCTTTACGTTTTTTTCCGCAAACGCGCGCTTTTCTACAAACAGGTTTCGATTCCGGATCACCCTGTACAGCGACATCGCCGCAATGGGAACATACGAAAACCAGAAAAACATCGCGACTATTATGAATGGATTATCAAACACGCCTAGTCTAAGATCTTATCATTTAAAACAGTCATGCGGGATAATCTCTAGAAAGGTTCTCTGGAGAATTGCCACAGGTAAAACATTCGTAAAAGCTTTACCGAACAAAGCGACCCTAAAGCTGGCACAGATAAAAGGGATGAGATCGTATGAAGGGCAAGCCGCAAAGACATGTTCAACATGGACGTATTTGGGAGGCAGTTCGTCATCAGGACCCTACACCTGACGTCTGCTGTCTCGACTTTCATCTTTGCCATGGTTTACGGCGTGATAGAGCACACGCTGCTCACGAGCCCGCTTGGGATAAGCATCCTGGTGCACCCGCTGAGCGTGAACCTTGTCGGCCAGATCTACTTTTACCACGTGCTGATGCTGATACTTGCCGTCCTCATATCCTTCAACCCGTTCTTTGACATACTGTTTTTCGCGTCGACGCGCACGGTCAAAAAGCAAGCTCTCTTGTGGGGCACGGGCAACATCATTAACTTTGTCTGGCTTGAAGACCTGTTCTACTGGGTGCTCTTTGGGGAATGGCCAAAAGACGTGATGACCCCACTCCACCTTTCATTTTACGGCATAGTGTGGTGGTACCCCGTCGCGCTTTTGTCCGCGTCAATCCTGTACTACCTGACCATCCGCAGCATGCGGAAAATGAAGGAAGGGGCCATGTCATAGAGGCATCTTCTACCACCAGAAACCAAACCCGTTAATAATTTTGCATGCGTCTTGTACCGCCGGACGATGAACAGGAAGAAGGGCGCCGCACTGGCCGTTGGTATTGCGGCAGCCGTTGCAATATCGGTGGTTCTTGCCGTAGCGTTCTTGTATCAAGACGGTGCAAGAATTCCAGGCAGTGGCAACAACAACGGAACCGCGCCTCTACCGCCGGACGGCGGGACCAACGGGACAACCGCCGGAGGAGGGGGGCCAGCTGGAAAAACCCCGGTCAATGCCATGTCGTCTCCTTCCGCGATGCCGTTTATGGAGAAGTGGGTCAACCAGTACAACAGCGAAAGAAACCCGGGCAACGTAAAGGTGAACTACTCTGACCGTGCGGACGACGCCAGCATACCGCTTCTTTATCCAAACGTCTCGGCTTTTCTCGCAGACTACTCGGCAGACGTTGCTGTTGCGAGCAGGCCGGTTGCCGCAAGAGGGAACTTTACGTACGCCGGCTCGGTGTTCCTGCCGGTCAGCCCGCAAGCGGTGGCGGTGGTCTACAATATACCCGCGCTTCCGGACGTGCCGTCGGGATTGAGGCTTGACCCACCCACACTCTATGCGGTGCTGAGCGGAAACATCACGCACTGGGACGACCCGGCAATCAAGTCCCTCAACCCTGACACGAGCCTGCCGCACGAGCAAATAGTCGTCGTGCACGAGGGCCCAACAGGAAGCGCCTCTGACATGCTTGCCCGGTACCTTGCCTCTGCCTCAAATGGCACTGTAACGTGGCCCGAGTCAAGCCTGGTGGCAGACTCGGCAAACAGCCTCTCTGCGATGGTGCGGCAAACGCCCTATTCGATAGGGTACGTCGACTTTGCTTTTGCCGTCCAGACTCGGATGACGTACGCGTCTCTCCAGAATTCAGATGGGGAATACCTCCTGCCGTCAGCCGACTCGATAGGCGCGGCCGTGCGAAACGGCACGGTAGTCGATCCCGCGCTTGTCAACGGCACGGGTCCCGGAAACCCTGCGCTTGCCGGGCCTCCGACCGTATCTGTCGGGCAGCTTGGAAACGGCTCGTATCCCGTGGTCGGGTTCTACTACGCCGCATTTCCTGACCACCGCGCAGCTGCTGGCCCTGGAACGAACGAAACCGCCCTAGGCGGCAAGGACGCGGCAGTAATCGACTTTGTACGGTGGATAGCCGGAAGCGAGGGCCAGCGGATCCTCAATGACATGCAGTATCCTTCCGTGTACGAGCAAAACAAAGACCTGGAGGCTTTTGCAGACAGGGTGCTTGGCACAAGAACCGGGTCGCTTGCAAATGTAGAAGCTCCTTCCTAAAACCGGCAACGCCTTTTATGCATAGAAAGTTCTTACCTGGAAGTCTTGCGTATTTTTGCGATGTTTTTTATGTAATGCTGTTCTTCTCGAGGCGAGACTCGTTAATATTATTTCAGCGTCATAAATCTCATGATGAACCATTTTATCTGCAATGCCGTACTTTCTATGACTTTTTTGCTGCCGCCAACAACAACAGTAGTGGCAGCAGTCCCTGCCAGTGGGCATCATTGCGGCAGCGCGGCAAAAAGTACCGTGGTGCCTAGAAGGAGCGAAGTGGCGCCATTCTGGTGAACCCTGCAAGATGATGATGAAAAATGAAGGTAAACGTGATACATATCGATCTGAACCCCTGCGGCGGCGCCGAGCAGCTGGCGATTGCCACGTTGCAGTCGTTCCTTGAAATGGAAACGATGCAGGTGGACCTGACAGTGGCAAGGGCTCCAGACCTTGAGAGGCTTGAAAAGGCATTTGGCGACAGGGTGCGCAGGATATTTGACCGCGTCAAGGTAAAGCCGCTTGGCCGGCTTCCAATAGAGCTTGACTGGCAGACTGGCACGCTGGCCTGCCGCCCGGGAGCCGAAAGCGCCATTTCGGAGTACGACGTGATAGTGAACACGCACGGCGACGTGCTGCCGTATTTTCTGCCGTCTTTTTCAAGCAAGACCTGCATAACATACTGCCACTTCCCGGTAGTGGCAAGCTATGTTGCATGCCGCAACCTTGTCTACCTGCAAGGCCTGGTCGACCTGGGCCTGCTGGATGGAAACGTCATGAAAGTGGCAAACAGCAGCTCCATGTTCTGGCGCAGCTTTTTGGAATACTATTTGCTCATGCTGAGAAACTCGCTTGTAGTCACCAATTCAAGGTTCAGCCGCCAGGCAATAATCAACGAGGTGAAAACCGGGGCGTCCAAGGCGGCAGGCGAGCCGACAATCATTGCGCCTCCTGTGTGCGTGGACGAGCTGCGCCAGGCCGCGCTCCTGCCCTCGCCGCGGGCGGACCGCGTGCTGGTCGTGTCCCGGATATATCCGTCAAAAAAGCTGGAAAATGCGATAGAGCTTGCCCGCATCCTGAAGCGGCGCGGGGTGGGAAAGGAGATGGTCATAGCCGGCAACCTGGCGGCAGATGACAGCTGCGGCCGCAAATACTATGAGCAGCTTGTGGGAATGATAGGTGATTACGGGCTGTCAGACTATGTCTCTATCAAGCCCAACGTGGAGCTTGGCAAGCTCTGGTCGCTGATGCAAAAGTCCAAGGCCTACTTCCACCCGATGCCAGAAGAGCCTTTTGGGATCTCGGTGGTAGAAGCGATGGCCGCCGGCCTGGTGCCGGCCGTGCCGGCCACAGGCGGGCCGACAGAGTTTGTGCCGCAAGAATACCAGTTCCACTCGCTTGAAGAGGCAGCCGGCATAATCCAGGCGGCGCTACAGGTCTCTGACAAAGAGCGGCTGGCGATAAGCGACTCGGTCAAGAGATTTTCCCTGCCGGCGTACACAAGACGGTTCTCGCAGTTCATAAGTGAGAGGCTGCTGGCGACTGCTGCCGCCACCGCGCACTATGAGCGGCGCACTGTGGCCGGCAGGAGGCCCGGCCTGGACTAGCTCTTCTTCTTCTTTTTGTGCACTGCGCCTTGGCTGCCGCTTCTTTTTTCTTTCGCGTAGATCTGTACCGGTTTGTTGTTGTAAGTCTTTAATATTTTCAGATGTATTAACCGTCCATGTCAGTCATCCGGGTGACAGAAATACTCGCAACCTCGCCAACCAGCTGGGAGGACGCGGTCGACAACGGGCTGGAGCGCGCCACCAAGACGATCCGCAACGTAAAAGGCATCGACGTGCGTGGCTGGAAGGCAGAAGTCCAAAACGCAAAGATAGTGGAGTACAGGGTCGTCCTGAAAGTAGCGTTTGAGGTTGAAGACGTCCCCGGTTCGTAATAATGATAATAATGAAGATGCAATCAATCTCAATTAATTGACAGCACGATGAGGATGATGACCGTCATCACAACTGGAACTGGGTTTCCAGCCAAAAAAATAGTGGAGGCCTGCAGCCTAGGCTGCCTTGACTTCCCCTTTTTTGTTGCTACTGCTACTACTGCTGCTGTTGCCGCCGATTTTCTTTATAAAATCAGCCTTTTGCAGGTGGTCTATTACGATATGCCTCTGCATATCTCCGAGCGACTCGAACCTCTGCTTGCAGGCAAAGCATCTGTACTCATTTTTTCCTGGCAATACTTCTTCTACTATGATTTATTGGCGTCCCGCACCCAAAAGGGTTTACAACCCGGCAACGGAGAAATATCTTCTATATGGGCGGAATAACGGCCCCTCCTCCGGCAGACAGCCTGTGGCGTTCGTTTTCCGCCAGCGCTGGCGCGTTTGTGGAAGCCACAGAGCAGTTCGTGCAGGAAGGGGTAAACCCTGGCGGCTATTACAAGGCAGTGTGGTGCCGCGACGCCTCTTACATATTGAAGGACTGGTTTTTGTCTGGCCGCTTTGAAGACGTGATGCACGAAATGCTGTTCATCTGGTCGCACCAGGTGGCGGCCGGCGGCGAAAAGGTGATCTATGGCCGGGGATCGCCGGAAATGCAGTACTCCTCGAAGGTTGCAGATCCGGAAACCCACAAAAAGTTTGAAGGTGCCCTGCCCTCTACGATATTCCACGGCTTTTCGGAGGTCTATGGGCGAAACCCGGACATCGACTCGACCGCGCTCATGATATCTACGACTGCATGGATCTTTAACGCCTACCTGAAATCCGGGATGGTGATCCCAACTTCTTCCTCGCCGGCGCACGGAAGCATTGAACTGAAAATGTCCTCGCTCGTCTCTTCGCCCTCCGTTGTAATAGAGTATGTCGTGCCAAGGATGCTTGCGGCGGTGGACTACCTTGCGTCCCGCGACACCGACGGCGACGGCCTGCTTGAGCAGGGCCACAACGAGGACTGGATGGACACCGTGCTGCGCTCGGGCAAAATCGTGTACAGCCAGGCGTGCTGGATACTTGCGCTGAGCAACCTCTCGTCGCTCCTTTCAGAGCTTGGCAGAAAGGACGATGCAAAAAGGGCGATGTCGATGGCCTACAGGGCGATAAAGGCCGTGGAGGACAGGCTGTGGTCAGAAAAGGACGGCACGTACATCGACCTGCAGGACGACGGCGACGGGCAGCGCGGCGGCAGATCCCTGACACAGGACGTCGCGCTGTACCTGGTGGCAGTCACGGAAAACACCGTACAGGACATACTCGGCAGCGGCCAGATAAGGGAAGAGCCTGCGCAGGACGAAAAGGCCAGGCCGGAATTTGGCAGCAGGGCAGAGCGCGCCCTTGACACCCTCAAGGCCCGGATCTGGAAGGACAAGTGGCCGCTGGTGACAGAGTCGGCGCTGGAAAGGACTGGCCCCTGGCTTTTGAACCCGAACCAGTACCACAACCACACCTTCTGGCCGTGGACGACTGGCATAGAGATGCTTGCAAGAAGCAGGTTTGCAAGGGTGCACGAGTGCCATGCGCTGCTCTCGATGCTCTCCTCAAACGACTGCCAGTCAAGCACCAGAGCGTTTTACGAGTGGGTAAACCCGGTCACCAACACTGGCTCGGGGGCGCACCCTTTTCGCACGGGCATCTCGGCGATACGCATTGCAATAGCCGATATACTCGGCCAGATGGGCAAGTCCGGTCTAACTCATTAATAATTTTGCGGCGTACATAAAAACGCAATGATGGGCAATGATGCTGTTGTTGGTGATGATAATAGCCGCGTGAAAATCCTTGGGATGGCTGGCAGCCTCAGAAAGGGCTCGTACAACCGCGCCGCGCTCCGGGCGCGCAAAAGCTTGTTCCTGACAACGCGCAACTAGAGATTTTCGAGCTTGACGGCATACCGCCCTTCAACCAGGACATTGAAATGCAGCGGCCAAAGGCAGTGTCGGAGCTGAAAAGCAAGGTGCGCTCGGCTGACGCCATACTTTTGTTACGCCCGAGTACAACTACTCTGTCTCTGGAGTCCTAAAAACGCTATTGACTGGGGGTCCAGGCCGTACGGCAACAGCGCGTGGGAAGGCAAGCCTGCGGCGATAATGGGCGCTCTGTGGGGATGCTCGGCACGGCGCGTGCGCAGTACCACCTGCGGCAGATGTTCGTCTTTCTCAACATGCATACTCTCGACAGGCCGGAGGTAATGATCGCAAATGCTGCCGACAAGTTTGACGCGCAGGGGAACCTGGTCGACGGAGAGACGCTGAAAAGGATAAGGGAGCTCTTGGCGGCCCTTGCGAGCTTGACCATCCGGCTCAAACAGATGCAGACAAAGCTGGCAGCGGCATGATAATAAAAAAAGACAAAAAGTCTTGAAAAAACTTGTACTGCAAACTTGCAGCATCATCTTCCGTATTGCGTAATTATCTGCTCTGCGTCTCGTACGCCATATGAGCAGCAACAAGGAAGCTGAAAGGGAAGAAATGAAGGAAGAAAACGACGAGCTGCAGGACGCCGAGCAGTTCGACCTCGATGAAGAGGAAGAAGAGGAAGAAGAAGGCGAAATGTAAAAGGTACTCTGCCGCACAGGGCAGGCAGTAACTTGCACATACGCGCGTGCACACACGCATAGCCGTATACGCACGCGCGTCGTCAATCGTTCATTCAATATTATTTCTATCGTGGGTTGTTTTGCGCAGTATGATTTTTTGCTGGTCGGTCTATGACAGGCTTGCTTGGGCCTTTTGCCGTGCAGTTATTATCCATCCATATATGCATCCCGTCTATGCTAGGTCCGCAAATCTCTGACCCAGATGTGTTCTATTCGATAGGCGGGGATCAATTCTCGCCGTACAATAGAGTTGGCCTCTTCATCCTTGTAGAACGTAATTGTTACAAACTCTGACACAACCTGGATGTTGACAGTCTCGCAAACCTGCGGGTCCTTTGCAGCATCAAATTCTTCAACAGCAATTGTATCTGGTTTGTCGCGCACTGTATGCGAATACAGCACAACCACGTCCTCTACTTCTTGGCCGTGGAATTTTATCGTCTTCTTCTTCTTCTTATTGTTCTTGTTTGGCATACCCGGACTCGTCGGTTAAAGAGGCATGCGCGGCTGATACTTTTTCCATCTCTTCCCTGTTGGCCGGATCGACCATCAATTCGCCTTTTTCTTTTTTTCTTCTTGATTTGCCGCTGCTGACGATGCGGAGCGTCATTGAAGCGATTTTTGACGGCTCTCTGACCCTGTCCGAAGGCACATCCGCACCTTTTCTGATTCCCTTGGCCCAGACTGCGACATCCGGCGTATCCAATATGTCCATTATGCCATCATCTTTGCCTGCCATGCCAAGTTATCTATCTCTAGCAAGATATTAAACACCTTCTCGTCTGGTCCGAGGGCCATTAAAGGCGAAGACCGGTATTATATCACCGCCCGGCCTTTGCTCTGATTTTAGATCGCCTTTCAGTTTAGCTAATTCCCTCACGCTGGACATCTGAATATCGCCGCTCCTTGTTATCAACTTGGAAAGCGTTGGCCTGGCATCTTTTCCAAGTCGGATAGCTTCTTTGCCTCTTCGCAGGAAAGACATGGTCGCGCCGTTATCCAACAGTGCGCGGCCAGGCTCTATTAACTTATCGTTTGCTCAATGATATATGAGACAGATGCCTAGCCGACGGCAAATTAACAGAGCCGAGGCGAGCAAGGTTCAAAATATTGGAGACAGTCTCTTGAAGGGCGGGGTTCTCGAGATGTGGATAAACCAGAGCATGACAACTAATCCTCCGTGTGGGGTATTAGGACAAATCAGAAGCATTGGATTGCAGCAGAACTAAAAAAATAGAAATGAGCACAAATATGCTCATTTCATTTTAAGCAAGTCTTTTAGCATCTTTGCATGCTTCTCCTCGTCAGCCTTGATCTGCTTGAAAACCCGCACGCATTCCTGGTTTCCTTCTTTATCGGCATCTTTTATGTACCCATCAACATGCCAGAGGAACTCCATCTTCTTCTCCAGTTGCTTGGCAATATTGTACTGGCAGTCAGTCAGGATTTGCTCAGACTTTTGCATTTGCCGAGAAATCACCTAGTTAAGATAGAACGTCGTCACTATTAAGAACAGCGATCGAAAGTTCTGGCAACTTACTTATTGTCGGCTGTCAAGTTGCTCGGCCAATTTATTATCTGACGAAGAATCACCAATGTACCTTTCAGGGCTGTCCAGACGGCACTTCAATGCTGAGCCTGTGCGCGTCAGGTTCGCCGCTACTAAGCTGCCGCTCGCTTGCGTCTGAAAACGCGTAATACGCGACAAACACTGAAAACAGGAACGCAATGACTGCCGGTATGACTACCAGGAACAGTATGGCAGACATGACAACATAGTAATGCCGCGCGTACAATAAAAGTTCACCTCGATGCGCACATGCATTTATAACCATCCTGACACGCATTTTCCCCCAAATGTCCAGTAATTCCATCTTCTTCTCGCCAAAGTCGATAGCAGTCATTGGAGCTTCAGAAAAGCCGGGCGTAGGCAAGACGATATTTACAAACATTGCCAAGCACTTCAAGGGCAAGATCTACCCTGTCACCCCGTCAAACCCGACGGTGGGCGGCCTGACGGCGTACAAGAGCGTGCTGGACATTCCTGAAAGCGTGGACCTTGCAGTGGTGGCCGCGCCAAGCAGGTTCACTCCCGCGGTGATGGAAGAGGTGGGCAAGAAGGGGATAAAGGGCGCAATAATTGTTTCAGCAGGTTTCAAGGAAGTTGACGACGAAGGCGCCCGACTCGAAAGGGAGGTGGGCGAGATTTCCAAAAAGTACGGCATCAGGGTGATCGGCCCCAACTGCCTTGGCATCATGAGCCTGTCGAAGGACAACATGATGAATTCCACGTTCTTGAAGATAACGCCCAGCTACGGCGGGATAGCGCTCGTCTCGCAGAGCGGGGCCATCTGCGCGGCGACCGTGGAGGACGCAGGCGCGCAGAACATCGGCTTTTCCAAGGTGATAAGCATGGGCAACAAGGTGGACATGGACGAAAGCGACGTGCTGGAGCTGCTCGCGGAAGACGAGGACACCAAGGTGGTGGTGATGTACCTCGAGGACATACGCAACGCAAGGCGCTTTATGGACATTGCAAAGCGCATAACGACAGAAAAGAGAAAGCCGGTGATCGTGCTAAAGTCTGGCAGGACCGCGGAAGGCGCAAAAGCGGCCGCGTCGCACACCGGCGCGCTTGGCGGCTCTGACGCAAACTATGAAGCCGCGTTTGCGCAGTGCGGCGTAATTCGAGTAGACACGATGGGCGAGCTGTTCGACCTTGCCACCGCGTTTTCCAAGCAGCCGCTGCCAGAAGGAGGCGTGGTCATTGTATCCAACGCCGGCGGCCCGGCAATCATATCCACCGACGCCTGCTCAAAGTACGGCCTGAAGATGGCCGACATCTCTTCTATTCGCGACGACATTGCCAAGGTCATACCGGCGTACGGCTCGCCGAGGAACCCCGTCGACATTGTGGGCGACGCGGACTATAACAGGTTTGAAAAAGTGCTCAACCTCGTCCTTGCGCACCCCAGCGTGGGCTCTGTCGTGACGATGTGCACGCCATCGGCGACCCTGAACTACGACGACCTTGCGAGGGTGCTGGTCAAGATGTCAAGGCAGTTCCCGAACAAGACGATGCTTGCGTCGCTCATGGGGCTTGCAGAGGGCGTGGAAAACAGGGCGATAATGTCTGAAGGCGGCGTCCCGTACTACCTGTACGCCGAGCCGGCGATAAGGACGCTCAAGGCCGTCTATGATTTCAAGAGCTGGGTCGACAGCGCCAGGGCCAAGGCCGGCACGCTCTCGTTTGCCAAGGACACCGCCAAGGTCAAGGAGATATTTGCAAGCGTAAAGAAGCAGGGCCGAAACAACCTGCTTGAAGAGGAAGGCTATGAAGTCCTCCGGGCGTACGGGTTCCCGACGCCAAAGAGCATCCTCGGCGCGACAGAGGACGAGTGCGTAAGGGCCGCAAAAGAGATTGGCTATCCCGTGGTCATGAAGATAGCCTCGCCTGACATCATCCACAAGTCAGACGCCGGCGGAGTCAAGGTCGGGGTAAAGAGCGACGACGAGCTGCGCGCCGCATTCAGGGCAATAATCGAAAATGCCAAGAAGTACAAGTCTGATGCGAAGATAAAGGGCGTCCTCGTGCAGGAGATGGTCAAGTCTGCAAAAGAAACCATACTTGGCGCAAGCCAGGACCCGACGTTTGGGCCGGTCATAATGTTCGGCCTTGGCGGCATCTATGTTGAAGTATTGAAGGACGTGGTGTTCCGCGTCGCGCCCATCGACGAGCGCGAAGCCGCCAGGATGGTCGAGTCTATAAAGACGATAAAACTGCTAAAGGGGGTCAGGGGAGAAAGGCCGTCCGACCTGAAGGCCATTTCCGACTCGCTCCAGAGGCTGTCGCAGCTTGTCACCGACTTTCCGGAAATAAAGGAGTTTGACATCAACCCGCTCCTCGTGCTTGAAGAAGGCAAGGGCGCAAGGGTGGTCGACGCCAGGATAATACTGAAATAATGCAAGTCAAGTCAAGGCAAGCAGGTCGCAGGCCGTCGTCACAATTGCACGTTGGACCAGAACTGTTCGTAACTGTGGGAGTAAATTTCGATTACGTTGCCGAATGGATCTTCGCAGAAGCAGATCTTCCTGCCACTTGAAGGTGCAAGTTCAAGTATGCCCGTTCGTTGCCTTCCGCCGGAACTCGCAATCCTTTGCGCCAGTTTTTCAATATCTGGCTCCGTCACCGCGATATGGTAAAACCCCGTTTTCCAGTATTCAAAATTGTTCTCCCTGCGTACTCCTTTCGGTTCAATGAATTGAAATAGTTCTACGCCCACGCCATTGGCAGAACTTAGGTGGCATAACTTGAACTTCCCAATATTAGGGCCAAACACATTCTTCACGACGTTGACAAGAGCAGGATCGGTTGTAGCGGAGGATGCAGAGATTTCCACAGGTCCCAGCAGGACTGTCATGTCCATTACATCTCTGTACCATGCCACTGCGACATCCATGTCGGTGACAGAGATTGCAACATGATTAAACGCTCTGGGCAACGCGTACTGTTACCATGGCTTCAGGATATAAAAGAAATATGGCGCACATTGCAGTTTCCAGTGGAAACATACGCGCACACACACATAGAGAATTTTACAGCTTGGCGCCGCACTCTTCGCAGAATGCCGCGCCAGCCTCGTTCTGGTAGCCGCACGACGGGCACTTGCCTGCTTGCGCCGGAGCGCCAGCCGCCTTTAGGAGCACAATGTCTCCTATCTTTGAAATGCCGTCCCACTGCACTTCCTTCTTTTCTCCAGCGTTAGAAACTATTTTGACTGATATCGTCGCCCTGCCACCCTGCTTTCTCAGGCCGACCTCCTCTATCTTGCCCACGAGCATCGCCTCGCCGTCGTACGCGGACATGCCCACAAGCTGGCTTATCGAAACAAAACCCCCATCCTGCGTCGGCGAAATGACTGCGGCCGGCACCGGCGTGATCGCACTTTCTGGCGCGGGGGCTATCTCTGCCTTTGGCGCCACCTGCGGCGGCGCCTGCGCCGGCGCGCTGAACTTGCGGTACTGCGCGATGGTCGCGCTGCACGCCCTGCACTTGTACTCGCCCTTTTCCACGAGCGTCACGCCCTCGCCCAGATCCTCGTTGGGGTTGTCGTAGCTGAGGGTGGGCGCGCCCTCAAAGTCGCGCTCGCACTTGTTGCAGAAATATTTTACAAACCTGTCAGCGTCAAGCCTGCCGATGCCGGCAAGGAACAACTCCGGCCCGCCGAGGTTGGCCATCTTTTGCTCGTCGTCGCTGACCTTTGCAATAGCGTAACCTCCAGAGCCGCGCAATTTTTTCTCGGCCATGTCCTCTTCTCCTGCTGCCATCATATTCGATAGCTTTCACCGCGTCGGTTTGTTATTTAAATCGTGCACGTGCCAGTTTCCGTCCTTACAGTAGCTGTAGCGGCGGATACTCGACCACTTAAATAGTTTCCTTAGTAAACTAATGAAGAGGTGAAACAATGAAGGCACAAGAGGGCGCGGAAAAAGAAGAGGACAAGTGCTGCACAGATTCATGTTGCGAGTCAGAGCCGTGCGGATGCGGCTGCTGCTAGCAAAACCTCGCTTATTTCTTGTTTGCATCTTTATGATTAATATACCAAAAACCGCTGCAAGACGGCGTGAACGCCGTCGCGGTCCTGCTCTACCGGAACCTCGTCGCCTCGATAGACAAGGTGTTCCTGATATGGCAGGTGGTGTTTCCCATAATCTACATCTTTATCGCCGGCTACTCGTACGCGGGGCTCCTGGGCGGGCAGGGAGTCGCAATAGGGAGCGCAAGCGTCCCGTACCCCGCGTACCTTGCCGCCGGCATGATCGGCTTTAACATGATGAACTCTAGCACGGTGGCCGGCAGCATCATCTGGAACGACAAGAAGAACGGCATGTTCAAGCAGATACTGGTGATGCCTTTTGCGCGCATGGAGTACGTCCTTGGCAACATAGTGACCATAATGCTGATGGGCCTTGCAAGCGCCAGCCTGATACTCCTTGCCGGCTCGCCCACGCTCATTGGGAGCGCGCAGCCGACGCTCGTAGGCTCGCTGTACGTGCTCTACGCGCTAATCGTGGGCGCGATATTCTTTGGCTCGATTGCGATCATAATATCGACGCGGCTGAAGAGCAGCGAGGGCTTTAACGTGATCGTAAACAGCGTGTTTCTGTTCTTCTCGTTTGTCAGTTCCGCGTTCTACCCGTCAGAAGGGGTGCCTGCGGAACTTGGGGCCGCCTTTTACGCAAACCCTCTGACCTACATCGTCGACATCACCCGCGCCGGCGTCTTTAACCAGGTAACGTTCTTTACAAACGTCGAGGTGGGCGTGATATCCGCCGCGACTGCCGGCACGTTCCTGCTTGCGACGATGTCGATCCTCAGGATGAAGATCTAGCGCCATCGCCGCCGCTGTTTACCACGGTCAGGAAAACTTCTTCAAGCGTCGGCGGGTTGACAGACACCATTTCCATCTGGACGCCGTTTCTTGCAAGCGCCTCTATCGCCCTGACAAGCACGTCCTGCGCGTCCTTGGAGCTTATCCTTACCGTGTCCTTTGCAGGGACTTCGATGACCGACTGGCCGCCATCATTGGCTATCGAGCTTATGATGCTCATGGCCGACTGCGCGGTTACGTCCTTCAGTTTGATCTCGACTGCCTTTATCCCGCCGTACTTTTGCTTCAGGCCCGCCGGCGTGTCTATCGCCATCATCCTGCCCTTGTTGATTATCGCAATCTCGTCGCACAGGTATTCCACCTCTTCCATGATGTGCGTCGTGAAAAACACGGTCAGGCCGCCGTGCACGTGCCTCTTGACGTAGTCGAGGAGCAGGCGCCTTGCCGCAGGGTCGAGTCCGACCGTGGGCTCGTCCAAGAACAAGAGGTCCATGTCGTGCATGAACTCCCTTGCGACCTGCACGCGCCTCCTCTGGCCTATCGAAAGCTCGTCGTTCTTCATGCCGCGGATCTCGGACAGGTCAAACTGCTCCAAAAGCTCGCGCACCCTGTCGCGCCTCTTTTCGCCCGGCACGCCCCACATCATGCCGTACAGGTCGAGGGACTTTTCCACGGTCACGTTTCCCTCAAAGCTTGGCTCCTGAAGGACTACCCCTATTCGCTTTTTTATCTCCCTTGCGTGTTTCACGACGTCCCTGCCAAATATCTGGACGTCGCCGGAAGTGGGGTGCACAAGTGTTGTCAGCACCTTGATGGTGGTGGTCTTGCCTGCGCCGTTTGGGCCGAGGAACCCGAACACCCTGCCATAGCCGACGTCAAACGACACGCCGTCCACGGCCCTTACGCGGCCATAGTCCATGCGCAGCTGCGAAACGCTGATGCAACTATTGTTGTTGTTTTCCATCGGCTCGCGTTAATAAAAGTGGGCCGGCTAATATGATATTCTCCCTTTTTATTTCTGAATATATATTAGCAAGTTCTCCAAGATGTCTCTTGGGCTGAGGAAATTCGCTTGTCGCTAAGCTTCATTGACATGGTAAACGTGCTGCTGAAACAAAAGCCAGAGCTGACGGCAGAGGCAATCCGCGACATGGTTGACGAAAAAAAGCGCAAGGTGGGCGCCGGCTACCTGACCGACCAGGGCGCGCTGTTCCTCGTCGCGGCCGACCTTGGCATCTCTTTTGACAGCATGCCCAAGGTGCAGTCCGGGTTGAAAGACCTGTACGTCGGGGCCAAAGACGTAACAATCACGGGCCGCATCATGAACATCTACCCGCCTTACAAGTTTACCAAGAAAGAGACCAACGAGCAGTCGTCGACGCGCACGCTTGTCATCTACGACAAGGGCGCCAGGGTGAAGGTCAAGCTGTGGGACAAGCAGGTGGGCGTGCCTGACGAGATGGGCCTGCAGGCAGGCGACCTCGTGAAAATAATAAAGGGCTACGTCCGCGCCGGCCTTGACGGCAAGCCCGTCGTCAACCTTGGCAGCTACAGCGCAATTGAGGTGGCGCAGGGCGACTCGGACATCCCTCCTATAGACTCGCTTGCCATGGCGGTAGACGATGTAAAGGAAGTGCAGGACTCTGCAGTAATCACAGGCGTCGTGAACGCAAACCCAAGGATCTCTGACTTTGTGAACCAGCGTGGCGAGGCAAGCAAGTCATTGCAATTACAAATATCAAACGAGGCAAATACGCGCACGTTGCGGGCGGTTGTATGGAACGTCGACGAGTCGAGGGTGCCCAAGGTCTTCAAGACCGGCTCGAAGGTCAGGCTGGTCGGGGTCAGGATAAAGCAGGGCAACCCGCAGTTTGGAAACGGCGACTTTGAGCTGCACGGCGACGAGGGCACCATCCTTGAATTTTCCGGCTCGCAGCAGGACGTGGACGTGATGCCCCTGCGGATAATATCGGTGGGAGAAGAGACGGGCCGGGGAAGCTTTCTCTGCCTTGCAGTCGACAGGGCGGCAAGGGCGCTCACGCTGACCATAGACAACGGGGTGGCAAGCCAGAATCAACTGTCCACTGGTGCGATGATAGAGTGCGTGCCAAGCAGGATTTTCGGCAACGCAGTCACGCTTTCAAAGGAGGACTCGTACCTGCGCGTCACGGACGAGGACCCGTCGTTTCCGTCGCTTGACAAGTTTGAGGCCAAGATAAAGGACATCGTCGCTACAAGCGAGCCTGCGCCAGTCGTGCTTGAAGCCATCGTCTTGCAGGCCCCTTCCACTTCTGATGTTAATCTAAAGTCGGGCGAGACCGTGCCTGTCACTTCGACGCTTCTTGGCGACGACACGGGCCAGATCCGCCTGGTGGGCTGGCGCAACCAGAGCTCTGCGGTAAACAAGCTGGCGGTGGGCGACAGGGTCAAGCTGGTAGGCGTGACTGCCGGCGCGGGGAGGGAAGGCACCACGGAACTGACGCTGCGCCCGTATTCCTCAGTTATCCACCTGGGGTAGAAGAAACCCAGAAAGAGCGCGAGACGTATATATATTGATCTCTTGGCGCGCTCGAAAATCTTCAAGCAGGCAGACGAGCTCAAGTCGCGCATCAGGAGGCACGCCGGAAGGCGCGACGAGACTTTTCGCGTCGGAGTCGAGATCGAGATGTGCCTGCTCGACGGAAAAGACGGCAGGCCGGCAAACGCAGCCCCCGTGATAGAGCACCTGTCGCGCCGGCACCTGATAGACTATGAGTACGGCATCTGCCAGCTTGAATTCAAGACCGGCCCCGTGTCGATGGGCGAGATCGAGGGCCTGAACCTGCAGTTTGAGGAATTCATCGAGCACCTTGAAAGGGCGGTGAAAAAAGCCGGCAGGGACGTGATACCTGTATTCCTCGGCGCAAACCCGTCGCCCTTTGCCCTTGCCGACGGCCTGATAACTCCCAAGCCCCGCTACGCAAGGCTTGCGCGCTGGCAGAAAAAGCTTCCCGACATCGAGATGGACGGGCAAAAGTTCAGGGCGGTGCACGTCGCGTCGGCCATCCAGGGCTTCCACCTCCGCCTGCAGGGCAGAAACCCGCATTTCACGGCAATGATGTTCAACCACATCCTCAACCTGATACCGTCCGTGATACTGCTTGGCGCAAACAGCCGGCTCTTTGCCGGCAGGGTGTTCTCGCTCCACGAGCCGCGTCTGTTCATGTACGACCAGTCCGAGCAGCAGAACTCTGGGTTTCCCGGCATACCGCGCTACCTTGCAGGCGTGGAGGACTACATCGACTACATCATTTCAAGAAAGCCCGTCATTGCCAAGGATTATCTCGAGATGGAAAAGGAGCGGCACGACGACTGCCGCATACGGCTGAACGCCAGCTCGTACAGGGTCGAGACGAGGGTCATGTCGGTCCAGCCGACGCCCCGGACCATGATGGCCATGATAGAGCTCTTTATCGGCTACCTGCAAAAGGCGATACACGAAGAGCGCGAGCTTCGGCCGCTTGCCGCACTCAGGGAGGAGCGCCAGTCGGTGGTGAGGTCGGGCTTTGGCGCCAAGACGCACTTTGACGTCGCCCAGACTGCCAGGCACCAGATAGAACTTGCGAAAAAGGGGCTTGCAGACCTTGGGATAAAACCCGCGTTTCTCAACATCCTTGAGAGCAGGATTGAAAACAGGACCACCGCCGGCGAGTACGTGGCACATTTGTGGCAGACAAAGTTTAATGGTTCCATTGAAAAGACGCTTGCAGAAGTGATTGCAGACGTGTGGGAAAAGACGCGGAACAACAGGCCGATATTCTGACCCAGTATGTGTGCTGGCTAACTTCTCCACTCACTTTTTGTCGTCCTCCTTCTTGTCCTCAGTCTTCACATCCTTTGCAGCTTGCTCTGCCAAAGTCGAAAGTATCGAACTAGGGAACAACCCCGCAGTCTCCGCACGCCTTGGACGTATTGAAACTGGTGCCAATAGGTGTGTGATCCTGTTTGATGCCGCCTTTTCTCGCTCGTCCAGTAGCCGCTTAAGGACATCTTCAAAACTGTCCCTATTGCAACTTTCGGATGCTTGCTCTGCCATTAGCGGCAAATGTTTCATTTCTTCTATCATTCAGGGTCTCAACATTCCTGCTGCCGGCACGCATGTAATGATCATAGGTTCGTACGTTTTGGATCAAGGTCATTTTGACTGGGCGGAAATCCATCCAGTCACATCGATAACCCCTACGAACTGACTGTACCACTTTCTAGCACACTGTCATTCTTTTCAGAGAAGGTTTTAGTACGAGCGTCATCTTTAGACCGCTCGGAAAAATGAGGGAATCTCCAGAGAGCCTCATACTGCCATTCGAAACTGAAGAGCTCTACCCGACCATCATTCTGGAACTTTGTGACAATTGCAAGTGGTCTTGTTCCTGTCTAAGCACAAAAGACACTATTGAATCATGCCCAGTGTGCAAGGCGGCCATCAGATCCCATGTCCCAATGACGTCAGAAGAGGTCAGTCGCATCGAAATCGACAGCGAGCGCGGGATGATTCTACAGTTTAGCAGGCGAGCGCTGGTGCAATGATTTTCTAGCGCTGCAGACATAATAACACTCACAAAGTGTAAATCTCTACACACGCATCAGCCATAGTCTTGAGAAATAGTTGGCCCCGCCGATTATGACCACAAATGGCTGGGTCCGGAAAAGGGGTTTACGGTGTCAAACGGGTGTTGCTTACGTCTGGCACCCGATGAAACTATCTACGATTGTGCTGACTACTACTACCACCACCATTGCCTCGCCAGGCTTGCCATCCAAGTGGGGAACAACTTTGCTTAGAACCCCTCGTTTAATGTTCTTGGCGTGTTGCCTAGCATGCAGAGGTTGCTCTCTCTCCAGACTCTCTCTGTTCTGAAGGGTTGAAGCTTCCTAATGCCATTCCTGATAAACCCACACGTAGGATCAACCAACATTTTCCTTGTGCCTTACCTTTGGGTGTGTGTGTACATGTGCGAGGGTGTGGCTGGAGCGGGGGAATTCTATTGTGCCAAGAGAGGAAATTGCGACATGTACATTAGCTCGGGATCTTCTCTTCTTGATTTCTCGTACATTTTCTTGCCAAGGTCCTTCAATGTTACTATGCCAGTCAGCCTGTTATCTACAACTATTGGCAGCCTCCGTATGTTGTATTTCGCCATTATTAGCGAGGCTTCAGAAACGTGCACTTCAGGTCCTACTGTGACAAGAGGTTGCGACATGACATCTGATGCCCGCACGTTTTTCGGATCCTTGTATTCTGCCAGTACCTTTCTAACAATGTCTCTTTCTGTAATTATCCCAATGGGCTTGGCATCGTCATCGACTATTATTATTCCTCCTCTGCCCTTTTCTTTCATCTGAATTGCAATATCTTGGATGGATTTTGAGGGGCCAGCAGTGTCCAACGGGGGGCGCGTCATTATCGATTCTACTGTTGTGAGAGCGCTCTCTTTATCCATTCTGAATCATCCTTCTCTCCCAACTATCGAGAGATTCTCAGATGTTTTCATAACTAATATACGACTGTCTCTAATAAAAGAGAATACCTTTAGTTCTTTAACCTGACTGTCATTACACAAGACACGCAAGGCAAGTTGCTTCAGGTTAGCGTTTGGGCCGACGTACACACACTGCCCGCAATCCAATAAGCACTAAAAATAGCCGTTCTTCCTTTTTTCTCTTTTCTCTTTTCTCTTTTCTCTTTACAAATTTTCCTTGTAAAACGCAAGGCGCATCTAACCCCCGCTCGAAGGATTGTACGCTCCGCAAATCGAGTTTCCTTATCAATCATGCCGGCGAGAGGGAAAGGTTGTTACACCAATCAAGCGATAGCTAAGAGAACTAAAGATGAAGCAAAGAGGAAGACCTTCTAAGGTTTGCATACTCTGAGAATATTTGCTATCAGATGATGGTACAGAGTGGCACCCACGCGACATATACATCCGCGCCTCCTTTATCCGCATATAGAGGTCCTGCTTCGGATGTCCAGTTCAGTCCAAGTCCTTCAAAAGCTATTTTTTCTTGTACTCTTCGATCAAAAACTGTATAATATCCTCAAAGGAGGCACAAACCCAACCTTAAATTAGTTCCTTAATACCTGACGCGCCAACAATACTTGATGATGCCAGCTAGCGCAAGCCGTGTCCAAAACATGTGCGGGAGCGTTTCTTTTGAACGCATTTCATGCGGGGGGGGGGTGGTTGGGGGTTTTATGCACGGCCGTGCTCATTTTATGCATTTATGCACGCTCAAAATTTGGCCTTATGCACGCGCCTTGTATACGGCACATAAAACATGCGCAATATTCTAATCATTCCAAAAGCCGCGGGTGATCACGTACTGCTTTTCTGCCTCGTATATGCTGCGGTACACCTGGTCGTCGTCGATGTAGTTGCGCAGTATCCTTGCTGCCGTGTCGGCGCCGACGCCGTGGCCCGCAAGGACGACCAGCGCCTTCCTCCCAAAGTTGTTGACAAGCGACGCCACCTTCCACGCACGCTCAAACCGGTGGTTCTCCTCCTCTGACAGCTTGCCGCCTGCAAGCCTGCGCTGGATTATCTTTGACATGTCATAGTCCGACCAGAAAGTGGCAGTCACCAGCTTTGACCTGCACGACGGGCACGCTATTTCCTCCGGCGCCTTCCTTGTCTCCATCACGCGCTCCCATTTCCCGCACCGGATGCAGACGAGCCTGTGCTTTGTCTTTTCCAGCCTTTCCTTCACGAGCTCTATCGCCCCCTTTTCGATGCTCTGGGGAGCCGCGGCAGATTTTGCAGAGTGCTCCATTATCGGCCTTGCAAGGTCCGAGAATTTCGTGACTTCAAGCCAGTGCATCTTTATTGAGCCCTCCTTGATGTCTGCAAGGACTTTTCTTGTCTGCTCGATGTCGTACTTGTCGTGGATGAGCTCCCTTATCGACTCGGAGCTGACAGGCGTCTTTGAATAGCGGTCATAGATCATGCGCGCCGCCTTTTTGTCATAGACTGCCTCCCTTGCAATCATCCCAAACCTCTTGGCGACCATCCACACCTTCCAGTTTATCTGGTGCGTGCCGGCAAGCGACGCGATTATGACCGGCTCCAGGTCGTAGACGTCGTTTAGCGCAGCTTCAATCCTGCCCTTTGCCATCCTTGCGCTTGACGTGAGCATGATGCGGTATGCGTCAGAGCGCGACTCTACCACGTAGCCCAGCTGCGACGAAAGTATCGTGGAAAGCAGGGACGCAAGGGTGTTGTTCACCTTCGACCCAAAGGCCGAGTGCATCACGAGCATGTTCCTTGCAGTGAAACTTTCGACCACGACGTTTTTTGCGTCCGGGATGACGCCAAGCTGCTGCCTGGCATTTTCTATGAGGTCGGTCGACAGTTTTACGACTCCTTTTGCCGCCCTGTTGCGGATGCCGCCGACCTCCTCTGCCGTCCTTGCGTCGACCGGTATCATCTCGCCGACCCAGTACGGTATGTTTATCGCCGCGCCGTGCAACGGCTCGACGTTGACGACCATCCTGCCCTCGTCCACCGAAAGCACGCGCCACTGCGAGCCCTTTAGCACAAAGACGTTGCCGCGCTCGCCATAGTCTCCTACAAACTGCTGGTCTAGAGTCCCTATCCTGCGCTTGCTTATCGTGTCGATGACCTCGAACTTTAAGACGTGGGGTATCATCGAGAGGTTCTCAAAGTAGTACTTGTACGCCTTGACTTTTCGCGTGTACGTGCGGTTTTCCCTGTCGAATTTTATCACGTTGTGGCCGGCAAGGATGTCAAGGCAGCTTTCAAGGTCAAAGAGGCTGACGTTCCGGAACGGGTGCGCCCGGGTCACAAGCTCGTACGCGTCTTCCACCTTGACGGGGTCGCGCTTCTGCATCGCAAGGCCGACTAGGTGGTGCGCCATCGCGTCAAGCGCGCCCTCGTGCATCTTTTGCTCCTCCATCGAGCCCTGCTTCATGCGGTTGATTATTGCAAGCGCCTCTATCTCGTCGTCGGCGTTGTTCGTGACTATCAGACCCTTGGCAAAGGTGCGCTGCTTGTGCCTGCTGCGCCCTATCCTCTGCATCAGTTTTGAAACCTGCCTTGGCGAGCCGTAGTGTATCACAAGGTCGACAGAGCCTATGTCAAGGCCAAGCTCCAGAGAGCTCGTGCACACCACTATCCCTGCCTCGCCTGCGCGCAGCGTATGCTCTGTTTCTTCGCGCATCTCCTTTGACAGCGAGCCGTGGTGGATGTCCACCTTGACATCAGACTGGTTTTTCAGCATCGTGCCCAGGTACTCTGCCTCGTCGCGGGTGTTTGTAAACAGAAGGACAGAGCCTTCCACCCTGCTTTCCTTCACGTACTGGACCACGAAATGGGCGACGTTGTTGAGCGAGCCCTTTACATATTTCACGTCAATGTCATAGCCCCTTGCCGAGCCGTCCACCAGCACCGCGTGTTTCCTGCCTGCGCCTGACACAAACTGCGCGGCCTCCTTCAGGTTTCCTACGGTGGCAGAAAGCCCTATCCTCGAAACCTGCCTCTGCGACACGGCCTGCAGCCGCTCCAAAGATATTGACAGGTGCGACCCGCGCTCGGAAGGCACGAGCTCGTGCACCTCGTCGATGATGACGTATTCAAGCCCCTTAAGGGCGGCAAGCATCTTGTCGCTTGTCAGGACCACTGCAAGCGACTCGGGCGTGGTTATCAGGACGTCGGGCGGGTTGTCCACTATTTTCTTTTTTGCCGCCGCCGTGGTGTCGCCGTGCCGTATCTCCACCCGCAGGCCGTCTGACTCTGCGTATTTCACGATCCTGCGGAGCACGTCGTTGTTGAGGGCGCGCAGCGGCGTTATGTACATCGCCCTGATTGTGCCCTTCTCGCCCTTTGCGTGCGACAGCATCGAAAACACGGGCATAACCGCCGCCTCGGTCTTGCCTGAGCCGGTGGGCGCAACCAGCAGGCAGTTTATCTTTCTGGAAATGACTGGGAGCGCCTTTTTCTGGATCGCGGTTAGCTCTGTAAAGCCTTCCCTGGAAAACTTGGCGTGGATTACCTGGTCAAGAGCTGCTACTGCTACTACGCTTGTCGTCGGCATCTGCAGCTGCGCGCTGCTGCTGTTGCTGCTTGGACTTGCTGCTTGATTTTTCATAAACCATGACTGCGAAAAGCCCGACCACAAATAGCCCTATGGCGACGCCGACGTAGGGATCGAAATTTGCAATCGCTTCGCCCACCATCCCTATCAACTTTGACGTGCATCAATAAATACATTCGTTTTGTCCGGAAAAAAGGGAAAAGAAGGAAGGAGGCCCGTCCGGGGACCCGGACAGGGCTTTTTTATGCAAGCGCCTGCTCTGCCTGTTCGATCTTGTCGAGTATGGTGGCGACGTGGGCGTTGAGCTGGTCAGCCGGGACCTTGTCGCGTATCAATTCCCTCAGCTGGACCCTCATCAACTGCTCGATCTCTTCCATGAGCTCTCTCTGGCCTGCGTCAGCGAGCGGGCCCTCGACGTGCTCAAAGTTGTCCAGGTACGCCTCTACCGCAAGGCTGTCTGCCTTGGCATAGTTGCCTGCCGCGTATTCTTGCTTGAGCTCGCCCATCAAGGCCTCGATCTTGGCGATAAACTCTGCAGAGGTCGGCTCGTGGTGCCCTGCCTGCGCCTTGATGCCTGCGCCTTCCTGGATCTCGTGGATGGCTCCCTGCACGAGGGTGTTGATTGCCGCCGGCTCTTGCGCGTTTCTCATGCCTGCCTTGAGGTCTGCAAAGATCTCCTTTGCTTCCTGCGCCTCGTGCGCCGGAATCTGGGCCTGGAATGTCCTGAACAGGACGTTTGCCCTGGCCGCAAATGCCTCTGCGTCCTGGTACTCTACCATCTGGGCAATCTTGCCGCCCTGGATGGCCTCTGCATACTCTTCCTGCACGGTGGACAGGAGCGAGTTGGCCACCGCCGCCCTGAACTTAAAGTCTGCCCATGTTTCTTTAGTGACGACGTCTGACGTTGCCATGTTGAGCAGCCTTGTTACCTTGACCACCTGCATCCTCGTCTCGTCCGCAGACATGCTCTTGATCTTGGCCGCAAAGTCTGTCAGGGCTGTTTCCAAGCTGCCGTCAAGGGCCTGGTTGTGCTCGCTGACCTCCGTCTTTAGCAGCGCATAGTGCTCTGCTATCGGGTGGCCTGCGTGCGCGGCCGCAAGCTCGTAATTGTTGTTCACGACGTTCTTGATCGCCTGGGACATGTGGCCCTTTATCATCTCGACGTTGGCCGCAAAACTGGCCTTCTCAGAGTCGACGGCCGTGCCGCCAAGCTCGAACGCCTCCTCGAACCCGTGGTTGATGCCGCCTACTACGGTCTCTACCTGCTCAGGGTCCGCCTTTGCCGCCGTCAGCTCGTTCAGGTTGCCAAAGAACTCCTCGACTTCCTCCGCCTCGTGCGCCGGCATGCTTGCCTTGATGCCGCCAAAGATCACCTCCGCCCTGTGGATGAAGGCGTTTGCGTCCTGGTATTCTATCATCAGAGTGATGGTGCCGTTTGACACGCCTTCCTTGTATTCCTCTACAGAAGTGTTAAGCAGGCTCATCGCAACCTGAGCCCACAGGGCCGTGTTGTTGCTGCTGCTTTCCTGGCCGACCACCTTGGTCACTGCGCTGTCCAGGCTGGTGTTGATGTCTGCCACCTTGGCCTCGACGTCCGTTGCAGTCATGTTCTCTATCTGCCCAAAGAGCGCGTTCAGGTCGCCTTCAAGCTTGGTGTTGAGGGCCGCATCGTCTCCCTGTATGTCTGCCCTGACGAGGGTATAGACCTCTTCCACCGGGTGGCCCGCGTGGGCCGTTGCCAGAGTGTTGTTGCCTGCTTTCTTGTTCTCTATGGCCTTTTCAAGATGGCCGCGGATATACTCGATGTTGGTAATGAAATCCACCGGATCGTCTGTATGGGCAAATGCTCTTGTCGTCGTCATAGCCGGTCCTGCGACGGTAGCTATTGAACCTGCAAGCATTGCCAGAAGAACCAGTGGCACAACCTTTCCTACCTTTACGTATGCCATGCCGGGCAAGCTTTTCTGGAGCGCTTATAAACCAAGTCGCGATTTTCGGCATTGAGAATAGGCAGACGTTATGAGACTTTTTTCCGTAAAAGGCATCTATGATGCTGCTTTTGCAAAAGTTTGGCAGTTATCCAGCTACCGTACTATAAATCAACATTTGATTCTCTGGCGAGAGTCTCCCGATTGATAATCAGCATGGAAAAACCTTCATACCTTAAAATCCAGAGAAATTTTACAAGCAGACCTTGTGTTAAAATCTGAAACATTAACCGCAACCAGGTCAATGCTCATACTGACGGTTTTTGGAACCGTAGTCGTATCGCTGGGCATAATGGTGCTTGGCCAGCTTGTGGACAAAAAGCTGGAAAGCGTCATGATACTGCACGACTACTTTACGGTCTTTGCCGTAATGTCTGGCGCAGGTTTCATCGGGCTTTTGGCCTTCAGCAGCGAGAGGCAGCAAGGAGCCGTCAACATGCTCAAGATCCTCTCCATAGCAGCGGCAGCTTCGGTGTTTCTTATAGACCTGACAGGGACGATAGGATACATCGAGTACAGGCTGCCTGATCCAGACAGCGCCAAGTCAAAGATAAGGCAAACCTTCCCGTTTGCCCACGAGCCGATGTTTGAATCGATGGAGTACATGGGGCTTCTGGGCCCGATGTGGGCAGGGCTCATCGCGTACCTTGCATGGCACTACAACGACCGGATGTTCACAGACAGGGCTGTCAAGAGTGTGCTGATGGTAATGATCTCGCTTGCAATAATGTATGCTCTTTTCATTTCGCTCATGGGCATAGTCCCGACCAAGATCGCGTCGGTGCAGGGGTGAAGAAGAACAAATGACGACAACAACAACACGCATCGGCATGTCTGTGGCAGTTTCGGGCAAGGTCGCCGCGGCGTTTCTCTCTGCCTCGGTAGCGATGGTGGTGATGGGCGTGCTCACATTTGTCCGCAAGGACCAGCAATGGCTTGTCCCGTATGGGCCGGCGGCGCAATATGGGGGCATATTCATGTACAGCGAGATAACGTGGGCCGTGCTGTGGGTGGGCCTGTACATTGCAATGCGCAACAAAGAACGCGTCGGCACCATGAAGCTGTGGCTGGCGCTCTTTCTGGTATCGCTTGCTGTGGCAACAGGGCTTGCGGAATCAAGCCTCAAGTGGTTCCCGCTTCCGTGGTGACGCGCGTGTCCTCCCTCCCCTCTTTTTACAGGGGCAGCATCGCAAAAACAGCATATAGGCAACGGCCGCTGCGAACGCTATGGCGATTGCAGCCCTTGCCTTGAGGCTGACGTACAATAGAAAAATAATGAAAAATATAGTGGGCTAAAAAGTTGCCTGCTGCTTCATCGCGTTTACCAGAGCCGACATGTGGATGTCGTTCTTTTCAAACTGGAGGAGTATCTGGTCGCGGGAAAGGTTGAACTCCATCGACTTTATCCTGCTCCTGTAATAGACGACCTTCTTGCCCTTGCCGTCCAGCTCTATCTTCTCGATAAAGAGTATGCCCACGTCCTGCAGCTTCTTTATCTTTTTGTACGTCGAGCTGAGCGGGAGGTTGTTTTCGACGGACACCTGCGCGGCCGTCTTGGGCGTGTCTATGGTGGACATTATCAACCTGTACGAGATGCCGTCAACAAGCTCCTGGAGGAGGGGCATCGCGGTGGCATGGCTGTCAAACGTGAGCGCGTTCATCGTCAATTAGGCAGGCCTAATTAGGTAAGCCTAAGTATTTAAACAGTCTTGCGGGGTTCTGTTACGTTCTCGTGGGTTGTGCGCGTGTACGGGTCGTGTTAACTTTCGTGGGCTCACAAAAATCAATACGCGTTGTTTTCCTTCCAGATTCTAACGCGCCACCATGCAACATAAACAGGTGCGCTAATAATCAGCCAAAGCAAATACACTAGATTGCTGTTAGCCGACCCTATTACCGTCAACACTAGCGCGAGCGAGCCGTATCCTTTAGCACCGAAAAGTTGTTTGAGGTTTTGGTGTTCAGGCACAAGTGCTACAATGATTGAAAGAAGCAAGTACATGCCAAGGAATCCCGCCCATTCCGCAAGTTCGATAGTGGCAAGCATGACAATATACGGAACTACATTGAAGATGATCGTCCATCTGCTAACAAACCACGATTCGACAATGATGCCCCAAAAGATAGTGAAAATCGCTACCAGTATAGCGCCTTGCGTCGGGTCAAGAATGGGCACTGTAATTTGTTCTAGAAAACTTGTCAATTAGCGCACTAGATAAGTTTGATGTTGATATGGAGATATTCCTGAACAAGCACATTCTAAGAATGAGCGCTGAGGATAATCTAAGGTCAACCATCAAACTATTCGGCAAGTACAAACCGCATTGCGTGCCTTACATTCTAAAGAAATTCAGGAAAAGAAAATGCGATTGCTGCAATGGCACTGGTTTTCTTGATGATCACTCATCTTGAGTAGCAGTACCTGCCTCAATCTCAATATGTTTGTTCTTGACGATAAACTTGATTGTTTCAGGTTGTCCGAGAGCGTCATACACGGGTTTAGGGATAGAACTCTGTGCTCCGCGTCCTTCGCTAAAGTTAACCCCCACTTCAAATTCAGTAGCGTCTTTCTTCCACTTGGGCATTACTCACCATCCACCTTACAAAGCGGTATCTTCGTATATAACGGTATCTCCGAAGATAACAAAAGGTATTTATATCTACGAAGATATCGTATCTACGAAGATATGACACCACCGCCAACAGCTCCGACACGACAACTAGACCGCAACGAAAAGGCGCAAAAGATTGTATGGACTAAAGGCCAAATCAAGCGTTACAACGAGAACCACTATGTTGTACAGTCGCAGTCTGGCCGCGGTGCGTACGTTGTCATATCCACAGAAGCAGGCTGGAATTGTACGTGCCCTGACCACAGCTACCGCCAAGTGAAATGCAAACACATCCTTGCAGTCGAGTTTTCGATAGAGCTGCGCAAGCAGGTGCAGTCATATGTAAACGTCATTCCAGAAGTCGCGGTAAACTCCTGCAAGTACTGCGCTTCTGAAAACATCAAGAAGGACGGCCTGCGCCACAACAAGTACGGCGACATTCAGGTATTCCTTTGCAAAGACTGCAACAGGCACTATACCGTAAACATCGGCTTTGAAGGAATGAGAGCAACCCCGCAGATGATTACAACAGCAATGCAGCTATACTTTTCTGGGGAAAGCCTGCGCTCGGTGCAGAAGTTCCTTAGACTGCAAGGTGTTAACATGAGTCATGTCGCGGTGTACAAGTGGATAAAGAAGTACGTCGCTCTGATGCAGGGCTATCTCGACAAAATCACTCCAAAAGTGTCTAGCACTTGGCGCACGGACGAAATGTATGTGAAAGTGCAAGGCAACATGAAGTACCTCTATGCCCTAATGGACGACCAGACAAGGTTCTGGATTGCGCAGCAGGTCAGCGAAAGCAAGTACGTCCAAGATGTTAGGCCGATGTTCATTGACGGCGCAGCTACGGCAAAGAAAAAGCCTCGCGTACTAATCAGTGACGGCGCGCAGAACTTCCACGTTGCATGGAAAAAGGAGTACAAGGATGAAAAAGCCGTACACATCCAGCACATCCACATCAAGGGCGACAACAATAACAACAAAATGGAACGTATGAATGGAGAGATCCGCGACCGTGAAAAGGTCATGCGCGGCCTAAAGAAAATCGACACTGCAATCTTGCAAGGGTATCAACTTTACCACAACTACTTCCGCGAACACGAAGGGTTAGATGGCAAAACACCAGCAGAAGCAGCGAACATCCAGATTAAGGGAGCTAACAAGTGGATTACTGTGATTCAGAACGCATCAAGAGACCTGATCAACTAAGAGAAGTTGAGAGCCATAGAACAACTCATGGACGTACTCAAGATAATAGGAAAAGTTTCACCAATCATATTGCTTTTAGGACTTGTCTTGTTCGAGGTATTAGTCCTATACGAGCATAGAGCAGACAATCTATTGCCAATCATTTTCTTGACATCATTCGTGATGATCATGGTGGGAATAATTGGTACTTTGTGGACATATGTGATGTACCCAAGATTATTTTCTCGGACTGGTTAAGATGGGAATGAGTGAGATGGCTGCACCGATTACTGCAAGAGGAATTGCTAGATATACCGCTGCGCGCCCAAGTTCAACCTGCTGAGAATCCTCAAGAGACACTATGTTTATGAAAGCAGAATTGCTAGCTATGACGTTCGCAGTACCACTAGTCTCATTGAAGTTTGTTCCCAAAAGTATACCAAATTGGCCGCCCGTAGCATACCGTATGGTTCCTGTTCCCTCATAATTGAAACCATTTGGATTATGCACTTTATCTTTAACATTGACTTTTTGCAGGAGAATGGCGCAGGCATTTTGCGAACCGTACTTATCAACAGTACCTTGCGGACAAAAAGTACCGTCAAATGTCAACAAGAAATATGAGGGTAGATCGGAATAGCCTAATCCTCCCTCTCCTCTCAGTTGATGGTTTGGAGCTAAGCGGCTGTATACTGTGATATTTTTTTGTGCGGCGATCGAACCTTGAGACTCTAGATTTACTGTGATGTACATCGTTTCGTTGAGTTTAGCAGGATTCGAGATGTTGAGAAAATATGGAGCAAACGTACTCTCCCTTGACACAACTTGGTTAATTTGCAGGATAACAAAGCCTGATGAGATGCTAATTGCGAAAATTATCGCACCGGCGATGGCTAGTCGTACCTTTAGACTAGGCTCAAGAGGAGAATTTGGATTAATAGGCGGTCTTTTATCGGGATTCCTTCTTACCATGAGGAATTGCGGCCACCCAAGCTGCGGTCTGACGATGCCAATTTCACCAGCTTAACCATTGCCAAGCTCACGAGAGTGTCATAAAAAGGTGATCTGTGTACAGAAAAATCTTCCATGCCTAGCCCACGAAAGTTAACGGCCTTTCAAAATCAGGCTAGCCCACAGTAAGTTAACAGAACCTCTTGCGGGGTTCTGTTAACTTATCGTTTGCTCAATGATATATGAGACAGATGCCTAGCCGACGGCAAATTAACAGAGCCTGCGGCCAAATTCCGAAGCAGTCTTTAGTTTATCAGAGGCCCGTTTCGTCTTCAGACATCCTGAAAACATTCGGCTGCAAAAGGTCAACTGCTATCCTGTTATCGCTACCGGCAGTTATTTTCACTATCGGTTAGCCTGCAAAATCAATTGCGATCACGCCCGATCTTGCAGCCTTTAGCATCTTGCCCAGCCAGCTACCTCGTCGCCTTGGCCTATGTGCAGATGCTTGTTGTCTAACATGGCTGCTGCATAAAATGCGACTATTAGGAGGTTGAAGCTGCTAACGTTCTCTGCCTATCTTCTTCCTCTTCTGCAATCCTGTGCGCCTCCGCAGTGACTACAACCTTGCCATTGACGGTCCATCTTGCCGCTCCCAGGTCCTGTCCGTCTGGCCCTTGAGCCTTTGGCATGTCGATAACAAGGTTGTCGAAGGTGTACGTCACAGAAGCGCCTTTGCCCTTGAGCCTGTCAAAAAGCTGACCAATTATTTCTGCCCATTGCGACGACATTTGGTGCGTGCCACTATCCTTGTCCTTCTGGCTCGCATCCCGCCTGCTGTTACTCATATACGAGAGAGGTATGCGTGGCTTTCAATTAAAACAGTTTACTTTGCAGTCTCTCTATTCCAAAACCGCAAAGATGTGGGTCTCTGCATCTGACCTTCAAAAACACAGAGAAATCCGCTGAGTGAACAGAGAATTAGCGTCGGACCCTTCTAATCCTGATGAAGAGTGCGTTTTCTGTAATCTGGGTTTCAGGTTTGATGTTCATGAATCCTGATGCAGCATGTTCCATAAGCCGACTGAGATAGTGGGACCAATTCTCTCCCATGTTGTGCTGGATTATAAGAATACGGCTATCCTCGCTTATTTCGTGGCGATAGTTAAAACCCGAGACCCTTATCCATCTCTCAAAAAGCTCAAAAATCGATTCTTCCGTACGCTCTTTTGTCATGATCATCATGGTTTCATCCGTCAAGCCTCTGGCGACATCCTCCGCCAGCGCATCTACCTGCTCTTTGGTCAGCGAATCAAACAGCCTCTTGATCACTCCCTTGCGTATCGGGATAAATCCTGCTCTTGCGGCGTTTGCGTACCATTCAATATGGGATCTTACAATCTGATTCAATAACGTGTTGAGGTTGATTTGTTTCTGCTCAGCCTCTAGCCTGAGTTGGTCAAGCATTGCTTTATCAAACCTGAATGTGGCGGCTTCAGTATGATTGGTCAAGTCTAGTTGACCTAGAACGCATTCTTCGGTCTTTTATTATTTTTGGAATATTTAATGTTAATATCCTATTTCTTGTAGAAAATATATGATACAAAATTATGTAATTTGCATTGAATGTGGATGTCATATGAATAAAACACGAAAATATTGTGCAATATGGCTGACTGATGTGCACATTTTGTCCCAATATTTGGGTCCGCCATGTTAGATATTTTACACAAAGTACACAATGTACTCATATTGCTTATAGCAAGGTTTTGTAACAAAAGACGTGCATATACCCCAAAGAAAGCCACCGCCCCTCTCCTCGTCAGTTAAAGGTGCGTCTTCTGTTGATGAGCTGGGGCAGGCTTCGTGTTTAGGTTGTTTACGCGGATGGTGGCGACCATGTATACAAGAGAACACGATAGATATGATGATGACGATCTTGTGTGTTCCCGCATGATGCAATAGCCGCCGTCTGACAAAGAACATCATCATGACGCGACGGCCGGTAACGCAAACAGGAGCGCGCGTGTGCATGTGAAAAAAGCCAGGGTGAGCCGCCACACCGCCACTGCCCTCGATAGAGGGAGAAGGAGATCATCCCTCCTCTTTTTTCTGTTGTTCAACAAACGCCGAGGCAAAACCTTAGCTGGTTCAGGATCTATTGAAAATTAATTATTCCCTGTTCTGTTGAAGAATTCTCAAGTTACCCTTCTCAACGCTTTAAAGCCATAGGGACCTGACCGGCCCTTGATGTCAAGCATAAGGCACAACAGGACGGCGATGCTATCATTTGTGATGGTAGGTGTCGCACTTGCATCATTATTCATCTTTGTTGCTTCGACCCATGCGTTTGCCCAAGGAGGCCAAGGTGGCGAGGGCGCCGCAGGCTCCGGCGGGAACGAGACTGCCGCGCCTGAAGTTGCTCCAGAAAGACTAAAGTTCTTTGACAAGCACGACCCTGCGCACACATGGAACGAGACTGCGCTTTCATACTTTGATTCAAAAGGAACAGAGCTGATGTGCGACAAGGTGTACAACGGCACCATCTACTATCAGATCAATGAAAACTTGTTCAAGTGCGACGACTTTGGCCTCTTTATAGCTGGCGACGAACAGGCCATGACGACAAACGGCAAGGACGGACAGGACGGGCAAGATGGACAGGACGGCAAGGATGGAGTCTGACTCCTTTTTTCTTTGCAGCAGCAACAACGGTATTTTATTGTCGTCATCCCTGCACATCTGTTCGCGACTTAAGCCGCGGCCAAAGGGAAACTCTGGATATCGGTCTTTTGAGCTAGAAAATACCATTGACGACTGAATTAAGGCAGCGGTGCGAGATGCCATTGCCTTCACATCATCCAACATTGTAAATCACATAGCCGATACATTTTACATAATGACATAAAATCTCCCTCTAGAATTAATGGTTATAATCACATTATGAGTTCAGGCTTCTCAATGCTTTAAAACATTGACAGCATGGTAACGCAAGATGTCGAATAACAACAACATCATCAAAAACAAAACGGCACTCCTATCAATGCTGATAGTAGGTGCCGCAATAGCATCATACGCCTTTGGCGCGCCAGCCAACGCGTTTGCTGCCGGCGACGGCGGAAACGGGGGTAACGGCGGAAATGGCGGCGACGGCGGCGATGGAGGACTCCTCATTGGTAACGGCGGCGACGGCGGAAACGGGGGTAACGGTGGAGATGGCGGCGACGGCGGAAATGGCGGCGATGACGACAGCGAATACAAGAAGCACTGGAAGAACGATGACGCTGAAGACCACGTATACAAGAAACACTGGAAGACCAATCATGACGACGATGACGATGACAGCAACGATGAAGATGAAGACTATGGAAACAAGAAGCACTACAGCAACAATGATGATGACGACTATGACAGAAAGTACAAGAGATACTACAACGACGACGATGACAAATACTATGGCCCAAAGCACTTCAAGTACAAGGAGAAGTTCAGTGACGACGATGACGACGGGTACTACTACAGCGAGCACTGGAAGAAGAAGTTCAAATATCACCACGACGAAAGCTACTACAGCAACGTAAAGATCATCATCCACAACAACTACTATAACGACTATGACGCAGGCTCATTCTATGTGCACTTTGACAACGAGGACTATGACAACGACGACAGCACAACGGTCTTCAAGTTCTACGACCAGCACTTTGAAGAGCATCAATGGGATGAGGAAGGCAAGTTCTACTACGACGAGGACGGAAACGAGTACCAGTGTGATGACTTTTACATGGGAAGCGTCTACTACGACTTTGACGGTGCCTTCTACAAGTGCGACGACCTGACGTTCAGCGAAGACTTTGAAGAAGGCTACTGAGAGTGACCTTCTCTCCCTCTCCTTTTTTTCTTTTCTTTCCTATCTTATCATATAGAGCAATCGCATGCCATTGGCACTGTGCGCAGATTGCCGTGCAGCCGGCGCAGTAGTCTTTTCCTTCTCTTTCTATATGTCCTATAACGTGAATGCGGCATGATACACGAGTCTGCTCATTTGGCGTTTTGCGTTAATAACTGACGAACATATTTTTCAATCGAGATTGACTGCAAAAGGGACACGTGCCTGAAAACTGCTATCTTGGTATTTCTTTTTCTTGTCGCTACTGACTCTCAACCGGCCAGTTGCTCCTCCGGTGCTTGCCCACGAGAGGTTTAAGGTGGAGAAGGAGATCCTGGAGTTGATGCAAAGACGGGTTTATCTCTCGCATCGCGCCGACATTTACTCCAAGTGCAGCAAGTCCCTCATACGTCTCTGCGATCGTCTCTTTTTCTCTTTCTTTTTCCCTAGATGCGTACGTCATTGCCATTATCTGCTACTACCCCCGCCTCCAGATACCTCTGGAATATTTGGAAGTTCATAGTTTGCGCTGGACAAGCACCTGGCGCAGAGCCTCTGCATGATGATTACCGTCCCTTGATCCACTTCAAATAGCGCCTCGGCAGTTGCGACATCTCCACATGTATTGCAGTAGTAGGGTTTCGACTTGTTCTTTCTCTGACCTAGGGGTTTAATGTCATAGTGTCTTAACATACTATCGTCAAGCAGCGACTCATTGATACTTAAGCCGTGCTCACCGGCGGAGCAGTGTGATCATTCGCTGGAATAGTTATTCACTTTTGTACTCTGTCCAAGATAGATTACAATCTGAGGTAATCATAATCATGATTATGATGCCAAGATGCCTGATAATCTTTTAAACAGACACGCTTCTCCCGCCTGCCTGTCATGCGCGTAAAAAGTTTTTCTTCTAAAGCACAACAGCTGCAAAATCGATCCAGCCAAATTCCATGCTTGGTTTATATGCGATTTTTTATCTGGTTAGTGGCCAGAAATAGAAATTTTGTGTACATAGAGATTCGGGTTCTGTCACGTTGACGGGTGATACCACAAAATTTTCTGCCTGTAACAGCGCGGGTGATGAGCTTATTTTGTCCATTCTTGGATTATCTCAAATCGTCTGTTTCCAGCACCTAACTTTGCAATCATGCCATACTCGCCTTGCTTCCCACCTGCATAGGTATATTCTACAACATAACCAAAAGACAGTATTTTCTTATGAGGATCATCAGAGAGCTCCATGATATAGAACTTTTCACTATTCGGCATGATGGTGCCCATTGTATTTTTATCATCTTGTCCTTTCAAATCAGCGATTGTTAGTACTTTGTCAGAAAGATCACTTTTCCCCACTGCGGATAGCGCAGGTAATCCACCATAGTTTGTTAACACCACTTCAATCTTATCTTGCGCGATCATGATTTCTTTTGTACCTATCCAAGGTCTTAACCTACTATCTATCTGTTGTTTGGTCATCTTAGATTGCCAAACTGCAACACCCGCCGCAACTGCTGCCGCTGCTGCCGTAGCTATTTGCGCCAAGTCCAAAGCCGTCTGGAACTCGCTCAATTGATGAAATTGGCGTGCATACAAGCTCATTAAGCTAATGCTTTTATGGTGCCCTAACAAGCTTGAGCTGGCTATTTGGCAAATTCAAGACCGCTCATAGAGACAGTGGCAGTTCTCGCCTTCATATCTCTCATAGTTGCTGAAGGTGTCTTGGCTATCTTGAGCGTTAGTATAATTGTCAAAGCCGTAGAGCCTAGAGGTTATCCAATTGCATATCAAAGTCATGATATAGAATTGATAGATCCATCCATGCCTACCAACAACCTTCAACTGCATTTGACTATGGCTGCGTTTGTTATTGGAGCGCAAAGCAACATCACGGCTTTTGCGAAACTCCAACCTGTAGGAGAAGATAGGGCATTGTACTCTGAACAAAACCGCACTATTCCAGAACAATACTTTCTTTGGTTTGACGGTAGCTATTGCCCAACTAGACCAGTTGACGTTTATTCCTCCATACCCCAATGCAAACTTGAACTTGACAGGTATCCACAAGATGACGCTGACTGGTCGAATGTGTACTGGCAAGGTACCTATAGCGACTTTCCAGATGAGTTTAGGTACAGCACAATAGGCATAAGATATGCTACGGCTGGCGTGTACGGTGTCGCATTAACTGATTCGCCTGATCGTGTGAATCCTTCGCTATCAGAACCTTTCATTACAATATCTGATCCCAGTGTTACACATACATTCTTTCTTGGCATTGAAGCGAACCAACTTTCCCTAACCAATCTCGGACTTTCATTCTTGATTTTACTACTAACCATTGTGCCAATACAGTTGAAGCTATTTTCATTTCTCCGACGTAAGGGCGTCTTTGGCAAGCATGACAATGCTACCTAATAACCCGATTACTAGCAGGTAGATTACTATCGGCTCGCGCTGACCTGAAACGACACTATAAACCAACCACAATATGCCAATATTCAGAAGTAAGAGCATACACGCAGCAATTCCACCTTCAATTAAATCACGAGTTTGTTTCTGCAATCTAGTTTTGCAATTTGGTTGCGTTTTGGATCACGGTGATCCACTTGTTGGTGCCCTCAATCTTTATTCCCGCTTGGCTCGCTGGCGTGTCGCCGTTCAGACCTTCATGCGGTCTAAAGTAGTTGTGGTACAGCTGGATGCCTTTCAGAATTGGCGTATCGGATTTTTTCAGACCGCGCATAACCTTTTCTCTATCGCGAAATTCACCGTTCATCCTCTCCATCTTATTGTTGTCGTGCTGGTTCTTTGTCATGACACTTACCTCATGGATGGTACGCGGGTTTGCTATTGTGAAAAATTCCCTCTTGTACGCTTCTTTATATGACCACAAGCCGTCAGTGATTATCTTCGCTGGTCTTTTGCCAGCTACTTTTTTGCCCTTTGCAAATAGTCCTCTAGCATCGTGGCGTTCTTTGCTGTCTGCAACTTCCTGAGCCATCCAGAACCGGGTTTCGTCATCCATCATGGCGAAAAGGTACTTCAGGTTGCCCTTTACCTTGACATATACCTCGTCAGCTCTCCAAGTATCTGAAACATTCGGTGTTATCTTTTCTAGGTATTCGTTCATCAGGCTCGTGTACTTGGCGATCCAGCGATAGGTGCTCATGTGGCTTTTCTGGATTCCCTGTAATGCTAGGAATTTCTGTATGCCGCGCAGACTTTCGCCTGAGAAGTACAACTGCATACAGGTTGTTATTACCTGCGGAGTTGCGCGCATCTTTTCAAATCCAAGATTGAACGAGAACCTTTTGCCACAGTCGCGGCATCTCCATCTCTGAATTTCACCATGCTTTGTTTTGCGCTTGGCATCCTTTACAATGTGTGTAGAATTGCAGCTAACACAAGCCTGAGCGTCAATTGGCTTTATGGTGGCAACAACCTTTTGAACAGTGGCGCGCAGTTTTTGGCTAAATTCAACCGCGAAAATGTGCTTGCACTTTTGACCGCGGTACATGTGGTCAGCACATGAGCATAGCCATCCGAGCTCGCTAGCAAAGATGTGGTATTCGCCGTTGCCGCTTTGCGACCTTACGTAATAGTTGGTTTCGTCAACACGCCTTACCTGACCTTTCAATTGCGCTATCGTCAAACCCTTTTGTTCGCGATTGTTGGTTGCTTGCACTTATGGCACCATAATGTATTATGGCACCATACTATATATTTGTTATGGTGCCATAAACTAATGGCGTTTAGGTGCTTGAGAGCGTTCCTTGAAAACCAGCTTGTGATCCTCGACCTTAGGCTCAAGCTCCTGCTTTTCCTTCCATCCAAGCTCGTTGACGATTTCTTCTGGAATTGTAACAACATACTTGAAGTGGTCTTTATCGTTGTAGGTGTAGGCAAATCGCTTTTGCAGTTTGACGATTCCCTTTTCTCCTTTGACCATGACGCTCCAGTATGGCACCATAGGTTAGATAAGCGTTGTGGTGCCATAAGTTAGAAGATATTTTGCGGACGCTGCGACCGCAAAATTCGCCCATCACCCGCGCTGTTACAGGCAGAAAATTTTGTGGTATCACCCGTCAACGTGACAGAACCGAGATTCGCTATGGTTATATTTTGTAAGGTTATCCCTTAAAAACCACTATGAATAATTATTACCACAGCCTTAAGTGTCACGTTTTTCATAAGGACATATGAGGACAACTAGGATTGCAGGCGTAAAATCACCTACGTGGGTAAGGGCCCTGCAAATCGGAATAGGCGCTATTGCCATCGTGCTATCACTTGCTGCAATAATCTACCCTGTTCTCACGGTCGTGGCAACCTTGACAGTAGCAGCAATAATCCTGCTTTTGTTTGGTATTGAAAATATAGTTGCGGGGATATTCGTATACAAACAAGCCCGGGCCGCTCACATTGGTCTTGGAATACTGGTCATAATACTTGCAGTTCTCGTCATGGCGTTTCCTCTAGGCGCCGCCATGTTTGTAGCGATACTGGCAGGCGTTGCCTTGATGTTTAGCGGTTTTGCAAGCATAGTGGCAGGTCTTATGGGAGTAAGCGAAAGAGCTACTGACACTACTCCGAGCAGAGGTGCCAGGATATTCAGCGTCATTGCAGGAGCGCTAGCCGTTGCATTGTCTGTTATGATACTTGCATTTCCAGCATTTGGAATAGAACTTGTGGCTATTGTGATCGGGATAGGGCTCTTGGTTTATGGCATCAGGCTGGTCGTCACGGGAATCAGCGGCAGGGGGCAGGCCTGAGCGCCCGCATCATCTTCCTCCTCGTCGCATAACACCATGGCAAGCTGAAATGAAGAAGCAGCCGCCAAGGCAGGGTGATCTGGATACTTGAAAGTCTGGAAGACTCTCTTCTTCTTTTTCAAGTTGCCCGCCGTGGCTTTACTTCCTTTTTTCATTTCTTCTGGCGCGGAGTCCATGTCCGCGTAAAAAGGCTTCCAAATGTGTCCGTTTATGTCCTGGAAGGCGCGACCGTACATCCAGCCATAGTCTTGCGCTTCTCTGTATTCAGAGCCTCCGGCTGCCACGGCTTTCTTGATCATCTCGTCAACTTTTGCACGACTTTCAAGGGACAGCGCAACTAACGACTCGGTGCTTTTGCTAGAGTCGCAGATCTCTCTGCCCGGTATGAAGCTCTTGAAGAACTTTTCAGTCAACAGCATGGCGTAAATGTCCTCGCTGATCACCATGCAGGCGGCGTTCTCGTCGGTAAACATTGGGTTGAACCCGAATCCCAGATTGCCAAAAAACTCCATCGTCTTTTTGAGGTCTTTGACTGGCAGGTTGACGAATATCTTGGTACTCATATGTTCCCTGTAGCAAATAGCCTAAAAGCAATTGCCCCCCCCCACAAGGAGAGGCTCTTCCCGTAAAACACGTCGTTTATCTTCCAGAAAGTACGTCACTATCAACCCGGTCGTGCACATAGACAAGGAGAGCAATAACTTGGAAGAGGCCGAGGTACTTGGCGTGCAAAAGGATGACTATGTTATCTATGGCAGCGCAGTTGAACAACATAAAAAGGGAGAAGGGAACTAGGCACGGAAGAGTTGGCACGTCTTATCTTTGTGCATATCTCTCAGCCAATCTACGTGGGCCTTGTTTGTTATCTTGTTGCCGTCCAACACAGTTTTCTTGCCATCGGTCAGCTTGCTTCCGACCAGAATCTCCTCTTTTCGGATAGACTCGTCTGGACCGAACTCCACAGTTAACCTGAGGAAATTCTTCCGATTGTCATATATGTTCACAAGCTCGTATTCTGTAAAGTCGGCATCGTGCTTCTTGTCGTGAATTGTGGATATTTCCTTGAAGATTAGTCTTGATTTTGGAGGCATTTTTGTCCGCGCCAATTCGCTCAAGAGTGATGCGTTCTTTTTCCAGAATGGTCCTAGTTCCATTCGACGAACTTTCTGGGTTGTTATCGCTGCAGAAGACATGCAATATTATACTCAGGCTTTGATTTAACCGATTTGTCTGCAGTGGCTTTTCAAAAAGTCAGAAGTCTCATAAGATGGCTAATTCGAGCTGCGCATGTCTACATAGGCCACTCTGACAGTCTTTATCTTGTACTTCATCAATCTAGATCTGGTCCGCAGCCGATAGTTGCAACATGGACGATTAGGACCCATCCATGTAATGAATATGTCGCATATCCTGCAGCGCTTTTGCCCTGCTGCATATCTTATCCCATCCGTAGGCCTAGTCGCCCTGTGCCGAACACAGATATTCCTGCAACTCATTGCCAGTAAGGGTAGACCTCGCCACCAAGCCACTTTATGTCTCTGTCAGCAGCTATAGCCATTACCGTTTCTAGGTCAGATTGCAGATCTATCTGATAGTGGCCGTGTCCATGATTGTTTGGAAATCTGCCTACAAGATAGTGCATCTGTTTCGACTTGCCATCTTTATTGATCCCCTGAATGTAATGGATTTCAAGAAAGAACCTCTGTTTTCTCTCGCGGGGTATTTTCTTTTCAGCATCGAGGACTTTATGAGCAGGAACGGGTCGATGTTCTGCCACCTTCTCTGAAGCGACGCTACAATGCTGTCGCACTCTTGTGTCACGTGTTCTACAGACATGGGCAAGGTGGATAGATCACATATTTTCAAGAGGTAGGATTGCACTGTACCTCATTGCACGCAATATTTGGCAAGATGAAGGGTGTACGGGAAACAGAAAACCCTAGACGGCTACAGGGTTAAAGGATGGACACCGTCTAACTGCAGCCGTTGCAGGCCTGACTTGGACCCTTAAAGGCCTGCGACGGCTGACCGGAACCCTTGCAAGGGCAACCCTGTAAGCTGCAGGTATACAGTGCATTGCAAAACCTGCCAACATGCATTAGCTGCAAAACCTTCCGCGGACCTGATTTGTCATGCAGTGCAGACATATCATATATACTTGAAAGGGGTCTCTGTCAGACCTGCATGTCTGACGTGGATGAAGAACTATGCAAGGAAGAAGTCATGGCATTGGACGGAGCGATAGGATTTGCGGCTATGGTCAATAACCTCCGCAGATTGTTGCGAGTGAGTACAGAATCGGACAAATTCCCTTACTGACAACTTAGGATAGATCTCAGCGAGGCACTCGAACCAAAGCTAGGAAGAACGATCTATACACTTGCAATGTATGAAAAGATAAAGCGGGTTGCAATCCTGCCGGCAGGCAACTTCATTTTCATGGTGTCTTTTGACCTGCAGCCCGACCACGAAACCATTATCCTATAAAGGATAGCGCCGCTATTGAAAAGGCAGGGTTTGTTAATTGACCATCCAAATTACAGTCAACGATATTGCTAATTCATGCCAAGTTTTGTTTCGTAATCTGCCACTAGCATCACAGCTTCTGACCTTACTGTAAGCAGGCATATTGTGAACCTGCGTTTCTGTAATGCAGTGTACACGCGCTGCTTATAGAATAAAGTAGCACGAGCCTACCGGTAGGCAGATAGACATGGTCAAATTGGTCCTGCTCCGCAACTCTCTTCTCCCAACGACTCGCAATACCATTGGAGCAGGACCCTCCATGCGGTACCATGATGGTTGGATACAGACCTTCGTATGAAAAACCATATTGTCGAGGGGATCAGAAAGAATCATTGAAAAATTGGAATGTTTTCTGCTCTGCAGCACTCATGGTGTGGAGGACATAAAAATATGTCATCAGAGTTTTGCAAACTAGTCCTTGATCTCGATCCAGGGATAAGATTTGCTGGCATTGTAGAAACGAACGGCACTATTGTTGCTGCAGAATATCGAAAGGATATCGTCCCTCTACTTGATAGGAGTACACTCGAGATCTCTATTTTGCAATCTGTCATTAGGTTCGCTACAAGAGAGATTCTCGAAAGTGAGCTAGGCAAGGCCCTGTATAGCATAACGACTTATGAAAAAGTAAAGCGAGCTACAATACCGATCCATGGCGATGAACAAAGGCTTCTCCTTGTTTCTTTTGACACTACAGCTAGACCTGGACCTATTATAAGAAAAAAAATTATGCCCTTGATTGAGGAACGGTTATCCTAGGATTCCGTAGGTCAGGAACAGAGACTTGTCATCCGGCGTAACGCCGGCTGACTTTAGCCGTGGGCAGCTGACTATAGCGTAGCAGTCCTTCTTCAGGAAAAAACACAGGAACATAGACTCGTTCTCGCTGCTAAAGTCGTCCATGCCTGCCGGCAAATATCCGAAAGAAATGGAGATTCTTGCAGATCATGCTCTACCCGCACTAGATAGAGGGTGAAGTGGTATCCCGCAAGATACTTGACATGATGGGCATCATACCCTCAAAGCACGGTCACCATGACATTGTATTGCATGCAAGCCTCGACACTGTGCTGACCATTGTCGCTCTGGTTGGAATCGACTGAATTTTAGAGGAGCGGTCTATCCAAACACATAGCAGCGAGCTCTAGCTACTCTGCGTTCCAGAACATACGACTCCATCCGGCCGCTAATCTTCAGTGTGATGTGTCACACCGATCACCAGAAAGTCGCGCAACTCCAGATCAACCCGTTTCCCTATAAGGGATCCGAGCTTTCCCAGGTTGACATTTGCCTCGCATTCATAGTCCTCCTCAATCGACCTTCTGAGAATCCTGACAGTCTTGCTTTTTGTGTCCACCGACAACAGCTCGCCTCTTGCGCCGCTAAGTATCATGCATCGCTGATAGGAGCATCCTGAATAAATCCTTAACAGAAATATAAGGTGAAAAAGTGCAATGCAGTGTACACTTGCAACTTGTGTGTGTATTTTTGAACAGTGTCGAATAAGTATCCCTATCGAGTTGTCTGCTGTCTATGCACAATCTTGAATGTCCGCTACCGAAGACTTACCGATACTAGCATCCAAAGCCTTTAGGTTGGAGAATATCTGGTTACGGAATAGATCCTGATATGCTCGCCGCACAGACTCATTTCTGTTTCTTTGCCAGCTCGATTACTTTACTATCTGTCCTTTCAGGTCCATCTGGTTGGCAATATCCTGCAGGGTGTGGCCTCCTTCTTAGTGGTTCATAATCTGCTCCATCTTCTACCTGTCAATTCTAATATGCACGAGCTTTGGAATATCCGCGTCAGGAATTCGACCTACATCGATTTATTCTTGAGAATTGCACTTTTACAAAAATCGCCATGCAGTGTACACGCACTATTTTTATGAGACGTACCTTGGAAGAATCCCACACCAAAACAATTCAAGCGGTCACCGGCTCATCTCCGCCGCGGTCATCTCAGCACATGAAACTCCGTTGATGGCGGAGATGGGCCACAGAGTATCTGAAGGGAAAAGACAGCGTTTTATGACTAGTCTGAATGATCTGTGGTTTATGTCACTGGTTGCTTAGATTTTTGCAATGCAGTGTACACGTCCTGTTTTTATTTTTCTCTTCGACAATTCGCGTCACCGATAGACGTTAGCCATATGGTCCCGGCCGGTCCAGCCAACCTGCGCTTTCCAAAACCGGCGGGGCCCTCATTCTTTCGGTCTCCGCAGCTGTCAAATATCTTCAGCGCGCTTTTGCCATGATTTGTCAGCGATATCTCGCTTTTTCTTTTCCAGTCTCTCTGACAATAATCGATGTGCTCTTTTATGGGTCGCCCGTGTATTTGAACCCATAACGTGAATGGGGCCAGTGGGATTTGAACCCACGACCTCCAGCGCCCCGGGCTGACATCCTTCCAAGCTAGACTATGGCCCCACTGGGGTGTCACGCTAGGCTACCTCTATTAAACCTACACCGCTTTCATGCGCTTAAAAGAATAGATGCCAAAGAGCCCGAGCGCGCTGGTGTACGCAGTCAATATCGCAAAGTTAAATGCCGCGCTTTCCGCGCCTATGCCAAGCATAGTCCCGCGCATTGCGCTCACGCCGTACGTCGCCGGGTCGATGGCGGTGAGCACCGACAGCCATGCCGGCAGGTTGTCAAGTGGAAAGAGCGCGCCGGACAGAAAGAACAGCGGAAACACCACGAAACTCACTATCATCTGGAACCCCTCCAGGCTGTACATGTAGCTTCCAAGCGCAAGCCCAAGCGAGGTGAGGCCAAACGACATCAGCAGTATTACTGCTACTGCCTGCACCACCGAAAGCGGGGTCAGCGGTATCCCGATTGCGGCGCCGATTGCAAGCAGTATGAGCGCCTGCACAAGCGAGTTTGTCATGCCGCCAAGCGTCTTGCCCACAAACACCGCGCCCCTGCTCACCGGCGCCACCATCACGCTCTTTAAAAAGTCGAACTTGCGATCCCAGATGATGTACGAGCCATAAAACACCGACGTGAATATTATGGACATGCTGACGATCCCCGGAAAGATGAACTGCTGGTAGTCAAGGCCCGGCGCGGCGCTGACCGTAGTCGCCGAGCCGATCCCGGAGCCGATTACAAAGAGCCACAAAATAGGCGTGAACGTTGACGCGACGAGCCTGCTTTTTTCGCGCAGGAACACCTTGAACTCGCGCAGCCATATCGCGTACACCTTTGCAATGTGGGCCTGCGCCTCTTCAATCATCATACTGGGCGTACCTCTCCATGAACCCGCCTTCTGCCTGCTCCTTGATGTTCCTTCCAGTCAGGTGTATGAACACGTCGTTCAGGGTGGGGCTTGAAAACTCGGCCTGCTCGGCCTCGATGTTCTGCAGCAATATCGGAAGGCTGCGCTTGGCGTCCCTGACCGACAGTACCAGCAGGCCGTCGACAAACTCTGCTTTTTGTACAAAGTCAAGCCTGCCTGCGATCAGGTCTGCGTCCTTTGACTTTGTCTTGATCTTGATGATGTCGCCTCCAAGGGCCGCCTTTAATCTTGCCGGCGTGTCAAGCGCGACTATCCTGCCCTTGTCAATCACGCCGATTCTGTCGCACAGCATGTCTGCCTCCTCCATGTAGTGCGTGGTAAGGATGATGGTTACTTTCTCCTCCTCGACCAGCCTGCGCACGTACTTCCACATCGTCTCCCTGCTTGCCGGGTCAAGCCCGAGCGTGGGCTCGTCAAGGAACATCACGCGGGGCTTGTGGAGAAGCCCTCTTGCTATTTCCAGCCTGCGCCTCATGCCCCCGGAGTACGTCTTTACCCTGTCGTTCTTCCTGTCCAGCAGGCCCACGAGCTCCAGCACCTCGTCTATCCTCTTTTTCCTGATGTCGCGGGGAACGCTGTACAGCAGTGAATGAACGTACAAATTCTCATAGCCTGTCAGCATGTCGTCGCTGCTTGGCGCCTGGAACACGATGCCGATGCTCTCGCGCACCTTGGCCGGCTGCCTTACGATGTCATAGCCGTTGACGGTGGCGGTGCCTGACGTCGGTTTCAAAAGCGTGGCAAGCATGTGGATGGTAGTCGTCTTGCCTGCGCCGTTTGAGCCAAGGAGCCCGAATATCTCGTTCTCCTCGATGTCAAGCGTCAGGTCGTCCACAGCCACAAGGTTGCCGTAGCGCTTGGCGAGGCTCTTTATCCTTATCATCATTTTATGTCAAACGCGTACAGTCACGCGCAATCGGCTATTATACCTTAGAAAATAAAAAGTGTAAAAAAGGTGGTGGTGTCGTTGTTGCGGGGTGGTTTAACCGCCTATCTTGAACATCTTGGTGCCGCATTTGGGGCAGGTGCCCTGGGTGGCCGGCTTGCCGTTCTTCATGGTAATCTTTTTTGGGTCCTTCATTTCGCGCTTGGCTTTGCACTTCACGCAGTATGCTTCCATAAGGGCGGTACGGGGGTGGGGGTAAAAGAGTTTTTCCACTGGCTAGCTCTCGGGAACCAGCCAGTCGGTCAGGGCGTCAAGCTCCTCGCAGTTTATCGTGACGCGGATGGGCCCAAGGGGCGATTCCTGCTCGTCCTCAATAACCGCGGCAATGCCGGCAGTTGCGGCCTGCTTGTTGAGCAGAAACCCAGTGCTCGTGCCTGCGCGGTTGTCAAGGAGCATCCTCCTCAGCACGCCCATCGCGGACCTGGAGCGCACCTGTTCGTATATTATCGACAGTGCCTCGCTTCCTGTCGCCCTGCCGATAACCCTGCTGCCGTAGCGGAACTCTGGCGAACATCTTTCAATGACGTTCTCAATTGCGCTGATGACCTTCTGCGGGTCCTCAGACGGGTTCACTGCCGCCTCGACCTTTACCTCTATTGGCGACGACACGCGGGGGTTTTTCATCTTGCCTCAGCAGCCGCCTCCGCAAGCCATACCTTCACTATTGCGTACGCCTTCTCCTTCAGCTGGTTGATTGTTATCTCGTTGTTTGACAGAGTCTCGTCGGCAAGCGCGATCGCCTCGCTTATCCCCACCGACAGCTCGCGCTTATCCCTGCCTGCAAACTCGTCCGGGTTTGTGGGCGCGTCCGACCTGCCCCTCTCTGTCAGGTGCTTAAAGCGCGTGTCCTGCGACGCGTGTATTGCAAGCAGCCTGACCTCGCCTATTGTCTTCAATACTTCGACTTCGGGGATGCTCCTTATGCCGTCTATCACCAGGTTGTTCTCATCACCGTCCCTTTCCAGCTTTTTCAGTATCAGGTGCGCGACCGCGCCCTGGCCGAGGTCCTGCCTTAGCTTCAGCATCATGCTCCCGAGGTTTGCGTCCGTGGGCTCTAGCCTCTGCCTCCTGGCCTCCTCCCGCACCACGTCGCCCATGGTTATTACGGAGAACCCTTTTTCCTTCAGGTACGACGCCACGGTAGACTTGCCGGCGCCCGGCATCCCCGTGAGGCAGACTATTAATCTTCTCTTGTTTGGCAATTGTATTAAACGATATATGTGTGCCTGCCAGCTGGTTTATCTGTCTTTGTCATTATTGCTATTCTGCTGAAAGGTCCCAGTAGTTGGCTTCCTTGAACTCGTCCTTGGGCTTGCCAAGCGACTTCCACTCCTTGAACGACTTTGGATACAGCTTGACGTTGTTGTAGCCGGCAAGCTTTAGCGCATAGTATGCAAGGCCAGACAGCGTTCCGACGCTTCCGCAATAGGTGATTATCTCGGAATCTGGCGCGATGCCGCGGTTCTCTATCATGCGCTTCAGCTCGTCTGCCTTTCTCAGGATGCTGCCGTTTGCGCCAAGCATCGTGTAGGGGATGTTCCTTGCGGTGGGGATGTGCTCTGTCAGAAAGTTGAGCCGCTCTCGCGAATCGACGAGCAGCTTGCCCTGCTGCGACTGCGCGGCCTCGACGTACTGCGCGTCCGCGTAAATGTCCTTGTTTATGGCAAGCGGGTGCTCTGAGCGAGGATAGTTATTGGCCTTTGTTTCAGTTTCAAGGCCAAGCTCCTTCCACTGCTTGAAAGTCATTTCCAAAAGCGCCGTGTTTGTATGGCCGACATACTGGAACGTCCATGCTACCCTGGCGGCAAGCGCGCCAAACGTGTCGTCGTAAATCACCACGGGCATCTTTTCTGTGATGCCAAACTCTTCCAGCAGCTGGATCACGCGCTCTGGCTTGTCGTCCTCAAGAAGGCGCGCAAGCGGGAGCGACACTGCGGTGGGAATGTGGCCGGCGTCATAGTCGTCTGCCTTGCGGACGTCGACTACTCGCACCGCCTTTTTGCGTACAAGGGTGCGCAGCGTGTCAGCGTCGCACACTATGGGCAGCTGCACAAACTCCTGCTTTTTTGTTGCTGTTGTTGTTGCAGCAGGCTTGGCCTTTTTGACGGCCTTGGGCTTTTGCTTTGCCTTGACTTTTGCCTTTGATGCTGCCTGCGCTGTTTTTTTTCTCAAGCCGCGCATTCTCCCCTTGCGGTCTTGGCAGTGAACTTGGAGTCGCTGCCATAGTCGCGGTAGGCATCCGGGTCCTGCTCGACTGCAGGGAGCTGGATGACAGGCACGAGCGCGTTCTTGATGTCCTCGAGGCTCTTTACGGCGCCTGTTCCCTGGCCCCTTACTATCTTGACGACCCACTGGTGGAACGTCTCGCCCTGTACGCGCTCTGCCCTGTACATCTCTATTATCTTTAGTAGCGCGTCAATGACGCGCTTTGCCGGCACGCGCATCACCGACCTTCCAAGCTCGCCCTGCTCGCCTGCGCTCCCTCCAAACAGCATCGTGTAGGTGGGAGACATGGCGTTTCCAATTCTTGAGGCGCCGCCGAAAAAGCCGACGGTGGCTATCTCGTGCTGGCCGCACGAGTTGGGGCATCCGCTTATCTTTATCGTGGCGTCGCGCAGGTCGTCGTCGGTGTCAAGCCCGAGCTCCAGGAACTTGCGCTGGACCTCCTTTGCCAGCCTGTGCGAGTTGGTGATTGCAAGGTTGCACGACGTCGTGCCGGAGCAGCCGACGGAGGACGCGATGGTGAGTGCGCCCGGGTTTGCAAGGCCGGCAGTGGCAAGCCTGTCGTAAAAGTCGCGCAGGTCCGTCCCGCGCACGTAGCGTATCGCAAAGTTCTGCTGGGGCGTGTTTCTTGCCGCGCCCTCGGCGGAAAAGTCGCGTATCGCAGACGCAAGGACGCGCAGCTGGCTTGCGGTGATGTCGCCTGCTCCCAGCGTCACAAACACGGTAAAGTAGCCTTCCTGCTTTTGCGGCACGGTGTTGGAGTGCAGCCAGCGCTCAAACGCCGGGCTGTCCTTTGTCACCTTGTCAAACATCGGCAGTTTTGTCATGCGGGAAGAAGGCGCCTTTGGAAGCTGGCGCTTGTCCTCCTGCGACTTGACGTCGTACATGGAAGCAGTGGCAAGCGAGGTCGTCATCTCGACTGCCGTGCGCTCCTTTAACACCATCTTCTGGAACTTTTCCCAGCCCATCTCGTGCACCAGGTAGCGCATCCTGTTCCTGGCCATGTTCTCGCGGTTTCCGTGCCTGTCAAACAGCCTGACGGTCGCCATGCACGTTGAAAGGACGCGGTCCTCCGGGGTGAAATCTTCAAGCGGGTGGCCGATGAACGACGCGGCGCCAAGGCCTCCTCCAAGGTATATCCTGAATCCCCTGGCCTTTGCGCCGTTTTCTCCCTCCTTTACGGTGGGCACGAGGCCAATGTCTGCAACTTTTACCAGGCCGTGCTTTTCGCAGCAGCCAAAGTTGATCTTGAACTTGCGCGGAAGGTTCTGGCACATCGGGTTTCTCAAAAAGAACCTTGCAATCGCCATCGAGTACGGGGTGGCGTCAAACGCCTCGTCAGGGCAGACTCCTGCGAAGTGGCTGCACATGACGTTTCTGACGGTGTTGCCGCACGCCTCCCTCGTGGTCAGCCCTGATTCGACCAGCCCGCGCATCACCTCGCTCACGTCTTCCAGCTGCACCCAGTGCAGCTGGATGTTCTGGCGGGTCGAGACGTGCGCCGAGCCTATCGAGAACGCCTCGGACAAGCTTGCTATCTTTTCAATCTGGTCCGCAGTTATCTCGCCTGACGGCACCTTGATCCTTACCATGCTGTAATCGGCGTGCAGGCGCGATCCGTAGGCGCCGTGCTGCAGCCTGAAGCGGCGGAAATCGTCTTCACTAATCTTGCCCTGTCTGAAAAGCTTGACTTTTTTTGCGAAAAACTCTGTCTCTTCCTCCCTCCCCCACCTGGGGTTGGGCTTTGGGGTCGAGACGCCCTTTTGCTTGGAGTTGGCGGCGGTAGCAGTAGTAGCCACTCTGGACCTGCTCATTATCTACAAGAAATGGTCGTTTTAAATCATATATTTTTTGTGGATAAGGGAATAACTGGCAGCCGCACTTGAGAATGGCGGCAATAACGCGTCATCTGTGTGTGTGCGCGCACACAAGCCTTAATACCGCCCGGCGGCAAGTGTGGAATATGACAAAGGTCAGCCCGATTCCAAAGGGATACCACACGATAACGCCCAATATAGTCGTCAAGAACGGAGAGCAGGCAATCGAGTTTTACAAAAAGGCGTTTGGCGCCAAGGAAGGCGGCCGCTTCTATATGCCGGACGGCAAGGCCATCGCGCACGCGGAACTAAAGATAGGCAACTCTCGTTTTACGCTGGCTGACGAGATGCCCGAGATGAAGGTCTTCTCGCCGCAGTCTGTGGGCGGGCCGAGCAGCAGCCTCTGGCTGTACGTAAAGAACGCGGACAAGTTTTACGATCAGGCGGTAAAGGCGGGCGCAACCGCTACCATGCCTGTCATGGACGCCTTCTGGGGCGACCGCATGGGCCAGCTTGTCGACCCGTTCGGGCACGTCTGGTCGGTTGCCACGCGCAAGAAGAACCTCACAAAGAAGCAGATGGAGAAGGCCGGCGCAGAGTTCTTCGCCTCCCAGCAGCAGAAGCAATGATGATAGCACAAGCTTAAAATCACCTATCGGCAGGCTTGACTGTGGATAATAAATGGGCAAGCGAACACTAGTGCGCCGCCGAGGCCGCGGAGGCAAGCAGTTCCGCGCGATCATAGTCGGCAAAATCGCACCGGCAAAGTATCCCAATTTCAAGCTAGAAGAGAATCACAAGGGCACCGTAGTTGACATTGTCCACGAGAGAGGGCGCGACGCGCCGCTGGCAAAGGTGTTCTTTGACGACGGCCGCTACTCGTACGTCCCGGCGCCAGAAGGCACCATCGTCGGAAGCACCATCCAGGTCGGTCAGGGCTCGCCGGCAAGCAAGGGCAACATCCTTGCCCTCGAGTCAGTCCCGGACGGCACGCTCGTGTGCAACATTGAAAAGAACGTAGGCGACGGCGGCAAGCTGATAAAGGCCGCCGGCTCGGGCGCCATCGTCTTTGCGCACGGCGCGGAGGGAGTCACGATCAAGTTCCCGTCAGGCAAGTTCCTGACGCTAAACGCCAAATGCAGGGCGATGGTCGGAACCATCGCAGGGGCAGGCAGGAAGGAAAAGCCGTTCCTGAAGGCAGGAAACAGGGCAAAGTACATGCAGGCCCGCGGCAAGCTGTACCCGACCGTCAGGGGCATTGCGCAGGCAGCCGTCTACCACCCGCACGGTGGTGGAAGGCACCAGCACATCGGCCGCCAGTCGTCGGTGTCGAGGAACACGCCGCCAGGACGCAAGGTCGGCAACATCGCGCCGAGAAAGACCGGCCGTGGCAGGGTAAAGGAAGTCCCGCAAAAGGCGTAACGACTTTCCTTTTTTCCTCTCTTTTCCCCTTTTACTTCAAAAAGCCTAATATTCCGTCCCCAGTTTTAAAGAGTGTAAAAATATGAGAGCCGAGCAGTTTTCCAAGAACGTCCTTGCACTGAACCCCAGGATCCGCTTTGCCGGAGTGGTGGAGAAGTCGGGTCACCTCTACGCCAGCGCCAGGAGGGAGGATGCCCCGGCCCGCCTTTCGGACAGGAGCAGCGAGATAAGCCTGTCGCAGTCGGCCTACATCATCGACCTGCGCAAGATATTCTCCAAGGAGCTTGGCACCCTGCGCTCCGTCGTCTACAACTACGACACCGTGAGGCTCGTCAGCATACCCGTCAAGGACCACATACTTGTGTTCTCGACAGAGGCCGACGTCAACCTTGACGAGCTGACGCCAAAGGTGCAGGAATACGTCAAGTCAGTCGAGGGCGACCTGTCGCTCTACCCTCCTGCAAACATCGTCAACGCGGAAAAGAAAGAGGCGCTGCGCAACCTGCTTGAATCCGGCATATCGGAGGACCTCGTGGCCGAGCAGCTGGACCTTGACGTCAACACCGTAAAGGCGCTTGCGCAGGAAATGAAGATCGTCAGCCTATAGTCCTGAATTTTTCGAGCGACTTCCACATGTACCATGTGGCGACGCTCCTGTAGGGCCGCCACGGCCTGGCAATCTTTTCCATCCTTTCCGGCGTCGGCGGCTTGTGCAGGCAGTACGCCTTTTGAATCGCCCTCTGCAGGCCAAGGTCGCCCACCGGGAGCACGTCGGGCCTGCCAAGACAAAAGATCAAAAACATCTCTGCCGTCCACCTGCCTATCCCCCTGACCGTGGTCAGCTGCTCGATCACCTGCTCGTCTTCCATCGTGGCAAGCGACGCAAGGTCCAGCCTGCCGCCTGCCACGCCTGCCGCAAGCCCCTTCACGTACTCCACCTTCCTGCCGGAAAGTCCGACCGCACGCAGCTGCGCGTCAGGGGTGGCGGCAAGCCTTGCCGGAGAGGGGAACCTTCCGCTATACAGTTTCAAGAACCGCGCGTGGATGGCGTCTGCCGCGCTGCCTGCAAGCTGCTGGTACATTATAGAGCGCACGAGCGACTGGAACGGGTCGCCGCCGGTCACGATTGTGTAGCTTCCTACTGCCGTGATTATGCTGCCAAGGCGTTCGTCAACGCCTGACAGGTGCAAAATTGCGTCCATGCCGGTTATCATCATCATATATCAGCCGTAGAACGGTTCCTTTGGAAGTGCGGCCTGCTGCTCGCTGCGTATCCTTTTCAGTGTCTTTTCCATGACCTCTGCCTCCTTTAGCAACGCCGGCACGTCGCACGAGGCACCCGGCGCAAGCTTGGCAAGAGCCTCTGCAACGGCAGCTCCGGCCCTAAAGTCAGGCATGTCGCGCACCACCTTTACCAGGAGCACGACTACGTCATAGTTGCGCCACGCGCCCTCGTTGAGCAATATGGCAGGTATGCCAGAAACAGAGCCGTTCAGGACAGGCGGGATGCCTGCCTCTGCCGCCCTTTTGAGGGCGGACGGAGTGCTCCCCACCGCAAACACCGGCGGGCTTTCCTTTGCGTCCTCGCCTTCCTCGTACGGGATTCCGGCAGCGCTGATGAGGAGATCGCAATTGCTGTCAAGGGCCCAGTCGATCATCATGTTGGCGACGGGCCGGAACATCACAGGGTCAAGGTTCAGCTCCGACACGAACATTGCCAGCTTTAACTCTTCGCTTGCGTATACCCGCGCCGGAAAGTTGGGCATGGCGTTTTTGATTATCGAAAGGGGCGGAAAAGCCGACGAGTCAATGACTGCCACGAATTCTGTCTTTAACGAATGTATCAGGCACTCTGACGCAATGGCGTTTGCAAGGCCGACGCTTGGAAAGCCGTCCACCACGATCCCGCCCTTCAGGTTCACGTTTTTCAGCTTGCGTATGTCGATTGCAGGCTCTGCCAACGGCGCAACTACGCAGCCTGAGTTAAAAAATATAGCTTGCTTGCAGTCAGGCAACAACAACAAGCGCCAGGATTGCGTCAAGATTTTCACGCGTCTGGTCGCGCTTGTATTTCTTTAGCGCGCCTATTGCGGCCTCTTTTTCGACCTGCAGGACTCTGGCAAGGGCGCTTGCGACTGCGCCGGACACAAGGAGCGACTGGCCGGCGGCAGAGACGTTTGACGCCTTGCGCTCCGTGCTTGCGCTTTCAAAGTCGATGATGGTGGTAGCGGCTTGTACGCCACTGACTATGATGTGCCTGTCGACGTGGGAGAGCTCGCCGTGGTCAAGCCCTGCCCTGTCAAGCGCATAGCACTGCTCGAGGGCAGACCTTGTGACCGCAGACGCCTGCTTGCCGTCGATTTCGCCCTGCGCCCATTCTGCAATGGTCGCGCCTTCTGCAAACTCCATCAGCATGAAATTGTCCGAATAGCCGACAAGCCTTGGGCCCACGCCTGCGCCGTTTGCTATCTTGTGGTATCTCACCTCGTCGTGCATGGTCGGCCTGTTGGCGTCCATTCTCCTTATCTTGAGCGCGCACATTTTTCCATGCGCCTTCGCTCTTACAACGAGCCCAACGCAGCCCTTGCCGGCGATGCTCGTGCCTCCTATCACCGTCCTGCCTCCTGCAAAGACCGCAGTCACGCCGAGGCCCTTTAGCTCTGCAAGGCGCGCCGCGTACTCTTTGTCGCTTCCGCGGGGATATGTCAGTATCTTGGCAAGCTCGGGCGAGCCAAGAACAAGCTCACCTGAAAATGAGGCTCTCTGTTGAGACAAGTTCGTCAACGGCCTCCTTCGCCATACCTGAAAGCCTCCTTCGCCCGCTTCCGCTATAAATCTTGACCCTGCCTGTTATCATGTCCCTTGCAATCCCGTTTGCCTCCGGCCTGCCAAGCAGCGTCTTGACCAGCTGCCTTGCGTCAACGGCCTTTCTCTCGACTATTGTTGATACCCTCATCTCCCTGTCGGCCCACATTGCAAGCGGCCTTGCGGCCTTGACAAAGCTCTCTGTGTCCTTTGCCCTTGCGATCTCGGGGCCCCTGCGCATCATGTACTCTGGCAGGACAAGCGATTCAAGCAGGAACGCAAACGCGCCGCTCTTTTTCTCGTCGGTGTTGCACGTCGTCCTGAAAACTGTAAAGCCTGCAAGCTCTAGCTGCTTGGCAAGCGAGTTGGCGCTGCGCTTTAGCTGACCCCATATCGTGTCCGGGCTGCGCTCCCTGTGCGAAAACTCTACCACCAGCACGTTTCTGTACAGCCTTTTGTTGATGTCTGGCTTTTGCCTTGCAAAGAATCTTGCAGAGGGGTTGCGCAAAAACGCCCTTGCGGCAAGCGCAAGCCTGCCGGCGCTCTCGGGCGATATCGCAGTCCCGAGGTTGCGCCTTGGGTCGACGGGGTCGATTATCACAAGCGGGCTTGAAAACCCCTTTGCAACGTCAGAGTCATAGTCGCCTACTGAAACGACCTGACCCTGCTTGAATTCCGCGGCTGCGGCAAGCGCGCCTTCAAGCGAGCCGTATTTTGCTATCAGCACCTCAGAGACATAGCCGGAAAAGCCTCCGGTAGATATCTCGGCGCCGTAGATGCCGGTTGATTTCAGGAACTTTTTCAAGAGCCTGACCTGCTCTTTTCCGGCTGCATCAAGCGTCTCCGTGATGTACTGCGTGTGGAAGGGCGACCTGTCGGCCGCGCTCTTCCACTGGCCCTTTTGCACGTCGTAGCACGGGACGATGTTTATCCTAGTGCCTCTGACTGTCGCCTCGACGTACGGGTGGTCAGAATAGCGCAGCCTAGGCCTGTATTTCTTTAAGGCTGTTTTGCCGATCTCGATTCCCAGCTTTTCAAACTTGTCCTCGCTGGCGGAAGGATCGATCTTTACAAAAATGTCAATGTCGGCGTCGCCACGGAGCCACGTGCCCTTGGCAAACGAGCCGCCAAATATGACGCCTCTCACTTCCGGCGTCGTCCTGCTCTGCTGCTCCACGAGCTTTTTTGCCTCCTCTGCAACAGCGGTTATCTTTTTTTCCTCCGCGGCTGTCGGGTTGCACAGCACAAGTGCCTTTGCAAGGACGTCCTGGATGATGTTATCGGTCAAGCTCCCTTTTCCTTTGCGGCGCTGACGGTATAAATGTTCGAGTACGTCGGCCCGGAAGGGGCAAGGTCGCTTTTCTTCAGGTGCACCCTGTCGACGACGCTTGTGCCAAAGGTCCTGCCCGCGTATCTTGCCACGTCGACTGCAACGTGCCTGTTCTTGGCCCGGAAGATGGTGAGGTGCGGCGAAAACGGCTTGTCCTGCACAAAGCCTGCTTCGGCCATCCTTGCGACCACCTGACCTGCAAGCGCCTCAAGCCTGGCCGCCCCCTCTCGGTCAAGGCCTACCCAGACTACTCTTGCGTTTGACGCCTTGGGAAATGCCCCGACGCCCGTGTACGTGATGGGAAACGGCTCGAACTTTATCCCGGCAAGCCTTTCCCTGACCTTTTCTGCCTGCTGGCCTGTTATCTCGCCAAGGAATATCAGCGTGAAATGAAAGTTATTCGGCTCCACGGGCTTGACCTCCCTTGGGCTCCACCCCGACGACGATGTCATTTCCTGCTGGAGTCCTGCTATCTCGCTCCCGGGAGCGTCGACTGCGACAAAAGCCCGCACAGTATTCCTGTCCGGCGGGTTTGTTTATAATATTTTTTGCCGCCTGCCTGCGATCGATTAAATAATTGCGAATGCGATGTTGACGCGTGGCCGGCGCGGACAGCTTTGCAGTAGAGCAGGGCAAGGGCGAAAAGGCAGTAGCCTGGATGAACGAGTACGCAAAAAAGAACAACATCAAGTTCGAGGCCCGGCTGAAACAAGGCCACACGATGTCGACGACCAAGTTCGGCGGCTTTGAGTTCATCTCGTGGAAGGGCGAGTGGCCGGCCGCGCGCAACATCATCAAGAGGGCAAGCGGCAAGCTGGGCGTCAAGACCCTCGAGTCAGGCTACCATGAAAAGAAGGACCTTCTTGCGTCGATGTTTGGCTCAAGCTCCGAGTTTGCCAAGGTCTATTCAAACGGCAACTTGGTGGGGCAGCTAGAGATGTCGCTAAAGGGGGGCAGGTGGGTCGTCAAGAACGAAGTGTTCTCATGATCTCTTGTTGTTGTTGGCAAAGTAGATCTTTTTCATTTCCTGCACCCATTTGTCCTTCTTGGCATAGATCTCTTTTTGCTTCCTTGGCTTGCACACCGAAAGCGCGTACGAGCACAGCAGCGGGAAATACACAGACGAGTCGCCGTACACGATGACGTTTCCGCGGTGCGACGTCTTGATCTTGCCCCAGCTCTTGCCCTCCTGCAGGGTGGCGCCGGAAAGGCCGCCGGTGTCCGGCCTTGCGTCGGTTATCTGGATCAAATAGTCCTGCCCGCCCTCCTTTATCTTCAATATCTGGTACAGCGCCGGCCCTGTCTGCTGGAAAAAGTTTTTCGGCACGCCGCCTCCAAGCTCCAGCCCGCCGGATTTCTTGCTCTTCCACAGTATGGCCGCGGATTCTGCAACGTCAAGTATCGTGTTCGGGAAAACGCCCTTGCCTTCGAGCAAGAGCGGGAGCATGTTGAGGCCGATTGACGAATCTCCTATCGCCGGCATGTAAACGGGCACCTTGTGCTCGTACGCCTTCACTAGGAACGACTTGTCTGGGTGTTTCGCGTTCTCTTTTGCGGCCTTGCCGAGCGCGTACGCAATGTCGGCGGTGGACGCGTTCTTGGGTATCTCCTCCGACCGCTCTGCAATGTCCTTCTGGACAAGGAGATCTTGAGCCTGCAAAGTCTCCATTTCCTTGATGTAAACGTCATAGATGCGGACGATCTGCCTTGCATAGAGCACGTCGTCGTCGACATCAAAATGGCCCTGCTTTACAGGCAGGCCGTATGCAAAGTGCAGGTCGTGGTACACGTTTGCGCCCGTCGCCACTATCCAGTCTATGAACCCTGCCTCGATCATCTCGGATATCGCCTTGCCCATGCCTATCGGCGTCATGGCGCCGGCAAGCGTCAGGCAGACGGTAGAGCCGGTGTCTATCATGTCCTGCAGTATCTCGGCGGCCTCTGCAAGCCTCCTTGCGTTGTAGCCGGTCGAGCCGTAGAACTTTATCAAATCAGGAACGGTCATGTTTGGAGAGACTGTCGGCGGGTCTATCTTGCGCCCGGAAAATGTGTGTCTTGGGTCGCTGTCATGGCCGCCGTGATGGTGGTGATGATTATGATGGTGGTCGTGGCTGTCGTCGTGGTCGTGCACCCTTTTGTTAGAAAAGCACCTCCATTTAAAAAATTCTGTTCTGTGCGGCTCGCATTTTTCTATGCGCAGGACATTTTTATTATAGCGCGCCCTGTACGGCGCTGTAATGGCCGGCAAGAAAAACAAGGGAGATGACGACCTGCTGCACAGCGCAGTAAAGGATCACGCTATTTCCAGAGATTCTGACGTGAACTCGATATTTGCAAGCATGGCAAGCTCGGGCGGCTTTGAGTCGCGCAACCTCGCAGACGGAGTCGACATCCTGAAAAGGATGATAATAGACGAGCCAAAGTGCACCAAGTTCCTGTCCTTTGTGGCCGCGCTGATGTCCACCGGGGCCCGTGGAATCGTCCGGGACATGCTGAAGAACAGGATGTTTGACGTCGTCATAACGACGTGCGGTGCGCTCGACCACGACATCGCAAGGTCGTACGACAAGTACTATGCCGGCGACTTTCGCATGGACGACATGACGCTCTTGAAAAAGAAGGTCCACCGCCTCGGCAACGTGCTCGTGCCAATGACCGCCTACGGCCCGCTCATCGAGGAAAAGGTGCAGAAATGCCTGAGCGACATGTACAAGGCAGGCCACCGCGACGTGTCGACCTATGAAATAGCCGACTATATCGGTAGCACGCTGGGCGAGTCGTCGTTTCTGTACTGGGCCCACAAGAACAAGATACCGGTTATAGTGCCGGGAATAGTCGACGGCGCAGTCGGGAGCCAGATATGGCTGTTCAACCAGCAGCACAAGGATTTCAAGCTCAACCTGCTAAAGGACGAGACAAAGCTTTCAGACATGGTGTTTGGCGCCGAGAAATCCGGCGCCTTCATGATAGGAGGCGGGATATCAAAGCACCACACGCTCTGGTGGAACCAGTATCGCGGAGGCCTCGACTATGCCGTTTACATCACGACGGCGCCAGAGTGGGACGGGAGCCTGTCGGGCGCGCTCGTGGCAGAGGCAATATCGTGGGGCAAGGTCACGACAAAGGCAAGGCAGACTACCATCCACGGAGAAGCCTCGACGCTGCTGCCGTTCATCTACGCAGCGCTTGCGGCGGCAGCACGCCGCTAGCCTTCCGCACCGTAAAACGCGCTCGACCTGATGACAAGACCGTCGCCTGAAAACTGGAACTTTTCCACCACGAGCGTTTTTTGGCCGTTCAGTAAAGAGACGTACTCGAAAAAGCACTCCTTGTTGTCATCATTTATCGCAAAGGCTAATGGAGTGAAATGCAGCTCTTGGTGCTTTTGCAGCGCAAGCGACCAGTATCGTTCTAACTCTTTTTTGCCCTTTACCCTGCCCTCGCTTTTCTCCGGCATCACCACCCTGATCTTGGGGCTTGTGAACTCGATGTCGTCGGAATACATGGCGAGGATTGCCGCAAGGTCGCGGCTGTTCCACGCCCTGACCCACCTGTCAATGTGCTCACGCGCAAACTCCTCTGAAATTCCCAACATCCAAAATTTACTGCAAGAGCCGTATTAAACATGCCGGAAACGATTATTATTACGGCTCGCAAACCAGCAAGCACCGCTTGGAACTGGAAGAAGAAGACACGCTGCGGCACTTGCTTGCCGCCGGCAGACAGGCCGCAAGACTGCTGAAGGACAACTTTGGCGACTCGACAACCTACAACGTTTCAGTAAAACACGATCGCTCGCTCGTGACCAGGGTGGACGGCGAGTCGCAGGAGCTCATAATGTCGTACCTGGAAAAGCAGTTTCCTGGCATCCCCTTTGTCGCCGAAGAGCAGGACAGGCAGGTCAACGCCGGCGTGAAAAAGGACGGCTATTATTTCGTCATAGACCCGCTTGACGGCACTGCAAGCTTTGTAATAGGCATCCCGTTCTTTTGCACGTCTGTTGCGCTCTGCAAGGGCACGCAGACACTGGCCGGCGTCCTTGTAGACCCGAACCACAACGAAGAGTTTACCGCGATCTCTGGCAAGGGCGCGTTTTTGAACGGCGGCAGGATATCCGTTACAAAGAGGCGCAACATCGAAGAGCTGTACCTGAACGTGAACCACACCAAGTTCGACCAGCACAGGTTTGAGCGCATCAACGCAAACATCCTGAAAAAGATAAAGCGCTTCCACAAGCTCGGGAGCCTGTGCCTTGAGGTCGCGTACGTCGCCTCCGGCCGGCTCGACGGCACGATAAACAACGACCTGTCGATGTGGGACATTGCAGCCGCCGGCCTGATTCTTGAGGAGGCGGGCGGCAGGTGGACGCTCCTTGACGGGGGCAAGCCTGCGTTTCCAGTGTTTGAAAAGCTGGACATCGTGGCCACAAACGGCCTGATTCACGACGACATCCTGAAAGCTCTCTAGCGGGGCACTATTTTTACGGAAATCACCCTTGCGTCGTCAGGGTTTACGATCTGATCGCTGTTATCTCTGTCGCCGCCCACGGTCGGCTTGCTCGCGATCTTGTCCACGACGTCCATCCCCTCTATCACGCGCCCAAAGGCGGTGTACTGGCCGTCAAGGGCCATCCTTATCTGTTCGTTGTCATCGAGCACGATGAAGAACTGCGAGCCGGCGCTGTTGGGGTCGTCGGCCGTCCTTGCCATCGACAGTATGCCCCTGTTGTGAGGAATGTCGGTGAACTCTGCATCTACTGTGGTGCCTGGGCCGCCGGTTCCCCACGTGCTCCTGTCGGCAGTCGCATTCTTGGTGTTCGGGTCTCCGCCCTGTATCACAAAGCCGGGAACGAGCCTGTGGAATGCCGTGCCATCGTAAAAGCCCTCGTTGGCAAGCTGGATAAAGTTGTCAACGGTCTTTGGGGCCGCCTTGGGGAAGAACTCTGCCTTTATCACGCCCTGTGAAGTGGTTATCTCGGCTACCTGCGGGCCCGGCGTCATGTCTGCCAGGGTCGCGCTTGTCGGGTTGTACGGGTCACGCGTTGGGTGCGGCACATAGTCCTTGTTGACCTTGTATATCAGGACGCCTGTCACGATGCCACTGCTGTCATCGTTAAAGCTTGGCGACGCGTACACAAGGTGGAACGGCTGGCCCGGGTCGCCATCGGCGGGATACTTGACGTTCTTTGTGTAAAGTTGTACCAGGCCCGGCTTGTACGTTTTCTCGACGTTGCCAATACCGTTTGGCGTTAACGCCACATAATTGCCCGGCTCGTAGGGTACAAGCTTGCCAAGGAGCGTGTTTGTCCAGAACGCGGGCTTGGGCGTAAAGCCGTCGCTCTCGATGTATTTTGAAGTGTCATAGCCTGCAATCCTGATTATCCAGTTCTTTTTGCTCTCCTCTCCGCCCTGCCCGAGGGTGTAAATTGGCACATTCACGTCGGTAGAGTTGCCGCCCGGCGTGCCGTCAAACTGGTGCTGGCCTACGACATAGACCACAACATAGTCGGCTTTCAGGTCCTGTGCTATCTTTATGCCTGACTGCTCGTCGCCGGAGAACATCTTGGCTATGGACTCGATGCGGGTCTGGTTTATGGTGGCGTTGTCTGCAATCGTGGTGCGGTTGCCGAGCGTGGTTATCCAGTAGCCATAGTCCCACCACGACGCAATGACCGCGTCCTTCTCGGTGTTCTCAGCTATCCACTGTGTCGCGTCTATCCAGTCCGTGCTCGTGGTCCTGAACACCGTGCCGCCGTTTCCGATGGCGGTAGGCACGTCGACAGCCTGCACCCAGTTGGAGTTTGGTGGGTAGAACACGGGGATGAGAAGCATTGCTATTATGACGCCCACGTAGGCCATCTTGACCGCCTTGCCCATTGGCTGCTTTGCCGCCGCTTCTCTGCGCTTGCCCTTTTGCGGGCCGGATGCCTGCGCTTCTCTGTGCTCAAGGATGCTTCTTGTTATCTCAAAGAGGCCGATGCTGGCAAGAACTATAATGCCTATCGACGCAAACACTAGCAGGCGGGCAAACGTGGCGCTCACGTACACGCCCGTGATGCCTATTATCAGAGCAAACACTGCCGTGTCGTTGCGCCTCTGGAACGCCATCCACGCGCCAAAGCCTGCAAACATCAGCAGGATAGAAAAGTCGACGAAATAGTCTGCAATCGTGGGGGTGAGGTGCTCTGCCACCGATTCTACCAGCGCGTTCTGCGACGATGTAAACGGATTGATGGCGTTGAGGTACCTGAAGCTGGGCGAAATGTACGAGCCTGTGGCTATCAGGCCGATTCCGCCGGCTATAAAGGCGATCAGCAGGAACGCCATGTTGCGCTGCCTCGCGCGCTCGTTGTCCTTGCTTATCCTGCCGACAAAGTTGGCAGCGACGAGGAAGACGGTGGACCCCATCATGGCTATGCCCGGCAGGCCTGCAACAAACGACATTCCCGGCCTCGGAAATGCTGCTGCAGAAATGAGCGTAAATACCGTAAAGGCGACTGCGACGTACATCGGTATCGTCAGGTCGCGCCTGAAAAAGGGAAGCGCAAGGAAGAACAGCGCTATCGGTATGCTGAAATACTGTATGCCGCCCCACGAGGCGTTTGCAAGGCCGAGGATAAGTCCGCCGAGCACCGCCTTTGGTATGGCATACTTGATCTCCTTGTGCTTGATGGCAGAGATGAACAGGTATGCCGCCAAAAGGCCAAAGAACAGGCCGAGAGGCTCTGACTTGAACCAGCCGAGGTTGCCCCTGAGGATGATGGGCGGGCTGAGCGCAAACAGGAGCGACGCAAAGAGCCCTGCAGTCGTGCCGGCAAGGACGCGCACGAGCGCAAAGACGATGATTACCGTGAGCGAGCCCATTACAACAGGAAACATTATGGTAAAGTCCATGAGAGACCCGCCGGCTCCAAACATGGAGTACATTATCGCCGCAGTCACGTGCAACCCGGACTGCGAGGTGGCGGGGATGTTGCGCCCCTCCGGGTACCACGACATGGTGTCGTGCCACTTCCAGTAGGCGTCAAGGCCGTTGTCAAGGATGTATTTCGTGGCCCTGTAGTCGAAATACGGGTCAAACTCGTTGAGGTACGCGCCGTACTTTATCGGGTACGACCTCATGATGACTGCCGACGAAAAGGCCATCGCAAGGACGGCTACGATGAGAAGGTGTTTTGCCTGGAATTCAAAAGAGCCGACTCTGAACAGCGACTTGCCTCCTTGCAACATATATTGCCGTTTGTGGAGCCTTTACCTCTTTTTTAAGGTACTGTCCGTCCTGGCTTTGTGCAAAAAGTCAGAAGTTGAGCGTGGGAATCTTGAACTTATGATACTGATTGAGCGTGGCTAAGTCACTTTTTAAACAAAGCCGTCCGTCCTATTCCTGCTCCAGTATCTCCACGGGGCAGGCCCTGACAAGCTCCTTAAAGCGCGCGGCGTCTTTCCTGGAGCCGACGATTGACGCATAATGCATCGGGATCGCAAGCATCTTCGGCTTTATCTTTTCGTTGACCGCCCTTGCGGCTTCGTCTGCCGTCATGACGTACGTGCCAGAGACAGGCACCAGCGCGATGTCCGGGTGCACCTGCGACATCTCTGGTATGTCGTCGGCGTCGCCGGCGTGGTAGACGCGCATGCCCCCAAGCGTCATCACGTAGCCGACCTTCTTGTCGGCCTTTGGGTGGAACGTCTTGTTGGTGTTGTACGCCGCGACCGCTTCAACCTGCACTCCCTGAACGGTCACCCTGTCGCCAGGGGCCACAAGACTTGTCGCAAGCCCGAGCGGCTTTAGCTGCTCCGCGCATTCCCTGGCGGCGACTATGTCGGTCTTTTTGCCCACGACCTGCTTTATGTCGTCCATGCTCAGGTGGTCAAAGTGGTTGTGGGTTATCATGACAATGTCCGCGTCGTTTTTCCCGTGCTGCGCCTTGGACAGCTGGTACGGGTCTATGTAGATGGTCTTGCCGCCGGCGACAATCCTGTAGCCGTCGTGGCCAAGCCAGTGAAACTTTATCCCCTTGTAATCAAGCATAAGAAAGTCTCGCCTGAAATTTATTTAAGGTTTCTCAGCCGAGGTTCGGGTTTGCCACGACAAGCCTGTCGCGGCTCAATGTCAGCACAAGCACCTGGTTTGCGATAAGGCGCCTGCGCAGGTTGGTGTCTATGGTCGCCACCGCGCACTTGTTCTCAGTCGCGTACTCGACAATAGCGTCGTCTACGTGCGCGGCCTCTGGGACCTGCACCTGCTTGAATTTTGCGCCGACGACTTCGATCGCGGTCTTGGCCATCATGGCGCGCTTTGGCCCCGCTTTTTCTGCAAGCCTCCTCAACTCGTCAACGACTATCTCTGGCACGATAAAGTCGAGCCGGCCAAACTCGTGCTCCACCCTGTCTATGTATTTTATCGGCTTTTCCACTAGGACCATGAGGAAGCTTGTGTCGCAGAGGACCTGCATAGTGATTCTAGACCGCTATCCCGGACCCGATGAGGCGCCACCTTTCTGCGATCCTGCGGCTGACGGCGACCCTGCTCTTTGGCATCAGGCACACCGGCTTTTTCAGCTTCACTTCCATCTTGCCGTCGCGAACACTGGTAACGGTGCCGACTGCCGCCGCGGTGCCGATGTTGAGCCTGAGCGGCTCCTTTGCCTTTATCGGCTCGACCTTGACCATGTCCTGCGTGCCAACCGCCGTGTCAAAGAGGTGCGTCTCTACCGTCACGTCCTCGACGTCCTTTGGAAGCGTCCCGGGCCTGCCGATGACAGAGCCTATCAGAGAATCGCTCTTTGTGTACGTCGGGTCAAGCTTCGTCCCGATGGCGACGAGGCCGCCCGGCTTGACGTTGTCCACCAGTCCGGCGCCCGTCCCAAGCGTGGAAATCACAGAGGTTATGGGCTCGTACCTGTTCTTCTTTTCGTCCATGAGCCCCGGCCTTATCTCGATCTCGTCGCCGACAGAAAACTCGCCCTGTACCAGAGCGCCTCCGAGGATCCCGCCCTTGACCTGCTTTATCGGCGCACCCGGCTTGTTGATGTCAAACGAGCGCAGCGCGTGCATTATCGGCGGGACGTCCTTGAGCCTCTTGGGCGTCTTGATGTTTGTTTCAATAGCTTCGATGAGCGAGTCGATGTTGAGCCGGTGCTGCGCAGACACCGGCACGATGGGCGCCTTGTCGGCGATGCTCCCCTTTACAAAGTCCTTTATCTGCTTGTAGTTGTCCATCGCTTCGTCATAGGTGGTGAGGTCGGCCTTGTTCTGAACTAGGACGAGCTGCTGTATGCCAAGGACGGAAAGCGCAAGGAGGTGCTCGCGGGTCTGCGGCTGCGGCACCTTTTCGTTTGCCGCCATGACTAGAATCGCGCCGTCCATTAGGGCGGCGCCGGAAAGCATGTTTGCCATCAATGATTCATGTCCGGGCGAGTCGACAAAACTCACGACGCGCAAAAGTTCCGCTTTTCCGCCGCATCCCTCGCAGGTCGGCTGCGTCCCGTAGCACTGCGGAGGCTCGCACCCCGAGCACTTGTAAAACGCCGCGTCTGCATAACCCACCTTGATTGTAATGCCGCGCCTGAGCTCCTCGCTGTGGGCGCTTGTCCACACGCCTGTGATGGCTTCTACGAGCGTGGTCTTGCCGTGGTCCACGTGGCCCGACGTGCCAATGTTAACGCTCGGCTGGTACCCAAATTCCTTTATGTACCAGTCCGGCAGTGTCTCTTTCCAGTGCAATTGATATCTACCGTTTAATTCTCTCTGATATTAAGGTAAGGAAGGAGTAAAAAATTACTTTTTCTTCTTTTCTTCCTTTGCCGGGGCTGCAGCTGCTTCGGCCGCCGCTGCAGGAGCTTCTTCCTTTGGCTTTTCCGGCAGCTTGCCTTCAACCAGGCTGACGTTCAGCTGGTAGATTTCCTCTGTGACCATGTTGCCCCTGACCAGCTTGCGGATCCTGCCTCCTTCGAGGTTCTTGGCGCCGACTCCTTCGGACATCAACACGTACTTCTTTACGCCGCCGTGAACGTCAGAGCGCATCGGGGTGCCGGACTTGTCCGAGCCGCCGGTTATCTTGACCTTGCCTCCTGAAATGCCTATTACGGATGAATCGAGAACTGAGCCGATCCTCGCACCAAGCAGCGGCTGCGCGGCCCTATCCTTGAGCTCCTGCGACACGCTCCTGCCTGTCGAGTCGGAAATGACTAACTTGAACTGCGCCATATTGCAGAATCAAGGCGCCTTTTGGATTTAATTAACCTTTGGCTTGCAGGTCTTGCGATATTGCTAGTTCTTTGACCTGCTGGTTCTTTATCATCTGCATTTCGTCAGGAAATGCATCCAGATAGCTGCGGACTGCCTTGTTTAGTTTATCTTCTATTTCCTTTGGCGTCTTTGCATACACCATGACCGCGGGTATCTCTACACACTTGGCGATATAGGCGCCGTCCTTTTTCTTGAGGTGGTAGTGCAGAGTTGGCATATTCATACTGTCTTTGTGCATAGACCTGCATATAGGATTATATCATAACCTGATGATACTGGTTGTTTGCATAAGGCCGGATTTTGAGCGTGCATAAATGCATAATTTGAGCACGGCTGTGCATAATTTGCCAAACACTATGGCAGCTTTTCAAGTCATTCATTTTGGAAGATTGAGAGGGTAGATCGAGAATAAAAGAACTAATTTTGCCGTTGTTAGTTCTTTAATTCTACTTTAGATAATGCAAGCCTGTGTCTGAAGGAGAGGTAGTAAAGAGCGAGCCCGATATTGAACTTGAGAGCCGGCGGGCAAAGGTGATCTCGCTTTACAGCAAGGGACAGAGCCAGGCCGAGATAGCGGCGAAACTGGGCGTGAACCAGTCTACTGTCAGCAGGGACTTGTACGAGATAAGGAAGCAGTCAAGAAAGACAGTAGAAGAGCACGTCGTCAAGGACGCGCTCTTTGAATACTATAGATGGGCGGCCGCTGTCGACGAGGTGACGAAAAAAGCATGGGAGATAGCAGAAGATGAAAAGGCCAGCCAAAAGTCAAGGATAGAGGCGCTAGCGTTTTTGATGAGCTGCTACAACAAGAGGCTGGAGGCGATGGTCGGAGGCCCTGCTTCCGGGTACGATGCGCAGCATCATGTGGAGGACATCTGGGCGCACAGGCGCGTCTACATGAAAAAGAAGTACCGCGGACCTTATGTGTACAAGGAGTGAAACATGAAATAGGAGACTAGAATTATACGAGTTTGAACCTCTGATATGTCTTCTCACAATACTATTCTTCTGGCTTTGAAGACTTCTGCTCAGTATTTGGGACAGTCTCACTCTCTTTAATGAGTTCCAAGATTGTCTTGTTCTTTGCTCTTCTTTCCTTAAATTTATCTTGAAGGGCTGCAAGACTCTGATCCATCTCTTGTTCCTTATCTTTACTAATTGTGTACTCTATCCATTTTTTTCTTAGTTCTATTTCACGAGAGTCGGCTTTCTTTTTCTTTGACAGGATATGGTATCTTCTCTTTTCTAACTCAATGGTAAGTTCCTTTTCTCGCATCTCAATGTATTTGATCTCGATAGCATGGTTCAAGATCTCGTCTGCAATTTTGCGGATTTCTTCTTCTTCAAGATAATCAAATTCTCGCTTTGTGATTTCGAGAAAGTCATCAAAAGAAAATGTCCCATCTTTGTCTTCTCTGATTAACGTAAGTAGAGATAATTTTGCAAAGGGATGGCTTTCAACAAACACACTTTTGAATTCACTAGTTGTTGCTACGTTTGTGAGAATTCTGCTAAAATTTTTATCATGAAGCATTGTCTTGCCTGTCAGACCATCTTCACTAGCCGGAGTCACTAATGCAAGTGTCTCTTTTCCGCCTGTTATGTCGATGCCAATTTCCCATATCTTTATCTGACCTCCCCTGCGCAACACTGTTTTCATCATATTATTTCCATTGGGCCATCCCACACCTATGACAAACTCGTTTGAATAATTAGAATTTTTCAGATAACGTGTTTTGATATATTCTGAATTCTTACCTATCACATCGATTCGTTCTTTCATTTCATCTACCACTCTTCCTGGATCATTTACTTGACCTTTAGCTTCCCCAAAGATCACCTTGGCGGGCAAATTAGGATGATAAAGAAGAAAATCTGTGTTGGGCACATTTAATTCACGCAGCGGTGATGCTCTGAGGAAAGTATATCCATATTTCTGAATAGAATCATCCTGAGCAAATGGGAAAATGCAAGCATTCAGGATCATTCTATGATTCTGATCCTGTTTTATTCCTTCGAGCTTGCACTTAACAATCTCTAGTTCTTCTCTCTCGTACCTTTCCTCTATAGAACTCAATAATGATTTCTTCTCTTTTTTATACTCGTCAATAAGCTCAGGGAATGTCAGATATTCTATGAATTGGGAATCATTTAGCAATTATTGGTTCACTGAATGTGGCTAGCGTTGCAGAGTCATCAAAGTTTTCTACTATGGCGTTATAGAACTTGATAAATGATTCGAATGTTGTCCTGTGCTTTGGAATCAATGCAATCTCATTTTCGATTCCGCTAAGGCCAAAAACAGTACCCTTCTCCTCATCAACAACAGTAGCTCTAAACATCATAGGATCTTCTTGAATATAGGTATCAATAAATGAAAAGTCAGCTTCTATCTCAGACATCACATCAATATCCGAGTCAGACTGAATTCTCTCGTCTATTTCATTTTGCTTGAACATATTTCTTATCATTATCTCTGATAACTTGGTACGTGGAAGGATTATTTTCCCAGCTACAATTCTTGGAATATTGAATTCTCTGTCTCCTAGAGATACCTTTCTAGTAGTGGCATCAAACTTTTCTGAAGTATCGCGTATTACTGTCTGCTCTACAATAACTCTTTGAATAATCTCTTGGAGGATGCTGACTGTTTCTAAATTGGCCTGTCTCAACAAAAATAGGCCATCTCTGTTAATTTGTATTTTTGATTCTCCAATCTGCATATCTATTGACATCGGGATCACACCGTAAAGCGATTGTAATTCCTTAAGAGCTTCATTGGCATCATTTCCAGAATAGGAAATACGTCGGTCCTCGTCAGGTCTAATGCGTGCAGGCATCTTCCAATGACCATACCTCCTGCTTATGAATCTGTAAATCTTCGCATCAAACTTGCTGACTAGGTAATTCTTCATATGATCTAATGTTATGGGTCTGATCCATGCAGGTGAGATTCCTCTTCTTGCTCGAATAAACTGCTCGAGGGTCTTTTCATACAGTTTCTCTGTGGACGAGGTGAACATCATAAGTATACCTGGCGCCCATTCATATGCGTAGAAATCGACTACTTCATTCTTATTTGCAAATAAGATTTTAGTAATTTCTCCGTAATTTTCTGGATGAAGTTCTGTGAATGTAGTCTGCCAATCCTTTCTGACGTATAATAGGTGTCCCTTTAACCACTTGAGCTGACCCGGACCAAAAACATCCTCCTTATTTCTGGCAATGTACTCTAGGAATGTTTCCAGAGAGTAGCGTTGAGGAGGAATATTCACATGTGGTCACCGAAGGAGAGTATAAGATTTCCTTGGGCTTATATGAATATAAGCAATCCGTTTATGTGTGGCATTTCTGGATAATGTAGAGATCTTTCGGTGTTAATGTATAGGCTTTTTCTCAAAAATCCATTATCGCTTTAACCAGCGGGCTATCCCTGTTTACCCTGTACAACTTAGTCTTACGTACAGTCCTGCAGACCTCGACTATCTTCTCTTCCTCCAAAAGCTCAAAATATTTGTTAAAAGTCTCGCTGTTCATGTCAAGGGCTTGCCTCAATTCCCTCTTTGTAAACTCGCTTGCAGGAAAGTTCAACATGCAGTCAAGAATCTTGATGTTGTGCGTATAACCAAAAGTCCTTGACAAGAGCGACAGGAATTCCATGTAGCTCATAACTGTACGTCGCCCAAGCGGTTTAAAGGAATTAATTCCAAGAATGATTGAAACGGTTAAAAGCACGTACCTGAAAGCATAGGCGTGGCAGAAACAGAGACAAAGGAAGCTATTGAATGCCCGCGCTGTGGCTTTGAAATGAAGAACATGACAGCATGCCACATGATCTGTCCAAATTGCGGAAGTCACCTCGACTGCAGCGACAAATCGTTTTACTGGTAATTAGAAGGGATTTTTGTCCCAGTTCATCTGATAATCGTCGGCCATCGTCACGGCTTTGCCTTTCATCAATTCAATATATTCGTCGTACGTAGCCGAGTAGCCGCAGAAGTCGCACCTGACGTTTGCCATGTCGTCATCGACCTGCGCCTTTTTTCCGCACTTGGGGCACTTGGCTTCAAGCACACCCTGTCTTTGTGGCCGGCGAATATCTGTCTTGTGGATGCGTCATTTGGGGAGTAACGCCTTTTATTCCAAGTGCGGCATGAGGTACATGGCAGTAATCCAGAAAATCGCCCCGTGCCTGTGGTTCGACGGGCAGGCAGAAGAGGCGGCCAAGTTCTACACGTCGATTGAACGTGGGACGGAAGGGAACGAACGGCGAAGGACACCTGAAGGAAGGAGACAAGAGCGATGACGCAGCACAGGACCGGGACACGTGAAGAGTGGCTCGCAGCGCGGCTCGGGCTGCTCAAGGCGGAGAAGGAGCTCACGCGGCGCAGCGACGAGCTGGCGCAGCGGCGGCAGGAACTGCCGTGGGTTCGGGTCGACAAGGAGTATCGATTCGAGACCGACGAGGGGAGCGCCTCGCTGGCGGACCTCTTCCGAGGGCGCTCGCAGCTCCTCGTCTACCACTTCATGTTCGGGCCCGACTACACGGCGGGCTGCCCGTCCTGCTCGGCGATCGCGGACGGCTTCAACGGGTTCGCCGTGCACCTGGCCAACCACGACGTGATGCTCTGGGCGGTGTCGCGGGCGCCGCTTGCAAAGCTGCAGGCGTACAAGCGGCGGATGGGGTGGACGTTTCCCTGGGCGTCCTCGCTCGGCAGCGACTTCAACTTCGACTTCAACGTCTGGTTCACCGAGGAGCAACAGCGAGAGGGGGGCGTCGAATACAACTACCAGCGCGAGGAGGCGTGGCAGTGGCGCGAAGGTCAGGAGAGTGGCGACGAGGGGCCCGTCGCCCAGATCGCGGCCATGACCGGAACCGACGTGGCCACGTACATACGCGAAAGGCCGGGCATGAGCGCGTTTGCGCTTGAGGACGGCGTCGTCTACCACACCTATTCCACCTACGCGCGCGGACTGGACGGCCTCTGGGGCATGTACCAGTGGCTCGACCGCACACCCAAGGGGCGCAATGAGACGGGCATCTGGTGGCGCCGCCACGACGAGTACAAGGGTTGAGCTGTGTCGTGGCGCAACTGCGGGGCGGAGATCTCACGGCGCATGGCTTCCGATCGAGCCCCTCCAAGCAAGCATTTTTTTGGCATCTCGGCGCTGCTCTTCGCTGCCAGTGTGGCGGTAACGATCGTCTGGTGCACATCCTTGTCGGCGAGGGGCGAGATGCTGCAGAGTAACGTTCAAGCATATTACTACTCGAAACAAATCTCTTCTCTGCCCTGTTCAAGATATGATACTATGCCATCGTTGATTTGAAAGCGATGCTCGCGCGTCCAGCTGGTCTTGTCCTGGTTGGTGTAGATAATGTCCCCGCCTGAGCAAAGAAGGGAAACCTGCAGAATCCTGTGCGACTTTTCGCCCGTTATCACCCACATGTAAAGATAAGAATCGCTCCGGACGGCCGTGACATTGGAAGGGTCTATTGGTTTGCCTTCAAACGCGGATTTGCTTATCTCGTGTATGACGAGAATATCTGAACCCCGTTGAACTGAAGCGGTTGCGTTTGGGTACTTGGCAAGAAAGGCCTGCACTTCAGGCAGCTCTTTTGCTTTAACTATGAGCTCTTTATTCGAGATGAACGACGCGCTATCTGAAAAGCTCTTGTATGCCATATACAAAGTGAAAACGATGCTTGCTGCAATGACGGGTATTAGCAGGCCGTAGCCCCATCTGTCCAAGGCTTGAAACTCCTACTTTCAATCATAAAAGTTAGCTGTACCCGCCTTTGACAGGCCACTATGAGAGTCGTTTGGGCAATACTTAGCTAAAGATGCTGCCACATTGTGATACCATTATAAATTACAGACAACAATTCCATGCCGTTGACCAAGATAGGCGACATGTACCGCAGAGTGCGGGGCCTGACCTCAGACAGGCCGTCCAACTTTGGCTGGGTGCTTGAGGGCAAGCTAGCCGGCTCTGGCATGCCTGTCACAAAAGCCGAGTTTGACTGGGCGTGCAGCCAGGGGATATCTGCAATAGTGACAGTGAGGGAAGGGCCGCTGCCGGAAGAATGGGTCAACGGGAGCGTCGACTATCTCCACCTAGAGGTGGATGACTTTGCCGCGCCCGAACTAGAAGACATTGACCGCGCAGTCGAGTTTATCGACGGGCAGGTGGCAAAGGGCAAGCCGGTCATGGTCCACTGCGCGGCAGGAAAGGGCAGGACCGGCGTCATCCTGGCAGCATACCTGATAAAGAAAGAGGGGTTGAGCTCGCAAGAGTCGATAGACAGGATCCGCGCAATGCGCCCCGGCTCTATCCAATCGGATGTGCAGGAATGGGCGATACAGATGTACGAAAAATACCTGAAAAGCAAAAAATGATTATTCGGGCACCGAGTCTATCACAAGCTGCCCGTTCTGGATCTTGACAAACAGGTACCTGTTGTCCTTGAATATCAGCGTGATCTCGTTCTTGGTTTCCTCGACATCAAGTAGCTCCTGACCCTTTATCCCGTCATACTTGGCCATTTCGTTATTCTAGACGAATGGGGGCATTAAAAGGTGTTTCCAACCGGCTCCCGGCATTTCACCGGGAAACAACCGCCGCCGGCAGAATGCTGACCTTTATCCTGTCACCTTCGACCGTGACGCCGTACGTTTTCTGGTCGTACGTCTTGATGTACGACAGGATGTTGTAGGCATATTCAACATTCTTCTTCCAGGCGTCGGGGAGCCCATCTGTCGGCGGCGCAGTTGTGTTTGCGTCCCTGACCTTTCTTCCAGTGGTGCAGTCAAACTGCGCTCCGTGGAAGGGGCACGTCACGACATTCCCGCTTACCGTCCCCATTGAAAGCCGCGCGCTGCTGTGGCCGCACCTGTCGTCAAAAGCATAGTATTTCCCGCCAATGTTGGCGACCGCTATCTCCTTCCCCTCAATCTCGACGTGCTTTATCTTTCCAGCTGGTATCTCTTGCACCCTTGCAACCTCGACTGATTTTCCCTGAAAGCCTTGCTCTTCTCCTTCTTTCATGCTGACTTGTACTACTCAAGGCAAGGCTATATCGAGGACGTCCACAAAAATTCTCAAATAACACATTGTGGTACATTGTGTTCTTGCCATGAAAGCCAGACAACAACAAAAGACCGTTACCCGGACAATCCGCCTGCCAGGCAGCCTTGACAGCGTCCTCCAAAAAGACGCAAAGGAAAAAAGGACGACCGTCAATTCGCTCATCTCCTCGATAATAACCAGGTACGCCGAGTGGGACAGGTACGCAGACGCGTTCGGGTTCATCTGCCTGCCAAGAAACGGCTTCAAGCTGATACTTGACGCGCTTGGCGACGAAACTGTCAGGCAAATAGCAGAGACAATCGGGTCCAGGCAGCCCCGCGAGCTCATGATGTTTGTCTTCAAGAAGACAACCCTTGACGCCTTTCTGTCCCAGATCTCGCTGTTCTCAAGGTACGCCGGGTTTGGGACGTACGAGATTGAAGCTGTCAGCGAGCGAGATTATACCATGGTGGTGCACCACGAGCTGGGAAGAAAGTGGTCCATCTATCTGGCCCACCTGGGGTCGCAGGGGCTAAAGAGCACCGTAAACGTCGCGCCCAAGGTCCACATAGCAGAGAACTCTGTCGTGTTCAAGTTTTCTGTCCCTTAGAAAAGCCTAGTTAGTCGACTATTTCCTGGTCGAGGCTGTCAAGGCACAGCGCGAGCAGCTCGTTGCTCCTCTTCATGATATAGTCTGGAAACTGCTCGAACGTGAAAACGTATTGCTGCTGGAAGTTTGGCGGGATGAATCCTCCGTGCGTGATGACCTGCACGACTACATACTGCTCGTTCACGGTTGCGATCTCTTCCTCGGCAGACTGGTCCATCTCTTCTATGGTGTGCCTGTACAGCACCACCGGCTTGCCCGTCCTCGTGGCGATGATGGACGCCCTCCTCAGCCGGTCGCGCAGCCTTGCCGTGACCCAGCTATCAAGAGTGACCTGCTCGTTGGTCAATTGCAGATATCTGGGCAAAAATATCTAGAAAAGGCAGTATGGCAAGAAACATTGACCTGGTGGTAAACAATAATCCTTACTTGCCAGTACAACTTTAATTGTGCTACCCGCCCCCGATGACAGCAAAAAGCCGGTTGTCTGATATTACAGTATAGCAGCAAAAATGCGTACTATTTTGTGAAAAATGATCATTCAACCGAAATCCGGAATTCGCGGCCGTCTATTTCCACCTGCTTGTAGCTGACGTTGCCAAGAGGCTCTTTTGACAGCACGGCTGCCTTGACCCGTACGAGATACGTCATCTCCTCCTTCATAGCCGACAATGCCGCAGTCTCTTCTTCGTCGTCAAGGCCGGCGACGTACGCGGCCGCAAGAATGTCCGTCGGGTTGTACTGCCTTTCCTTGCGCAGCTGCTGGAGGTTCCGCGCCAGGTCGCGCAGCAGCCCCTTTGCAATCAGTTCCTTGTCGCGCTTTGTGGAAATGAAGACGACGAGGTTTCCGCGCTCTGACGACGAGTAGCCTTCCTGCGCCTTGTACGTGATGTCGACGTCTGCCGGCAGGATCTCTGTCGTTTTCTCATTATTGTATGCCAGCATAAACTTGCCAGACGATTTCAGCTCCTTAATGACAGCGATCTTGTCAACGCCCTCAAACGCCTGCAGGACGGAATTGATGTCGGCCTTTACCCGGGGCGCCACGCTCTTTCTTACCAGCGAGATATTGACCGTGACAGGCAGGTTGTTTTCAAGCAGGCTGGACACCTTTTCAAGCTGCGAGCCTGCGTTTATCTGGACCATCCTGTACTGCTCGGCGTTCAATTGCGACTTTAGCGACTCTGAAACACCCTCGACCTCCAGCGGTTTTAACTCTGTATGGGTGCCGCAGATGATCGCGTCGCGTATTGGCCAGCGCCTCTTCAGGCTGGCAAGGTTCCTTGCCGCGTTTGCCGTCGACACGACTTCCTTTATCATGTCAAAGGCGCCTTCCACCTTGGCGTTTGCCAGCCGCTCGTCGCGCACAGGCCACGTTTCGAGCAGCACGCTCTTCTTCTTTTTTTTCCTGCTGCCAGAGAAGCACGTGAGGTACATGTAGTCGCTGATGAACGGCGACAGCGGATGCAGCATGATGTCGATCTGCAAGAGCACGTGGCCCAGGGTCGCGTACACTGCAAGGCGCCTGTCGAGGTTCTCGGCGCTGTCGTCCCATATGACGTTCCTCGTTAATGGAACATAGGTCTGGCTCAGGTGGTTGATTATGAATTCGTCGATGGCCTTGGCGCCTTCGTGGAACCTGCAGCGCTCAAACGCATCAGTGACCTCGGTTATCAACCCTTGCATCTTTGACAAAAGCCACACCTCCGTCGGCGCAAGGAGGTTGTTTTCAAGCGCCCACTCGACCGTGTGCTTTTCTCCGTCAAAGTGGTCAAACTCGCTGTTCTGCCTGAAATAGACGTGCAGGTTGTGGAGCGTGCTCAGTATCTGGTACGTCCTTGTCTTCATCTCGTCGAGGCTGAAGTTGAGCGCCTCGATGGGCGACGACTTCCACATGAAATACAAGCGGATGAGGTCTACAGGGTTTTCCGACAAGAGCTTGCGGGCTTCAATCACGTTTCCAAGGCTCTTGCTCATCTTGTTGCCCTTTTCGTCAAGCACGTGGCCCTGGAACAGGAACGAGCGGTACGGGGCGACACCGTTCATGATGACGTTTTCCATCAAAAGCGTGTACGCCCAGCCCCTGGTCTGGTCGATGCCCTCCGTCAGAAACTCTGCCGGTATCAGGTCCCTGTATTCCTCGTCGGTCAGCGACGCATAGGGAGCGGCGCCGGAGTTGTGCCACGTGTCAAGCACGAACGGCTCGCGCTGCATTTCTGCTCCGCATTTTTCGCATTTTATCTTGATCCTGTCTATCCACGGCCGGTGCAGCTCAAACTCGGCTCCGTCCGGCAATTCTGCCGCCTTTTTCACGATGTCTGCCCTTGAAAACAGCGGCTCTTTATGACCGCACTTGCCGCACGACCATATCGGGAGCGGGGTGCCCCAGACCCTCTCGCGGGATATGCACCAGGGGTGCTGCTCTCGGATGATCTCGACGAACCTGTTCTTTGGCTGCTCGAAAAAGTAGTCGACCTTTTGCGCGGCTTCTAATGGTTTCTGGCCAAGGTTGCTCAGGATGTAGAAATACTCGCGCCTTGCAAGCCACACCACCTTGTGGTGCGAGCGCCAGCACGTCGGGTACTGGTGCTTTATCTTGCCCATTTTCACGGACGCGCCTTTTGCCTTCATCGCCTCAAACACCTTCATGTCTGCGTCGCGCACAAACATGCCGCCAAACGCGCCTGCTTTCTCCGTGAACACGACCCTGTCGTCTATCGGGAGAAATATCGGGACGTTGCGCCTGCTTGCAATGTCAAAGTCCTCCTCGCCGTTTGCCGGCGACAGGTGCACAAGCCCGCTTCCGGTGGCGGTGTCGACGAAGTCTTCGGCGACTACAAAGTGTATCGAGCCTGTCCTGGCAAGCTCGGCAAGGCCCGGTATCATGTCAAGCAGCGGGTGGACGTAGTGCCTGCCGTCAAGCTCGCTTCCCTTGAGCGTCCTTTCAACTTTGTAGTCTTCGATGCGCAGTTCCTTCATCAGTTCTGCCAGCCTGTCAGAGCCGACAACCCAGCGCTCGCCCCCTTCGTTCGTGTCCTTTGCCACCCAGACGTACGAATAGTCCGCCTTGGGGTTTGTGCCGACCATCTCGTCCGTGACTATTGTAAAGGGCATCGTCGTCCAGACAATCAGAAAGGCGTCCTCGTCGGCAAGTTTCACCTTGTAGTAGAACGACGGGTCCTCCACGGTCTCGTAGCCCTGGTTCACCTCGGCGTTTGAAAGCGAAGTCTGGCACGACGGGCAGTACGCGACAACCCGGAACCATTCCTTCAGGACGCCCGTCTCCCACGCTTTTTTCAAGAACTGCCACTCGCGCTCTATGTACTCGTCCTTGAACGTCCAGTACGCCTTTTCATAGTTGAACGACATGCCGAGCAGCGCGTCCATCGCCCGCCACTTTTCATTATAAGTCTGTATGAGTTTCTTGCACGTCTCTACTATCTTTTCGATTCCTACCTTGCTGACGTTTTCTGCCTTGCTTCCTGTCAGACCAAGCTCCTTTTCTGCGGCAAGTTCGACTGGCAGGCCCTGCGTGTCCCACCCCGCGCGGAATATCACCTTGCTCTTGCGCAGAGTGTTAAAGCGGTACCACAAGTCCTTGATGACGCGCCCGCGCAGGTGCCCTGCGTGCGGCTCGCCGTTCATGGTGGGCGGGCCCTCTATGTAGCCGACAAGGGGCCTTCCGGCAAGCTCGTTTTCGAGCATCGCCCTGAGGTCGAGGCCGTCGAGATGAGTGCGAACCTCGTTTTCGATCGCCTTGGCGTCAAAACGAGTGTTAAATTCCATGTGTATGTACGGAAGAGGCGGAGGGCGCGACCCGTTTATATCTTTAGTTCAGGAAAACAAAAAGAAGAGAAAGGGGCTGTCCTTATTCCTCTGAAAATAATGCGTTTAACAACCCTAGTATGACTATGCTGGCAAAGAAGCCGCCCACAATACCCGCAACACTAGTAGTTGTTTCCGGCTTCTTAATAGTGCCAAACATGCATGCAAGAGAGTGAAAATGTTTGCCATGAGGAATTCTGTATCTATCTAATAATTCTTTAACATAGTGATGACCCGGAGAACTATATTGCTGATTAAGGTGTTCTAAATAATCTGTCCTCGGTTCTATCTCTGCTTCAATTCTTCCATTTGGCATGACCTTTATGTGAAACTGCATAGTGTTATCGAGATTTTTTGCTAATCCGAAAACCTGCCCGTGGTCTTCCTGCATTGGTACAAAGTATCCTTCGTTGAGAAGCTGTTGTCTAAGGCTAGCAATGTATCTTGTGTCGATACTAAAGCAGTTGCAGTGGTACTGGTCTCCTTTTACTATAGTAATACCTTCCATGTCGCATTCATAGAAAGTTCTACTATATAAAGATTAGTATAAAATGTTACTAGGCAATATACTAAATATTTAGTCCGCTCTTTCCAGCAACAAAATACTAATAGGTATCATTTTGAATTCCTGTATCGTTTGGTATCCGTTAGAACTACTACTATAGGCGGCATTTCATACCTGCAAGTAGTACGTTATCTCAAGACTCCGGACGGAAAGACGAAGATCGATGTTGTCAAATCGTTTGGAAGAGATACTTTGGAGAATAGGTTGAAAGCTGAACAATTTGCAGCTTCGTATGATAAGCTAGAAGAGTTTGCTTCGCAATTTAAACAACAACAAGGAAGAGAATCGAATGAGCTCCTTTCTGTTGCATTAGCAATATTCGGAGTAGTTCTTGGAGCTGCGATCGTATCTGCAATTATAGCTAACATATTTAGCGACGATTAAGAATGCTGTTTGAGATTGATACACGAGCTACTATAGCTCAAACTGCGCCTGCGTCCCTTCCTTCACGCCGTGGCGCTCTGAGAACCCAGCGACGGTTTCAAGTACGTACCGCGCGTTCTTGTCAGGCTGGTAATTGGGGCAGTCAAACTGGTTCGGGCACGGCGGAAGTGAATGCTCGACGTGCACCACCGTCTTTTCGCTGTCAAGCCAGATGATGTCGATTGGGAACTTCATGCCGTTCATCCAGAACGGGTGGGGGTAGTCGGCGTCAAACACGAACAGCATGCCCTCTCCCTCGGTCATGCTGCTCCTCACCGCAAGCCCCTTGGTCTTTTTGTCGGGCGTGTCGGCAATGTCTGCAAGCAGGTTGACATCTGCTATTGACACTATCGTGTGGTTGTACCCCTGCAAGCCTCCCTCCGAAGCGACTGGCACGTTGGGCGTGGTGCCTTCCACTATCCGCAGCGCCGGCGTGAAATACAGGACGGCAAAAGCGATTATCCCTGCAGCTGCCGCGGCACCGATGGCTATCGCAAGCCTTGTTGCCTGCACGGAAAGCAGTTGGCGCTTTTGCTATTTATGCTGTTATATCGGCCTTGCCAGCCTGACGTGCACCAGCTGCGGGCTCTGCTTGCTCTGCATTATCCTCGGCTCGTTGCCCGAGCGCTTGAAGTAGGATGCCAGCACCACTGCCCAGGGCAGGACGTGCTTGCCCTCCGCCTTGGACTGGAGGCTGACTATGTTGTTGCTCTTGTCATGCTTGAGCCCGCCAAGGCAGCTTATCTTTAATGCCGAGTCGACTAGGTCGAGCATTTCCGGCGCGCTCATGGTCCCCACCCTGAGCCCGTACCTCCTCTCCATCACTTCAAGGAGCTCGCCGGCGGGGTCCTCGTTGTTCATGGCGTATTCGAGCATGTGCGCGGCAAGGCCGTTTTCCACCGCCCTTGCAAGCTCTATCGCCTTTGCGGCAAGCGCCGGCTGGGCCTCCAGCGCGTGCTTGGCCTCGCCCGCCCTTGTCCAGGCCTCTTCAAAGTTCTTGGCCTGCAGCGCGCCGTACGCGTCAAGGGACGCAAAGAGCGCTGCCTTGCCGTTGCTTGAATCGACAGAGACCATGTGGGTCATGTCGACTATCATGAGGTTTGACGAAACGGTGGCGTCGCTTGCTGCCATGCGCAGCTCTATGCCGTCAGGCAACAAAGACAGGCTCTCGCTTCCAAGGCACTGCGCGCCGACTATAAATCGGATCCGCGCGCCGTTTGTAGCCGCCTTTATCAGCTGCCCCCTGCACTGCGCAAGCAGCCGCAGCCCCCACGGGTCCAGGGCCGCGGTTATCGACGACCTTGCGCCTGCGACCAGGCCTGATATCTTTGACAGCGCCGAGTCGGGGTCGAGGATGAAATACCTCTTTTCTTCCGAGCCCCTGGGCCTCTGGCCCTCGTCGCTCAATCTCTGCAGGCGCTCGACGATCTTGCGCATGTTTCTCACCCTGCGCTCGTGCAAATTCACTATCTCGCCAAACGCCTCCTCCGGAGGGATCGCGCTGCAGATGAGCGGCTTTTGCCTTGACACGACTGCCAGCCTCTTTTTCTCCAGCTTTTTCACCGTCTGGTACACCTTGGTCCTAGGCAGGTTGGCATAGTACGCAAGGTCGCTTGCCGCAAGCGACCCCTTGCCTATCATCGTGAGGTAGGCGCGCGCTTCGTATTTTGACAGCCCGAACTCTTCAAGGCTTGCCGGCAGGTCGCCCGAAGCTGGAGAAGTGCTAGAAATGATAGAAGCAGAAGAATGGCTTTTCTGGTGCATCCGGGATAGACTTGCCCCGCGCCAAGGTAAAACGGTGGGTCAAACATATTGCGTCAAAAGTCAAAAAAATGCCAAGCTGTTACCGCGGAATTGCGTCACCGCGGTGACAAAACTTTCCGGCACACCGGGCGTCTTATCGCCAGCCCCGGAAGCAAAGCCGTTGCAAAATGACGATGTCAAAATGGGTCAAATCCGAATCAGTGGTTACCTCTACCGACGATTCACCATCACCAATAGCGGCTGCCGCCGTTTCGCCCAAGCCGGGAGGCCCCCTGAGGCCGCGGCTTGAGGCGGTGCAGAAGAGGATAGAGAACCAGATAGCCCGGCTCGACGACCTCCTGTCGTCTTTGAAGATGCGCGACGACGAGACGTTCCGCAAGCTCATGGCCTCGATAAAGGAGAGCAACGCCCAGTACTCTACCGTGCTTTCTGCAGAACTGGCAAAGGCAAGGCAGGTAAGCCGCGTCGTCTCGATAGCCAGGGTGGCGCTTGAGAAGATCCACGGCCGGCTTGCGTCCGTGTCGGACTTTGGCGATCTTGTCATAGTCCTGAGCCCGGCGATGGCCGTCGTGAAAAGCGTGAGGTCGTCGCTGGTGCCTTTTGTGCCAGAGATGGAGGAAGACCTTGGCATAATCTCGGAACTCTTGAGCGGGATACTGGTGGACGCCGGCCAGGTGGGCGGTTACACTATCAACTTCGAGACTGCAAACGAGGAAGCCGTGAGGCTTGTTGACGAGGCATCAAGCACTGTAGAGCACAAGATGAAGGAGGAGCTCCCCGGAATCCCAGACCTTCCGATGGTACCAACAACAACAAAGGTTGCCTAGCTTACTTCGTGGCTGTCGTCAGCTAGGCAGCCCCGGTGTCACCACGGGCGAACAGAATGCCCAACATCTTTTGACCCTTTGCCTTTTCGTTGCTTTTAGCAAAATCTGTAGACGCATATTTGCTGTTTCGCAAGGACTCTACCCTTAGGGAAAGGGCCACTGTAGCCCTCGCAAGCCTCCAGCGCAACGCCTGCGCGATGGGCACGCTGCGCAGCAGGATAGAGTCGCGGGCAGACTTTATCCTGAAATCGCAGGGACATAGCGACGAGTACCAGGAGCTTGCACGCGTCCTTGAGCTGGTAAAAAACGGCGAGCTCATCCTGAGCGAGCTGTCCGGCAAGATGGAAGCCGCGCGCTTTTTGGAAGAATTCGTCCTGATAATCAACGGCGCTGCCGAGTCGGTGAGCGCGATAAAGGGCGACGTCGAGCACCTGGTCCCGCTGGCAGAAAGCGCGCTTGCCGAGATGCACGACGCCATATCCAAGATATCCGGCGGCCTTTACACGCCGGACCCCGGGCCGGCGCAGATAGACATGCAAAACAGCATCCTTGCAGAGGCGACGGCAGCGGCGGTCGCGCAGGCGCCGCCCGTACTACACGAGCAGCGTGCTGCCGTGGAACCAAAGGCCGCCGATGCATCTATTGAGGCAAAGGCCGAGGCCGAGCTGGCATAGGGACGCGCGTGGTGTAAACTTTTCACACGGCAAGCAAAGATAGATTTACACCTAGGTAATTCAAATTGCTAACCAATTTTCTTCTGGAACTGCAATTATGAGTCTCGCACCCCAAGAACTTGAAAATAGCGCTAGCAAGTATGCAGCCGAGGCGATCAGGCTTGACTCCCAGGGCTCAAGAGGAATGGCTATCCAGTCATACCAGAGGGCAATTGAGGCACTCGTCAAGCTGGTACAGATCTACCCGGATTACAAGTTGAACAAGGTCTACATGGAACGGGCAAACGCGTACCAGAACCGCATCAAGGCACTCCAGATGTCCCACGGGCTTGACGACGACAGGCCGAACCCGATCGAGGATAATAATAGGGTCGAGCCGGCAAACGGCCACGGCAAGGGCAGTGCCGGTTCTTCTTCTGGCGGCAGCAGCAAGTCCGGCAACGTGGAGACGCTAAAGGCAGACTTTGACGACCTTGTCATGAAGGACAAGCCAAAGGTGAGCTGGGACGAGGTTATCGGCCTTGACGACGCCAAGAGGGCTATACGCGAGTCTATCGTTTACCCGATGAAGAGGCCGGACCTGTTTCCCCTTGGGTGGCCGCGCGGAATACTGCTGTACGGGCCGCCGGGATGCGGAAAAACGCTGCTTGCAGCAGCTGCGGCAGCAGAGATCGACGGCTACTTCATCAACGTCGACGCGGCGTCGATGATGAGCAAGTGGCTGGGCGAGGCAGAAAAAAACATATCGAAACTGTTCACGATGGCGCGCAAGCTCAACGAAAGCGAAGGCGTGCCCGTGCTTTTGTTCATAGACGAAATCGATTCGCTCCTTGGCCAGCGCAACAGCGAGGTAGGAGGCGAGGTAAGGGTAAAGAACCAGTTCCTGACAGAGATGGACGGCATCAACGGCAAGTCAAAAGAGTCGCAGCTCTACGTCATCGGCGCGACCAACAAGCCGTGGAGCCTTGAAGCAGGCTTTTTGCGCAGGTTCCAAAAGAGGATTTATGTGACATTGCCGGACAACGCCTCGCGCACAAACCTGTTCAACCAGTACACCCGCCCGCTCAACACAGAAAGCGCGCTCAAGATAGACGAGCTTGCCAAGATAACGGACGGCTACAGCGCAAGCGACATCAAGGACATCTGCCAGTCGGTGCAGCTGCGCGTCGTCAACGAGCTGTTCGAGAGCGGAAAGGCGATGGAGGCTAACGCAAACCCGAGGCCCGTCGGCACCACTGATTTCCGCGAGATACTAAAGATCCGCAAGCCTTCAGTCAGCGTCGACATGATAAGGGCGTACATGAGGTGGAGCGACCAGTTCAAGGCGCTGTGAGCTTTACTCACTTTTCTTTTTCTTCTTTCTATATTATTACAAAAAAATGGCAACGCGTGTTTGAATGTCCATAGTTTTGCATAATTACCTGGAAATCCATTATATCCATCCGGCTCTATGATGATATTCTAAATTTCATGCCTATATCCGCACAAATCCGTCCTGTCCTGAATTTTGCAATCGATTAACCGCGATCGGTTGCCTGAAAATCCGTCCCGCATGCTGTTTTTCTCCATAAAACAATCAAAAATTGACGTGATGATGGGCTTGTTATGTATATACAAAATTCTTAGAGCATTGTTATATGACCTTTCAGCAGAATACACACGGCTACGGCGGAACCCGCGCCCTGACCAGAGTCTCTGCAGCAATAATAGCTGCCATGGTGCTGGTCCTTAACATCGCGGTTTCTGCCCCAGTTCCTGCCAGTGCGGCCCCCATCCCGGGAGCATGCAACTGCGTCATCTTTAGGCTTGACGACGTTCAGGATTTCTGGCTCAACACGGTCCAGGTTGCAGTCATGGACGAATTTATCGGCGAGAACGAAAAGCTTACCGTCGGCGTGGTGATGAACTTTGTCGGAAATGACGCGTCCGTGGTGAGCAAGGTTAGGCAGGGCTTTACCTCTGGCACATTCGAGCTTGCAAGCCACGCGTGGGACCACGTCGACTACAAGACCCTGACTCTTCAGGCGCAGCACGACACGCTGCAGCAGGCCAACCAAAAGATGGTCGCGCTCTGGGGGACCAGCCCGGTAACCTTCATCCCCCCGTACAACAGCTACGACGACAACACCCTTGCCGCGCTCAAGGACCTGGGCATGAAGGTCATCAGCGCAGAATTTGACCAGGAGCTTTTGAGCATATACAACCCTGACGAGCCGGACAGCCCGGACAACAAGGTCTACAAGGCGATAAATGGCTCTGCCATAACAGACTCGCAAGGCATCTACCACCTCCCGCAGGTGGTGGGCTTTTACACGTATGATTCCGAACCGCCGACCAAGACTCCTGTAAGTACTATTATGGACAGTATCGACAGCACGATCTCTTCGTACGGGTACGCCGTGGTGACCCTGCACCCCCAGGACTTTGCCGTCAAGTCAAACGGGGTTCCGGTCAACCCTGCTCAAGTTAACAGCGCCGAAATAGCCGATCTGAGGACGCTCATAGACAGCATTCGCGGTGCAGGATACACGATAAAGAACTATTCAGAAGTTGTCGATGCCTCGCCGCCCCAAATAACTGACATCACTCCGCCCATGATAACAGCTCCTCTTGACAAGCAGGTGGTCTCGTCAGAGCCTCTCACTAATGTCGACCTTGGAAGCCCGTCCGTGACAGACAACGTCGACACTTCGCCAGCAGTCACAAACGACGCTCCCGCCGCAGGATTTCCCCAAGGGACTACTGCCGTAATCTGGACTGCTACAGACGATGCGGGCAACTCCGCCCAGGCAATTCAGTACGTTACAGTCCGTACGACTGCAGATACCGTCCGGCCTACGATTGCAATTTCCGAGCCTTTGAGTGGAGCCACAATACGCGGTCCGGCTGCGGGAATTAACTTGCTTGTTAAAGGAAACGCGACTGACAGCCAGACCGGGATAAAAACAGTCGAGGTAAAGCCATCCAATACCGTCGCGTACAAGAAAGCCACGCCCGTATCTCCGGGCAACTGGACCGAATGGTCCTCTACACTGACCATTACAGCTTCGGGCAATTATACGATTACCGCTAGGGCAGACGACTACTGGAACTGGTCTCAATGGTATACCACTCCTGTCACGGTACTCCTTGGCGCCTCTGCTGACATAGATCCTCCGCACATAATCGCGCCGGATGATATTACAACGGAGGCGACTGGCATACTAACGCCCGTTTCCTTGGGGAAGCCTGACGTGACCGATAATGTTGATCTCGATCCAACTGTAACCAACAATGCTCCCGGCGGCGCAGAAGGTTCTGGCTTTACTGTAGGGACCCACATCGTTACATGGAGGGCAGAAGATGATGCTGGAAATGTTGCAACTGCAAACCAGACAGTCACCATAACTGCCGCCTCTCCAGTACTGCCCAAGCCAAAAGCTGGAGCATACAACGCCCCGCAATCAGTCACCCTGACGCCGCTGCTGGCCAACTCGACAATCCACTACACCACAGACGGCTCGACGCCTACGGCAAACAGTACCACGTACACCGGGCCAATACAGATATCCAAAAGCACTGACTTGAAGCTCATTGCAGTGGACTTGCAAGGCGACGCTGGCAACGTCACGACCCTGTCGTATGTCATTGACACTACGGCCCCGACAGTCACAGCTTCGCCTGCAGGCGGCACGTACAGTACGGCCCAATCTGTTGTTCTTGCGCCAAGCGAATCCAACAGTACAAAGATCTACTACACCACCGACGGCTCGACGCCCACAACGTCCAGTACCGAGTACGTTACCTCAATAGCTATAGCATCTACCACGACGCTCAAGTTCGTCGCCAAGGATAGCGTTGGCAACCTTGGCCCCGTCGGCACCGAGAACTATGTCATCAACGTCGTTAGCAGCGGAGGCGGCGGTGGAGGAGGAGGCGGTGGTGGCGGCGGAGTAGGCTCTGGCGGCAGCATGACTGTCGGAGGCGAGGTCTTTACCTACCCGGACTCGCACTTTGTGACGCACCAGCTGGACAAGATCAAGTTCGTCAGCTTTGGAGTCGTGAGCCCGCAGAACAGTAACGTCGTACTCACTACTGCCGCACCCGGACAGCAGGTAAGCATATCTGCCACGTTCAAGAACTACCAGAACAAGCCGCAGAATTACGTCTACATAACCCAGGTTGAAAAGAACGGGATCACCTTCCGCATCGACTGGCAGGCCGGCGCCGTAAACACTGGACAGACAGAGACTGTGTCAAGGTCATGGACGACACCCGTAGAGCCTGGCAACTATGCAATCAAGCTCTTTGTATGGGACAAGCTGAGCGGGTCTCCTGCCGCGCTGTCTGAAGTGGGCATGTCCCAGATTTCTGTAGCAGAACCGGCGGGATCGCAATCATAGGAGGTGAAACAGACACACAAGAGAAATAGCACACACAAAAAAAACCTCTGACGAAAACTGTACTGCCTAAATATCCCTAGGTCAGAAATTCACGGCCGGCCTTCAAAAAGGAGGCCGGCCGCGAAATGATAATTTATTACTTTTCGTCCTTCTTGTTGTAGCGTTCCATCGCTTCGCTTATCTTTTTCTTGGCTGATTCTTTGTTCTCCCAGCCCTTGACCTTGACGTACTTGCCCTTTTCAAGCTCCTTGTAGTGCTCAAAAAAGTGCTTGATCTGGTCCTGGATGTGCTGGGGCACGTTGTTGATGTCCTTGACGTCGGAAAACGACGGGTCAATCTTTGCCACCGGGACTGCCACCACCTTGGCGTCCTCCCCCTCCTCGTCAGCGGTTATGAGCACGCCGACAGGGTTCGCGCGGATGACTGACGATGGCACAACAGGATCGTTTCCCAGCACCAGCACGTCGACGGGGTCTCCGTCCTTTTCCTTTGTCTGCGGCACAAAGCCATAGTTGCACGGGTAAAACATCGCGGTGAACAGCTTGCGGTCAACAAAGAGCGCGCCAGTCTCGTCGTCTATCTCGTACTTGATGTTGCTGCCCTTTGGGATCTCGATTACCACGTTTAGCTCTTCCGGCGGGTTCTTGCCTGCCTTGAGTGTGTCTACAAGCGCCAATTCTTATCGGGACTAGCGGGCCAAAGTCAAGATATATTCATTCCTATTATTGTTGGCGGCGTTTTCCGAGAAATTTTACCATCATATCACTGTCTGTCGCCAAGGCATCTCGTGTATTCGATATGCGACGTGATGTTTCCTGATGCTCTAGTCGATAACGAGCCGCCGCACACGAGCGACGCTTCCGTCCTGCCCGATTGCTCAACGGTCACTGTTAACACAAGCTGGCGAGCACTTGTACCAGGACCTGATGATGATTCATAATCCTGCCTGCTTGCCCTGTAGGTGACCTGCGAAGACTGGCCGTCAACGCTCATCTTGGCATCGGGGAACCTGTCAAGAAATGCCTTTACCTCCTGCGTTTCTTGCGCCCTGGCAACAAGCTCGCTGTCAGGAAACGTGGTAAGCGGCTTGAACATGAAGGATAGTAACGCCATAAGGCCGATTCCAACAGCCATTCCAAACATGGCCGACGCAACATCGCGCTTGTTGTTGTTATTATCCATCGTACGCAAAAGCTCGTGCGTTGAAATCTATTGAATATTGCGGAAGCAAAAACTACTTTCTTGCCAAATCCAAACTGGCACCTCATTACACTTATAACGTTCAGAGGCCGGTAAAAGCGCGGTTGGCCACCATCAAGGTCTTTGCAGTCGACATCGACGGCACCCTGACGGAGAACGGGGGCGGAGCGGTGCACATGCCCGCATTGTCGAAACTGCGCTACCTTGACAAGCTCGGCTACCCTGTAATCTATGTCACCGGCAGGTCGTCGGTAGAGGCGTACGTGCTTGCGGTGTTTGGCGGCACGACAAGAGTCGCAGTGGGCGAGAACGGCGGCGCAATAACAGTGGCGCCGCAGGAGCACAAACTATTGGCAAGCCGGGAAAAGTGCATGGAGGGGTACGAGCTGTTGAGAAAGAGCCTTGACGGCGTGCAGGAAAAGCCGGTTTTCCCGCGCATGACGGAGGTCGTGATGCTTCGCACGTTTGACATCAAGGAGGGGCAGAAAATCCTCGACGAGCACGGCCTGCAGCTTTACCTCAACGACAGCAAGTACGCGTTTCACATCAACGAAAAGGGGGTGGACAAGGCGCTCGGCCTGAAGGAGGCATTGAAAATATTGAAAGCCGGGCCGGAAGAAACAGTCGCAATAGGCGACAGCGAGACGGACATACCGATGTACGACATTTGCGGCTGCAGCATCGCGCTTGCGCACGCAGAGGATCACGTGAAAGAAAAAGCAAGGCACGTCGTTGCAGGAAGGGAAGGCACTGGCCTGATAGACGCCATCGACTATGTCGCGCAGAACTACCTGGGGGTAAAGGCGGAGTGACGTTTAGGAGATTCAGGCTCCAAACACATGATGCAGTTGCTGAAAGCATGGCAAAGGCAGGATACAATGCAGTGCCGTTTGACGTGTCAGAGCCTCCAAAAAAAGAGTTTGGCGACCTGACCTGCAATGTCGCGTTCCTGCTCAGCAAGCAGCTGAGGATGGCGCCTCCAAAGATAGCGCAGGAGCTCATCGAAAAGGGCATCAAGCCGTACCTTGCCGAGAATCAAGATAGGCTCAATTTCATCAAATCCGTAGAGCCGCACCCCGCCGGCTACATCAACTTTCGCTTCGATTACGCGGTGGTGGCAAAAGACACGCTTGGCTACGCGCTGGAAAAGCCAGACAGGTACGGCTATGTCGATTACGGGGCGCTGGAGCGCATCGTCATCGAGCACACGAGCGTCAACCCGAACAAGGCGCTGCACGTCGGCCACATGCGCAACGTGATACTTGGCGACACGCTCTACCGCATAATGAGAGCGGCAAACAACAAGGTTCAGGTCTTGAATTACGTAGATGATTCGGGGCTTCAGGTCGCCGACATCATCATTGGATTCCTGTACGCAGGCTTTCCACGCGAGCCGCCGGACGGCCGCAAGTTCGACCAGTACTGCGGCGACGAGGTGTACGTCAAGGTAAACCAGATGTACGAAAAGGATCCGACGCTTGCGGAAAAGCGCAAGCTGGTGCTGCGCGAGATAGAAGAGGGCAAGTCAGAGGTTGCAAAGTTTGCCGCCGGGATAACAAAGAGGGTGCTTGACGAGCAGCTAAAGACTTGCTGGCGCATGAAGGTGCACTATGACATCCTGAACTTTGAGTCGCAGATAGTGCACTCGCAGATGTGGAACAAGGCCTTTGAGCTCTTGAAAAAAGAGCGGCTGGTAAGATTCGAGGAAGAAGGCAAGAACAAGGGCTGCTGGGTCATCGAGGCAGGAGGCGAGGAGGACAAGGTGGTCGTGAGAAGCGACGGCACGGCGACCTACATCGCAAAGGACATCCCGTACGCCGCGTGGAAGCTGGGGCTCGTGCCTGACCCGTTCAGCTATGAAAAATATGTGCAGCAGTGGGACGGAACGACGCTGTACGCGACCACTCTTGGCAGTGGCGCGGAAGCAAGCAGGTTTGAAGGAGGCGACAGAGTGATAACGATAATCGACTCGCGGCAGGCGCGCCTCCAGCGCATCATATCGCAGGTGCTTGGGAAAATAGGAAATGCAACAACGGAGCGCAAGCGCCATGATTACCAGCACCTCGGCTACGAGGCGGTGACTCTGAGCGCCAGCACCGCCAGGGCGCTTGGCATAGACATCGGCGACAGGCAGTTCATGCACATGTCCGGGAGAAAGGGCATCTACGTCGGGGCGGATTTCGTGCTTGACCACCTGCGGGACAAGGCCCGGGAGGAGGTAAAGACGCGCAACCCCGAGTTTTCCGACGAGCAGGCCGGCCAGATCGCAGAAGAGATCGCTATTTCCGCAATACGCTACAACATGATAAAGCAGGACCTCGACAAGATAATCACGTTTGACATCCATGAATCAATGAGCCTGGAGGGCGACACCGGCCCGTACCTGCAATATGCGTACGCGCGCTCGCAGCGCATACTGGAAAAGTCCGGCATGGCTGTTATAGAAACAGCAGATTACGCGCTTTTGAAGGAAGAGGCAGAGATAGAGCTGGTAAAAGAAATCTCGAAAATGGACCTGGTGGTTGAAGACGCCGCCAGGTCGCTGAGCCCAAAGGCCCTTGCCCGCTATGCGTACAGCCTTGCCACCATTTTCAACTCGTTTTACGAAAAAGTGCCTGTGCTAAAGGCGCAGGACGCAGAGACGCTTGCCGCCAGGCTTGCCCTTGTCAGGGCGTCTGGAATCGCGCTAAAGAACGCGCTGTCGATACTCGGCATAACGGCGCTCAATAAGATGTAAAAATCCTGCGCATAGTCGCCTCCCTTGCTAGCCTGCCCTTGTCGCCGTGGTACTGCGGCCGGGTGCGGAGGTTCTTGTTGCAGCAGGGGCATTTTGTCTCTTCCATGTTGACGAAAATGGCGCGGTCGCACGTGATGCACACCTTCATCCCCTTGGCGTACTCGATCTTTTTTACCGGGGTGTAGCGCGGGTGTTTCTTGCAGAGGCCCCTGCATGACATGTCTATGTGACTGTGGGACAGGCAAGGCCGGCTGCCATACTTAACGTTCTGCAACCCGTGACTAGAACAAGGTTACAGAGGCATGCTCCGTTCGGACAAAACCTGATATATTTTCTGGCGCAGGATCAGCTATGGCCGGCACCAGGTTTGCAGTCTATGCTGCCATTGCCGTCGCAGCCTCCGTCGCGCTCATTGCCGTGTCGCTGTCAGTCGTGCCGGCCCTCACCACAAGCGCCCTCTCGCAGGGCGAGGAAAAAAGGGTGGTGGCGTTTGAGCAGCGCTACAATTACAGCCTCGGAAAGGAAACATGGGCTGCGCGCAGCCTGAAACTAGGCGACATCAAGCCGGACAGCTATGTAGTGATTCTGAACCCGTTCAGCACGGACATGGGCAATTTTGTACGCCAAAAGATTGCCAGCGCTGCTTCAGATAAAGTCCAGCAATTCTGGGCCAAGACCGAGCCCTACTCGCACTACAACCTAGTCAGGCTGCCAGCGTGGCTTGGCGGGCAAAAAGACGACGTTTCGTCGCTGCGGGCGTACAGCGCAATTGCCATCTCTAGCGGCTGCCTGTCCCGGTACTGGGGCGACGGCAGGTGGGCAATAGAGGACCCATGCCACGGCGACAGGTACAGGCCGTGGGACGGCTTTGCGTTTGAAGGGCCCGCCGCCGTAGGAATAACCAGCTACTCTGTCCCGGGCACTGCAGAGCCGGTCGCCCTTGCCACGCTTGCGCTTTCAGTCGACAAGGACGGATACATCACTGCCAAAAAGCCCGACCTGTCAGCCAACGGTGCGGCAGGGCAGGGCCGCAGGCTGTCTCAAGATGAACTGTCAGAGTCAAACGCGGAAATGCTTGCCGCTGCAAGCCAGAGCGCCGGCTACGCCCTTCCCTTTCCGACAAGCGCATCTGGCAAGGCTCTTGCCACCATCAAGCCTGCGCAGGTGCAGTGGAACGTGCGCGTGACGGGCGACCTGAGGGCCTTTGCGGCGCTCTATGTCGACTATTCGACCTTCAACTATGACAGAATAGAGATAGCGGCATATCCAGTAGAGTCGTACCCTGACCTTGCGCTTGGCGACCCGCCTGCGGATCTGGCAAAGAACATGCTCAATGCTGCGCCGTCCGAGGGCCAACACGTCAAGAGCGGGCCGGGGATAGCGGGCAGGTATGCGGTCCTGGTTGCAAACGAAGGTCCGGATCCAGGCTATGCGGAAGCAAAACTGTGGGGCAAGGGAACCGACGGGACAGACCTGTTCGTGACGATAACGGCCACCGGCATGACAATGGACGAGCTGACATCCTTGGCAAAGAGCCTCGGCCTGGGCCCAGAAGATTGATTTTTATCACCTCTCACTCGCTTGCTGCTTGTTGAAGATTCGGGAAGGCTCGTACGTACTCCTGTTCCACACGTCGCGCAAAAAGTGGCTCACCAAGGTGACGCCCGACAAGAAAATCCACACGCACATCGGGATCATCGACGTGGGCGCCACTATAGGCATGGAGTACGGGTCCGTGATAAGGACGACGGAAGGAAAGGTGGTCTTTCTCATCGAGCCCACCACCCACGACTTTATCATGAAGTCAGAGCGCAGGACGCAAATAGTCTACCCAAAGGACCTCGGATTCATAGCCGCGCGCACCGGCATGAAAAACGGCTCCAAGATACTGGAGATAGGAACGGGAAGCGCGGCCGCAGCGACGTTCTTTGCAAGCATCGTCAAGCCCGAGGGCCACGTTTACAGTTTTGACGTCAACCCGGATTTCATGGAGATTGCCAAGCGCAACCTGGAAAAGGCCGGCATGGCCGACTATGTGACGCTAAACCGCCACGACCCTCACGAAGGCGTCGACGTGAGGGAGGCAGACATTGCCATAGTCGACCTCGGCGACCCCTGGACGGTGCTTGACCAGGTGCACGACGCGCTCAAGGGAAGCGGCGCGTTTGTGGCCATCTGCCCCACCATGAACCAGATCGAGAAAACGGCGACAGAATTGAAAAAGAGCGGCTATGCCGACATCGAGTCGATTGAGCTTTTGATACGCACGATGGAGGCGCGCGAGGGCATGACCCGGCCTTCGATGCGCATGATAGGGCACACCACCTACCTTGTCTTTGCCAGAAAGGTGCAGAAAAAGGCCGAGGCGCCGTCTGACGAGCCCGGAGAAGGAGAAGGGGAAGAAGGAGAAGAGGCGGGACAATAAAATGGGGCGCGCTAGGCCGATGACGACGGCATGTCCATGTCCATCGCAAGCGAGCCTTTGAGCATTTCCCTGAACGACGCGACATCTTCCGTGTTTATCGTGTAGGGCTCTGCGCTGACGGCCTGCTGCGGCGCGGCAGCGGCTGCTGGTGGCGTGATTTCCAGCTTTTTCTTTTCAAGAGGAGCTTGTTGCGGCGCCTTCCTTGGGGCCCTTATCCTCCTGTCGGTCAGCGATTTCTGCTTTTTCACGCTTATCTTGACCTTGAACCCGTACCGGCCGTGGTGATCGCTCCACCTGTCGACCTCCACAATGTTCCCCATGCCCTGCAGGCGGTCGCCTTCCTGCGTCACCACCATAAAGTCGGTCCTGTCGCCCTTTTTGATGGTGGATATCTTTTCGTAAAAGTGCTGCCAGTCAAGCGGGTTTGTCACGAGGGCCTCCACCGTGAGCAGGTCGCCCACGCTGACCTCGCTGACATAGCTTGAAAGGATCTCTATGTTGCATAACCTGGCGTACATAGAAAAGGTATCGCCCGCATTGCATTTAACATTTTTGGCAAGAAAACCTGCTAGTTTCAAAAGTGACATGGTTTATTCGTATATCAATATAGATAATCTGTAAAAATTACTGTAAAATGCAAATTTTTACAAGCTATGGCATGGAGCGCAGTATCGGGACAAGAGTGGTGGAAGGCAGGTTGGATTCGACAAGGTAATGGTACCCTTTGTATTCGTACCAAACAAACGTCGTTATGCCGCACGCGTCACAGTATTCCCGTACGCCCGCGGCGCTTCCGTTGATGTGAGTCAGCCTCGCCGGGAAGCCTCTCTGGTTCAATTCGTCTATGCTGGATTGGTACTCTTCTTGCGCATCGCCTTGGTCTTCGCCGGTCCGCTTGTCGTACGATATCTTGATGGCTCCGGCTGGATCTTTAGAGCCGAGTGCCCAGTAGGGTATCCCTGAAAGTCGTGATCCCAGTATACAAAAACGCCTTCTTCCTGCCTGCCCTGTTCAAACGCGCAATGATACCCGGCGGGCAGCATTGACGGCTCTTTGACAGAACCACTTTCCTGGCCTGGCATGCTGTTGTTGCAGAGCGAACCTGCCTTTGCATTTTCAAGGGTGTTTGTCTCTGACTCTGAAGAGTAGATTATCCTGCCCGTGTTGGCGCCCACAAGATAATACGCGGCATCGTCGTATCCTGCGCTTTTGTCCTTCTTTACGAGCACCTGCACGGCGTACGCCAGCCTGTCCGCGTTGTTATCTTGCAGATCCAGCTTGCTGTACTCTGGGTAGCAGGCCAGGCTTGCCGGGTCGCACCTGCCAAGGACCCTGTTTTCGCCATTGTCTATCACTATGCGGGCCCCGCTGGGCGCAAAATAGTACAGCATGACTGGGAATTTCTTTGACAGCGGGTAGTCTGCTACCTGTGCGCCCGGGTTTCTGGCAAGGATGTCTTTTGCCACAATGCCTGCCGCGTCTTTTTCTGACAGTATGGGCTTGAGCTCGGAGACAGAGGGAGGCATGCTGGGCATGACCACGACGGTTCCTGTCATCCACGGGCCCGGCTCGCCGTGGTATCCGAATTCTCCTGCCCTTGTGAAAGTGAATTCAAACGAGTCTCTGGGCTGCAGCAAACGCGGCCCGTCCTTGGAATTGGTGGCTGCGTAGAAATCGGGGTCATGGTCGTTGTCTGCCGCTATGCCATGCGGCACCTCGTCTTCGTTTGTCCACCGCACCGTGTTGTTCATGCCCAGGAACACCCTGACTGTCTTGGGGTCGTACGTCTTGCCGGACGATTGCACCGACGAGTCCTTCAGAATTCTTACGTCAACGACCTGCGGGAACACCTCCATCGTCCTGCTGGTCTTCAGGGTGTCATACTCTGCCGATATCCTGTAAAGCCCTGCCTCCCTGATTATCACGGGGCTTGGGCCGATGCTCTGGTTGTTGTTGTCGACATATTTCCCGCCCAGCGCCCAGTTGATGTCAACCGGGCGGCTTTGTTCAGGGTCAGTGACGCACAGCACTATGGCATTTCCAGAGTCCCAGATCACCTCGGAAGTATTTGCGTTTTTTATGGCGACATGCGGATAAGCGCATGACAAAGTCGTGCCTGTGACTCTTACAGTGATGTCCAGCGCCTGATCTATCCGGGGCTTTGGCGGGACCTCTATGCTGATTTCTGTGATGTGTGTTTTTTCTGCGGACAGGGAAGGCGAAAAGAAAAGGCCAAAGAGCACGACAAGGGCTATGCCGGCGGCAAGACCTGCGATGACCGGAATAGTCGTCGCCCCTCCCTCCTCCGCCATGTATGTATACGCCTTTTTCCTCTAGGAAGGCTCTTTTGAAGTTTTATCCAAACGGCCAGAGTTTCTGGACTGGAGGTTCTGATCGATACGCCCGGAGATGGCGACTCAATTTGGGTCCACTGGACTCGCAAAAGGCTGACACGTTAGCTTCTCAAGTGCTGCTAATCGCGCGGAGGCCATTTCAATATATAGAAGAATTCTTCGTAAAAAGTTTATCCGTCAAATATTGACTTTAGAGGTTAGCCCAGTTAGGAATAGTCTCCCACAATAGAAAACCCTGTGGGTAGTGGATTTTTGGGAGTGATATTTTTGGTTACTCTTACTCTGTGTTGATAGTCCAAGATGTTCCCTTTTCTTTCATAGTATTCTGCCGCTAGAACGGTAGCCGTAATTGATGTATTTCTCGCCAGTTCCTCTCTCAATGATTCATCGAGGTTCAATAGGTCATCAGATGACGCTCTTTTTTCCAGACCATTCATGTGCACATACAGTATTGCCGGACGTGTCCCACTGAATTGACCACGTTTTTTCTTGACGGAGTTAACTATTTTTCCAATACGATCATTCATAGTGCCAGAATCGAATCCCAATACTCTTGGATTCTCACAGAAGTTGGCCGTAAAGATATTTTCTGAATCAAGCTTCATATTCATAACCAAGTGGTCATATTCATCGAGGACAACTTGCGGTAATCCTGAAACAGGTACTTTTTGATCCTTCCATGATACTATCTGCAGCTTGATAGTTGTACCATTATCGTAATGAAATTCTCCCTCTTTTTTGCTCTTGAGTAGTTTCTGCATTTCATTTTTTATATGTTCTACATCTTGATCGGTTGGATCGCTCCGGGTAACTATGTGTACGAAGTAATTAAGACCAACATATTCCATTAGGCTAACCGCAGCTCTCGCCACATTATTCCACTTGTCAATATTCTCTCTGTCTCTGTCAGTTTTTCTATCCTTCTTGGTACATTCGACTTCTATGTCATCAACCAGTAGATCATAGGTTCTCTTTCCTTCTTGCGGTGTAGTTTTGACAAATTGTATATTATTCCCTCTTTCTGCATAAGCGGCCGCCACTTGAATTTCAAAATAGGTCTTCTCGAAAAGATCTTTCTTAGGAGATCTTAGTTCCAGTATCTTTTCCTTCAGTCCTTCTACTTTCTTATCTTCAAGTATTTTAATGCGTTCGCCCAAGTATGCCGTTCTTAGCGCCGCTTCATCTATGTCTAATATTCTGTTCTGCAAGCTTTTCTGAATCTGATTTTCAGTTTGATAGACTAGATAGGCCAGCGGATGCCACGTTTCCTCAACGCCTAACAATCCAAGATTACGCAAGTTTGTTGGCTTGTATGATCGTATTTTTCCTATTTCTTCAGATAGCCAATCCTCTCCAACTGACTCCCGAACTTTTTTTTACGCTCTCAATGAACACATCGAGATTCATATGACGCATAGTCTATTCTGATGAGATACATACAATCTAGTTATGTTTTGCCAACTTATGCCCAATGTAAATCCATCCAAAGCTTACAATCTTGGCTCGCTACCAATGGGGATATTCGTGGGTATTCATGCAACATTTCATATACAAGGTCAAGCGTGGAATTGGCTAGGGCCCGTCGCCTAGTCAGGACAGGGTGCTGATCTGAAAAAGAGCGCATGCCTCCGGAGCTAGTTGTCGTGGGATCGAAGCCCACCGGGCCCGCTTACTCCACTTATCGAGTCCACACCTTAAAAGCGCAGAAAATACGAAATTAGCGGAGGGAAAACAGGGAAACAAGAGCTGCAAGAAAAGAAGCAAGGATCTTTTGAAGGACGACGATGTAAGGAGATGGTACGAAAACCCGTCCAGAAGCAGCAAGCTGAACGCAGATGTATATCTGCGCAGGCTGAGGCTCTTTTGCGAGCAAAGGCACACGACACCAAGCAAGCTCGTCACCATCGGTACCGCCAACCCAAAGCAGGTCGAAGACATGCTGCATGACCACGTTCAGCAGCTGGAGACTGAAGGTTACGCGCCATCCTACATCAAGGGTGTCCTAAAAGCAGCCAAGTCGTGGCTTTCGTACAACTATGTCGAGCTGAAACGCAAGATAAAGGTGGCAAATGCCGACATGGCAGTCACCTTGCAGGACGAAAGGGTGCCCACAAGGGAAGAGCTGAAAGCCGTACTGAATCATGCTTCGGTAAGAGCAAGGGCAAGTGCAGGCCTGATCGCATTTGCCGGATTGAGGCCGCAGGTTCTGGGAAACGCTTCTGCTTCCGACGGGCTGACTGTTGGAGATATACCCGACCTGAAGATAGTCGACGGAAAAGCTGTGTTCCAGACAGTGCCGGCGATGGTCATCGTAAGGTCAACATTGAGCAAGGCAAGGCACAGGTATTTTACGTTCCTTACAAGCGAAGGGTGTGAATATCTGGCTGCATACCTTGACAAGAGAATTGCCAGCGGCGAGATCATCAATGAAAGCTCTGCTCTGATAACCCTCAGCCAGGGATACTTGATGAAAGGGAAAAACAAAGATGCTGGCAAGAAGTTCATCACCACACCTGCAATCACAAAAGAGATCAGAGAAGCTATACTGCCTGTAATCAAAGCCCGACCTTACGTTCTGAGGGCGTACTTTGACACTCCGCTATTGTTAGCTGAAAGCCAGGGCAAGATTGCACACGCTTACAGACAGTTCTTCATGGGACACAAGGGTGACATCGAAGCCCGGTACACCACGAACAAGGGAAGGCTGCCTGATGAATTGCTGACAGACATGAGAAGAGCTTTCAGAGAATCAGAACGATTCCTGAGTACGGCCACAGCGGAGGTCCAAGAACAAGACAGAAAACAGCTGCTGCTTGAAATGTGGAGGGAGCAGGCCAAGCTGTACGGCATCGACCCGATGAAGATAAAGATAGAAAAGCAAAGAGACGGCAAACCTCATGGCATCGAAGATGAGATGCTTGCGATAAAGGACGCGATTGCAAAGGCAAGGGGGTTGAATGTAGAAAGCTATGAGGGAAAATTGGTGGCAGAAGAAGAACTTGTCTCTTACGTCCAGAGTGGATGGGACATAGTGAAGGAGCTGAGGAGCGGCAAGGTTCTGGTCAGGAAGAGGGTCTGTCATCAACTAGCAACTTGAGCAGCGTCTCTACAGCCCCTTCTTCTTTTTGTATGCATCTTCAGATATTGCTGATAAAAGTGTGTTGACCAGTTTCAGATAAGGTTCGATGGCGCTGCTTACAATGACATCGACAAATTCATGCCGCAGGGTCTGTAGCGCCCCATCGACATCCAATGAATAGACGAATATGGTATCACCGAGAACTTCACCTTCCTTCTTTGAATCTGCTTTGGGAGACCAGACAACCTTAAACTCGGTCTTTATTCCTGCCCTAGCCTTTAGCCTTTTCAGCTCTCGAGGATGAAGGAACCGTTCTGTTCAAGTCTTGGATTCATTGCCAAGTGATAAGTCAAATGTATAAAAGCCGTGAAACCGCGAGAAAACTACTGAAATTTAGTGCAAAATGAAAGATGGTTTTTCGTCTTAAATATCTTGGATGCATAAAATAGCACAGAGTAGAGTAAATCAAAGCCAAACTACAGTCTGTCCGGCAGGATCAAAAGCTCACCTGTACCTGGACACGGGGAGACTGCTGTAGCATTTGCCTTTTTTTGAATTATGCTTTGGAAAATGCAGTTTTGATGCGTGACGCATCAAAGAACTTAAGTACAAGGTATGCAAGTAGCACAAGACAATTGCCGATTGTTCCGCCACAGCAAAAAGAAATTTCGGGGTCAATTTCCGCCTTAAATATTTACGACGTGTATTATGGTGTAGCATAAACTAAGAACCGAACGACCGTTGTCCGTCAGGACAAAACCCGTCGGTACCAGTGGTACCAAAAGAACGCGGTGCCGTAGCACCAACCTATTTTGAATTATGATTTATCCAGCAGACTGCAGTTTTGGTGCCCCGGGGGCTCCGTTAACTTAGCCACCATCCTTGGCCAGGAATGTCATAAACCGTATCATGTCTGCGCCCATATGCAGGTACAGTAAAAATAATTTGAACCAGTTCCAGACATGCTGTCTGTCACAATTCTCCTTCCTGCATGGAAAGTGGTCGTCAAAACACTCCGTCCTGTCCTTGATATGCTGTATAAACCGCTCCATCAAATTCTTCAATTCTGTACCGTACACATAATGGCGTAATCTGAGCCACCTGCAAGCATCATTGTACCACTGAGCACCGTCTGTGAATATCGGCCTCCTTCCATACCTCCTTTGCAACTGCTTGAAGAACTGGTAACATACGAAAATGGTCCTCTCACGAGACAGATGCATCATCAAGCATGTGCCAATAGTTGGTTCGTACGCTATCCATAGCCAATAGTCATGCCCATCTATCTGCAATAGTGTTTCGTCAACAAATATTGCCCTGACAAGGCGTCTGTCTGTCCGGAACCTGTCTGCAAGGCTGGAATATTTCTGTACCCATTTCCATACAGCAACGTGGCTCCTTCTCTTTATTGGTGATAGCGATCTGGCTGCCAGCCGAAAGCTCCTAGAATTAAAATACAGGTACAGTGCATATCTGATTATAGCTGGGTCTGTCCTCTTTCTCATGCCAATGAAAAGCTAGGACAGTCCTAGCTATACAGATTACCCTAAGTTAACAGAGCCCCCCGGGCATCAAAGAACTTAAATACATGATATATAAAGAACGGCTAAACCAACTGGCACCAGTGGTGCCATTCCTGCAGGCTGGTGCCAAATTTTGATACCAGTGGTACCAGTTTTGGCACCAGGGCACGGATATGTGGTACCAGTGGTACCAAAATGACTGGTACCAGCATCAAAAAATGGCACCAGTGGTGCCAAACATGTGCAGTGGTACCACTGGTACCAACTTTCAGCAGGATGGACACTCAACCTGGTACCAGCGATGGCGCCAGACAGGATCAAGTGATACGCCGATGCATAGCCTGCCAACGGTGGGAAATAACATGAAGAACCACAGTCGTGGTCATGACTTGATACGCCTGACAAAGCGACACATAAGGTGTTATCAAACCCGGTTAACCCTAGCTCACCAAAATGATTGTAAAGATATTTGCCGTCGCAGAGCATTGTTCTTGCGCTTTCGGACACTGCTCTAGTTCTGCCGCAGAATGGCAATAAAGCTGTGTGTACCTACAATGCAAAAAGATAGTTGCTGCTGGTGCCAGCAATTCCCCCGCATTATCCATTTTCATGTCCAATTTTCTTTAACCTTATCATACATTTTCTATCTGTCCAACTACGTTGTATGCTAAGATCCTGTCGTTTGTTTACGATTGATATTTACCCTAACTCTGTGCCGTTGCTTCCCTATTTTCTATCTGCAATCCGTCTTTAAATTGTGCATTACATCCAATTTTCTATTCGCGTTATTTTTGATGGTACTGTTCCACGTGTGTTAGCTACTACAAGACAGATGCCATTTTGGAAGAATGCATTGATTCCTTTCATTTCAAGCCGATATCAGCTTCGAGCTCTCGCTGAATGTTTACCGTATTTTTTACATCATCAAGTTCCATTGCCACTGCCAACAAAATAATCATACTTCAAGAATCCGCTTTATCTGTCTTGGAAATTCATGTTCTTCTTTCACCATCCTGCTCAGCTGCGAGCATAAACTCGAGTCCCTCTGCAGATGTGCATCTTGAAGCTTCAAAAGGTACAGAATGTTTTATTGTGTAAAGCTGCCTGGTAACTGTCTGCCAGAGCAGACCTTCCTCATTTACCGGTTTTGAATCATCCTTCTGTCAGGACTGTTCATATTTCTTCTTCTATCGATAAAGTACACCACAAACCCTGCCACCGTTGTTATAAATCCAATCATCAGCAAAATGGCCGAGATCGTCAGCGATTGCAGATATGGCTCGCTTGCATCAAACATTGGTGGATGGCCAAAAGCTGCTACAAACTTGACATTCTGCTCATTGCTGCCCTCTATAGTCAGCTTGTAGTTTCCAGCTTGCTTGACTGGAAAAGTACCAATAACTGGCTGGCTCTTGGAGCCTATCCTGGTCTTGAGCACGATGCTACCGTCTGGAGCAGCGACTTGTACTCCAACTTCCTTTCCCTCCTTGAGCACTACAGCAAACATGCCGACTGTCTCTCCATTGCCAGTACCTGCAAAATATTTGGTCATGCTGAATATCTGCCCGGGTTCTAGTGATATGCCCGGCTGCTTTGATGCAAATGTGTCAGTGTACATGACCAGTAGCAACACAGCTGCAAAAACCATCGCTATTCCTGCCTTGAGCACCAGTATACCTCGGCTCATACAGCCGTATGCATCGTGACTTTAAAAGGCGTAAAAATGCCCTTCAATTTTTCTGCCTTTTATGAGCACATGGCCGTTTGGCTTGTGGATGTATTCGTGACGTTACTATCAACATTGGTAATAGTGGTATTATTTTCCTCATCAGCTGTTGTTGATTCCGCCGCTACTACTATCATCGACAACATGCAGCAACAACCGCCACAGCAGCCGTCTGGTCCCGATCTGCCGGGCCAATTTATGTCGCTTCTATTCAAGCTCTTCAGTGACGGCGTTGCCGGCTCGTTTGCCTATCTTGTAGACAGCCTGGGCGGCGAGCATGGAATATACTTCTTTTTGGTGTACCTGCCTGTAGTACCTGATCCTTCCAGCTCTTCCTTTGTTACAAGCGGCAGTAGCAGCACAGATACAGTCGGGCTGGCAATCCAGAGCGTGTTTGCGTCGGTGCAGAACATCTCTCTTGTGTTCTATGTCTTTGTACTTACATTTGCCGGCCTGTCATATGCATTTGAGTCAATCCGCATAATGAAGGAAGGTACCGCTTCCACCATACTGTCTGAAAGCCTGGTAACACTGGTGCTGATGTTTGTTGCTCTTCCAATCTACAACACCGCAGCTTCAATGATCAACGTAATTACAACGCCGGATTCAAACCTGATCCTGCGGCAGGGCGATATAATGGGCATAATAAAATCGACAATAAGCCCGCCGGCTGTCGACCCTGCTCAGACGGTGCTGAGCTCAATAATGTCTGTCTTTGTCTTCATTTTGGACCTTTTGGCGCTGGTTTCAATAGCAGTCTTTGGTGCCCTGCACATATTCTTTGTAGGTGCCCTCGTTGCCGTGCTGCCTCTGCTTCTTGTTTTGCGCCTGCTGCCGCTGACCAGAAACCCTGCCAACTCTCTGATTGAAATGCTCGTCGGGCTTGTGCTGTCAAGCCTGATGGCTGCCATATTCCTGAGGTTTGGATTTGAGGTATCTTCTCAATGGGGCGGCCTGCTGTCTACTCTGGCTGGATTTGGCACTCTGGTGTCTGCTTCTCTGATGCCTACCGTGTTGGCGCCAAGGATTGGAAACGTGTTTTCAAGCACTGCCGGCATCGTAGCGACCGCCGCAACCGGTGCTACTGTGATGGGTGCGTTTGCCGGAGCCGGCGCGCTAGCTTCAGGGATGTCGGTTGTGCAGGCTGCAGGTGGTCTTGGCAAGGTGTTTGGTAGTCCTTCGTCTTCTACTGATCCAATCAGCAGCAGAATCGTTGGTTATACGAGCGGCCTTCGGATAGTTGCGCCAGCAATGCTTGCAGGAGGGGCAAGGGGAGCCGGCCGTGGCCTGGCAGAGGCTGTCAAAGGGATAAGAGTTGGGCCAGATCTGATGCCTGCTGGAATCAGGGTACAGCCGGCAAGCCTGTCTTCAAACTTGCAGACCATAAGAGAAAGGGCGCCTTACAGCACAGCTCTGTTACATCTGGAAGGAAGGACAGCAGAGCTTGCATTTACGCCAATACAAGGTGAGAGCGCAGGGCATGGGTGGAAGTTCATAGAGAAGGTTTCTAGCATGGATGAGGAAGCACTTGCTATAAAGCTTGCAGATGCTCTTGGGGAGCCTTCGCTGAAACAAAATCCGAGGCGGACAGCCGCACGCTTTAAAGAAAGTGTTGGCCAGTTTAAAACAAACCCATTACTGGCAAGCAGGGTATCTTTGAACTTGGAAAAGTTTGAACAGACAGGTCCTCCACCCAAAGAAGCTGCTGCTAGCCTCATACACAATAAAAACAAGTTCAATCAGAGGCTCAATAAGGAAAATGCGAAACTAAGGGAGCAGAAGCGTGCCAGTGAAAGAACTCTGCGGTTCACAGGTACTACGCCAGTGTCTCTGTCAAGTCTGTTCCCTGATGACGAAGTGAAGTAACAGACTCTGCAAGCCAAGAAATTTCCTTTGGTGAACACATGGTTTGGCCTAGCTTTCAGACCACTTGTCAGCTGCTATATTCTTGAAAGGGATAAAGCCTTCCTTGCCATACAACTCTTTACCTATTATTTTCATCTCTTCTTTTACTTCTTTGCATCTTTGCTTATTCTTCGTCTTTCTGGCTTCAAAATATTCGTCGTAAAGGTCATCAATCTTGTTGTGTAGTATGAATGCTTCTCTCTTGTATGCAAGCCATTCCTGTTTGCTCATCTCTTCCATTCTGTCTCTGCCTTGCCAGATGCGCTCATCTTCGTGTTTTCTCCATCCGGGTACCTTGTTCCATTGCAGCGTGCTTGTTGCGATATCTACAATAACAAGAGAATTCGAATTCAAATCTTGGTTTGAGAGAGACGACGAAGAGAGATTGGCAGCAATAGGTTCACGTGCTGCTAAGTTTCTTTGGCTTGCAGCATCGATTCCAGCGTCTGCCGCTCTGGCATCATCATATTCTTTGCCGGCGGCCACCATCATCTTGATTAGATTTAGCCAATAATCGGCAGGCTTTGCATCTTCTTTACCTTTTATTATCCAATATTTGTCCTTCAGTATCTTTATGCTATCGTGGTCTGGGTAAGAAATTATCAACTGATCCTTCTTTACTGGAGTAACGCTTTGAATTGCATGGAGAGCAATCACTCTGACAAGACCATGCCTGTCAGATTCAAATGCGATTCTTTTGTTGGTCAGAGTTAACGTTCCTGCGCTGCGGACCTTCCTGCCTGATTCACTGCTACTTTCCAGCACTGCTCTGCTTTGGGCTATCTGTTCTTCATCTGCATCTAAAGTGATCATTATCGTTTTCCCTCCCCTTTTTGTATCCTCTCCGCTCCTCTTCCATCATCACGGCTGCGACCGCATTTTGAAATAGTCCCTCACAACCCTATCTGCTATGAAATACCGGCCGCCTTCCTTGTACACAAGGTCGTACTCGATAAGCTTTGTAAGCAGCCTGGGCAGGTGCGTCAGCCTTATGTCGGCATCTTTTGCAAGCTCGGAAATAGTCTTTTCTCCAGACGCAAGCGATTCAAGCACTCGCCTGTAGTTGGTGCTCTTGTAGTTTGGGAGGTCTTCGGTCACAATGTAGTTGACGTACAGGTAGAGCGCGCCCGTAGTACTGGTCAAAATGCGCCGATAGGTCTCTTTGACAGACTCTCCTTCCGTCTGCGCCTCTGCAAGCATTACGAGGTAGAACGGGTGGCCATCAACGAGCGCATACGCGTCCTCGCAGTCTTGCGCAGTGGCACGAGGGTTTGACTTCAAGAAAAGATCTACTGCATATTCCTTTGCAAGAGGTTTAACCTCGATGATGGCAAAGTGGCCAAAGAGGGGGCTACCACCTTCTCCCAGGATGTTGCGCAGGTAGTGTATCCGTGAGCCGCTCACTATGAAGGAGACGTTCTTCCTCCGCTCAAGGACGGCGCGCAGAAAGTCAAGGATGTTTTCGAGGCCGTCGTACTTGACGTACTCTGTCACATGTTGGAACTCGTCTATCATTATTACGACTCTTCTCTTGGAAGCTTCGGAGATGCGGTTTGCATATTCAAAAAAGTTGTCAAGGGCACGGTCATACTTGCTGTCCCTATCTTTTATGTAGGGGTCGATCTCTATCGCTGGCTGCCCCGTGCTGTCCAACTTCGCCAGGAACCGGGCGCGCAGACGCCTTATCTCTGCAAGCTGCCCAAGCGAGCTTGTTATCTTGGACAGGAGTTGTGATGCTTTTGGCAGGCCCTTTGCATATGCCCTTGTCAGTTTTTCTGTCAACACTTCTGCAAGCTCTACCGGTGAGTAGCGGTACTCGCCAAGGTCGACGTACACCGGGATGCAGCAGCCTGCGGCATGGTTTCCTTTTTCAAGCTCCCGCTTGACCTTGTGCAGTATGGTGGATTTGCCTATCCTTCTGTGGCCTATGAGGGCAAAGTTTGCGTTTGCTTTCTTGTCAGTCATGGCTTTTAGAATCCTTCCTACTTCGCTCTCTCGGTCGATTACGTCTTCAGGCGGCTTGCCTATCATCATGTGATATGTCATCGAGCATATATGTAGGCTGACATATATGTTTATTGACATATTGTTCTTTCAATCTCCGCTGCTTGGAGATTCGAGTCGACGTACAATGGCAGTTTGATTTGTCGTATTAGATGTGTTGTATGACTCTGGGTAAGACAAGAAACCCTATAACCTGCCATCATTAGACGATCTATAGCAAGAAAACCGGCATGCGGTTGTTGATTAGACTCAGGTGCGTGGAGGACGGTCCGTATGAAATGCAGTATCATTACCATTTGCAGGGATTTATCTACAGTCTGCTGAAGGGCAGTAAATACGACTATGTGCACGACAAGGAGGGGTACAAGTTCTTTTGTTTTTCAAACGTGTTCCCTGCATATGACCTGAAGAAGGGCGACATCCGCACCTTGGTAGTGTCGTCGCCAAGCGCCGGGTTCGTTTCACATCTCCGCGACGCATTGAGGCCCGTGGATGGCGTAAAACTGGGGTGCATGAGGTTCCAGATCGACTATGCCCGTGAGCTGGACGTTAAGCTTCCCGATGCCCCTTTTACAATTATCACCGGCACTCCTATCGTTATGAGGATCCCGCGGGAGATGTACCGAGCGCAGGGCGTGGAGCCTAAAGGCCAGTACGAATACGTCTATTGGCGGAGCGACCACCCAATCGACCTCATTATGTCCCAGCTTGAGGCCAACTTGGCGAAAAAATACGCCCAGTACTTTGGGCTGGCCGCCGCCCCTGGTCATCCTGAAAGTGGTAGTCGCCATCTGCTGCCTGTCGGCCTCTTCCAAAAGTTCAAATTCAAAAAGCAGATCTCTACTCGGGTATTGATGAAGGGCTCCGATCATGTGGTGATAGGGACGGTGTGGGAATTTGAGTTTGGCAGAGACGCCAACAGAGACATGGTGCGGTTCGCTCTTGACGCCGGCTTGGGTGAGCGTAATTCTCTAGGATTTGGGTTCCTGAACGTTAGATGAATGCTGCGGAAGAAACCTGCGCAAGTTCGACGCCTGTCTCAAACGAATATTGCATATTTGCAACAATGATGTCCTGGTCCTTATCAAGATACCATCTATTGATGTCCTTAAAGTAGTGGTAAGGGATTGAAACCGTCTTCTTTTTAATCGTCTGCAACTGCTTCAACCTCTCTTTTCTGTCCTTGTTGCTGTTCAGCCCTGCCACTGCCTTGTCTATCTCTTCCTGATTTGCAGAATAGACTTGGCTTGGAATCACGCTGACATTCAATATCCGTCTGAAAAGGCGCTGCGCTTCTGACTTTGTTTCGACAGAGAAATTATATTCTTCAAGCATCTTGATAGACGTGTCGAATTTAGCTTTGTAGCCTGAATCTTCAAGCGCGGGGTCGCCAAAAATACTCTGCACAAGTTCAAATTCATCTACGTCTGACATCAGAGAAGAGTTGTGCGTGCATAAGGCCTGCTCTGTAAGACTGACCAAGTCTTTGTCATAGATGCTCCCTTTGTCAGAGGGCACTGTGGCGACATAGATGTTGGGTTCGGCGCTTGAATATTCTGGCCTGTTGTTGCGCCACACTCTTCCCCACCTTTGGATCTGCGAATCGACACTCGATATTTCCGTCACCATTACGTCAAAATCGATATTCAGCGAAACCTCAGCAAGCTGGGTCGTTATCCATATCCCGTTTTGGCACTTCAAGATCCCAAATTGCTCTTTGAACTCCCTGTCTTCATACGTGAACATGGAGTGCAGAAGGAAAGCCTGGGTTTGCCTTTCCTGTATGCACGACTTGATCTTCTTGGCCATTTTCACAGTATTTGCAATGACCAGCACGCCTCTGTATTTCATGCTCAGGTTCACTATCTGGTCTATCACCTCTGGGTCGTCGATAGCTTTTGGCATCATTCTCAGCCTGTGCCGTCCAGATGTCTTGAACTTTGGAGGAGGTCTTTCTATTCCGGGTATCCTTTCTGCTATGTAATCAAGATACATTTTTGGAAGCGTTGCCGTGATGATGCAAAACCTTCCTCCCAGTTCAGAGATATCTATGAGAGCTTTAAGTATCACTGCAACCATGTCCGGATCGTATGACTGGATCTCGTCAACTACGAGCTTCGAATATGCCAAGGTGGCAAAGATCTTCTCGTATCCTGAGTATCTGAATGCGGCAGTAAATATCTGGTCGGCTGTGCAGACCGAGATTGGCATGCCAAGCTGGCGCGCCGCGTCGATCTTCTGAAGGGTGTCTGATACCCCGTTATCTGAAGAACTGCCATCTAGGGTCGAGAGCGCGTACATTGCGCTGTCGCCGTGTAATAGGCCAATATTGTTGGATCTGTATGTCTCCTTGAGCCTTTCGTACATTGCATTGACCGAGGTTCGCATGGGCAACGCATAGAATGCCTTTTCACTATCTATCCATAGCAGCGCAAACTCGGTCTTTCCAGAACCGGTGCCGGCCTGTAGTATGACATTGTGTCCTGCGCTTGAACTCGCGTAGGGTGCTTGCCAGATATTCTGCGGCCTGACCTTCTTTTGCAGCGTGAGGTAATCTTTCACCTGTTGAGCTGAATGCTTGTTGGGAGCAACCTCGACAGCCATGTGCGCCGAGCCTGCATGATCAGCTCTGTGCAACAGCCCTTTCAGCAAAAGATAAAACCTTGCCTCTTCTGCCCCGTGTTGCACTTGCAATTTCCTGAGATACCGAGGAGAAGGTGACGCCAGGCCTCCTTCAAACAGTGGCTGCATTTCGTCAAGCTCTTTTATCCTTCCATCGACATCTTTTCTTATCGCGTCCTCAACAGGAATCCATGCTCTGTCGTTTAGCAGGTATTCTTTTCCTCTGCCGTGATGAAAAGCGACTGCCTGGTAAATTGCGGGCTGAATCTTTTCTGGAAATGGCTCCGCAAGGTTATGGAGAAAAGCGGGAGAGATAATGTTGTGTGGTATGTCAATTATGCCTTTGGCAACCTGCAATAGCTCCGACTTGTTCCTCTTTGCCGCCTTCAATATCTTGTTTTGAAAGAGTGACTGCACCTTGCCTAGGTCGTGTACCTTGCATGCAAGAAACAGCGCGTCCCAGAAGAATTGTCGATATGACTCTGGAACAGACTGCAGAATCTTTGCCCCATAACTATCTTTGAGAGATTGCGCTTCCTTCACCACAGTAAGGGTGTGGTTGTAGAGGGTCTCCGGATTATCTATTGGGGATGATTTGGCAAAGACCACCAAAGCCAGTTTTCACCATCGTACCAGCACGCGACGTCTGACTCTGCGACGTACGCCCCGCGTTCTACGTAGCGGAGATCCTCCCACTCAAAGTCTCGTATTAGTTTTGTCTGCTTTTTTATTTGCAGGGGCACGAGCTTGGAATAGCTCGCAAGCTTGTAGGCGACTCCTCTTGCCTTCAAAGAGTCTGCCTCTTTTGCAGAGACATATGCATTATAGGGTAGGTGTGAGATGTCAAGTTTCCGTTTTTCTATATTCACGATGTTTGCCTCCTCGATTTTTATGATGTCTTCTGCTCTGCCGAGGTAGAGGAAATAGGGCGGATGCCTGAACGATTCCAGAAGAGAGCGCAAATCCGAATCGTTTCTAGCGACAATGTGGATGAGTAATTTTACATCATACAGCGTATGAACGAGTAGGGGATACCTGTGAGACTGGTATCCGCCGGTTTGTTCGTTGTATTTCTTGTACCACTGGTAATCCCTCATCAGGGCGCCATAGGTTCCTTGGATGGCAAGGTTGAACGAGCCCTTCTCGAGCTCTCTTCTGAGGAGCGTGGCCATCAATCCAAGCAGGGTAGATGGCGGAACAAGCGGGTAGCTCTCTACTATCTCGCTGCTGATGGGGTTCCTATACACAGCATTATGTTGATGGAGTCTTAGCCTGAGCGCCTGCATCTTATTACCTGTAATAAGCTGCTACCTGCTTCTTGAGTTCTGATATTGCGAATTCCGGCGAACCGACATGCGGCCGGGGTTCTTTGGAAAAGGATGCCTCAAATTCCCCGATGTTGTTTGCAAAAAAGCCCTCTCTGACTCCAATAAACGTGTCGCTTGCCACTGACCTTGCAATTTCCTTTCCAGAGTCGTCTTTAGACGCATACGAACTACCGATCATCTGCGTGAGCGACGAAGCCTTTACCTTTGGCCTGCTCTTCTCCCACTCGATATTCGTGATGTTCTCAAAGAATGGGTTGAGCGTGTCATAAACCCCTCCTACGATAAACAGTGGCTTGAGGTCTTCGCGCCTGCCTTTGATATCTCTGTACAGCCTTCCCAATATGTCGAGCAGCTGGCTCACGCGCTCTCTTTTCTTTTCCACTCCAATGTCGCGGTTCCGTAGACTCTTCAAAAATGCCGCATAGTCCTTGTCATTTTCGGGCCTGCCGTCGTATGACACCCTCGTTCCTAGTTCGTCTGCCTCGGTGCCTATCCTGTGCAAGTCCACGCATACAGAATACCGGTACAATGACCTTTGATTCTCTATGTTGGCTATGTTCGGCGACAATTGTTTCTTGTCTGCCTGGTACTTGTTTGTCAGCATCTCGACGTCGCTGCTAAACGGCTCGAGCGCAATCGCAGGGAGCAGCCGGACTGGAGTAGTCCTAGTCACTATTGCTTCTTTTTTGTCAGTGATTTTCAAATTCGTCTGCATGTAGCCAAAGAGATCGGATTCTTCGCTATCTATGATACTCGACGTAAGCTGGATTACCTTGCTGTCGCCCTTCCCAGCCGCTTCCACCTCTGCCTGCCTCCACCCGAATTCTTTTACGCCTTGGATGAAAATGGAATAGCGCAGAGACTGTCTGGAAGAATAAGAGAATACCTCGCCGTTTCCCCTGTGGAATTTTTTTAAGACTGAAAGGTTGCTCCCGAATCCTTCATCATAGTTCAACGACTGGGCTTCAAATATTATTGTGGCTGTGAGACCTTGTGGTGACAGCATCGAATATGAGTTTCGTATGTATTATTTATTCTTGTTGCTGCTGCGAAGTCCTGCCGCCGAGAAAGCCCGACATGAACGCATACGCCCTGGCTTGGAATCCTATCTCGTCTTCTTTGTTGAGAAAGCCTATGATTGAATCAGGAACAGGCTTGTTTTGAGACATGTATATTTTCATCAGCGTGTCGCAGAAATCCTCAATGCGGCCGTTTCTTACCATGGAGAGCATCGAATACGACTTTCTCTTTCTTGTATCATAATCTATCACGTCAAAATTGCTTCCTTCGTTCTGTATGCTTTTCAAGATGCCATAAATCTGCTTAGATTCTAGCAATGGACGCCCTCCTCCCTCGCGCTCAATGCCGGCTGCAATTGATGCACGTATGGAGGAAATAAGAGAAACATTAAAAACATTTCTCAACGAGTAGCCATCCCTTCTGTTCAGGTGTTCAAGCATCAGGGAATGGCAAAGTGGAAAGAGCGAATCATGCTCTAATATCCTAGCGACCACGTTGCGCTTAAGATTCACCACCAAGCCGTTTCCTATCTCAACTCGGCCGTAAATGTTGTCGAGGGCATTTGCTGCATATCTGTTTTCTTCTGTAAACAAGCTTGCAATGTCTTCGCCAATGTGGAAATAGCGAAAGTCTGGCCTTCCGCTATCCTTTCTTGGAGTGGTTCTTATCTCTATGAACAAGATGTTTGAGAGGGCCCATCTTGCCTTCATTTCGTGCTTGCTCAGAAATACGTCCTGAATGATGTCTTGATATATGGTGTCTTGGAGATTTTCATCTTCCCTTGCGTACAGGTTTTGTACGCTCTCATTTTCTTTCCACAGTAACTCCAGAGATGGCAAATTTACAAAGATGTTGTTAGTGTTATAGACTGTGTCTCTGAATCTGTATGGTATTTCTGTGAAACCTGCCCATGCAGAGATCAGCAAAAGTTCGCACACGTCGCAGACAAAAAGGTCGGGCTGCATATTGTAAAAAAAGTTCTTGAATTTGATCGTCAACGCGGTTGTCGAAAACATGCCTTCTGCAAAAATGGAATCGACGTCATCAAACTTGTCAGGTGCGACTCTGTTTTGCTTGCAAAACCTGCATAAAAATCCCCCGTTGGATGACGAGGAAGAGCCGACGAGTTTGATTGCAGGTTTTACATATTCCTCATTGAAGGACTTTTTTCTTGCCTTGCTGGCGGGATTGGCAATTACATTCTTGTTCCTGTAAAAGGAATTGAGGTAGATATATACAAAGTTCAGGCTCTTGTCGCGCAGCTGCTTTATGTTCTTGGAAACCGCCTCGTCAAGCTGCTTCTCTACTTTTGCAATATCCTTTTGATCCAAGGCAGGATATTTTGCCAGTTCCGTATCAGCTAGGTCTTTTGCCTTCTTTCCAAATTCTTCTGCGGCCTTGATTGTAGATTGTAACGTGGAATCAAAATCGTTGTAGTCTTGCTTGATTTTGCCAAGGCTGCTTTTCTCAAGCTTGGCAAACTTCGACCTGAGTTCTGCGAATTGCCGGTTGTCCAGAGTCTGCTTCAAGCCTGCAAATACCTCTGATCCCGGTCTGAATACTCCCTCAGCTTTCCTCATCAACACGTGGGTGAAATACCAGTCTGTATAGCCTTCTAGGTCAGAAGGAGTGATCTCAATATACTCTTTAGATAGGTCCGGCAGTCTTTTGCCTGCAAGCTTGCGCATGCGTAGGTAACCTACGATGCCTGCGTTCATCAGCCAATCTCCTGCAACAATCCTCATTGCACATCAACCTCTACAAACCCAAAGCCGTTGCTTCTACGATAGCCTATGCCGGCTTGGTAAAAGAATTTCAAGACGTGAGGTGCTGCGTCCATGCGTAGGACTCCTGTGAAACCTAAAACCAATCCTCCATAGTGAGTCATTACCACTTTTTTAAACTTTAAAATCTCAAAGCTTATTCTGCCATAATCCTCTAGGCGATCACCGTTATGCAGCGCCCATTCTTCAGATAGTGCATTTTGGAATGATTCTGTAAATCCTTCTTCATTAGGAAGCACATGCTGATCTCTTTTCTGGTAATGGCGAATGACTATTGGAGATAGAGTTGCAAAGATCACACAATCTCTTTTTAGCTGTTCTTCTTTGATATGCGATACCAAAGGATTCGCTATTTGCGTATCATATATTGGAAATTCTTTGATTGATAAAAGGCTATTGTACAATAGCGTTCCAAGCATCAGTGAGGCTGACGAGACATACAACCTAACGTTACTGCCAATGATGATTTTCTTGTCTTTTATTATTGGCCTTCGGTCAAACCTTATTGCAAAGGATAAAGGGGCTGTATCGATGCTTTGTGAAGTAGCACTCCTAGCCTTGTCCAAAGCAGTCTTTATTAAAGATACAAATCCTGCACGGTAATCTATGGGAAGTTCAGCCGGACCAGTAACGTCATAGGTGACTGAAAATCTCAATAATTTCGTATAAAATTAGCCGAACCTATTAAAGTTTAATAGAAAAAGATAACATCTATCCGATCATACGTTAATGCATGCAGACACTGCCTGATGAACTTTTCAAACAAGGCGAAAATCTTCAATTTACCGGCACCCAGATCAACTACTACTTTGTCTGCAAGCGCAAGCTGTGGTTCTTTTCCCACAACATGACGCTGGAATCCGATTCTGACCTGGTACTGATGGGCAAGCTTTTGCATGAGAACAGCTACAAGCGCAAACCCATGAAAGAAATCGAGATAGACAGGATAAAGATAGATTTTGTCGAAAAATCAAAAGAGGTACACGAAGTCAAGCGATCAAGGAAAATCGAAGACGCCCACATTTACCAGCTGCTGTACTACCTGTATTTTCTAAAAAAGTCGGCAGGCTTGGAGGCAAAAGGCGTGCTGGACTACCCACTTTTAAAGAAAAAAGTTAATGTCGAGCTTACATCAGACAAAGAAACAGAGTTGGCAGGCATTCTAGCTAATGTGGGAAGCATAATTAATCAAGACAAGCCTCCTGAGGCAGAGTGGAAGTCGTACTGCAAAAACTGCGCGTACAGGGAACTGTGCTGGGGATAGGACAAAAAATATGCGCGACTATTACATTTTTAAAAGCGGGCGGATTCGCAGGAGCGAAAACACAGTTGAGTTTGAAAACTCCAATGGCGAAAAGAAATCCCTGCCAATAAACGACGTCTACTGCATCCACCTCTTTGGAGAAATAGACCTGAACACGAAATTGATCGTATTCATGAACCAGCACGGAATACCCCTGCATTTCTATAACTATTACGGATACTATTCTGGAAGCTTTTACCCGAGAGAAAAACTGCTGTCTGGATTCCTCATAGTCAAGCAGGTGGAACACTACATCGACCCGTCAAAGAGGCTGCAGATAGCAAAGGAATTTGTCAATACAGCAATAACCAACATCCTGACAAACCTCGACCACTACAAAAAGAGCGGCAAAGACGTTGGCGCGTTCATCGACAAAATCAAAGACGAGTCTGCAGCCCTTGAAAGTGCTTCAACCGTATCCGAACTCATGGGCATCGAAGGGAGGGCAAGAGATGCCTACTACTCTTCCTTCAACTCGTTTCTAAGAGAAGGGTTTGAGTTTGAAAAGAGGACCAAGATGCCACCACAAAACATGATCAACAGCCTGATATCGTTTGGAAACTCCTTGATGTATGCCACCGTGCTGACAGAGATATACCACACGCAGCTGACCCCTACGGTAAGCTACCTTCACGAGCCGGGAGAGAGGCGGTATTCGCTTGCGCTGGACGTAAGCGAAGTCTTCAAGCCCCTAATCGTGGACAGGGTGATATTCAACCTGATAAACAACAGGATCATAAAAGAAGAACACTTTGTTGAGGAGCTTAACTTCTGCTATCTCAACGAGCAGGGCAGGCGCACATTCCTAGCAGAATACCAAAAGAAACTCGATACCACAATCAACAATGCTCGCCTGAAACGCAATATCAGCTACCAACGACTGATACGGATAGAGTGCTTTAAACTCGTAAAACATCTTCTGGGCGAGAAGGATTACCGGGGATTGAGGAGCAAGTAGCTGGACAGGATGTATGCCATTATAGTATACGACGTCGGAGTGGAAAGAATCGATGCAGTACGCCACATTCTGAAAAAGTACCTGACATGGATTCAGAATTCCGCGTTTGAGGGAGAAATAACTACGGGTAAACTAGAAGAGGTTCGAATTTTGATTGCAAATGTAATAGACAAGGAAAAGGATTCCGTTGTAGTCTACTCTATTAACAATCCGGCGTGGATTGAGAAGAAAACATGGGGAAGAGATAAAGGAACCACGGATAACGTTCTATGACAGAAGGCAGTCCGCATTTATAAAGAAATTGCAGCATCGGAGGCTGACCCAAATGTTGATAAATCAAGAGAATGTATGAGAAGGTGCCCAAAATTTGGGGGTTTGAATCGCACTATTATAGGATTGAAAGCAGGCTAAGGATGCGTTGTCGGAGTGGAACATAGAGGTTTGAATCGCACTATTATAGGATTGAAAGGAAGTACCAGGTATTGAGAGAGATGGTAGAAGTAGAGTTTGAATCGCACTATTATAGGATTGAAAGTACGGCAATTCGGCAAGGATAGCCCACAGGCTAGTTTGAATCGCACTATTATAGGATTGAAAGTCAGCAATCATCCCCCGGATGTTGCCGTTAATCATGGTTTGAATCGCACTATTATAGGATTGAAAGTAGTTGGCGCCGCTGTCGTTGCAGCCGTCGCATCCGTGTTTGAATCGCACTATTATAGGATTGAAAGCAGTTAGCAGACTATCAATACAACATCTGGCAGTCGGGTTTGAATCGCACTATTATAGGATTGAAAGACAATCCACAGTTAGGTACAGGCATACCATCAAGTGTGTTTGAATCGCACTATTATAGGATTGAAAGGTTTGGGTACGGCAGGGATTTTGTCTTTGCCCTTTAGGTTTGAATCGCACTATTATAGGATTGAAAGTAAAGAGACCGAGGCCGATGATTCCAACCACTATGCCGTTTGAATCGCACTATTATAGGATTGAAAGCTTTGAGACGACCTTCCGCCTTCCATAGTCGTATTTGTTTGAATCGCACTATTATAGGATTGAAAGAATATGATAAAGGATAGGTTATACGCTCCATGTCCTGTTTGAATCGCACTATTATAGGATTGAAAGTTGTAAAAGGAGTGCCAAGAACTACGTTTTTGATTGGTTTGAATCGCACTATTATAGGATTGAAAGAGCAGGGAGTTTCTCCCGTTCTCTCATCATTACCCAGTTTGAATCGCACTATTATAGGATTGAAAGTAAAGCGCGCCGTGGCGCGTGCCGCTCGCCTCCACGTTTGAATCGCACTATTATAGGATTGAAAGCCCCCTTACTTGCCGTTGCTCAGTGCGTTCAACGCTGGTTTGAATCGCACTATTATAGGATTGAAAGCTGTTAACAATTTGGATGTCAAGCCCCACATACTTAGTTTGAATCGCACTATTATAGGATTGAAAGGCAGCAGGTGCCGGCAATCCGGACGCAATAATGAGTGTTTGAATCGCACTATTATAGGATTGAAAGCCGCTTGACGACGACTTTGAAGACGACGACGCTCCCGTTTGAATCGCACTATTATAGGATTGAAAGAAAAAGTTAAAGAATTGGCAAAAAGCGTGCCTGCTCGTTTGAATCGCACTATTATAGGATTGAAAGATTGTTGCAGTAAAGATATGGCCTATTTGCGCGCTAGTTTGAATCGCACTATTATAGGATTGAAAGAATATCCTTGGGAAATCACGTTGATGTCTAGCCATCGTTTGAATCGCACTATTATAGGATTGAAAGAGCACCATGAAAGGAATCTTGCGCTTGCGTTTTTTGGTTTGAATCGCACTATTATAGGATTGAAAGTAATTTGGCTCTCTGAAAGACCGCCCCACATGCTCTGTTTGAATCGCACTATTATAGGATTGAAAGGGTAGACAAATACGGTAATGGGGTGGGCCTGGTAAAGTTTGAATCGCACTATTATAGGATTGAAAGGGTTATCAGGACCATCAACAGCCCAAGCACAATTAAGTTTGAATCGCACTATTATAGGATTGAAAGGACGTTCCACCGCCGCCAGTGGAAGGCGGGCTGCCGCGTTTGAATCGCACTATTATAGGATTGAAAGATCTCCAAACCAAGTAGTAAATGCGTATGGTATCAAGGTTTGAATCGCACTATTATAGGATTGAAAGCTTCAACGCTCAACGAGGATAACCCGATGTCGCTCGTTTGAATCGCACTATTATAGGATTGAAAGACCGGGCCATGCCTTGTTTTACTCGTCCGCATGGCTCGTTTGAATCGCACTATTATAGGATTGAAAGAGGTCTATCTTGCAACCGGCAAAAAGATCGCAATAGAGTTTGAATCGCACTATTATAGGATTGAAAGAGTTCATGAGAGCACTGCAGGTGGTATTTACCTAGAGTTTGAATCGCACTATTATAGGATTGAAAGTTACAGAGGGTTTGGTTACCGACGTATCCGCCACGGATGATGGTCTTGATTTTTCAAGTAACGAAAGTCTCATGTGACGAGACTCGTCACAGAAGAGCTGTTCCGACCTTTTTACAATGAGCAAATTGAATACAACGTGTAAAACTATATAATTTGCCTGCGGTTATTAACCCGATATGTCCGAAATCAACCGTTTGAGTTCGGACTCGATATCTGCAGAATCCGGGAACCACCGGGCCCGCTAAATGTATAACCACCATCGGACGATGGAATATTGCTCAAATGATGACCTGTTATCCAAGGGAGCGATGAGGCGATGACCACCTTACGACGGTCTGATGAGTGCACTATGCAACTGTATCATGATGCGCGCAGTCGCGCCCCAGATGACGTTTCCCCTGTACGTGAACCTGTACGCGTTCTTTGAAAGGTGAAAGTGCTCGGTGTCCGGCTCCATCGTTTCAAGCGTCTCTATCAGGGGGGCGTCAAGCACCTCCTCCACCTCGTGCGCAGAGACGCGGTAGCGCGGGAGCATGTCCTGCACGGTCACAAACGGCACGATGTAGTGGTTTGAAGTCATCGTCCTGACTACCTGCAGGCTTCCTGCAATGTCCTTTGGCGAAAACACTATCCCGACCTCCTCCTGCGTCTCGCGCAGCGCGGTTTCAAGGAGCGTCGCGTCGCCCTCCGCGTGCCTGCCGCCGGGAAAAGAGATCTCGCTTCCGTGCGACTTTAGCCCCGCGCTCCTCTTTGTCAAAAAGACGTGCGGCACGCCACCGTGATGGTAGTGGATTATGACAAGCACCGCCGACGGTATCGAGGTCGCGGCATCCTGCGGCATGTGCACGCTTTTTTTATTTGCCAGCGCGCCTGCCAGACGCTGCAGGAGCTCCTCCTTTTGCACGACGTTTCTTTGCGCGCGCTGGTTAAATTCCGTTACGGAAAAAGAAGTGTAGCTGGCCAAAAAGAGGGGAGAGAAGGGGTCAGACGCGGTAGCTGCCCATCTCTTGCGCCGGTATGTCGACAAGCACCTGCGAGCCGTCAAAGGACTCTACGCGCGACTTGGGTATCTTGTATATCCTCGACCTGGTGCCAAGGACTACAATAGAGTCCTGCTCTTCGGAGGCGATGTTTCCAAGCGGCATGCCGTCCTTTGTCCTGACTCCCTTGTGTATCACGCGGTCCCAGCGCAGTACGGCCGGTTCAGACGACGATTGCATTCTTTTTGTTCGCCTGATAATCATATGCCCAGTTTTGGTATTAAGGCTCGCTTAACCATGTACATTAACACGGTTACGCACTACTATGCTGCGCTGGAACCTGTAAATAACATGGCTGGGTAACAACAATATCTCATGTCGGCAAGCCCCGTACGGACAATCATGGTCCCCATTGACGGCTCTGAAAACGCCCACCGCGCTGCGTCCTTTGCTGTCGACCTGGCGCACAGGTACGGCGCAGGGCTTCTCGTAGTCCACGCGCTTGAATTAAACCAGAGCCTCGTGTCACTCGGCGTTTACGGGGCCGCGTACCCGCAAAACATCGACAAGATACTTGAAGCGGCGGGCAAGGAAGCCGCTCCCTGGTTTGACCGCGTAAAAAGGAAGCAGATGCCCTCAACGTCCGGATGAAGAGCGAGGTCATACACGCCCCGCTGTCGCTTGTGGGCGAGATTGTAAACTATGCAGAAGTGAACAATGCCAGCCTCATAGTGATAGGGAGCAAGGGCCGCACCGGCTTTAAGAAGCTCTTGATGGGAAGCGTCTCTTCGGGCGTCGTCACGTACGCGCCCTGCCCCGTGCTTGTCGTGAAATAATGATGATTGTTGTCACGAGGGAGGAGGCTGCTGCTTGTCAGTGCTTTCCTTTGCAGCCGCCCTGTCTTTGGTCCTCTTTTTGAGGAACCAGAGGCCGATGATGCCTGCGGCTGAAGCAATCACCATTTCAATGACAAGCTGCGTCCCTTCAGCGTCAAGGAGTGCCATGATATATATGCCGCCTGTGTTATCGCAGCCGCCACATAATATGGTAGTGCTGTTGGGCCTGCCATGATGACTTGAAAAACAGGCCTGTGTGCTGCGCAAGAATCAAGCCGACTTGGCCTTTACCTCTATCTTTTTGTACGCGACCCTGCAGTAGCCGTGGATGTGCGTCACGTCGTCCATCCTCTCGCACCTGGGGCAGGTCCATATGACATATTCCTGGCAGACGGTGCAGATGGCAGTCGGCGAAAGATACTCGCCGCACGCCCTGCATGATATTTTGTGACTCATCGTCCTGTTTTCTCCAATTATTGTAACGTCAGTTGCAATTCTTCTATTGCACGTATAAGAACATTATGCAACAAAATCACCTGCAAATAATAGTAAAACGGGCACGTTAACATGGTTAAGCTTTGTTCTAATACAATTTCGTCGCATGACGTGATGATATGGTATCTGGCAAGTTAGGGATCGGCGCGATACTGGTGGTCATCGGGATAGGCGGAATCGCGTACGCCATGCCAATCGAGGCAAATTCAATGGTGGTGGACGGCAACAGCCCTGTCATATACGGCAAGGCGCCCCATTCGCCGCTTCCGTCCTCCATGGTGCCGTACGTCGGGATAGTGGCAGCCTCTGCCGCGTCGCTTGTCATTGGCATCACGTTTCTGTCAGTCGGGCATATGGAAGTGTTCAAGCCAAAAAGCGTGCCTGCACCCAAGGCGAAGGCGGAAAAGGAGAAAGAAGAAAAAGAAGCGGCCAGCCAGTCGTCGCCCAAACACGCAGCAGACGCGGCCTAGCCTGGTCGCTCCTGCATTTTTATGATCGACAACATATGTCTTGAATGGGCGAAAAACATTCTGACATTTCAAATTGGCCACAGTAAAGGTGCAGGCACTGTGCACCTCTGCATCATTTAATAAGGCGCAGGGGTGCCAAATTCCGGCCTGCGATGAAGATAGCGTACGAGCTGAACCCGCCCAAGGTGGCAAGGGAAGGGCGCTTTGACCAGCGGCGCCTCGACAGCGACATGGAAGCCCTGAAAGGGCGCGCGTCGCAACTGGGCAGGCATCACGTTGTTGACGGCATACACCTCACCGACTCTGTCCTTGGCGTGCCCCGTGTGTCAAGCATCACCGCTGCGTCGTTTGTGAAAAAGGCCGCAAAAGGCGTAAAATTGAGCTGCAGCATAAGGACAAGCGACCGGAACATCATCACGCTCTGCCAGGCAGCGGCTGACGCCGTCATATCCGAGATCGACAGCCTGTTGATACTTCTTGGCGACGCGCCTACAGACGGCCGCAATTCGGGATTAAAGCCGTCGCAGGCAGTCAAGATGCTTCGCGACCAGGGATTTGACCGCAAGGTAAAGCTGGACCTGTCGTTTCCCGCAAAAATCGCCGACAAGAACGCGCCGGCGATACGGGCCAAGCTCGACGCAAGGCCGCACGCGCTTGTCACGCAGTCGATATCGTCGCTTTCCGACCTTGGCGAAATAGTCGATTTTGTCAAGCCGCACGGCATCAGCGTTGTTGCGTGCATCATGGTGCCCTCTGAAAAGAACGAGCAGTCTGCCAGGATGATCGGCCTTGACTGGTCCGGCTACAAAAAAGAGCCGGCGGAATTTGTGAAAAAGGCAGGCAGGATGGCAGGAATGGTGCTCCTCACCTCGCCCAACAGCTTTTCGTCAGGCATTGATCTCCTTAAACAGCTAGGATAACTGTTAAAATTCAGTACTGAGAGATGCGACTCGCAATTTTTAAAGCGATTTTTCTAATTCCAAGATCTCGATCATGATACTCCTCAATGATCTCTTGCCATGATAATCTAATCACATTACTCATAAGCGAACAAATGCGTAGTAGTAATAGTAGTCCAAAATGCGAGTGAACTAGAGATAATTAACACATTCAAGACACATCCCTAATAAATGGGCTCCCAGCCACGCGTCACTCTTATAACATCAAGCAGGCCAGAATAACTGCACGTTGAGCAGCGTTTCAGGTTCTCCGTAGGATCGCCATCAAACGTTGCTATAGTAATCTCCTCATTGCATTTGGGACACCTTGCTTTAATCCAGATGCATTCTCCCATATTCTTGACAGCTTTATTATTGCAGACAACGCAAGTGCCATGCATATACATCTGGCCGTTTACTCTCACCTCGCTGTGATAAAGCGTAAACTGCCTATCCAGCCTGCAAACCTCGCAGTATGTTACAAAGTTGAATGACAACAGCCACTTAAGATAAGCTACAACAATGACTTAACGTTTCACCTCATGTGCGTGCCCTAGAGTAAACGAAGAAAATGCAAGCGCGTTAGACGTTTTTGTTATTTAGGAAAATCTAGAGCTCCCTGGCTGCTATCTCGCCTTTCAGCTCGTCAAGGACCTTGCGCTGGTACTCGCGCAGCCCGTCGTCCTCCGGCAGGCGCGGCCTGCGGTAGTCGACTGCCACCTCTTTCTTTATCGTGCCGGGCCTTTTCGTGAACACGACGACCTTGTCGCCAAGGCACACCGACTCGGTGATGTTGTGCGTGATAAACACGATTGTCTTTTTTGTGCGCGCCCAGATCAGCTGCAGTTCGACAAGCAAAAGGTCGCGCGTCTGGCTGTCAAGCGCGGCAAAGGGCTCGTCCATCAGGAGCACCTCGGGATCGATGGCAAGGGCCCGCGCTATTGCCACGCGCTGCTTCATGCCGCCGGACAGCTGGTACGTGTAGGCGTCTGCGAATTTCGTGAGCTGCATCATTTCGAGGTACTGCATCGCTATCCCGTTGCGCTTTGCCTTCTCGACCCCCTTTACCATCAGGCCGAACTCGACGTTGTCAATGACACGCAGCCACGGAAAGAGCGCGTTTTCCTGGAAGACCATTATCCTCTCCGGGCCGGTCTCTGTCACCGGCTTGCCGTCAAGCACCACCTCTCCCTCGCTTGGCCTGTCAAGCCCTGCAAGTATGTTCAAAAGGGTCGTCTTGCCGCAGCCGGACGGGCCGACGAGGCAGACGAACTGGCCATCCTCTATCGACAGGTTGATGTTGCTTATGGCCGATACCTGGGCCTGGTCGCCGCCACCACCGTTGCCTTGCACGGAGTTAAAGTGCTTGCCGATGTTGCGCGCTTCAAGTTTTGCCATTTTCTTTTTCTTCCTCCTCTTCCTCTTTTTTATACCAGGTCGCTCATGTCACCAAACTGCTTCATCTTTTGCTCCCTGCGCCTGTCAATAAACGTGATGGCGCCCCCTGCCACAATGACGATTATTCCTGCAATGAGCAAGAGCATCGCGATCGCCGTGGAAACGGCGTTTGGCATGCTGATGACCTCGCTCACTACCTGCTCCTCGCCAAATATCACCGACGCGTCAAGCGAGGCGTTGCCTAGGTTTGAAATGGTGATGGTGTAGTTGCCCTGCTTCTGGGCCGCAAAAAGCTCGTTAGCGATGGGAGGGCTCAGGTTTCTCTCCAGCACCGATTCGCCGTCAGGGTCGCTGACGCTGACTGCGGCCTGCACGGGCCCTGCTGCCGGGTAATTCGGAAACGCCACGACGTACGCGCCCCTGCCGGACGTGATGTTTCCCTGCAGGTCAAGCCTGGCTTCCGGCGCAATGGTGTGCATGTTTTTCTGCTGTATTTCCCTGAGGAACTGGGAGGCGTAATAGCTGCTTGCTATAAAGCTAAAGGCGACGATGGCGCCTCCTGCAATGAGCAAAATGTGCCCCCTTCTCAGCCTCAATTTCTGACGTTCCTAAGCCATGCACGGATATAATCTTATCAAGGTGCGGATTGAGAAGATTTCTCCGGCTCTTACAGCACGAAATACTCTGCCTGCGGGTGGTGGACCACTATTGCGGCTGTGGACTGGTCCGGCACTATCTGCCCAGATTCTGTCAGGCCCATGCCTGACTTGGCCGGGTCCAGTATCTGCCACACGAGGTGGTGCTGCATCACGTCGGGGCAGCTTGGGTATCCCCAGCTGTAGCGCAGGCCGCGCCTGTCGCCGATGCCAAGCTCCTTTCGTATGCGGGCGTTGACCCACTCGGCCATCGCCTCTGCCGTCTCCACCGCAAGGCCGTGCAGATAGTACGCGTCGGAGTAGCGGTCCTGCTTGTTCCACCTGTCGATAACTTCTGTGACCTTTGTACCGACCGTGACTGCCTGGAAAGCCGCGACGTCGTCCTGCCCGAAATAGTCTGCAAGGCACAGGTGCTTTTCCTTGGCAGACCTTGGGAACTCGAAAACGGCCTGCCTGCTGCTATCATTGGCATAGTCTACTGCCAGCCTGCCGGGGCCTCCCTTGCCCTGCGTCAGGTTGTGGCAGCGGAAATACCCGTAGACTGCCCTTGGCTCAAACAACCTGTCGTCAAGGACGCGCCCTGTCCACTCTGCAAACAATTTTTCCGGGTCGCCGCTTTCGCTTGCGCCCTTGCCCCTGATGCCCCACTGCAGGACGAAAAGAGACTTTTTGCTGATGTGCTTCCAGATTTCCCGCAGATCGAGATCGGCAGGTTCAAGCCTCACCTGCCTGTTGAGGTGCGGCGCCACGGGAGGCTCGACAGGCTTTATCCCGCTGTGCGGCAGGTCGGCGGCAGCTTCAGCCGCGGCCTCCCTCTCTGTCCACTTTTCAAGCCTCTGCCGCCAGTCGCCCACGAACTGCGCCCTCTCCTCCTTTGACACGAGCGCGTTCATCGCCCGCAGCCCGTCAAACGCGGTCTTGCAGTAAAATACGCCGGGGCTGTAAATGCCTCCGTCCTTGGCTATCCTGTTGATGTAGTTGCTGTTTATCGCGGCGCCTCCGCACAGCACGGGAACTTCCATGCCGTTCTGCCGGGCGTGCTCGACGAAATACTGCATCTGCTTTGAAGTCGACACGAGCAGCGCGGAAAGCCCGACCGCGTCAGGCCTGACCTCCTCTATCTTTTCCAGTATCTTTTGCATCGGCACCTGCTTGCCGAGGTCGTAGACCGTGTAGCCGTTGTTCGTGAAAATGGTCTTGACCAGGTTCTTGCCTATGTCGTGCACGTCGCCATACACCGTGCACAGTACCAGCTTGCCCTTGCTCACCCCTTCCTGCTTTATCAGGTATTTTTCAAGCTCTGCAACCGCTGCCTTCATGCACTCTGCCGATTTCAGAACGAACGGCAGGATGAGCTCGCCTGCTCCAAACTTGTCGCCAACTTCCTTCATGGCCGGCAGCAATACTTCATTCAGAGTCTGCACCGCCGCTTCGTGCGCGGCCTCCCTCTTTGCCTCTGCTGCTATCTTGCCATCGACAACCTTGGCGCCCGGTATGCGGCCGGCTATTGCCTGCACGACGTCTGCCTCGATGCCGTCCTTCAGCCGGTTTACTATCCGGAAATGGCATTTCCTGTCTGCGTCCCACGACGGGTCGACTTCGACGCGCTTGCCGCCAGTACCTGATGCTACCTTTGCCCGCTCGCCCTCAAAGTACGCGATGAGGTCTGAAAGCGCGTTCTGGTGTTTATTAAAAATGAGGTCCTCTGCAAGCCTCTTTTGCTCGACGTCGATTTCGGGGTACGGTATGACGTCTCTGGCGTTGATGATGACGGTGTCAAGCCCCGCCTTTATGGCGTGGTACAAAAACACAGAATTTACGATCTTGCGGGCGCCTGCCGGCAGACCAAAGCTGACGTTGCTGAGGCCAAGCGTGGTAAACGCGCCGGGGAACCTCTGCTTGACAAGCCTTATCCCTTCAAGCGTGTTTTTTGCAGAGTCGGCATACTCGGCCTCGCCCGTCGCAAGCGTGAACGTGAGCACGTCGAAAATAAACTGCCAGGGCGCAAGCCCGTACTTTTTGCTGCCAGTGTCGTACAGCAGTTGCGCAGTCTCGACCTTTTCCTCGGCAGTCTTGGCCATCCCCTTTGGTCCGATGCACATCGCTATCGCCGGCAGGCCGTACCTTGCCATGATGGGCGCAAGCGCTGAAAAACGCGACCCGTCGCCTTCGAGGTTTATCGAGTTTATTATCGGCCTGCCCGGTATCTGCATCACCGCTGCTTCGACGACCTTTGGGTCGGTCGAGTCTATCACGAGCGGCGCCTCGACCTCAAGGCTCAGGCGCTTGACCAGCTTTTTCATGAACTCCAGCTCGTCGGACCGCTCTGTCGTTGCGACGCAGACGTCGAGGCAGTGCGCCCCGTCCTCGACCTGCTCCCTTGCAAGGTTCACGAGGCCGTCGAGGTCATCCTTTAGCACCATCTCCTTGGCTTTTCTGGAGCCCTGGGTGTTGAGGCGCTCGCCTATGATGAGCGGCGCAGGCTCTTGCTTTAAATCGACTGCCTTGAGCGCCGAGCTGACGCGTGGTACCTTCAAACGCATTTCAGTATCGCAAAATCAGGTATATTTGCTATCCACCTGCGCGGGCCCTCCAGGGCAGGCCGCTGCTGGGGCGGCCATGCCGCAGGAAAGTTCTCTCATGCTATCATGCTCGGCGATATCGTGGTAAAGATGCCGTCAATCCCGAACCTTTCCTCAATCGCCTCCCTGTAGTCGAGGAACCACTCGATGTTTTCAGGGGTGTTCGGGGCGACCACGAAGAACCCTGCATTACTTGCGCCATCGTGCCTTGTGCCGTTCTGTATGGTCGTTCCGCTAAAAGGCGGGAGCACCGTGACTCCGCCAAAGCGCTCGGCCAGTTCCGTCCTCGTCTGCTCAAGCAGCTCCTGCCCGATGGTCGTGCCGTCGCCGCGCTCTGTCGAGAAAAGGTAGTCGACCCTGACGTGGGGAGAGTCGAAAACAACTTTTCCTGCGCTGCCGCTCGATTCAGCAGTGGCTATAGTGGTAGCTCCAAGAGCCTCCGCCTCCCTGTTCATGACGCCTGCCAGCTTGACGTCGTAATCGGTGATCTTGTTCCCAACGCTCCACGAATACAGGTAGACGGACACTGTGTTGTAGTTGTTGGTCCAGTCGGGATGGTGGTTCATCTTTTCTGTCTCGAGCCCGACGTTGTACATGAACTGGAAGGCCTGCACAAAGTTCTTGAACTGGAAGGTCTTGTGGAGTTTGCTCCTGCCGCCATCGTCCACAACCTGCCAGCCGCTCAATTCCGTGCTGTTCGCAAGTTCCTTGATCCGGCTTTCTGGCAGGATGATGTAGGCCATGTCTGCAGGGTTGACTGCCGTCTCTGGTATCAATGTCGCCGGGGATTTGGTCTTGTTATTTGCTGCCGCTGCCGTCAAGTAGCCTGTGGCGTTGCCGCCGGGGCTGAACTTTTCAAGCGCGACCCTTTTTGTCCAGCCGTCAAAAGTGGCAGTCACCGTAAACGGCCTTCCCTCCAGGCTGTGGAATCCTACCGCGTTTGCCGCCAGGCTCATCGAGCCGTGGTCCGCGGAATCCGGCATGGCAAAGAACAGCGGAGAAGCGTAGGTCTTGTTGTTGGACGGCTCGGTGTAGAGGGGCGGCGCGTTTTTCGCCGGCCCGTCATAGTGGTGGTACGTGAACAGCTCCACGGGGCCGCTTGCAGCCCAGGTGAGCGTGCCGCTGTAGATCACGTCATCGCCGAGGGGCGGCAAAAACACTGCAGACTGGTGGGCCTCGTGGCCCGGGGCGGGATCCTGGCCTGACGCCATCGTCTTTGTCACGAGGACCCTGCCCAGTAGAGTCCTGGCCTCGGCATCCTGCTGTTGCTGTCCCTGCGACAGTGTGATGCCAGTATATGCAAATATTGCCAGCATCGATGCGGCCGCTATAGCAAGTGCAAGGCGCAGCATTTCTTGTTTTCCTGCCGGCCTGCTCCTGCCGCCATCATTATTGTTATCATCATCTTGCTTGCTTGAGAATATGCGGGTCATCAAGTCCCATAGAATAGTCAGCTATAAAACTTGAACAGAAATTCCTTGTTCAGGTTTTCTGAAATACGCTAGAGTCCTCTTTGAGATGCAGTGCAGGCATATCAACGCTAGTTCATGATTCCGCAGATCTATAGGAGATAACCTTGTATACTTGTTTGTCGAATTGTATACCCATGGTATCGAGCCAGACAATCCTCAAACAGGAAGAAGAGGACGCAGTAGAAGGCGTCCCAGTCTGCAGCGCCAACTACTCCAGCCCGGTAGTCGATCAGGCCAGCTTCATTGAAGAGATCCACTACAGCATCGGCGGCAAGAAGTACATAGAAAACGCCCCACACTTCTAGGCTGGAGGGGGATATTTTTTGCAGATGAAGGGGCAGGAGCCTAAAGAGCGAGATCTGGAACTGGAAAACATAGTCGGCAACCTTTTGATCGCAGAATATCAGGTTGACAAGCTTCGGGCGCGGCTGGCTGAAAAGATCGTGGGCCGCGGCGACAGCTCGGCAAACAGCCAGTCAGTCTACACCTTCAAGAACAAGGACAAACTCTTTCGGGTCCGCGTCCAGATAGACGAGATGGAATTGTAAGCGCGCTGCTGGGATAACGGCTGGAAATGAAAAAGGCGTAAAGCGAAACAAAACACGACTCTATCTCTATCTCTCACGCCCACGCCAGGAGGCAACAAGGCAAGAGGCCTCTCTTTATTCTGACGGCGTATCAAGGACGTGCCTGAGCTCTGCAATGTGTTTCGGGTTTGTGCCGCAGCATCCCCCGATCAGGCGCACGTTTTCATAGCTTTTGACAAAATCCGCCATCCTGTGCGCGACCTCCTCAGGCCCCATCTTGTAGACTGCCTTTCCGCCCTCGTTGTGGGGCATGCCTGCGTTTGGCATGACCAGTATGGGCAGGTCCTGCTCTGCCAGCCACTTGACGCTTGGCTCCATCTCGACAGGCCCTGTTGAGCAGTTGAGGCCGAAAAAGTCGATCCCCATGTCGCTCACCGTCGTGTAGGCGGCCTGCACGCTTGTCCCAAGGAGCATCTTGCCGTACTGGTCGAGCGTCACGTTGGCGATTATGGGGACCTTCTTGCCGGCCTTTTTCATGGCCTGGTGGGATGCCTCGATTGCAAGTTTTACCTCAAGTATGTCCTGGCTCGTCTCTATCAACAGCGCATCCACGCCTCCCAGGATGAGCCCTTCGGCCTGGAGCGCAAACGCCTCCCGTATCTCGTCAAGGGGCTTTTGCCCAAGATCCTGATCATTAGAGCTTGGCAGAAACCCCGTCGGTCCCATCGAGCCGATTACATAGCGTCCCTCAAACTCGTCTGCCACTTCCCTGGCAAGCTGCGCCGCCTTTTTGTTGAACTCGACAGTCTGGCCGCCATAGCCGTACTCGTCAAGCTTGAACCTGTTGGAGCCAAAGGTGTTCGTCTCGATGCAGTCGGCGCCTGCCTCAAGGTAGCTGCGGTGGATTTTCTTTATCCACTCTGGCCTCGTGAGGATGAGGCCGTCGTTAAAGCCGTCCTTGCCGTCCGGGAAATCCTTTGGCTCTGGACTGAGCTTTTGTATCTCGGTGCCCATTGCCCCGTCGAACAGCAGCCTCCTCTTTTTGGCGGCTTCAAGAAACGGCTCTCCTGCTGGCAATGGCAAACAAGCCTCTATTTCTCACAGATTCAATTTAACCCTTCGCCGGGCCCAAAAGTAGACAAAAAGGGCAACATCTCTTGACACTGGGGCTCTAAACCGTACGGGGAGACCTCAGGGGCATATACATGATGACCTCAGTAGTCCAAGAGTCAACAACCACAACATCACCACTACAAACAACAACTACTACTGCACAGGCAAGAACCTCAGACATACCACCGCACGTTCTCATTGTAGGCAAAAAGAACGCACTTGACTACATCGCGCCCGCGCTTTTCAGGATCGGCACGTTTGGCGAGCTGGTCGTGAGGGCAAAGGGGAGCATGAGCATTGTGACAGCGGTAAACGTGGCAGAGATGGTCAAAAAGGACGTCTCGGGACTGGAGACCCGCTCCATCTCGATAGGCACCGAAGAGATAGTCATAGAGGGGATGCCAAGGCGCGTCTCGTACATCGAGATCCATCTGGCCAAGCCGGCGCCAAAGGTGGCAGCCGAGACACCGGTAGAAGCACCAGCGCAGCCGCAGGAGGACAAGCTCGCCCAGACCGCATCGACGGCAAAGAAGATAAGGGCCAGGGCGAAAAAGTCGACTACTGCTGCGAAAAAGAGGACGACGGCTACCGTCCGCAAACAACAAAAGGCGGACGCCTAGACTCTCTTTTTCTATTTCTGCCTTCCGCCGCCAAACACCGACAGGATGCTTGACACCATCATGCCTGCCGTGTAGGACTGCCCAAGCTCTGCAAAGCCGGGGATAAAGTGGAGCGAGAACAGCGCGCCAAGCGCCGCAATGCCACCGTACTGCGACAGCTTTTTCAGAAACGTCTTTTCGCTGTTGAAAGGTGCAAGGAGCATGCCAAGTATCCATGTGCCAAAGAGCCAGATCATGGTCTTTGTCGCTATCAGGTCCGGCGCGGTGAACGCTACTGCAAAGTACATCGCAGTCACGATAAAGTCGGCGCCCATCATGTTGGCAAATATCTTGTTAAACGACTTTAGCCTGACGATATAGTGGCCAAAGACAAAGCCCATTATCGCAACAGCCGCCGCGCTTCCGCCAACGTAAGCGGCATTTGCGCCGCACGAAAAAAGCGCCCTTGGGTCTGTGCTCCCGCACATGACCTGCGTGGCCACGAGCACCATGAGGAACGTCTTGATGATGACACTCGCTATGATGAGCAGGGCCTTGTGCTGGCGTTCAAGCGGTTGCGCTTTCAACTTTAAGCTTGTTTGTGCGCTGCCAGATACTTAAGCCTTGGTTGCAGCGCGCAATGTTATGTTGCCCTTTGACGCCTGCCGGCAATCCTGTACGCCAAGACCGAGACCAGCGCGGAGCAAGCCAGTACCAAGCCTGATGCATCTCCAGAGAATTCCGGGACTGTCACCGCCAGCTTGGCTACAAGTATCTCGTACAGATAATAATTCCCGCGAATATTGCCTTGGATTATTGTTGCAAAGTGTTCGCCATCTGCATTCAATACCGGGCTGGGCAATCCAAACAGTTTGTTTTCTGAATAGCTGAAGTTGTTGGGGTCAAACGTCTTTATCATGAGCTTTGAGCTGTACTTGTAGATGTTGTGTTCGTTATCTTTGTAAATAGTTAGAAGCCCGAAAGCTTCGGGGTTCATGTAAAACAGGTGATTATCGTCAGCAGCCCAGTCAAATCCTTCGTACTGCGTGTATCCTCCTCCCCAGTATGCTTCTGTGGGTATGCTTATGTCCAGCCTAGACATTCTGAATGTGTCCAGATCTAAAATCGCGACTTCGGATTCATAATTGCTTATCGAACGCTGGACAAGGGCGAGTTTGCCTGAAGGGCTTACGCTTCCAATCCAGATGCTGTCTGACAGTATGCTCTCTTTCAAAATCTTGCCGCTTTGGGTGTCAAATATAGTCAGTTGGGTGGGTATTACGGTATTTGCAGGAGTAGTAGATTCCATGGATTCTCTTTGTGTATACAATATGGCCGTTTCGTTTATCCAGTCTGCCCTTGTAATGTTGAAGCCTATCTTTTGTAGATTAGTTCCATTCACACTGGCGACGTAAAGCACTGGCAATGATTCATTCGATCCCGGCGGATGAGTCGAGCCAATGAACAATACCCTTGATGCATCCGAGTTCAGCCTTGGCTCGATGGGAGAGTAGAATGGTTCTCGGTTCTCAAACAGTATTTGCTGCGGCGGACCCTTTGCGGTACCGTCGCTGGCAGTCTTGAGAGTCCACAGGCTTGTAGAGTTGTCCCGAGTAAGGGAATACACTAGCGTATCTCCGGACCAATCAAGGGAATTGATGCTGAGCTCCTTTGCGACAATCTTGCCAGAGGAATCGCGGAAACCGCCTTGCCCTGACTCAAATCTTACTAGGGACTTGACGCTTGTTACCGCTTCAATGGTTCTCTGGCCTAAATCACTGGCATGCCAGCCTCTGGTAGATTCTGCAAACACCCATTCTCCACTGTTGCTATCCAACTGCCACGTGCGGGAATCATTGTAGGTATCGGTCAATGCAGGCGTCTTGTCCCACAGCGGAGCTTTCTTGGTGTTGTCGCGGAAAATCGATATTGAATTGTTGAAGTTTTTCCATCCCGGCAAGCCGGCATTGTCTGGGTCACATTTTGACAGGCATATTGGAAGATAGCTGCTAGACGAAATGCTGCTCAATCCTCCGATGCCCTGCATTTCGCTGCCATCCGAGCCGTTCCAGAGCATGGTGGCCAAGCTTACCTCGTGATCAGTGGGGTTATAGACTTCAAACCACTGCCATCCGCCGACTCCGCCTAATTCAACCTCTGTTATCATAATTTCCCGAGTAGGTCTATCTTGAGAAACCTGGCTCGTCGCTGCTGAAGGCAGGATGGGAAGGGTTGCTGCTAATATCAATGGCATTGCTACAACTATCGACAATAGGCACGACAAAAGTTATTGAACTAAAGTGGATGATAACAGGTTGCTTTTGAGCTTTTATCCAAACTCTGCCCGCAAAATCTGAAGCAGGTTTTTGAAAGCCCATAATGGATGTTTTGAACTCTTCGCACATTGATTTCTATTTTATTCTATATGATTTTTGCAAAAGAGTTGAATAGCAGACAAGATTGCCTCCATGGCGTACATATGCGGCTCGTACATGGCATGATGATCCCTTTTGCCCTTGTGCTAGCTGTTATCCTTATTGCAGGCCTTGCGCCTTCAAACCAGGCCGCAGCATATGCACCCTATTCCATCAAGCTGGGCTCGCCTATACTGGATGTTGCCGTCAATCCTGCTACAAACACGATTTATGTCTCACACGTGAATTCCATTTCCGTGATAAACGGCTCCAGTTACAGCCTTGCCGCCACTATTCCGCTGGATGCCACCAACGATGCTGTCGGGCTAGCGGTCGACGCGCCTGCCAACAGGCTGTACGCCGCTGCCCAGGATTCCAATCAGGTGTACGTCATTGACACGCTAGCAAACCGGGTCGTCGAAAAAATACCTGCCAGGGGATGGCCGGTAGGCGTCGCAGTCAACCCGGAGACAAACCTTGTTTATGTTGCAAATTCTGCATCGGGACGGTCCGAGTCGTACGATTTCCCCGTGGAAGACGACCTAGTGTCCGTCATCAACGGCACGACCTATAGAGTAGTGGCAGACATTGACGTGGGCAGCAGATTCCTTTCAGAGGAAGGAATAACTAGAGACACTCAAGGCATCGGAGTCAGCGCGCCTACAACCATATCTGTCAATCCCGGCACGAACATGGTGTACGTAGGAGGCGGGATGTCCGGTGACATAGTGGCAGTCGACGCTTATGCAAACAAGGTCGCGGCAAGAATCCCAATAGAAGGCAGCCATCTGGGAAGCGACATCAACCTTGACACAAACACCGTCTATTTCAGCAACAACGGGCGAGGTGCAATAGACGTCATCGACGGCTCGTCCAATACCTTGTATTACTCGATTGAACGTAAAGAAAACGGCCGGCCGTTTTCTTTTCCTGAAGACGTGGCGGTAAACCCAAAAACGAACAAGCTGTACGTTGCAGACCTGGATTCGGTTTCCATAATCGATCCAGATTCGAGAAAGGTGATAAAAACAATAGATATCGGAGGATACAAGGACGTTGCAGTAAATCCAGAGACAAACCTTGCGTTTGTCACCGTCCGCGATTCCAGTTCGCTTGTCATAATTGATGGCAACACAAACGAGATGATCCTTGATCCCGGAAGCTATGCGTACGAGATTGCCGCCGGCATTGGAGTCGTTTCTATAGCTGTTGCGATCTTCTTTATCAAAAAGCACAAGCGGAAATCTGACCGTGCTTGAATGCCCCTGCTGCATTGGTCACGACTAGCAATGATGCAAATCAATATTTTTCTGCCCTAGGGTTCTACCCGCGACATCGTCCTTGGGAACAGCACCGTGTCCTTGATGTCCTCCGCGTTTGTTATCCATCGCACGAGGCGCTCGATGCCAAGGCCAAAGCCGCCGTGCGGCACCGAACCGTACCTGCGCAGGTCGAGGTACCACTCGTACGCCTCTGGCTTCAACCCCTCCTTTACCATCCTGCTGGTGATAGAGTCGATGCTGTCTTCCCTCTGGCCGCCGCTTGTTATCTCGCCAAAGCCCCGGGGCGCAAGCATGTCTGCAGTCAGACCGATGCCAGGATGCTCCGGGTCTTCCTTGACGTAGAACGGCTTGACCGCGATGGGGTAGCCGACTACAAACACCGGCTTGTCGGCGTCCTTGGTCAGCTCGCGCTCGGAATCAATCGATAGGTCGTCGCCAAACTGGATCTCGCGCTTTGTCCCGTCGTCTTCCGTGACCTGGAAGCCTTTTGAGCGCAAAATCTCTATTGCCCTGCCGTACGGCACGCGCTCAAACGGGGGCTCGACCTTTTTGAGGCCGGAAACGTCGCGCTTTAGGAATTCCAGTTCCTCTGCACGCTCTTTGATGGTATTCTGTATCACGTACGAGACGAGCTGCTCTTCCACCTTCAAGATGTCCTCAAGCGTGACCCACGGCGCCTCTGCTTCCAGGTGGGAAAATTCCGCCAGGTGCCGGACCGTCCTCGACTTTTCAGCCCGGAACGACGGCGTCAGGCTCCACACGGGCCCAAGCGAGAATATCATCGCCTCCAGGTACAGCTGCGCGCTCTGCGACAGGTACGCGTCCTGGTCAAAGTATCGCAATTTGAAAAGCGTCGAGCCTCCTTCCACCGCTCCCTTGACAATGGTCGGCGCAGTCACCTCCATCCAGCCGTTTTCCACGAACCACCGCCGGCCATAGTGCAGGACGGACGCGCGCACCTTGGCCATTGCGATCATTTTTCTCGTGCGGAGCGCAAGGTGGCGCTTGTCGAGCAGCAGCTCGTCGCTCTGGTACTCGCCTATGGGGTACTCGGCCGCGATGTTGAATATTTTCAGTTCTTTTCCTTTTATCTCAAAGCCGCCCTCCGGCGCCCGTGGGTCCTGGCTCACAATGCCGGTGACTTGAACCGACGACTCTATCGTGAGGCCCGCGGCCTTGTCTGTGGGCAGGACGCACTGTATCACTCCTCCCCTGTCGTCCCTGAGGAGTATGAACGAGTTTTCTTTTTGCTTGCGCAGGCGGTGTACCCAGCCCCTGATTGTCACTTCTTTTCCAATAAAACTGGCATTCTTGACCTCGCTGGCCCGCATAATAGCAGCTGTGTCATGCAGTCCTGATTATTATAATGTTTTAGACTTTTCATTGAACGCGGCAAGCAGCACCTTTCTTATGGGCGCCCATATCCGTTTGTCTTTTGCTTTTTCCGGGTTGGCTAGAAGCTGGATCGCCATGCCGTGATAGATGGCAAAGAGCATCCTGACAATGCCCTCTGCTTCTGCCGCGTCCACCTTGATGGCGCCGACCGAAGACGCAAATTCCAGGAGCGCCTTCAGCCTGCCTATTGCCTCTTCGAGGCCGTCTCTAAAGACCTTGGCTATCTTGTCGCTCCTCCTGCTGCTGACCCACATCTCAAAGAGCAGGGCGGTAAAGTCCGGGTTTTCCTGCAGGTTTCTTTTCAGGACCTCTATCATGCCGTCGACCAGCTCTTCCGGCGACTTGGCACTTGACAGGCTGCCGACAGAGGAATCCCACATAGGGCCAAAGCCAAACGCCAGCGCCTTTGAGACCATGTCCTCCTTGTCCTTGAAGTAGTAATGCAGGAGGCCCCTGCTGACCTTGGCCGCGTCTGCAACGTCGTTGATGGTGGTGTTCTCGTAGCCCTTTTTCGAGAGCACCGCAAGCGTCGCCTCCATCATCCTCTCGGCCTTTTCCTCCTTGCCCTTTGGCACAAGTACACACCGCGCCCGTCGGTTATTATGACTTTTGCCGGACGCCCAACAAAGAGTATGTGATGAAGGCCACCATCATCTTTCTTGCCGCCGACACGCCAAGAATCTGTTTTATCCAGATAGGATTGCTTTGTTTGCTTTTACGCTGTTATCCATATCATTGGAATCAATTTCTCTGCAGAACTAGCTGATGGAGAGGCTGCTGATTTGAACAATACCTTCTTTGGAATAGTAGGGGTAGGGATTGGATGGCCGCTTTTTGTGTTCCTTATTTCCCTTGTCTACTCCTTGATGCCGTCATGGTCCTGGACGTACGCCAACCCGTATTTCGTTTGGGTAATGGCTCCGCTTTCATTCACATACCTGTACCTCATATCATGCGGGATAATAGCGTACCTTTGGCGACGGATAATAAAGGTGGCCGATAGCAGAGACAGGCAGCAGGATAGTAGTACGCGCCAAGCGGCCGACTAGGTCTCTTCTCCCTTTTTTATCATCTTTGAGATGTGCGGTATTCGCGGCACGCCGGCTGCAAATGCCGTCGCCACTATTGCAAGGAAATAGTATTCGTAGCCGATAGCCATGCCGATTGAAGCGGCAAACCATACGGCGGCTGCGGTTGTCAGGTTTGTTATCTTGCCGTCCAGCTCGCTCTTTAGGATGAGCCCTGCCCCGAGAAAGCCTATGCCGGAGATTATCTGTGCTGCAATCCTTGACGACGAGTTGGGGTCCACCAGCGACGAAAGGAAAGTAAAGATCATCGCCCCTCCTATCACGAGGCAGTGCGTGCTTATCCCTGCCGCCTTGTTCCTTGACTCCCTCTCTACACCAATGGCAAAGCCGGCCGCCAGAGAAATCCCGATGCCAACCAGAAAACGCATCTCATAGCCGGTTGGTATCCCTTCAAATACCATCTCTTCTTCTTGCCTTATTGACAAAAATAATATTTTAACCATGAGGCTAGTCTGCTCGCGTTCCTTCATGAAATTACGCAATCGACGATATTTGAGCTCGTGTTTCAAGAAAAAAGAAAAACAAAGGAAGGGTCAGGAGGTTGTCGCTGCCTTCCTCCCCTTTGCAAAGAAAGCCGCCGCAACCCCTCCAAAGATCGCGCCCAGCGCGCCGACGTACAGGAGCGTCTCGTTGCCTCCTATCGATAGCATAGGCGTGCCAGAACCATTCGGGTTTTCCTCAATGATCGCGTGCTTTCTTGCCGCAAGCAAGGTCTGCTCGTTGCATTCTATCCTGTCGATGTTGTACTTTTTGCATTCTTCAAGCTGGTCCGGCGTGGCGCCCGCTGTGGGGTTGCCCGAGACGCCGTACTGCGCATGCGACTGCTGCGCCGTCCCTGCCGCCAGTGACAATGCTATCGTCCCTGCTGCGGCGGCCAGCAGGGCCATGTGGTAGTAGTTTTTTGTTGTGTCCATGCACTAGTTATCGGGAGCGCTCTGGATAATCCTGCGTTCCGGACACATGCGCCCGCGCCTGTTCTGGCACCAGAACGCGGCCTTCGCAGCGGTATTTCACAAGCAAATAGCCAAGAAACCCGATGACCGTGGCTCCTGCAGGCGGCAGGACGGAAGAGGCAAGCCCCGGCGCCGCAAACGCGCTTTCGCCGGCCGAGGCGACCTTTTCTCTTGACAATGTAAGCGACTCTTCTATCGTCTGCTGCTGGCTCGTAATACTACTGCTTGCCTCGGGAATGTAGCTCTGCATCTGCACGGAAGGCGGCTCCTGCACGTACTGGAACAAGAACGCGCCGCCTATGGCAAAAACAAAAAGCGCGATTGCTCCGGGCGCAAACAGCGGAAGAATCCCCCTTGCTGCATTTCTGCTGCTGTTCTCTGCCTTGTCCGCCCTTTCAAGCAGGCTGAACCTCCACATCCTCCACGCCTCAAGCCACAGCACGCCAGCAGCCGCAAGCGGCACCGCCACGCCGTATATGCTCCACGACGACAGATTGAATAACACGTACAGGACGGCGACCGCGGAAAACACGGAAGCATAGAACGCAAGCCTCGGGACCGAGAACCTCCCAAAGTTCACGTACGATTCAAGCGCCCTGACCTTCACCTTGCGGGTGATGCACACCCTGCCATGGCTGTCCTTTGCGGCAAGGCCCATCCCCACCAGCTTTTCCACCTGGTAGTCGGCCACGCTCGGGCTTGAGAGGCCCAGGTCGCGCTGGATCTCCCTTATCCCTCCCGGCTCACCCTTTTTCAAAAGGTACAGGTACACCTGCAGGGTCCTCCCCTGCAGCTTGCGCTCAATGCCGCCATCCATGTATGGGATTAGTTGGCAGAGGGAGGATTTAAGGAGCGCCACAAAAGCAGGCCGTTCTGGTAGTAGAACACATTATTTTATAATTCAGTCCAGTGCCAGCTATAGGGCGTTGGAAACGGGGAGAAAGAGAAGAGGGAAAAAAGCCTGGAAGCGCCTTGGCCGGAAAAAGGTGTTTGAGGCAAGGGAGGGCAAGACCGTCTACATGGAGCTTTTCCAGGACACGGTGCAGACGCCAAAGGGCGGGACACTTTCTTACACGCATTACCGCTCGTCAGACGTCGTAATAGTCGTCCCGTTCCTTGACAAAAAGACGCTTGTCATGATAAAGCAGTACCGCTACCCGCTTGGCAAGGTGCTGCTTGAATTTCCCGCCGGCCACGTGGAAAAAGGCGAAAGCCCGCTTGCGACCGCCAAGAGGGAGCTGCGCGAGGAGACCGGATACCGGGCAAAAAAGGTAGAGCACGTCTATGATTACCATCCGTCCGTCAGCAAGTCGCGGCAGGTGGTGCACGTCTTTGCGGCGGCCGGCCTTGCAGGCGGCAGGGCTGACCACGACAGCACAGAGGACATCGACGTGGAAATCGTCAAAGTCGACAGCCTCCGCGACATGATACGCGAGCAAAAAGTGGAAAACGCCGGCACGCTGATTGCTTATTTGTTGTGTTGCAGCGGAATAAAAAAGATAAACGGCAATGGCAAATAGTGTGGAGAGCGACATGGCAGAAGAAGGAGAGACAACGACGACGATGATGATGAAGGCGATGGTCCTTAACAGGTGCGCGCCAATCGAGACAAGGCCGCTTGAACTAAAGTCGATACCGGTTCCAAAGCCCAAAAAGAGGGGCGAAGTGCTTTTGGAGATAGAGGCGTGCGGCGTCTGCCGGTCAAACCTGCACATGATAGAGGGCGACTGGAAGGACGAGGGCTCGCCGTCGGTCCTGCCTGTGGTGCCTGGCCACGAGGTCGTCGGCGTCGTGAAAAAGGCCGACGGCGCAAAGAAGGTTAGAGAGGGCGACAGGGTCGGCATACAGCCCCTGTTCAGCTCGTGCCTGAAATGCGGCTACTGCAATTCCGGCAAGGAGCACCTGTGCGATGACGCCGAGATAACGGGCGAAAGCGTGCAGGGCGGGTACGCCGAGTACATCGTCGCAAACGAAGAATTCGTTACTGCCATACCTGACAGCATCGACTCTGCGCACGCGGCCCCGCTGTTCTGCCCCGGCATAACGGCGTACAAGGCAGTCAAGGCAAGCGAGCCGGCAAAGGGCAGGTCCGTGGGCATCTTTGGAGTCGGAGGCGTCGGGCACCTTGCGATACAGATGGCCAAGATGGACGGCGCAAGGGTAGTCGCCATTTCCCGGGCAAAAAAGCACCTTGACCTTGCCAAGAAGCTGGGAGCAGACAGCACCGTCACGTACCAAGAGTCGACCGACCAGTTCATCAAGAGCCTGAAAAAAGAGGAAGGAGGGCTGCTGGACAGCGCAATCGTGTTTGCTCCGTCAGAGAAGGCCATTGACGCGGCGGTAAGGTCGGTCAAAAAAGGCGGGCTCGTGGTGGTGGGAGTCGTCGGCGAAATACCGCACTTTTACGCGTTTGACGAAAAGACGATACGCGGGACCGTGATAGGCTCCCGGCAGGACATGGCAGACCTTGTGGCACTTGCCGCCGGCAGGTCGCTTGAAGTGGTGGTAGAGACGCACAGGCTTGACGAGGCAAATGACGTGCTTGCACGGCTGAAACACTCGGAAGTGGAGGCTCGCGCGGTGCTTGTTCCCCCCTAGAGCACCAGCGTAATAAATGCATAGTATATCGCGATGTTTGCCGCAGTTATCACGCTCCCGACCTTGGCAAACTCGAAAAAGGAGAACGCGCGAACGCCCCTTGCCTCGGCCGCTTCAATGACTATTACGTTGCTTGCCGCGCCAAGTATCGTCAGGTTGCCGGCTATTGTGCTTGCCGCGGCAAGCATCAGCCACTGCGCCACGTGCCCGCTTCCAAACCCGCTTTCTGTCATGACAAAGTCGTACAGCGCGACAAAGGGGACGTTGCTGAGCACCTGGCTCAGCGAGAGGCTTGCAGCCGTTATCACGCCGAGGCTCTGCGCCTTGTCTGCCGGGCTCGGGTCCGGGAGCCACCCCGTGATTATCGCTATTGCGCCTGACTGCCACATTGCCGACGTGACTACAAACATTGCCGCAAAGAACACGAGCACGGAATAGTCCACCTTTTTCAGGATCTGCGTGCGCTCTGAAGAAAGCGCGTACAGCGCCGCCGCGCCGAGCATCGCCACTATGCTCAGGCCAAAGTCTGCCACCCTGAGCACGTGCAGGAACTCTGATATGACAAACCCTGCGAGCGTGGCAATGGTTATGTAGATGGCAAGCCTTGCCTGCCGGTGGTTGTAGTAGACGCCGCCGTCCTCCTCCTCCCCTTCTTCTTCTGCAACAACTTCTGCCGGGGCGCGCTCCAGCGCCTCTGGAAGCTCCTTTCTGAAATACGCCCTCAGTATCAGGTACGTGACAAACAGGTTTGCCATCGTCGGCACGCTCAGGTAGAGAAGGAACGTGACGAACGGAAACTGCATGCCGCTGTCAATGGCTATCAGCAGGTTCTGGGGGTTGCCTATGGGGGTCATGACGCTCCCGACCGTTATCCCAAACGCAAGCGCAAGCAGCAATATGGCGGGCTTGATCCTTGCGTGCCTTGCCACGTGGACGGCAAGCGGTATGCCGAGGAGCGCAATCGTGTCGTTCACCAGAAAAGCCGCAAGCGCTCCCATGCCTATCACAAAAATCATCAGGAGCTGCGCCGGCGTCCTTGCGCGTGCAAGCATCCTGACTGCTATCATCTTTAGCACGCCTGCCCTCTCGAGGGCCGAGACGATGCTGAACATGCCAAAGAGAAACGCAATGACTTCAAGGTTCACCGCCCTGAACGCGTCGGAAATGCCAGTCACCTGCAGGCCGACCATCAGCGCCGCGCCGATGAGCATCGCGGCCCATATCGGGACTTTGAACCTGCGCCGGCCGATTATGAGGACGTACACCAGCGCAAACACGCCAAGGGCGACGTATTCCTGCACAGCGATGGGGTAAAAGGGCGTGTGGCTATAACCTTTGCTTGCCGGGCAAGCAGCGTTGCGTAAATACAAGTTTTGCACTATATAGTAACTGATTACGATATGAGTCAGCAACAACATTTGCCAGAGAGTCTGTGGGATCTAAAGGAAACTGCAAAGTGGGCTCGCAACCCTGGGGAGAAAAAGGCCGCCATAAAGACCCTGTCAGCCCGTGGCGAGGAGGCGCTTCCGTTGCTTGAAGAGATACTTGCCATAACGGCCTACGACGACATCAGGGCGGTGGCGATGGAGGCCATAAGATCAGTCCGGGAAAAAGAAAACCCTGCTGAAAAAGAAAAAAGCAGCGGCACGGCTGAAAAATCCAAGGCCGACGCAAAGAAAGACACCGCTGCCGGTGCCTCCGCGGCTGAAAAATCCAAGGGCAGCAGCAAGCTGGCGGATCTTCCGCCTTAATTTTTTTCTACAATCCCCTTGCCTTCAGCTCCTTGCGGAGCTGCCTCCTTGCCTGCTCGGCTGCACTGTTGAACGCCTTCATGTACGCGTCCTTGCGCTCGGGGCGCGCCACTGCCATGCCAAGCGCAATCTCGCCTGCGGTCGATATCAGGCCTGCTATTGCCACGCCTGCCGGCGCCTGCCTTGCCTCTATCAGGCCGTGGAGGCTGTCTACGAGCTCTGCAATGTTACTGTTGTTTTGCGACGACGACATCATATCTGCTATATTGCTTGGCTGAAAGGGTTGCTTTACAGTTTTTCCTTCTTTCTTTCTTTCGCTCTATCTGTCTCTACATGAACCTGCCAAGTCCCTTGGTGAACAGCACAAACGTTGCCACCGAAGGGGGCACCAATCCCACCATGAAAAAGTTGAGCGCCTGGTCGCGGGGCAGGCCGGCGCTGTTGATAAAGACGATGACGCCAAAGAACGAGCCGAGGAGGGTCACTGCGAAAAACAGCGCGGCGCCTACCAGAAATACCAAAAGCTTCAGGTTCTCCCTGACGGTCACGACATGCTTGCGTACGTCGCCCTATTAGAACTATCTCGCGGCGGTCAGGAGGAGCCGCACAGGTTGGTCTCGTTGCGAAGAGACGGCGGGACTTCTGCCAGACTCTTTGGCACAGGCTTGCAAGGTGGGAGCCCGTACTGCGCTCTGAGCTCGTCCTGCTGGGTGTTCATCACCCCGGTCGAAAAGGTCGGCCCGATGTGCCCAAACACCAGGTACATCGCTATGATGATGGCTATGGAAACTCCCATCACCAGTATGGTGACGGCCACAACCTTCATGTTCTTCTGGTATGCGTCCTGACCTTCGTCCTTGTCATGCATACTACAATATTAGAGGAAGGCATGATAGATAAGGCGTGACAAACAAGATTCACTAAGCAAGCTCCATGCCACGTAAATATCATGGACGCGTGTACCTCCCTGATGAACCCGAAGACCAAGGTATTTTCTGCAGCGGCTGCTGCTGTGCTTGTTTCGGCGCTTGTATTCGCCTCTTTTGCCGTGGCGAAAAGCTATGCGCAGGACGGCAACCAGACCGGCACAGCTACAGGCAACCAGACGACAACAACAACCCCTTCTCCCGCTGGTGGTAATCAGACTTCTGCCACCGGCAACCAGACCGGCTCGACCACCGGCAACCAGACAGGGACAGCCGCTGGGAATAATCAAACGGGCGTAACTACCGGCAACCAGACCGGCACGGTCCCCGGAAATCAGACAGCAACGACAACAACGGTTGACAGGCTGACCGGCAGAATCGCAAGCATCCAGATTGAAGATGGCAAGCCTGCGTGGATACAGGCTGGAATCTGGCTATTGAGGACCAATGAAAATGGCGGCTCTGCAGCAACCGGCAATGAAACGGCGACGACTGGCAACGCAACATCTGCCACCGGCAACAACGCAACGTCCGCGACAGGAGGTGGAGGCGGAGGCGGCGGCATAACCGCAGGCAACACGAACCTCTTCTTCATCGCCAGGTTCGAGATGGTCCAGCCCAACGGGACTGCTGCGCACGAGCACAACGTGACTGACCTGAAGGCGTCCGACGTTACCCTTGAGAACAACACCCTCACCATCAACGGCACGGCCACCGTTACCCTGAAGGGCGGACCTGTGGAGGATGTCCCTGTGACCATCAGGATACTGGACAACACGGTGCTTGCATTGACGATAGGCCCTGACAAGGTAGACAACCACTTTGGAGCCGATCCGATATACGGCACCGTTGCAACGGGGCGCAGGTAGTGGGGCGTGCCCCTTCTCCCACTTTTTTGCAAAAAGCATTAACAAGGCCGCACTCCAAGACAAAGAAGACGACGCATGCACAAATCGCTGGTTATCGCCGGGATAATCCTGGTAGTCGCTTCCAAGGTCCTGATCCTGAAATCTCTGTTTGACCAGGGCGCGTACGAGCGCTGCATCGAAAACAATGCTGCTGCCCTGTGCGCCCAGGCGCCATTTCCGTTCTTTATCTATGGCTGGATAATTACGGCTGCCGGCGCCGCCGTCCTGATCTACGGCCTCAGGTACGTGCCGCTAAAAGACCTGAGATGACGGCAATGCAGATAACCTGTGTGCATTGTCGTGCCGCAAAACATCATTTGGCACGTGCAAGTTAGGTATAATGCTATTATTATAAAGAGTGAATTGTAACATTGAGTCAAGCAGAGGGGCGCAGGTTAATTCAGGTGGATTTCTCCCAAGTTCCCTCACCTGCGGCCCCCTCCATCTCTATGTGTATGTGTATATGTTCTTCCCGCCACATCGCCGTCTGCACATGCAATATCTCCGGAGGTCGCCTCTGGGACATTTTGCTAAAGCTCCTGCGCAATTAGGTATAATCTCCCAACATCTCTTGGCCTAGTGGGCGACTCGGTAAAATAACTGCATGACGGATCAACATTGTTATATTTGATGGAACAGGACGAGTTGATTGGCGGATCATCGTTGCGGGCCGGGCTTTCACGCTCACGCGACGTGCTGGGCGATGAAGTGATGCAGGTTATCTTCCGCTACCTTGAGCGAAGCGGCTTTCGATTTTCAAGCGACACAAAATACCCTGTGTCACGGGTCAGCATGGCGATCCGCGATGTCCTTGGCGACTATGGCACCGACATCATAATGAAAAACCTGATGCACGAAGTAGATAGTAGCAGCACCTAGGCTGGCGCATTTTTGCATTCTTGTCGGTTGCCGGATAATATACTGCTGCTATTGCACTTGCTTGCATTGTACACTGACTAGTTTTAGGCTGGCGCATGCAGCAAAACCTTGCCAAGTCAATAATATGGCGCGCTCCGCCGGACCATTTCCCAGAGATCCATGGCGCCGCCGGCGGAGCCGTGGTTTCGTACGGGTTCTGTCAAGTCGACGGTTGATGTTATTATGCTAAATGGCTGTTCTATGTATAATGCGGGACAGCCTGATTGTCCTCTAGTATAATGGCATCAACACCCATGACTTGACATAACCTTCGTACGTGGTGTTTAAAGGTCGGTATTGCGATATGGCAAGTTGCTATGGCTGTGAAACGCATCCCGCTTTCGAGAAAAGATGTCAAGCTGTTCCACGAAGCCAACGTCTTTGACAAGGTTTACAACGGCGGCTATCCCACAGCCGCAGCGTTCTTTATCGGGTATGTCACTGGCAGGAATAAAGTGGCGCCCCTATCAATAGTCAAGGCAGAATCTGTAAGCATCGAGTATGAAAAGGACGGCAGCCGCGGCTACCTGAAAATATCCGGAAAAGGAAAGGCAAGGCAGAGAAGGCGCTAATCACTGGGCCGGATCTTGGCGCGTGCTTTTGAAAAGTAATTATCGTGCAACAACAACGACGAATGAATCCTGTAGCTGCTTCCATTAAATGGTAGACTTCCTCTATTCACCAGAGCATTTTCTCCCGGATCTAGTCAGGTCCACTATTACGCTGCTCGTAGTTATCGACCCCGTCGGGATCGTGCCCATCTTCATGTCGCTGACCCGGAAAATGGAAAGTGCCGGGAGGGCCGAGGTTTCCAAGACGGTCGTAATCACGGCCGCGGGCCTGCTCTTTGTCTTTGCGCTTGCCGGCACCCAGATCTTTGGCATATTTGGCATCTCGATTTCCAGCTTCATGGTCGCCGGCGGCGTGCTCCTGTTCATCGTGGCAATAGAGCTTTTGACCGGGGGTGGAGGTTCATCGGCTCGGATACGGCCGGAGACACCGGGGTGGTGCCGCTTGCCTTTCCCCTGCTTGCCGGGCCCGGCGCCATAACTGCCGTCATAATCTCGCTTGAAACAATGGGTCTGGTGACGACCGTGCTTTCAATCGTGCTTGCAATAGCCGCGACCTACGTGACGCTGCGGTATTCTGACAGGATATATAGGATCCTTGGCAGAAGGGGCTCTTTGATAGTCACGCGGGTTTTCGCAGTGTTTGTCGCGGCCATTGCCGTGCAGTACGTCGTGGAAGGCGTCAAGGTGCTCTTTGCATTATGACATGACATGATATGGTGCGATGGGCACTCCCTGCTACCGGTACATATAGTTCAACCGTCTTGTGGGTTACTATGGCACGTGGCAAATACGCCCTGCAAGTCCATTGACAGCTCAGGGATCGACACCCCTCCCCCGTTGTTGAGGATATAAGCGCGAAATGCGTCAGTGATATTGGGAGCAGGTCGCAAAAAAAGTAGCCGGTAGCGCTTGCGGCGAAATTGCCTCTGGACCTGGGTTCAAAGAGGGGTGGCCTGCTCTGCAAAGAAATCATGTTTCAAGCTAGTTGCGGTTTTACAAACTACAAAAACTATAGAAAATCATTTTTATGATGAGTCTCTAAACTATATGTGACAGCGATAGAAAAACCTGAAAAGCTGAATGAAAGGAAAAAACACTATCAAATTATTGACGATGACATGCTCATCCGCCTGAAGGAATACTACAAGCTCGAAGATCACGGCGAATTGCTAAAGTTTGTAAAAGAGCATTGCATGAAAGGCGATATTATTTTGGAGTAAAAAGAAGAAGTAAGTGGCTCCAAAAGCCAGAGTGAGTGGGATCCTGCTTGTGGTAGCAGGTTTTATTGTTGTTGTCATTCATGCTTTTGAATATACTATGCTACTGCTGCTGTTTTCATCAGGGGGAAGTCCCGCCTGTAATTTGTTGCACACAAAAGCCAGAACTCTTTCACCAATTTCGCCCAGTATCGCGATGAACGCGCGTTCAAAAAGGTCTGGTCTTTGCATTATGGCCGTGCGCACGTCCATTTCGCCGCCCAGGTGATCCTTGACTATTGTTGCAGCCAGTGCATCAAAAACACGAGCACCAAAGATCGCCTGCAAGTCCGCCAAGATTGCGTCCGCTGTTTTTTCAGAATCTACGATGGCCCCGAGCACCATTCGACCATAACGCCATGGAACTATGATGTAAACATACCCCTCATATATCGTCACTTGACGTATTTCTAGAAGCTAGCTCCATGAAATGTAATTTGCTTCTTGATGAAAGTTCAACAAGTCATAAAATAGTGTGTATTACAATATTCTTCCATTGTCTTTGCATGAGGGCATATGCTCCTTCGATGACAAAATTTCGGTGCAAAAGATTTGACGCGCGACATGTTCTACGAACGCCTTGGGTCTTTTGGAGTAAACGTCGCTCTCATAAAAAAGCTCAACTTTACGGATGAGGAGCTTGCGGCCTTTGAGGACAGGCTGACAAAACTCATGGAGAACCGCCGTTAAGAAGCAAGTCCGAATCCTGAATCTGTGTATATCGCGGCAACTCTTTTACCTGAAGTTCCTGACCGTATCGTGGAAGTATTTCTCCACTTCTACGAGCCTGTCCATCGAGCCGTCGTTTGCCCTGACCTTGGAAAATGACGTGTCGTGGCGCACCTTGCGCAGAAACGATACGACCTGCTCGTTGGTGACACCGTGCTTGATGTCATAGTCTATCTGCCTGCATATGCTTGAAAAGCTGACGTACCTCTTGTGGTTCTTCCTCTCCCATGCAGAAGCATCGGGAGCAAGCCCGCCCACGTACTTGACCACTGTTTTTTCCATATGCTTGACGTGCCAGTCCTTCATAGGAAAACTATTCTGGACCAAAATAAATCATGATTTATTGTGGCGCACGCCATATAATCTGAATGGATGGCGCCTCCCTATGATACTCGTACTCCTTGCTGTGTTTATCATCTCGACCCTGCATGTTTTTGCAATTGCGTTGATATTTATGTGGCAACGCCATTACCCGCGCCAGGGACGTGATGCTGCTACGACCAGGGTTCTGAACGCAGAGCTCCACTGCCATAACACCTTCTCGAACCATCAAAACGGGTCTGCTCGCGTACCGTTTGACTGCGGAGTCGAGATGGCGGCACAGCTGGAAGCCGTGCTTGCAAGGGAGATAGACGTGCTGTTTGTGACAAACCACAACACGCTTGACGGCTATCGCCAGATACTGGAGTACCAGGCAAACCATGCAAAATTCCAGAAAATCACTATTTACCCCGCCGAGGAGGTGACGATAGACACAGGCGGTCATGTACTGGCCTATGGCATACACAAGACCATTCGGCCCGGCATGACGCTTGGCGAGACGCTTGACGAGATAAAGAGGCAGGGCGCGGTGTCGTGCGCGGCCCACCCGTTTGCGGTATCTAACGGCATACGCGAAAAGGCGCTGCTTTGCGACATGATAGAGTCGTTCAACAGCAACAACGTCGACCGCTTTTCAAACATAGTCGCAAGCAAGTTTGCGCATGACAACTCGATGCCCGAAGTGGCTGGAAGCGATTCGCACGTCCTGACCACGCTGGGCAAGTGCATCAACACCGTGGAGGCGGAAGAAAACAGCCTCGACTCGGTGCTTGAGGCCATGCTGCACAGGAAGGTAAAGATGGCATGCAGGGAATATGCCTCCCACGACGAGCTGTACGAGCACGCCTATTACATCATCCAGAGCTCCCGGGAGCTCTTGCTCCGGCACGCCCTTGAGAGACACTCGCGCTTTTACTGGGTAGTAAAATGGGCGCTTGACTCGTACCTTGGCGACTACAAGAGCCCGATGTGGCGGTCGGTGGCCGCATTTTCGCTCTACCTGACAAAGCGCGTCTCTGAAAAGGTGAACATGAAGGGCCACAGCCCGCACGTGTTCACCAACAGGCAGTGGGTGAAACTCATAAAGATGAGCCTCCTGCCCTAGCTAGCCACACCTTTATATTACAATCTTGCCCAGTTACGTCGACGAATGTCATATCAGAGACGTGGAAGTGGCGGCTTCGGTGGCAGCTACGGTCCAAAGCCTGTGGAAACAGGTAAAGAATACGAAGTGCAGATAACTGAAACGAGCAGAAAGGGCGACGGCATTGCCAGAGTACAGGGATTCGTGATCTTTGTTACGGGCGGCCAGGTCGGTCAGAAGGTCAAGGTAAAGATCACCAACGTAGGAAACAGGTTCGCCACAGCAGAAATCGCACAATAAGAAATAAAATCACGACCCACAAAAACGTGGCAATTGCCGAAAGCAGCAAAGTGCCACTCTTTTTTCATTCCATCATCATTGAACTATTGTTATTATTCTTCTTGTCGCTTTTTTGCTGCACCTGCTTTTGCGGCGGAAGAAGCGAGCGCGCAAGCTCGTCGATGTCCATGACAAAGCCGTAATAGTCCTTCACAATCTCAAGCGTCGACTCGAAATGCTTGCGGTTGCCCGACGCGGTGGCGTCTGACACCAGCACGACGTCATAGCCGTTGTTGAACGCGTCCCGGAGCGAGGTCTCGACGCAGATGGACGTGTCGATGCCGCAGAACAAGAGCGTGTCAACATCGAGGCTCTTGAGCCACACGCCTATCTCGGTGTCGTGGAAGGCCGAGTCCCTCCTCTTTACCACCACGTGGTCCTCTGGCGCCGGCTTTATCTCGTCTACGATGCCTGCGTCCCACGTGTCCCTGACGCATATGGGCCTCTTGCGTATCCTCTCCTCCCTTGCCTTTGGCAGGATCTTGTGCGATCTTGTAAGCAGGTCTATCCCGGATTTTTCCCTGACTGCCTGCGTGTAAAAGACCGGCACGCCTGCGTCCCTGCACAGGGAGATGAGCCTTGCTATTTTCGGGACGACCTGCTGGTAGTGCGCGGTCTCCATGCCGAGGAGGTCGTACGAGCCTCCCTTGCTCACAAAGCCGTTCTGCACGTCAATTACTACTAGGGCGGGGTTGACCTTGTGGCCCCTGATGGTGGCCATGCTCTATAAAGAAACGGGCTCGATTAAAAAGAGTTAAGCCTTCTGCATGGCTCCGTTAACTTAGCCACCATCCTTGGCCAGGAATGTCATAAACCGTATCATGTCTGCGCCCATATGCAGGTACAGTAAAAATAATTTGAACCAGTTCCAGACATGCTGTCTGTCACAATTCTCCTTCCTGCATGGAAAGTGGTCGTCAAAACACTCCGTCCTGTCCTTGATATGCTGTATAAACCGCTCCATCAAATTCTTCAATTCTGTACCGTACACATAATGGCGTAATCTGAGCCACCTGCAAGCATCATTGTACCACTGAGCACCGTCTGTGAATATCGGCCTCCTTCCATACCTCCTTTGCAACTGCTTGAAGAACTGGTAACATACGAAAATGGTCCTCTCACGAGACAGATGCATCATCAAGCATGTGCCAATAGTTGGTTCGTACGCTATCCATAGCCAATAGTCATGCCCATCTATCTGCAATAGTGTTTCGTCAACAAATATTGCCCTGACAAGGCGTCTGTCTGTCCGGAACCTGTCTGCAAGGCTGGAATATTTCTGTACCCATTTCCATACAGCAACGTGGCTCCTTCTCTTTATTGGTGATAGCGATCTGGCTGCCAGCCGAAAGCTCCTAGAATTAAAATACAGGTACAGTGCATATCTGATTATAGCTGGGTCTGTCCTCTTTCTCATGCCAATGAAAAGCTAGGACAGTCCTAGCTATACAGATTACCCTAAGTTAACAGAAGGTAAGCACAAGATGGAAGTCTATGAAAACATCAACAGGACAGTCCTAGCTATACAGATTACCCTAAGTTAACAGAGCCTCTGCATACATGAAAAGCCTATAAAGTCACCCTCTGGCTAGAAAACTGGCGGTTGCAAAATATGAGAAGACATCGGGCCGGCCGCCGGCGACCACACGCTTGCAGTAGTCTTGCCGGCCGGCATTGTCGCAGGGCTTCTCGTGCTCTTTGCCGGCTCGCTGTTCAACGTGCTCCCTGAGGTGCGCGCAAGCCCCGGGCAGCATATATATGTCGTCGGCATAAAGGCCGAGGCAGAGGCAAAAGATCCTGACTAACTAGGGGAACCCCAGGCCCCTGCCGGACGCAAACCCTACTGCGATGTAGAGAAGCGCTGACGCGGCCAGCGCAAGCACCCATACCAGCTTGTTCCACGCAAATATCTTTTGCCCGTCAAGGCCCATGAACGGTATCAGGTTAAAGATAGCTATCCACGCGTTGAACCTTGCGCCCACCTCCAGCAACCGCGAATCTGAAAGCATGAACGCAAGCAGCATGCCGGCGCCAAGCGCCACGTTGGTGAGCGGGCCAACAAGCGATATCTTGCCGTTCCTGCGCTCGCTCACCGAGCCGCTTATGAACACGGCCCCCGGCATGATGAACTTGAACGGGAAGAACGGGAGCGCCGACACCGCGGTCACTATTGCGCCAAAAAATATCACGCGAAATTCCGCCCACGCCCTGTAGAACTGGGCAAGGAACTTGTGCGCAAGCTCGTGGAGCAGGAACGCGCTGACAAATATCGCCACGTACTCGGGCTGGAAGCGAAAGCCGAAAATCGACATGCCGACGGCCGCGACAAGCGTCATGCCGATGGCAAGGTGGGCTATCTCTGTCTTTGAGAACCTGAGCATGACGGTGTTTTTCACAACGTTTGCGGCCCGCTCGCCCAACCCACCTCCGCCTCCTCCCATGCCGCTTACGTACTCTACAAACTCCCTGTCCTTTTCAGGCTGGCGCATAAAGTCGTTTATGAACAGGCAGTTATGGTTGGGAGGAAGCCTGTGCTCCGAGCAGAAATACCCCTTGCAGTAGCGGCATTTGAATGGGATCTCTTCTTCCCTGCCGCATATCCCGCACTCCAACTATGAAGGATATACGCATTTCCGAGATAAAAAAGCGCCGGCCAAAAAATTAAAAGCCGTTCCTTTCCAATTCCTGGGCATATGCAACTTGAACCATACCACGGCGGACGAAAAAAGGTCGTAGTATACAACACGTACGCAGACGGAGGCAGGCTCCATTTCGACGTCTTTATCCCGACGGACAAGTCCAATGCCGGCCAGGTCCCAAAGGACATGGACGCCCAGGCGGTGGAATATGCCAAGGAGTTCCTGAAGCTGATAGGCAAGCAGTCCACAGGCAACAACGGCCTGATGGTTAACATGTGCGAGCGCTGCCACATCGACGACACTTCGCTTTACTCAAACGAGCTGTGGCAGCTCCCCGGAAAAGAGGTGTTCATCTGGCCGATGGAAGGCTGCCCCAAGCCCAACTAGTGTGCAAGCAAGCCCTCCTTTTCTATTCCTGCTGCTGTTGTTGTTGCGGCTTGTACCCGAAATTTTTCAGCTCTTTTAGAAATGTCCACGGCCCTTTTGCATCCGCGCCCTTGCCGAGGCGGTAGAGCGCCCTTGCCAGGCCGCTCTTCTCCTTTGCAAACGAGCTTGGGACGTGCATTGCAAGCAGGAACCCCTTTGTCGCAAACACGTCCTTCCAGTCCTTTGGGTAGGGCACGTGCACGGGCGTAAAGTCAAGCGGTATCACTTCATGGGGCGGCCTGAGCTGCCGGTCGCGGTTCTGCCACAAATAGCCGACGTAGCCGGGGCTTGCTTCCCTGGCGCTTTTTCTGGGCTTTATCACCTGCTCCATTATGGCAGGGTCGTGCGTCCTTCCGACCACTACAAAGGTGGTCCCGCCGTACCTTTTTGCCGCGGCCTCTCTTTTTGCAGCTTCCCTCGGGGGAGCGCCGCCTCCTTTCTTGTTGAAAAAGCCCGTGATGTGTACCTGGATTATGGTCCTGTCCGGCTTGTAGCCAAACAGCTTCAGGTATTCGAGGATCTCTTGCCTCCTGCTGGGCGGGACCTCGCTTGACACGGCATGCTCGGCCTCGGCAAGGGCCCTCTGGGCGCCTGACGCCGGTTCCATGCGTACGTTTCGCAGGCATCTATAAAAACAGTTTTTTTACCTGACACCCGTATACAGTAAAGATAATAAGCAAAAACCATAGAGCTTGCTTTTGTCTTGCACGTAGCAATAACGAAAAAGCCTGAATCCGTGCGCTATACTTTTACGTGGTGCTGCATGAAGATGGCAGGAGCCAAGGAAAAGAACATGGTCAGGGTCACGCCAGACGGCTCTGTCGAGCTGTACGACAAAAAGGGCGAGCTTGTAGACCCTGACATGACAAGGTGCCCCTTCTGCAAGACCGCGATCGTGATATCGCACGGCTGACTGACTCTATGTATGTACGGGCCCGTCGCCTTTTATTGGGCCATGTTGACAATGTACAGGCTGTAGCCCGTTTCTGAAAACATGGGCGCGCCCTTTACCTCGGAAAACGCATAGCCGGGGACGTTCTTTGTCATTTCATACAGCCCCTGGCCTATCACTACCCCGCACGGCGGCGCAAGCGGGTTCATCTTGGAGCACATGTTGACCGGCGAGCCAAAGATGTCGTTTACGGACGATGTGGACATCCTTGCCACCACCACCGCGCCGTACTCGCAACTGATCCTGTATTTTATTTCCGGCAGGCCCTCCTCTCCCAAGAGCGCGTTCAGCTGCGGGCCCTTTTCAATCATGGCAAAGCAGCACCTCAGCACCTGCTCAAACGCCAGGGCCTCGCCGGACTCGGTCGCAGGAAAGTAGTACAGCAGGCTGTCGCCGATGTTCTTGACCACGACGGCGCCGTTGCGGGAGACGACTTCTGCAAGGCCGTTAAGGAATATGCTGTAAAAGCGGCTGACCTTGTCCGGCGCCATCTTCATTGTCGCGGCTGTGGAGCCCACCATGTCGACAATGCCGACGCAATAGTTCCTTGTGGACGAAAAGAACTGGAGCAGGAGGTCTATCTGCTGCTTTTCCTTCGTGTCGTGCTCGGCGCCGGCTTCTGCCGCAATATGGGTCCTGTACTGGTCGTTGTTAGACAATAATCAAAACACCAGTCTAGCTCTTGGCCGCAGAGGCCCGCAGCTTGCCAATCTCCTCCACCTTTTCAAACAGCGTCTCTATTCTCACCGGCTTTCGCAGGCACGAATGCACGCCTTTTTTCACGAGCTCTGCGACCTCCGTGTCCGTGATGGAAGAGGCGGTGAACAGCACTATGGGGCTGTCCCCTATCCTGCCTGACTGCACAAGCTTGTCGATCACGTCAAGGCCGGAAAAATCCGGCATTGCAATGTCAAGGAAGACAAGGTCGAACTTGCCGTCATTTATCATGGCAAGCCCTTCTCTGCCGTTGTCAGACGGCGTCACCTCGTGCCCGACGGTGGTGAGAACCTTGACGAGCAGGTCCGTTATGTCGTGGCTGTCGTCAATTATGAGGATTCTCATTTTTTGTTTCTCTCGGTAGACTGAAATAAAAACTAGAGCCCTTGCCCTCTTCGGTGTCGACCCATATCTGGCCGCCAAGGCCGGTGACTATGCCCTTTGATATCGCAAGCCCAAGGCCGGTCCCGCCGTGCTTGCGCTTCAGCGACGTATCGACCTGGTAGAATTTCTTGAACAGGAACCGTTGCTTGTCCTTTGGGATCCCCGGCCCGTTGTCCCTGACGCCAAAGACGATGCTACTACTACTGCTGCCATCGTCGCCGTCTCTTGCTTCCGCCGTGAGCTCTATCCTGCCTCCCACCTTGGGGACGAAATCGACAGAGTTGTACAGGAGCGCGTTTAGCACCTGTATTATCCTCGTCTCGTCTGACCGCAGCTTCAGGCCCGGCTGCGCGCTCACCACGAACTCGATGTTGTTTTCCTTCATGACAAACTCCAGGTCGCGCTCGACGTTCCTTATCACGCGGTCCACGTCCACCTCTCCGATGTCGAACTTGAACTCGTTCAGCTCCAGCTTTTGAGCGTCAAGCATGTCGCTCACCATCTTTTCGAGCTTGACCGCGTTCTTTTCAATCGTGTCGACCGCGGCGCGCTGCTCTCCTGACAGCTTGCCCAGGATGGTGTTTGACTTTAATGCGCCGCACCAGCCTATGATGGGGGTGAGCGGCGTCTTTAGCTCGTGCGACGCCATGCTCAGGAACTCGTCTTTCAGCTTGTCCTTGCGCCGGAGCTCCTCGTTTGTGATGTTCAGCTCTTCCACCTGCATCTTGATTATCTCGGCGTTTGCCCTGTCGCGCGCAAGCGCCTCGTTCAGGCGCTCCTCCGTGTTTTTCAGGTTGGTGATGTCGTTGTGTATTGCGATGTACTGCTTTGGCTGGCCGTCGTCGCCCAGAAACGGCACGATGGTGGTCTTGACCCAGTAGAAACTTCCGTCCTTGGCCCTGTTCTTTATCTCGCCTTCCCATATCTGGCCGGAGGAAATGGTCTTCCACATGTTCTCAAAAAACGCCGGCGGGTGGTGCCCCGACTTTAGGAGCCGGTGGTTCTGCCCTATGAGCTCCTGCTCTGAATATTTGGATATCTCGGCAAACCTGCTGTTCACCTTTGTTATCGTGCCGTCCCTGTCGGTCACGGCCACGATGGCAGTCGCGTCCAGCGCGTTTGTCATGTCTGTAAGCTCTTTTGTGCGGTCGCGCACCAGCCGGTTCAGGTTCATGTTGGTCTCAAGCACGCTCTTTCGCATCATGTCAAACTGCTCTGCAAGCCTGCCTATCTCGTCGCCAGACTCGACTTCAACCCTGTGGGTATAGTCGCCCCTTGAGATGTTGTCGGCGGCGTCCTTGAGACGCGTTATGGGCCTTGAGATGGTCTTTGCCACGTACAGGGCTATTGCGACTACCACGCCCGTGATTATGGCGCCTGCAATGAGGATGGCGTCGCGCAGCTGCGTTACGGGCCGGAATATCTCTGCCTCGTCGATCTCGGCAAGGAGCACGAACCCGAGGTCGCTGGCGCAGTACGACGAGCCGACGATAGGGATGTTCCTGTAATCTGGATAGACCGCAAAAATCTCGGCGCCTTCGTCAAAGCACTTGTTGACCGCCAGGGTGTCGACTGTCGTGCGGAATGCGGCGTTTTCAATGAACCTTGACTCGGAAATGAGCGTCCTGTTGGCGTTTACAAGGTACACCTCGCCGGTCTCCCCAAGGCCCTCGCGGTTTAGCAGGATCTCGTCAAATTTTGCCACGTCCATTGTGGCCATCATGACGCCTATCGCCGGCGGCGTGCCTATCTGGCCGTTTTTGTATATCGGGACGGTGACTATGGCCTTGCGCTGGCCGTTGACCCGGTCAAATTCCAGGAAACTCTCGCTCATCCCGCGCAGAAACCGCCTGTCCTGCGACAGGTCTGCGCCTTCCTCTGACGGGTCGGACGAAAAGAGCACGCGACCGTCAACGCCCATCGCCTTGACGTTTTCAAGCCCCGCCGGGGTCCCGACGACCTGCTGAAAAGACTTGATGCCTGCCGAAAAGTCGTCCCTGTACGCCTGCATCCTCTGGTCGCCTACCGCCGAGCTGTTCCGGTTCAGTTCCTCGACGGCATTCTGCAGCGCGCTGTTTGTGAACATCAGGCGTATCTGCTCTATCCTCGTGTCGACAAGCGAGCGTATGGCCGCGCCCCTGCCTGTGGACTCGCTTATCAGCTGGTCGCTGACTCTTTCGCGCAGCTGGTTGTCAGCAGAGATGAAGCTGATGAGGGCGACGGCAAAAAGGGTCGTTATCGAAAGAAAAAGGCTGACAAACGTGATCTTGGACCTGATGCTCAGGAAAACGGGCTGGTGCAAGACGGGGTAGATCGCGCCTCCCGAGAAATAAAAACGATGTCAATGCTACTGCTGCTACTACTTCCTTACCTTCCAAGCATCCTTTTCACAAGCGACGTGGCGCGGTAGACTCCCGGGAGGCCAAAGTCCCTTGCGATCATGACGGGGCAGCGGAACCGCTTGAGCATCTGCAGCATGTGCGGGCTGTCAAGGACGGAGAACCTGCCGATGCTGGCGCCCATGACCACGATGTCCGGCCTGTATGCGTCGATGGCAGAAAACACGCTTGCGGCAGACTGCTGCACGCTTGCGGCCAGGTGCACCTCGGTCAGGTCGACTCCAAGCTGCGACAGGTAGTCGGGCTTCATGGCGACGCTTCCCTCCACAGCCTCTTCCTCCTTCTTGCTCACGGACACCAGGTTGACCTTGAACCTGCCAGAGTGCTCAAGCCAGCTCGTGATCTTCAGCACAAGGTTTGCGTGCGGCCCGCCGTCGTATATCACCACCATGTTCTTCTTTTCATCCGCCGGCACGGCATGCAGCTCAAGGTCCGCCTCGACCTGCTCGCGCACCGGCTCCATTTCCAGCCCGTCGCTTTCTTCTGCCGCTATTGCCAGGATGTCGCAGGTGGCAAGGGTCAGCAGCTTTTTGTTCCTGCGCAGCGTCTCAAGGTCTGCTATCAGCAGGTTTATCTTTTGCTCCTCAATGGTGGCAAGCATCGCCTCTGTCGCGTCGTGCGATATCCTGACCAGGTAGTGGCTTGGCACGCCCCTTTTCTCAAACGCCTCCTCAAGCGGCTGGAACGCGCGCCGGGCGCTTTCCGCAAAGGCCGTGCCGGCGGAAAGCGGGGTCTGGTGAGGGACGGTGATTATGCGAAGCACGTTCACTTCTCCCCCTGTCTCCCTTGCTATCCTGGTCGCGTATTTCGCCAGCCTGTCGGGGTTTTCCGGGCTGTACATGAGAAGCACCCTGTAGCCGCGTCTCTCTTCTGCGCCCTGCTGCGTGACAACAGGCGCATAGTGCTCCACCTCCTTCTTGAACGTGTACATGCGGTACAGCACAAAGCCGACAAGTATCCACAGGATGGTGATGGCCCAGCTTAGTGGCTGCGTGACAAGAAGATAGATGGCAAGGCCAAGCTTCAGGATGATGCCTATGACAGGTATAACAGGAAAGAATGGTGTCTTGAAGCCATAGTCGAGCTTGTTGCCGTACATCCTGCGGATGGTGATGACAGAGACGTTGACCTGCGTGAAAAGGAGGAGGAATATCACGCCAGCCGCAAGGGCGATGTCGTTGAGCGGGAGCGCGTACGCCATGACGGCCATTATTATGCCTGAAACGATGGCGGCAACGTAAGGCGTCCTGTTCACGGGGTGTATCTCGCTGAGCTTGTGCGGCAGGTTGTAGTTCCTGCCCATCGCAAGGGCGACCCTTGCCGAAGAAAACGTGGTGGCGTTGAGCGCGGCAAGGGTGGACACGATGCCTCCTGCAAGGACGACAAACGCGCCGTACGGCATGAAAAGGTTGACAGCCCTGCTTATGCCAAGCTCGGCATCCTCGCCTCCTATGAACTTCCACGCCGGCGTGCCGTCGGGCGCCTTTGTCGCCGCAAGCGCCACAAAGGCCATCAGGCAGTACAGGGCGACTACGATTGCAAGCGAGATGAATATCGCCCGGGGTATGTTGCGCTTTGGGTTCTTGACCTCCTCGCCCGTCTGGACGATTATCTCGTAGCCCTCAAATGCTATGAACGTGAGGCCCATCGCCGCCACCATGCCGCTTATGCCCAGCGGCAGCAGCTGCTCTGAGAACCGCTGCTCCCATCCCGGGTTGTTAAGAATGCCCCACAGGCCAAATGCGATAATGGCCACGATTGCGCCCAGCTGCACCACCGTCACTATCGTGCCAGTTTTACCGGTTTCAGATGTGCCCTTGACGTTGATGTACGTAAACGCCGCTATCGAGGCCACGGCTATCAGCTTGTCGATGGGAAATATTCCAAGGAGCGACTGCGACGAAAGCACCCCTGCCGCTTGGAGCAGGCTGTACGCAAACGCGCCAAAGCCCACGGAGTAGAGGCTCCCTGCGACAATGTGTGCAAACCACGCCATCCAGCCGCTGATGAACGCGTTTGGCCTCGGCAGGCCCTCGCGTATCCACAAATAGCCTCCGCCGGCCTCCGGCAGAGCCGAGCCGAGCTCGGCGTACACCATGGCCGTGAAAAGCGTGATGATGCCGTTTATCACGAACGCGATTATCACTGCGCTGCCTGCAAGCCCTATGGCGGGCCCCGTGAGCACGAATATGGCGCCCCCTATCATGGCGGCTATTCCTACCATTATGACATCGGTCAGGCCAAGAGTGCGTACCAACTGGTGCTGTCCGTGAGCTTCAGCCGCAGCTGGCCGCTGCCCTCCGTCAGCCGGCTCAGACAACTTAGCAGTGCACCCATGGGCTTGGGAAATAAACGTTTACACCCTGCACGTGGGGAGAGGGAGAAAAACGTTATCTCGGCGCCGAGCTCTAGGTAAGCTGTATGGCGGCCGGCGCGGTACAGATGGTGAGGGGGCCTGCCACCGTGCGAGTCCTTGGCAGGTGCCATGTGCTTGGAATGGACGTGTCGCTGCGCACTATTGAAGTGCGGGCCGGAAAGGCGCTGCCGTTTGAGCCTGACGACACAGACTGCAAGCTTGACGTGCAGGGCGAGTCGTGGACGGCTGACGCCAAGAATGCCGGAACCTGCATGTGGCAGGAAATCGCGGAAAACATCCTGTCGCTTGGCAATGCGACAGCAACAGCAGCAACAAAAACAGTGATGGTGGCCGGCGCCACGGACACGGGCAAGTCGACATTTTCAACCTACCTTGCAAACCTCGCTATTGGCCGCGGCGTGGCGCCCTGCATAGTTGACGGCGACATTGGCCAGGGCGACCTTGCGCCGCCGGCGGCCCTTGGCGCGGCAGTCCTTGGGGAGCAGGTTGTGGACCTGCGGGACGCAAAGGCCGGCCTTTTCGAGTTCATTGGCGCCATAACGCCTGCCGGCACAGAAAAGCTGGTAGCGCAAAAGCTAAGGTCGCTTGCTGGCAGGATCATGATGATGGTGATGCCGCCGGCGGTGGCGCCTACGGGCCTGAAAATAGTCAACACGGACGGCTATCCTGACCCTTTGTACAAGCGGATGCTTGCAGGCGCGGTTTCGCCCGACGTTGTCGTCTGCATGGGACAAGATGGCAGCAACAGCAACAGCAACTACCTTGCCCCCGCGCTCTCGGGCCGGTGGAAACTGATTGTGGCGCCTTCAAGCGCGCAAGCATCAAAAACGCATTCTGAAAGGGTGGGGCGCCGGATGGAGCAGTACACTAGGCACGTTGGGGCCGGGCTTGTCTCCAAGAGCGTCGGCGCGGCCCGCTTTCAGTACCGGGACAGGCCAGTTCAATGGAACACCATGCTTGCGCTTGGGCCGGAGGGGATGTTTGTGGCCCTTGGCTCGCGGCGCAGGATCGCCGGCTTTGGAGTGATAGAGTCGATGGACGGGCAACAGGTGTCCATAAGGACGGGCGTAAAGGACTTTTCTACAATCCGCGCAAGCGAGATCCGGCTGCGCAAAAATCGCGAAGAAAGGATTACTCCCTTCTTTTTAGATCAAGCGCGGGGTCCCTGATGCCGAGGGCCGAAAACGCTTCCAGGCGCTGCATGCACGCATAGCATTTTTCGCAGGGAAGCTCGCCTTCCCTGTGGCAGCTCCATGTCATCTCTATTGGGACATGCAGCCTGTGCGCAAGCGCGATGATGGCCTTTCTGTCCATCTCGGCCAGGGGGAGCACTATCTGGTACGGCCGGCCGTCGCACAGCAGGCAGCCTTCCGCAAAAAGCGAGTTCATCTTTTCGATGTACGGCCTGGACGCGTCCTTGAAGAACGACACGTCGTGGCTGTTGTGGCCGCCCACTATCCACTTGGCGTTGAGGTATTCTGCATAGTGCGCCGCTATGGAGTAGAACATCATGTTTCTTGCCGGCACGTACGAGGCCCACCGCAGGTCGGAGCCCTTCTTTTCCTTCATCCTGCTGCCATTAAAGTCAGACGCCTCCTTTACAAACGGCACGTCGACCTCTATGACCTGCACGCCGGCGTCCTCTGCAAGGAGGTGGGTGGCGCGCTTTTCCTTCTGGAGCCTGCCAAAATAGTTGAACGTGATTGCGGAAACTGCGAACCTTTCCCTGGCCCAGTAGAGGCAAGTGGCTGAATCCAGCCCGCCTGAGAGCATGACCAGGGCCTTGTCCATCTGCTATCTACTAGCCCTTTCTCTCTTCTTCCTTCTTGACGCCGGCTATGATGTGCGCGCCCTTGTTGACGCCTTCGTAAATGTAGACTCCAAGCGCCTCCACGTTTGGGGGCATGCGTGGCGCAAGCAGCCTGATAATCTCTGTCGACAGGTTCTCGACCGTCGCCTCGCCAGGCATAAGCCACGTCGTCATCTTGGGCAGCTGCAAATTGAAATATCCGCGCGGGCCCTGGAACGAGACGTAATAGTGCGTGTCATCCTCCTTTTCCAGGTACTTTTTGTTGATGAAGAACTTGTGGTCTATCATGTTGATGGTGTCCTTGATTATGCGCTTTGCCTCGCCAAAGTCGACTACCAGGTTGTTCTTCATGCTCCCGATTATCTCGACCATGACAGTCGACGTGTGGCCGTGCAGGACCGAGCACTTTTCCACGAGCGGGAGTATGTGCGCATAGTCAAACGCAAGCGACGGGTCCTCGATAAAGATGGAGCCTGTCTGCGTCCGCTCTGACTCGTCGTAAAAGAACATAGAGTCAATCTCGTCCACCTTGCTGGAATACTTGGAGTGGCCTATCGCGACGATGTCAAGCGCCGGCATCTCCTCCTTTATCTTGCGGAACTTGGCCGCGTCGGCTTCGGAATCGACGACCTCTATGTGCCTGCCGCTGCCTGTTACAAAATCCACGCGCACAACCGCGCCATCTGGCAGCGTCACGGCCTGGTCATACTTGTAGTCGTGACCCAGAAAGTCGAGCATCCGTGCGACTGACAGCTCGGCCCTGGTGCGCATTAGATTGCCCTTGCTGTCAAGGTAGCGCAGATCGCTGTTCAAAACGACCCGTTCGGTGGGCATTAATTGGCTGTTTAACGTGAGCAGCTAAAGTCTATATAAATGGTATTTTTGTTGCCACCCATTGATCCTTCTTCACGAATATCCAAACATAACTATTTTTAGGTACGTCTAGACACCAAACATACATCGTTTTGCACAATAACAACCAAAAGAACACGGGATCTATACCCGGCGAGGATCTTTACAGGGCGATGAACAACCTGCGCAAGTCGCTCGGGACTTTGGTGGTGGATCTCCTGATAACGGACCTGCAGAGGCAGGGCATAACCTTTGCAGGGGGCGAGTCGTACTCTGTCAGGCAGATAGAAGGGGCGCTGCAAAAGACCTTTGGGCAGGATGGGGGCGAACTTTTGATGGACATGGTCAGCAAGTCCTTGCAGGAACTGTGATTGATAAGGAGATTACCGTTTTATTCGGGGCCCGTGTTCCACCTGCTGTGCTATGATGCTGCGGCAGCAGGAACTGGAGCGTGCCTTGCACGATGCAGTAAGGGCTGTCTTGCCGGAAAAAAATGTCGCAGTCGCGTTTTCCGGCGGGGTGGACAGCACGCTCTTGTCTGTCATCTGCCGCGACCTTGGCAAGCAGGTGACGCTTGTGACGGTGGGGTTTCCCGGCTCGCATGACATCTCCTTTTCAAAAGAAGTTGCGTCAAAGATCGGCCTGCCGCATAAAGTGGTCGAGCTTGACCGTCTTGATTTCAAAAAAGACCTCGCGCACGTCCTGCAGACCGTGACATGCGGCAACACCTCTCATGTCGAAAACTGCATCGCGTACTATTACATCGCGCAGGCTGCCGGCAAACTCGGCCTTTCGGTGGTGGCAAGCGCCAACGGCTGCGACGAGCTTTTCTGCGGCTACAATGGCTACCGGGTAGTATATGACAAGGGCGAGCCTGCCATAATGGAGTACATGGAGTCCAAGATAAAAAACGAGCTTGTGCTGGTGCAGGAAATATCTGCCGTCGCAGCCGAGTTCTCGGTGCAGGTGCGCCAGCCCTTCCTTTCTGACGGATTTGTCGAGTTTGCAAAAAACAAGGTGCCCGTGGACCAAAAGATCAGGGGGGCAAATGACATGACACGAAAGCACGTCCTGCGCCAGGCCGCCCTTTCCCTGGGAGTGCCGGAAGAGTCGGCTCTCAAGCCAAAAAAGGCGCTGCAGTACGGCTCGCTCATACACAAGAACTACAAAGGCATCCGCTAGGGAAAAGATGAAATGAAAAAAAGCGTGGTCTAGAAAGAGACGCCTAGGGCCCCTTTACGAGTATGCCCTTGAGCTCCTGGTTGTCCAGAAGGGTGTCGATAAGCTTTTGCTGTTCTTCCTTTGGAAGTTCATTTGACATCTCCAGCGAGTCGATGGCCTTGAGCTTCCAAAAGTTGGTCAGCGCATTGTCGACGGTCATCTGCGAGTCGTAGACCACCTTACCAAACGCGGTGAGGGTGTATTTGCCACTCTTTTTCCTCACAAGACCTGACTTTGTCATCCTTGAGAGCCTGGAATAATACTGCTTGCGCGTGAGCTTGGTCTTGCCCTTGAGGCTCTCGCTGTCAATGCTGCCGTGGGCAATGGTTCTAAAAAGTTCCATTGATCTGTCGTCTGAAATGGTCCTGAGGACTGTGGCTGTTGTCTGGGACTTGGCCATTTTACATCTTTACTCATAATCGTGAGCGTATTATAGCTTAGGTAACTCTTGGCAGTAGTTATGGCCACAAAGTATCCAATTTTGGATACTTTGTGACGCTAAAATGCGCCGTTGTTGGTATATGCGTATGCCTAGATCATCACAAGTACTCCTATGGGAAGGCCCGAGAGCAGCATCAAGTCAAACGGAAGCAGCCTCTTGTGCTGTTTGCGAATAAAGTCCTTGTCCTTTGCGCCTTTTATCGTCTTTGACAGCCTGACGATCATCAGCGCCGCAAACGCACTTGAGAACGACGCCGTGACGATGCCTACGCCGTCAAGCGCATACATTGTCCAGGATATCCCTGCCATTCCCGCTACCATCATGATGCCCATCTTGATGGTGTTTTCTCTGCCTATGACGATCGGTATTGTTCGCCTCCCTGCGGCTTTGTCGCCGTCAACATCGCCTGTGTCATTCAAGACAGACGAGATAAACCTCATCGCGCCTAGCATGAATGCCGCGTGTATGAACACAACAGGGCTGCTGACAACAAGACCGAGGCTGTAGGCAGTTGTGGCGCCAAGAGCTGCGCAAAGCATGTAGTAGAGTGCTATCACGACTGTCTTGATGAGGAACCTGTCGTCAAGGGCAATTTTTGGTGCCGAGTACATGATGCCTATTGCAAGCATGGGGACGACAAGGATCATGCTCGCAAAATTGGCCGTCACAACCGACAGCACTACCGCCAGAACATTGGTCCACGTGATAAAGATCCATGCCTGCCTTTTGGTTACCTGGCCTGACGGCAGGGGCCTCTTTTTGCCATTAGCCCTGTCCAGCTCAACATCGAGAAGATCGTTGAGAAGGAACATTCCCGTTGTTATCAACAGGGAGATCAGGGGCAGCGGCACTATTCGTTGTACAAGGGTTGCAGCATTTGTCTCTGCCAGCATGGAGTCGATGGTTCCTGGGACCAGGAACAGCCCTGTCACCGTTGCTAGGGCATACACGATGCCCCACTTCATGCGTGACTGAAACAGGACAAGCTGAGAGCGTGCAAAAGAGACAGGGGTCTTTTGCCTGCTGCTGATTGGATTCAGACTTGTAATAGACATTGCACTGGCGTGAAAGAAATCCTGCGTAAAGTACTTTTTTTCAAAAAAGTTGCCAGTAATGGAAACAAATAAACCTTATTCTGTATTAACCTACACTAGATTTAAGGCAAGATTATACCCCAAGGTAATTTCCGGGTACGAGGAAACAAACCCAGTTTTATTGCTGGATGGAGCTACTTTTCCCTGACGCTGGTAAGAAGCCTTGGAATAACTGCGTCTTTGGCCAAACTGTGGTAGTAAGAGATGAGCCTCTCGGCAAGATACGGATCGTCATAATGAGATATGGCCAACGTGAATTCCTCCGGGTTGGTGTAGTTTGTAGTCTCGTAGCATACCATTCTTCCGTCCACCACCATAAAACTCGCGGGTATATCCCTCTTTGTGAGATCAAACCACGGGGATTTCACAAGAGCATTGACCATCTCAAAGGTCTCTCTGTTAGGCGGCGTCCTCAGGACGGCATTTAACCTGCTCTCTACGGAAATCTGCTCCGGAAGGCCGTCCATCATGTGCACCGTCAGCCCCTCGGAGATCTTTTTGAATATTATCTTTGCAAAGGTCGGATCGTGGTAGCGGGTAGCAAGGTACACTTCTTTCTGCGCAATTCCCAGAAGCTTTATGACTTCTGCCACCAGCTGGTTGTAGTTCTTTACTACCGAGAACCCTGACAGGTGGGTGGCGTTCACAATGTTTCTCAGGCTGCTGCTCTGGATTATCTCGTTTATAACAGACTCTTTCTGGTGCTGGGGAAAGTCTTGCCTTGTTTTCAGTACATCTACTGCCTTGAGGTTCCAGTAGTTTGCCAGCATTTCTTCCAGCGTCTTGACGTGGCTGTTGCACACCAGCGAGCCAAACGTGGTAGTGATGTAGATGTTTTCTCGCTTTTCAACCAGGCCTGCCTCCTTGAGGCGCTTGAGCCTGACATAGAATTGCTTTTTGCTTAGGTTGCCTGCGTAGCTGTTGGAAGAAGCCTTGAAACCTGAATAAGCCATTTTTAGAATGTTTACTGAATGCCTGTCTGCCAGTATGGAGAAAATGTGTTGTATGTTGACCGGCTCTGACATATGCGACTATGGATAATCCTCATAGTATATAAATATTCGACTTTTGTCCAGTTTGAGCAACTTGGCAGTCATAGGTTCCGCCGTGACATACCGCGATTTATGCCCTAATGGAAAGAACCCAGCCAGTCGCGTATTGCAGAAATGAATCTCGCTCTGGATTCTTCAGAGTATTTCGGGGAGTCCTGGTCAAAAAACATGGCGTCGTAGAACCAGTGGTCGCAGTCAAGCACCTTCAACTCCTTGTTCTGGGTGCGAAGTAGTTTAAGATACTCTTCGGACACTTGGAGATACACGTTCCTGTCCTTTTGTCCGTGCAGGAGGAGAACCGGGTCTACAATGTCTGCAAGCTCGGCAACCTTGCTGTTACGCGTTGCCATGATGTCGACCAGAAACCTGTACGAGTATTCTGTGTTCACCATTTTCTCGCGCACAACAACCTTCTCAAATTCCTCCCCGCTTATTTTCGCATATTGCGGCAGCACCTTCATCATGTCTGTGGTGCTGCGCGGAGTGAATAGCCGGCGCAATAATAGGTGGATGAACATGCCTGTGCTGGGCTCGGTGTCTGACCTCTTGATGTTGCCTATCCGTATGTACGGGCACATTATTATCAAGCCGTCCACGCTGTTCTTGAAGGAATGCGCGTACCAGAGGGCGAAGGTGGAGCCCATGCTGTGGGCCATTATGAACACCCGCGTCCCGCTTCTTTTCAGGTCGGTGACGATCTGGTTGATGGACTGGAGGCATTTCTCAAAATCCAGATCCCCTCTTGGACCTTCTGATTCTCCGTGGCCCGGCAGGTCCATGCTCAGCACGTTATATCCTGCCTGGGACAGCTTTGTCCCGACATAGGTGAATATCCTTGCGTCGGACGGTATGCCGTGGATGCAAAGGATCGTATCGTTTTTTGGATCCTGCGATGGAAACTCGATAACGCTTATCTTGCCGCTCGCAGTCTGGTAGTAACGATGATGATGGTGATGATAAGTCAAATAGAGGATCTCCCGCCCCTGCCCCTTCTTGTTATGTGTGTGGACAGCTTTGGCATAAGCATTCTGTTTACCGATTTGAATACCGGTATATTTTCCGCTGTCAGCTGCTTTTCTTTCCAATCACGCTGAAAAACCGCGCATAGGTTACAAAGCTGTCTTTCTTTCTAGAAAGCTGCTTTAGGTCCCTGAACATCTTGTCATACTCGCTTTCCTTCATCACGCCATGCTGCAGGATCGCCGGCTTTAGGCTGTCTGCTATCCTCCACCCAAGCGAACAGAGTGGCTCGTTGCCCATCATCAGGCAAGGCGCATAGCATTCTACGCTTGCATGAAGCGATTCCTCTACTGCCATCTTGTACAGCTTTCTGCCTGCAAGCGGGTCGCCCCCTGATTTTCTGACCAGAGTTACAAACGCCTCTCTGAGCGTGTCAACGCTTTCTTCGTGCGGGTGGGATAGCCACGAGTCCGGAGAATGATCAAGCTCTTGGATTATCACCGTTCCGCCGTCCCTGACCATGTCCTTCATTGCCCTGACTGCCTGCTTGGGATCCTTCAGGTGCACGAACATGAACCTCGAAAATGCAAGATCAAACTCGCCGCCCTTTGCCTGCGATGGTGATGGTGATGGTGACAGTATGTCTTGGTGGACAAAGCGGACATTGGGAAAGGTGTTGACGGTGCGGCAGTACTGCAGATAGTTGTCATCCACGTCTATGCCTGTAACATGCCCTTCTGTGCCTACTATCTGGGCCATCAGGCGAGTGACGGATCCAGAGCCTGAACCGACGTCCGCGCAATTCATGCCTTTTCCTATCCCTGCCTTTAACAGGGCATCTCGCGAAAAGGGCTCAAAAAATGACGCCTGGATGTCCAGCCTTTCGATCTCGCTTTTTCTGTTGCCAAGGACATAGCTGTCGGACATTATCTCATTTTCACCTTCCAAAGAAGAAGCATTCACGTGAGTATTCTAATGTGCGCGTTACTGTATACGGCAAAAATTGAGAAATTTCTCCACACGTCACTCCTGAAGTGATGCCATGCCTGTTCTTAACCTTTTTCCAAATCGACGGGCGCGCCATCTTCAATATAGGCCAATATAGTCTATATAGAAATGCTTGATATGCCTGATCGCCAGCCTCATATCCGTGCTGGCGTCAACAACCAAGCTTGATGTCTTGAAAATAAGTCCGATTTCAGAGCAGGTGGCCCGCTTGCAGGTGATTTCTTGCGATCTCTGCGGCTCGCAAAAGGCATCCCATGATGTTTATGTCAAGGGCGCAGTCGAAGACGTGCCCATGCTAAAGAGATGCTGCGACGGCTGCAAGTCGCTTCTCATCCAGTAAGCGCTTTTATCGCCCACATGCACGCTGCCGCTATTGCGGCGCTTGCCGGTATCGTTATCACCCACGCATAGATTATCCTCTTTCCGAGGCCCCACCTGACTGCCGAGAACCTCTTTGTCGCGCCGACGCCCATTATTGCGCCGGAAATAGCATGCGTCGTGCTCACCGGTATGCCGAGCCACGCCATCGAAGTCAGGATGGCGCCGCCGCCTGTCTCTGCGCAGAACCCCTGGTACGGCTTTAGGTTTGTCAGCCGGAACGCCATGGTCTTGACTATCCTCCAGCCTCCAAAGAACGTGCCAAGCGCGATGGCAGCCGCCGCGCTTATTATCACCCACAGCGGGACGACGAATTCTTTCGAGTTTAGCAGGCCGCCTGCAATCAGGAGCGCCGTTATGATGCCCATGGTCTTTTGCCCGTCGTTTGCGCCGTGCGTCAGCGAGAAAAACGCCGACGATGCTATCTGCAGCCTGCCAAACACCCTGTTGACCTTGCCGGGCACCTTCCTGCGCAAAAAGAACATTATCGCAAGCGCAAAGCCTCCTGCGACTGCAAAGCCCATGGCCGGCGACACCACCATGAACGTGAGCACTTTTTCAACGCCGGAAAACACCACGGCCTGCAGGCCTCCGACAAAGAGCGCCGAGCCTACCAGGCCGCCGATGAGCGCGTGGCTGCTTGACGACGGCAGGCCGAACCACCACGTTATGAGGTCCCACGCTATTGCGCCAAGGAGCCCCGCCAGTATGACGTCCACCGTCGAAAACTCGGGCATGATGATGCCCTTTCCCACCGTCGCGGCCACGGCCGTGCCAAAGATGAACGGGCCGGTAAAGTTGGCCGCGGCTGCAATCCCGACGGCATGGAGCGGCCTGAGCACCCTGGTGCCGACGACGGTCGCAATAGAGTTTGCCGCGTCGTGAAAGCCGTTTACAAAATCAAAAAACAGCGCCGCGCCGATTGCCCCGTAAACCACTAGGATTATGCTCTGGTCGGCCACTTTTGATCCTCAACCGTATTTCAGGCCGATGTCCTCAAACGTGTCGGCGACGTCCTGGCACCTGTTGACCGCGTCTTCCAATTGCAGGTATATTTCCTTGAACTTGATTATCTCTATCGCGTCGCTGGTCTCGAACAGTTCTGCAATCGCAAGCCTGTAGATGGTGTCGGCCTCGTGCTCGTACTTGTTGATGTTCCTGCAGTGCTCCACCAGCTCTGCAGAGTTTTTGAAACCTCGAAGGCGCGTCATCAGCAGGTGCACTTCCTGCGTGGCCGAAAGCAGGATCTTGGCAAGCTCTATCATGTACGGGGTCGGCCTGGTTATCTTGAAGAGCACGAACCTGTCTGCCGCGCCGTCGATATAGTCCAGTATCTCGTCCACTTCGCTTGTCAGTTTCGAAATGTCCTCCCTGTCGAGGGGCGTGACAAACGTCTTGTCCATTATGAGGTATATGCCGTGGGCTATCTCGTCGCCCCTGTGCTCGATGTCCTTTATGTTGACCTTGCGCTCGCCGACGTTGTCAAAACTTGAAACGAGGTCCACGAGGGCGTTGGCGGCCTTGAGAACGTTTGCGCCCTGCTCCTCGAGCGCGTTGATGATCTCTTTGTCGTTGGAGCGAATCCAAGAGAGAAAGCCACCGCCTGCCATTGTTCACCGGACTACGTGAATGCACTGTATAATATCCTATACTACATGATCTACATATTCTATATTGATTTTCTCTCTCTCTTTTTTCGCACTCAGATTGGTATCGTGACCTTCTCTATGCTGGCAGGATGCTTTTCCCTGTAGTGCCTCACAAGCTCCCTTACCGTGGCAAACGTCATCCTGCATTCCTCGCAGCTCTCTGCCGGATTCTTGGAAACGGAAAAGAGCGGCTTTTTGCTGACGCGGATCGTCCTGTTGCCTGGAAGCGATATTGCAAGCATGCCGCCATCATCCCAGCTCTTCAGGTGCTTTTCGAATTCCTCGTATGTCGAGAGGTTGAAGCATGCCACCGGGTCGTCTTCAAAGTCGCACGCCCTCTTTTTGGTCATGTATTCCTCGTGGATCTTGCGCAGCCACCCGTCGACTACTTCGGGGTTATCTGACAGTATGTCCTGCACGATCCTCAATGTGTACACGGCGATCTTGTTTTCCAGCGCGTCGTTTGGAACTATGAGGTATCCTTTCAGCTTCAGGCCCAGCGAGCCATCTTCAAACGCGTGCGTCATATGACACTGTCAGCACATTTCAAATAATTAAGCATTGCTTAATTGAATAATCAAGAATATTTGTGTTTAAACAAGATAATGTAATTTAATTTGCAAAATAATAGGATTTAAGATAAATATTGTAATCTGTTTTTTCTAAAATCTATGGACGGGTTTTTTGCAATATACTTTTGTTGGCGTACAAGCCGAGTTTCAAATCAACGCGTGAATAATTTCTTTTCCAGTTTTGACATGAAAATGGGCCTGTAATTGTCAAAATCGTCGTACGCGCCACAATAGCCCGAAGCTTCTTCATCGGAATGGCATGTCGCAGACCTATCGTCGAAATGCTTGCAAATACGCGCGTATTTGCACATCCCTGGCTTCATAATGCGCATTATGAAGATGGTGTGCATCACCGGGGAAATACCGACATCGTACGCGACAAGGGTCGAGCATTATTGCATTGACGCAAAACAAGACATAAAGGATTTTGTAGGAAACGCGGTCAAGGCCTACATCGACACCATTGCTCCTGCAAAGTTTCCTACCGGCAATACTGCAGCGAGCGCGGTTATCGAACAGGAATCATCCAAAATTGCCAGTCTGCCCCCCGCCCCGGAGGACCAAAATAACCAAGATCAGGAGGTAGAAGCTGCAGCCCAAAAAGTCGCATGTGAGCATTGTGGTAAAAAGAATGTCTGGTCAAGGGGGACCAGAAGAGGTAAACACAGATATCAGTGCAACGACTGCGGCAAGTATTTCAGTGTCTAGAGAATAATCTCTTGCTCGACCACTCATTGAAAAGGGGAAAGCAGGTTTGGGTTGAAGCCCGGTGCCTTTCACTTCATCCAAGCATCAGCTGACAGCTATGACATACAGCTTGTTTTCCTGCACAGGAACGTGGGAATGTTCCTGAATACTCTTTAGCTCGACAGTTAGTCTTTGACCTATCAATTCCTCTGGGAGATCGCCAGGGATCGCTATTCTGACCTTTGTAGTCTTGATTTGTCTATCAGGCAGGGTTATGGAGACATTATCCGGAAACGATGCCAACCTCTTAGTGTTATAGTAACACGTGGGGTCTTCGATTCCTTCAAACCGAAGTTTACTGTACCTCTGCAACAGCTCTGTGGAGGACAATGCCTGAGAAGCTTTTAGGGCGGCGGGATAGTCAGATGGCTCCAGCCTCATGACAACCTTCTCAGGGTTGAATTCTAATTCGCCTTCCTGCTGAGATGACGATGTTGGCGATATCCTTTGAAATTCAACCGATTTTTCTTGCTTATCCTTTACTCCTCCTTTTATGTACACCATTTTTATCGTGACATCTACTGACCAGCCTCTTTGACCAAGCGCCGTCAATATACATCGCCTACGGAAAGATTTGTCGATGAAATGCCTTTCAGACGGAGCTAGATATATTTCGGAAGATTTACCATATCCTCCAAATTCTCTGCCAAAGAATTCGGCTTCGTCCGTTCGAGACATCTCTTTAAGATAGGAAGAGACATCTCGTAAATAATAGCTTTGGTGGCGAATTTCATGTTTCTTTAAAGTACTCTCATTGCTTGCCCACATGGTCGCTTGTAAAAGGTGGCCAAATGCCCAATTTTCTCACCTGACATTCTTGTCATATCCGACTGTCAAGACCAAATTCACCGTTGTCACCACTGTTGACGCTTCGACGCTACAGGGCGCTGAGACATTAGTGCAGTATGAATAAGTTACAACAAATTGTATTGGCTCATCAGTTAGTCCGAAGAGATTTTCTGCAGGAACGTTATTGAATGTAAATATCTTGTCGAGATTTCCGCCAGAGGTTGCGTCGCCGCCTGTCCATTGAAATTCCTCGAAATAGGGCACCCCTACGCCATAGATGCTGATAGTCCCACCCAGAAAATAATGCGTCTGACCAAGGTACAGGACAGTTTCCGGGTATCTCGTGAAGATGCTAGTATCGACGCACTTGATAGGTATCAATCTAGAGGCCATACAGCCATGAAGATCCCATCTGCCTTTGGTGTTGTTATTCACTGGATCAGGTGTTTCTAGGAAAAAAGTATAACCTTCCAATGGCTTCGGATTGATATGTCTGTCGCAGTGGAAGTCCTTACTGACATGGAAGTTACAGGTCATTGGGTTTGAAAGGCTGAATTGGCCATCCGAGCGCAGTGTATAGGGCGAGGAATTGCCTTCTCTCAAGAGGATTCCAGTCGACATAGTTGTTGCAATTTTGGCCGTAAGCTGATCAGGAGATTGGAAGATTGTTCCATATGTAGTGTTAGGTGTCTGCCAGCCAGTTGTTGCATTTCTCAAGGTTTCGTACAGATTGCCGCCGCTGAGGGTGAAGATGTGCACGTTATCGTCTGGAGTTATCGAAATGGCAGGAATCGAATGATCGAGAGTACTGTCTGCGGTCTCTACTCCGGCGAATGTACCATTGCCGTAAAATTTGGCAACCTTTAACGTCCCATGGTTTCCGCTTGTCAGATAGGCAACGAAAGCCATCCTGCTTGAATTGGACGAGAAACCATCCATCGTATCTGACGCAATCTGCTTTGTGGTATTGCTTGACAAACAGGTAAAACATCCGCTCCAGAAATCACCCCAAGGATTGGTCCCGGTTCCGTTGTATACTTGCCATCCTAGATGATCCCAACCGTATGCTGTGTATACCTTCAACATTTTACCCGAGTCCAATCTTGTCAATGTTACCGGAATCTCGTTTGCGCCGGTCATTCCAGTGAATTGTGTTGGCGACGGGCTAGGTATCCAGCTCCACCCTCCATCCTTTGACCAGTAGTCCTGCATGTACCAGTTGCCACCCGTCTTGAAAGTGTACGTCACGAAAATAGTCCCGTTCGTACTCGATGCGGCAGCAGTTGTCGCACAGATTCCCCCTGGAAGACATGAATTGTCAGTCGTTTCAGTTCTTAATGCTCTCGTGCTAAAGAGGGAGAGCGATTTGTCATGAATCACGAATGTCTTTGCATAAAGCGTATTGTCAGAGTGATCCTCTTGGACATAGACCAAAGTTATCCTCTCAGTAGAGTTGTAGTGCGTGTAGGCGATTGTCCACTTACGACTGTCAGAGCCAAGAATCCCCGTACCTGTCGATGTCGCGCTTGCAGACCAGGTGCGGCCTAGGTCTTTTGACGTTTTGTATACTATGTTAAATCCGCCATCATAAAATGCGAACTGGGTATGGTTGCTTGACTCTACCAGCCTTCTCTCACCTGCAAATGATTCGGACGAGAGTGGCGAATTGAAAATAAGGCTATCCTGCATGACCGTTCCAGGTTCAAGCAGCCCAAACACTACGTTGTAGGGCGAACCAGTGCTCTCCCGCCACATTCCTGCCAGCGCCCCATCCAAAACAATAGCTCCTGAAAGCTGGTCAAGTGATGTAAAAGTGGTTCCAAACGGATTGAATGGAGCCTCCCATACTCCTGCGATTTTCCTTGTAACATACACCTTGCCGTTGGATATTGAAAGGATGTTTAGATCACCGTTCGGGTAGGAAAAGATGGATGGTAGATTATGCCTGAGCGTACTATCCACGGTTTCAATTGTTGAAAATGTGCCATTTGCGAAGATTCTTGCAATCTTTACGATCCCTCCGGCACTTGCCGTAACATTGGTGTATGTGACCACTCCCTGCCCGGTAGCGTCAACAGTGGAGGAAATCTGCTTGTAAGTGTTTGAAGCCATTCCGGTTCCCGTAACCGTTTGAACAGTACCCCAAGAGGTACCGTTAAAAATCCTGTAATACAAATCCGCGCTGTCATACTTCAAGTACGCAAACAGCATCTTGGTAGAATCTAGCGGAGTTAGCGTCAGCGCAGGCCGATAGATGCTTACACCTGTGACTTCAGCCAATGAATCAGACCAGGTAGCTCCTCCATTGGTTGATTTTTTGATTCCGTACGAGAAATATGTCGCCCCAGACGCTACCCACTTGAATGCAGCATAAATAGTTCCATTTCCATCGACGGCGGTTGCTACTCCCACGCAGGACCCTGATGCAGAAATGCAGCCGCTGTTAACTGTGGTGCTACCGATCTGTACCGGTGAGCCCCAGCTTATCGATGCGGATGGCCACGTTACATTGCCTCTTATAGAATAGAAGTTTGTATTGTTTCCAACAACATGCCAGTAAATCACGTTTATGCGCTCTCCACCGCTTTGGATGTGATGCACTACCGTCCATCTGTGCTTATCAGAAGCGACAGTGCCTGTTCCAAGCGAAAAAGCTGAACTCCAGGTATGCCCTCTGTCGTCCGATGTCCTGTAGACAATGTTTGAACTGTCATAGTAGAAGGCGTTTAGTCGAGTGTTGTTTGTAGTTACTATCCTTGTTTGGCCCTCAAAGTAGTTGCCGATTTCAGGAGAGATGAAGGTGTTGGTTCCGCCCACAACGTATGGATCGATAAGGAATGGTTTTCCGCCGCCAGCACCTACAGGGATCGTTAGTAAAGATGTCTCGACGTCAAAATCAACTTGATACCCGGAGTCGATAGCATCAGACCAGTCAAGTTCCAACCCTTCAGGCTCATATTCATTATTCCCCGAGACTATACCTTCCACGCCTTGTACGTCAAAGTCAATTTTGCTATCGGTCGTAGGTGAGGAATGAATTACCCGGAGTTTGTCGTCCTGGACAATAGAGTTATTGTCGCCATCATCTATTGCTAGCTTTATTGAGGTAGCATTTGCGCTTGTGCCCGCGATAAAGAACTCGTACCTATCTTCATAGCCTCTTGAATTTTGTGCAGGTCTCCAAAAGATGTCGTACTGCTTTTCTGCTCCAATGACTCTTTGGTCCACAACGCTACTGTTCTGCCATAGCGAAAACGCGCCTTCAGACGATGGTATTGAGAGAAGATACCTGTAACCTCTGCTGTCTTGGACTTCAGTAGAGCCGTCAGTATTCCATGTTATGGTCATGGTCACTTCCGAGTCGGTCATCCCCTCAAACATCAGAGTCGGATAAGTAACAGACCTTGTTATGCTGCTGCCATTGGATTGGACAAGCGGCTCGCCAGATATCTTCACCAAACTACTGCTAGAAGTCTCGGTTAGATTTGCCATTGGCAAGATAGTCTCTTCAGGTTCATTTTCAGTAGATGTCGAATTGGTATCTGTCGAGGAAGTCGAATTGCCAGTTTCTTCACCGGAGGTCTGGGTCGTATTGCCAACATGGGTGCTGTCAGAAGTAGTAGCGTCACTAGGCTCCTGGCTTGAAGAATCTGATATCGTATTATTATTTCCAACCTGCTCCCCAGTTTGGCTGCGAGTATCGGTGCTGTTTGAAGACGATGATGAGGACGAGGAAGAAGAGGCAGCAGATTCACCTGATGAAGTTGAATTCTGTGCGCTGGCGTTCATGGCGACATTAGAAACAAGGGATAGCAACAAAACAACAATCAGAGCAAACGAAAGTGACAGTTTCAGGGCGGCCGTTGTGCGATCCGGTGTTCCTCCACTTCCTCCACGAGGCATATGTCGCCTAGTAATGAAGCTTCTCTAATATTGTTAGCTAAGATTTTGTACGTACGCGAGGTACGTATTATTTAACTCACGCGCACAACCAGAACTGTAACTGGCTCACTTCGACAACTCTTCTTGCAAAGGTGGTGCCCCGTTCTGTAAGGATGACGTACCTTCTTTTTCCCTTAGTTCTAATTTTGACAAATCCTCTCTGCTCCAGACGCGCTAAAAGTACATTGCATCTCTTGTGGTTTGTCCTTGACAGCATCGCTAGATTCGTCACTGTAATGCCATCATTTTCTATCAACACCTTCATGACTCTGGCAAGGTAGCCGATGCGGGTCTCGGGTGAAGACATGGCGTCCGAGCTGTGGAACAATTATATAAAGAATTCTCATATAGGAGAATGTAACACTTATTTTCTTATTTTGGAGGACCATTTTCTGCAATTTTGGTGATTAATGAAAGCTCAAATTCGCTAATGTGTATTTCAGCATCTAAAATCAGGGGCTAGAAGGAATTGGAGTTGACAGACAGTGAACGGGCTGCAGAGTTTTACAAAATCCTCAAGAGGCAGGAATATCGAACGAAAAGACTGCGAGGGCATTGACCCGCCTATTTCAGTACATGATTCAGGACAGGGCCATACCCCTGTCGAAGGAAGAGTTGGCGATTTGGAGAAGCCTTAACGTCATCGACCGGGAAGGGTATGTCCTAATGGACGACCGCTACGAGATAAACAAGGGGGTATTGCTTTCAGAAGTCTATGAAGGCGGATTGTACAGGATCATCGGCGACGATGGAAGAATCCTATATGTGTCACCAACCAGAAAGAAAAAGCCGGATGATTGATTTCCTAATGCTTGTTAAATCCTTGGCCGGTAGTCGTTGCCTCGTTTCCATAGTGGGCTTACGTCAATCCTATTCTCGAACTCTTTCTACGTTTGTGATAATAGTATGCCACGGACGCCCCTCCGCCTATGATTACCACTGCTGCTACAACTAAGGCCGTGGTAGTAGCGGAGAAGCCGTCAGGTTGCAAGACTCCTTCTACTAGGACGGTAGTAGCGCGTGCATCACATGCCTGGCATTGAGGCGAACTGGCGTCTATTGTGATGGCATTTCCTCCTAATTCTTGGATTACTGCAGAAGGTTGTATCTGAAAGGTGCCTTGCTTTAGGAAGCGTATGCCAAATTCATAGGGTATCGATTCGCCAGCCTTTAGATTAAAAGGACCTTCCAAAGCCGTCCTCGAAACCACAATCCAGTCGTCACCTTCCAAACCGTAGATTTCAGAGACACTGACACGACCATATCCCTAGCGACCAGATTTGCGACCGAACCTTTGAGTGTGACAATTCCACCAGCATCTATCGTTACTGCGGCTGGCTCTATATTCTGAAATTGAAGAATGGATGATATGCCGCCCCCTCCTTCTTCCTGGGCAAATGAATACTCGAATCCTGCTACTAGCATAGCGGCAAACAATGACACAACCAACGGGGCTTTGGTCAATCCAAATATCTCCCCGTATCTTGCAAAAAACCACGAAATACTCTTTTTCATATAAATTCACTGTGCGAAATTGAAATAAAAAGAGTTTCAAATCAACGCGTGAATAATTTCTTTTCCAGTTTTGACATGAAAATGGGCCTGTAATTGTCAAAATCGTCGTACGCGCCACAATAGCCCGAAGCTTCTTCATCGGAATGGCATGTCGCAGACCTATCGTCGAAATGCTTGCAAATACGCGCGTATTTGCACATCCCTGGCTTCATAATGCGCATTATAAAGCTGGCAGCGGATAACAATGACATGGTCAAAATCATGCAGAAGCGTGGGAATTAATCCCATGTTGCACAGCATCATGAAAACCTGTGTCCGATAGATATAGAAGCAAGTTGTTATGGCATGGATGAATAAAATATAACAAAAAGGAGGGAAAAGGCCTAGGCCTTTCTGTTCGCCTTTATGTCCCAGCCTCCTGTCACCGGCGCGCCAAGCGAGCCGTCAGGGTTGACAGGATAGTACGTGAACTCTATCTTGGCAAAGTTGAGCGAGAAGCTGTCCGTGGGGACTGCTCCTGAACCGCCTCCTTGCTGGTACGACGAGACGAGCACGTCCGTCAGCTTGATCTGGAGGAACTGCTGGCCCTTTTTGCCGCTCACCTCGCCTGTGAGCACGACCTGCTTGATGTGCTCGCCTGTAGCCGTTGCAAGCATCAGCTTTGGAGACGACTTGTCGATATTTTTGGTAAAACTGATGTCCTGGAACGACACCTTTCCCGCGCCTCCACCGCCGCCCGTGCTTGGCGAGCCTGTGTTGGATGCGCCCCAGCTGAACGATTCGACGTTTATCTCGCCTTTGTGCTTGTCATTTGTTGACTCTCCTTCAATGCCGTCTATCTTTAAAAAGTAGTCGACCGTGGCAGCATCGGCAGAAGGCATCCCGAGCAGCGCCTCGCTGGCCGGGAGCTTTTGCGATGAAAAAGAAGGTGCCACTGCGACGTACCCTGCAAGAATCGACGCAACAACTGCAACCGCTACCGCTACTACTGCTGTCATCTGCATCTTGCCTAGGTTTGGCATGGCGACGGATGCTGGAGAATAGATATACCTTTTCTGAAGCTCGGCTCTATAAAATAGCTAAAAAGAAGGAGGGGAGTAGGGGAAGAAGCCCTACTTGGGCAGCTCTATCTTTTCTGCTGTTGCCGCGATCCTCGGGATGGACCCAAGGTCGACGCACGGCACCTGCTCCAGCGCGACCGCCGCGGTGTCGGACGCGCCATAGCCCGTTATGATGCCAAAGCCGTTAGTGTGCTTGGGGTACACCCTCAGCTCTATCGCAAACGAGCACTTTTGGTGCGCGCCGAGCATCTCCCCAAACGTCTTTTCGGCGGCCTTGGCGTTTGCCGCGTTGAGCGGGCTTGGGATCGGCGGAACCGTCGAGGGGGCGTTTGTCGTGCCGGTCTCTATCGTCCCGCTTGTGTCGTTGAGCCCGCGCACGAACCACAGGTTGTAGCTGTGCATGAACTTGTTGACGTGGAACGCATAGAACCGCACAGTGAACTTGTCGCCGGAGCACCCTGTCAAAAAGAGGCAGCTTCCCTCCACAGGCGCGTCGTTCTTGCGCAGCGCGACAATGTCCCCGTAGCAGGCGACGTTGTCTGCGTGGAAAATATGGACAAGGGCGGCATAGTTTACCGCGTCGGTGGCAGTCTCTGTCGACCAGCGCCTGAAAGTGAACGGCTTGTCGATCCCTGCTCCCATTGCGCCTGCGGGCTTGATCCTGTTTCCTGCCGCATCAAACACCTCGACTATCACAAGGTGCTTGCCATTGTCGTGCAGGGTCGTGTTCCACGACTGGTGGAACTGGAACCAGAGCCACCCGCCGTCCGGCGCGTCGGACTCGTACGGGATGAGGTACAGCCCAGAGTTACTGCCGACCGCGTTTGGCCCGAGCGCTACTGCCTCCGTCTGCAATTGCGTCCCGACCCACTTCCACCGGCTCCATGCTACAGGATCTGTCAGCACCTGCGGCACGCCGTCAGGGTCGCCGGAAGAGTTTGCCTTTACCACGCTTACCCTGTAGTATTTCGCGCCTGTGCCCTTCATGCCTTCGTGGAACTTGAGCCTGAAGCTGAGCGTCTGGCCCCACGGCTGGCCTGTGTAGTTGTTGTTGACAAGGCCGTCGCCGGGGTTTGCCGTCAAGACGCCAAGCTCGCTGTCCTGCACGGGGCTGACAAGCTTCCAGCTGGGGATGTAGCCGATGTTTTCCAGCATCACAAAGTTCGTGCCCGGGTCGGGGACGTCGCTTCCCGGGTTGCAGGCGCGCCCCTTCCATGTGCGCAGGTGCGCGTCGTCGGACGCAGTAAAGTAGTCGTTCGTGGTTGAGCCGTCATAGATGTACACCCACTGGTTGTCCTGCCACTGCCTGACCTTGTAATAGTAGGTTACCCTGCATCCTGCTCTTACAAACGGCCGCCAGTAGCAAAAGCTGAACTCGCCGTCCTCGTTCACGGGCGTCTCGCCGACCTTTCTCGTGCTGCATGTGCAAAAGATCGGGTAGAGGTAATAGTGCGCGTCAATGTACGCAAGCCTGTCCTGTTGCGGAAGCGACATCAGCATGTGGTAGTCTTCTGCCAGCTTTTCAGGCGGGTTGCCTAGCGGTACTTTGGCGCCTGTTGCGCGCAAGAGGCTGGCGGCCTTTTCCACCTGCCTGATTGGCACGGGATCAGGGCCGGGCCCCGGCCAAGGACCTATGGGCCCGGGATCAGGGTCCGGGATTGGAGGGACGCGCTTTATCAAATCTTTGAGCCTGTCAAGTATGTCGTCGATGTCAAAGGGCGGGCGCAGCCTGCAGCAGCATGTCTTTTCATATACTTCGACAACGGCGTTGCATATTGGCGCGCATATGGTAGGCAGCGTCAACGACGGCGCGATTGCTTTTGATATTTCTGGCCTGAGCGTCAGGGTGTCCGTAAACGTCGTCGACTTTGCAAGAATCTTTGTCGCTGTCTTTGCAACGGCAATGTCTCCAAGCAGCCATGGCCTTGGCCTGCACCTGTGTACGTCGCCGTGCACACAAACTATGGGCAGAATCCAGTCGCGCCATTTGGGCGTGATAGAGATCACGCCCGTTCTGGACCACTCGGCGACCTTCTCCCTTGGCCTGAAGGTGACAAGCATTTCCCTTGTCACTTCTTTTTCGTCAATGTCCGGGCCAAAGCCGTAGCCGCTTCCCTCCTTGATGTTGCGGGCTAGCTCTGAAAGCTGGACCTTGTTTCCCTGGATGGGCCCGACTTTTCTGATAACGCCCTTCTCTACTGCAAAAAGGGCTACGCGTGGTGCCTGGTCTTTCTCGGTGATTCCGAGGAACCTTAGTTCTAGAATTTTGTCGTTATTGCTGTTGTTGGTAGCAGGTATCCTTGAGGCTGCCATGTCCTCTTGGAAGATCCCCTTTATTAAAGAATAGTAGATGTAGTCTCTAGTAAATAGTATCTTGCTATGCAAGTACCCGAGATAAGACAATCATGACCATAGATCACTTTTAAGTTCTGTAGAATCCTTGGATGTTAGAATCGAGTGTTGACTTTCTGGTGGTTCCTAATTGCGTGAGTAATGTCCCCTCTAGTGGACATTTTGACATAGAGTTTGCCTCCATTAGATATAATAGTAACAATCTTCTACTCTCGGGCATGCTAGATGGTAAAGACGACACTTTACAAGTAGCAAACCATCGTACCAAGGGCCTGGTTATAGGAGCATTGACGATCGCATTGCTTCTTGCAATACCTGCCCACGCCGCGATTCAGCAGGCTGATGCCATCAGTGTTTCCTCCGACACCACTCTGCCTTCTGGAGGATCAGACTACTGTACATCGAGTACGTCCGACCAAACGATACTTTCCGTGACTGTGGCAAACAGTAACGTCAAGCTTGATGTCGCAACGCTGGCAGGATACGTCGCGACCCAAGGCGGTAACAATTATGGAAACTTGGAATTAAAACTTAAGACCGCCGGAGTTCAGGTGGACTGGGCGAACATTGAAGCACAGAGTTCCGACCTGAGAGACAGAACAGCTGCATTATCATGGTCTGTAACCACCTCGAGTGCTCAAACAGTAACAGCTCGCAATGGCGACATAGGTAGTTCAGACACAGTCTGTGTAATCACAGGTACGGCTGAACTTTTCGTGACATACTAGGGGATGATGGAAAAATGAAAGAGAATATCGAGAAATTCAAAGGTAAGAAAGCATACGCAATAACAGCAGTGGTAGGAATCGCGGTGATCGCAAGCATCCTAATCCTTGCAACAACGAGTATCCCAATCTCGCAAGTGAATGCCGTACCACCGGCCCCGGACACTGTTCAGACCAATACCGTCGAAGCTCAATTATCACCATCAGAGCTAACGGGTAGAATGACTCTCTACATACTTCCACTGGAGTACGGCCAGAATTATCAATCGGGTAGAATAGTTAACATCGTCAACAGTCTAATACCGAACATGGCGGCATCTCACTACACAGACCTAGGATTTTCGCTGCGAGGACAATACGCTGATGAGCCAGTCGTGTTGACCGAACAGAACATTCCAGAAGACCTGCGGCAGAATTTCAAGCCTGGTGATGCTGTTAAAATGACTGTAATAAAGCACCCTGCCGATACCGTGAAAGTGTACGTCGACCCAGATGTCAGGAAGCCAGACGGCACACCTGTAACCGTTGACGACATCAGCCCAGATTGGCAATTCGGGAACGGTATTACATGCTGTGGATTTTCACTGAAGGATGGCACAGATGTAAGTGCGGTGTTCTTTGTGGTCGATCAGGCTTATGATGCACAAGTCATGAAACAACTCGATGCAATCAAAACTACAGCCGCAAGTATGACATACTAAGCCCGGGTCAAAACGACCCGCTTCATTTTTTATTAAATTTCATTAAACCTTGCGCCTTTACCGCCTTTTCAAGCATCTCTTTCCGTCCTTTAACATCTAGGCCAGCGACCTCTCCCGGCGTCTTTCCATCGAGTGCCATGTGCGGCTTTACGAAATTGTTGTACTGTATTCTTTGCCCTTCTTCCAACGGTGTCTTGTACGACTTCCAACGCCTTGAGAGAGTCGCCACGAATCTGGTCAGGGATCTGACCATTAGCATTCTTGATCGCTTCTTGAAATACTCTGACAGACGTTCCAATGTCGCGTTTTTGGAAATGCGCAAGTATACAACGGCTGCTTCACTATTCAACTACAATTTTCCTTTGCCAAAGATATCCTTCTTGGAAATGTAAACAAGGCCATTGAACTAGCAGATAGGATGCCAGAAAAGATAGACGGTCAGTCAGACCATACCCAAAATGCAACACCCAAAGATAACACCCAAGGATTCTATAGGATCTTGTTTAAATGAAATCCGTTATCCTGGACGGCTTCCTGCGGGACTTGCGTTCAATTCTTGTCCTGGCTTTTTGCTGCATTTCGCTCAACTCGCCTCTCATGGCCAGGAACTGGAGCGCGTTGCGCGGCGCGCCGGCGTTGTAGTGGTTGTTAAAGTAGGCATACGTCACAGGGACCTGCGCCTCCACCTCTTTCAGCTTGTCAACCCATGGCAGCAGTTCTTCTTCCGAATAGGTGTACTCGTACCAGACGGGCTTGCCCCTTCCGTGCCACCTTATGTACGCATGAGTTGATGAGGTCACGACGATCTTTGACAGAAACTCTATCGGGGATTCGGTTATCGTGTTTGCGACATTGTGTTTCTTTAGCAGATCCCACATCTCCTTTCTGTCCCACGACTCGTGCCGGAACTCGACTGCAAAGTGTATGTGAGAAGGCAACAGTCCCAGAAAGGATTCCAGCCTGCCTATCTCGTCATAGGAAAAGCTGGGCGCAAGCTGCACAAGCAGGCAGCCGAGCTTGCCTGCGTCCTCCAGCGGCTTGATGACGTCCAGGAACTTTGCCAGGTCGTCCTCCGCGCCGCCTGCAAGGCGCCTGTCATGCGTTATCGTCTTTGGGAGTTTCAGCGAGAACTTGAACGACAGTCCTGTCGCCTTTTCCCATCCCTTCACCATCGACTTGGTCGGCATGCGGTAGAACGACGAATCGACTTCGACCGTGTCAAACACCTTGGCGTAAAACGGGAGCTTGGCAACCCTGTTGTTTGGGTAGAAAAGCCCTACCCATTCCTGGTAACTCCACCCGCTGGTGCCAAGGAGCAACAGCTTTACTTCATGGCGCTGGGATATTTATCTGCCTACTGCTATTACTACTGCTGTTGCCTTGGCTTTTTCAGGAACATCTTGGCCACTTCGGGCAGCGCAAAGGCATAGTGTATGTGGCTGCAGTCCTTGGACTCGCACAGCCCGCAGTAGAGCGTCCTGTCCTTCAAATAGACTTCCGCTGTCTTGCCTGCCTTTGAGTCGCGGATGAACAGTATGTTGTCCTGGTACCCTATCTTTGAGAGGTAGGGCGCGTAGCTCTGCAGGAACCTGTCGCGCTCTATGGCTTCAACGAGCACAGAGTTGATGTATTCCTTGGTATTCCAGTGCATTTTTTCTGCAGCTGACTTCATGACCTCGTACGTCTGCTTGAAGATCTCGACCGTTATCACTTCCTTGCCGCCGCGCTTGACCATGTACAGTAACATGTTGCGACATGCTTACTTATATAATTTCTGTATGTGGTAACGTGCTATAACATGTTACAACATATTCCTTTTAATACCAGAATGCGACCTGACGGTAGTATTGTCGGCTGAAAGGATGGCTCTTGAAGAGTATGAATATGCCCTGCAGCAGGCGCGCCTTGCACACGGTGAAGTGAAAAAGTGGATAATCTATGCAGGCGAGCAGCTGGAAATAGCCGGCGTCCAGAAGGAGAAAATATCCACAAAATTGCGAAATGACCTGCCGGGCGTCTCGGCCGATTACATAAGCCAGATCTGTAGCCAGATGGGGTGGACGGACAGGCGTTTTCCCCCGGGGTTGAGAAAACTAAGCCTGAAAATAGTTCCACTCCTTCTGCTTCTTCAGAGCAGCCGCAACAAGTCCACAATGATGATAATAACAAGGCAGCAGCGGAGGAGGAGCCTGACAAGGCAAGGTGCAGCAAGGAAAACCAGCCCTATATCGACCACCTGCAGAGAAAGATCGAGTTTCTGCAGGACGTGCAAAAGAAGCTCCGCGACAGGCCATTTCTGTCCCTGCTTGAGAAAAAGCAGTACGACGAGTACATCATGCTTGCAGACAGGGCGGAAAAGCTTGCGCGGGAGGCCTGGGATGCAAGGCAGACCATACCTGTTGCCACGCAGTTTTACCTTGCGCAGATAGTGGCGACCTGTACAATCAAGCACGGCGCAAGCGAGTACGTTTCAAAGGTCAAGGACCTTTTTGGGCTGACGAGCAAGCAGGTCACCAAGACGCTCAAGGGAGTAGTCCGCGACGTGCACTGCCTCTACGAGCCGACAAACAGGGCAGAGGCCCTGATGGACGGCTTTTACGGCAGGCCATGCGAAAAGTGCGGCAACTGGCGGGTGAAATGGGAAAACGGCATGTGCCATTGCTTCCACTGCGACAGCGACTACCGCGCAAAAGCCGAGAGGCTGCCGCTGGCAAGGGAACAGGGCGAGTGGTCCAACTAGCTCTTTTGGTTTGCAAAATGCCATCAAAATCTGAGGTACAGGATGATAATTCTAAAATACAGGCCCTGAAGGGCAAGCCATTCTGGATCTGGAGCAAGAAAAAGCATGCAAAAAAATCCAAAGACTGCTGTTGCTTTAACCACATTGTCGGCCTGCCCGTCAAAAACGGCAGGGCCATGCCTATGTTTGACTATGAGAAAAAGATCCACGACCTGCTTGCAAAAAAGGGAAGAAAAGAGAAACAGAAGGACAAGCACCTGTGGGTGAAAAAAGCCACAGGGCTTGGGGTGACTGAACTCCTGCTGAGGTACATGGCCTGGCTGTGCTACCGTGACGATTCGTGCAGGGGCGCGCAGATGTGCATCGTCACCGGCCCGAACAAGGAGCTTGCCAAGGGGCTCATAACCCGGCTAAAGGAGATCTGCAAGGACGTTGAAAAGCTGGAGTCAAAAGAGACGGTGGTCGTCCTGAACGGCTGCAGGATAGAGGCTTTTCCGTCGCACCACCTCGACGCGATGCGCGCCCTTGCCAGGCCGGCGTTCATACTCCTTGACGAGGCCGACTTTTTCCCGCCAAAAGAGCAGAAAAACGCCCGCGACGTCGCAGAGCGCTACATAGCCAAGAGCGACCCGTACATAGTATTGGTGAGCACGCCCAACATGCCCGGCGGCCTGTACGAGAGCATAGAAAAGGAGGCAGAAGCGCAGTGCATCTACCACAGGCTCCACCTTGATTACAAGGCCGGGCTGAACAAGATCTACACAAGAGCCGAGATTGAAAAGGCGCGCAAGTCGCCAAGCTTTGAAAGAGAGTATAACTTGAAGTACGGCTACGGCACAGGCAACATTTTTCCCTACCAGCTTGTGGACGCCTGCGTCATGGAATATGACCCTGCGCTGCAAAAGGGCGCATCGGACAGGGTGCTTGCCGTGGACCCTGCCTACGGTTCCAGCAAGTTTGCCTTGGTAGGCATTGAGCGGCTGGACGAAATGCTGTACGTCAAGGAGGCAAGGCAGTACGAGCGCCCGTCTCCTGCCGCCATGCTCGAGGTGGTTGCCGAGTTTGCCCGCCAGTACCCGACTGTGCTCGTAGACTCGGCGCATCCGGGGCTAATCAGGGACTTGCAGGAAAAAGGGGTGGACGCACAGCCGGTAAACTTTGCAAAAAATCTTGCCGACATGACAAGTGCGGCGGCGCGGGTCGTAACGGAAAAGAAGGTAAGGATACACCCTGCCTTTACGGATCTGCAGTACCAGCTAAAGGCGGCAGTGTACAATGATAAAGGCCACCCGGACAAGCGCAAACTGTCGTTTGACCTTGGCGATTGTATGTTGATGCTTGCCTATTATTGCCTCCGCCAAGATGGATTATTCATGGCCGAGATCTGACCCGTTTTCTTGCATATCATGCAGGATCAATAGTTCTCTTTCAGGACAGCCTTCTAATCCTCTCCAGCATGGAAATCACGATTGAACAGCCAATATCTGTACAGCATGAAGCAGACTTGAAGGCAGCGATCCAGGACAAGCTCAAGGAGTGGGACCTGCGCGAGCCGGCCGTGTCCATCAAGGTGCGCAGCGCGCTTACGGAACAGGAAAAGACTGCGCTGCTTGTATTGATAAGGAACTTTTACGTGTCGCACGGGTATCCTAACCCTACAATGGGCACAAGCTAGCAGCGTGACAAGCATCCGTACGCCACAATAATAATAACAACCGGACGGGCCAGGGCGCTGCATCATGCACCCGATTAATCCTTAAGCGCTTGGCCGAGACCTGATCAGTTCTCTTTTTTCCGCCTGCACAACCTCAATCCATGCTCAAGCTAGTGCTTACGCAAGGGTACACATTTGCCGCAAACGACTATGGCCGCCCGTACGCCTTCAGGATATACAACGAGGACGACACGCCGTTTGACGCGACCACGTACGGCCTGCCAACAATCAAGGTCTTTGGCATTTCTGGCAACGCGGCCATACAACCGCTGGCAGGCAGCTGGACCGCACAGAACCAGGGAGCAGGCGCGTTTTCCTTTGCGCAGTCAAACTGCCTGACTGCATCCGGCCCGCACTACATTGAAGTCCAGCTGGAAAAGCCCGGCGTGGCGACAAGCACCGGGCGGCGCAGGATAACAGTCACGCCAAGCCCATAGTTCTCTTTTCTTTTTGCCTGCATTGAAGATGCGTGAACCTGCGTTTCTGGCGGCCAAAGCAAGAGGTCTATGGCGTCACGCTTTCAGAGCCGAGTACTAACTCGTCGTCCCAGGTCTCTGACTATTCGCAGTACCAGCTGTACGTCAGGCCCGAGGTCGACTTTCAGACGTGCTACGAATACTACCGCACAATAGGCAAGGTGCAGAACGCCGTCGAGTCGTACGTCGCCGAGATCCTGTCGCGGGACTGGTACTTTGAGGGCGCGCAGGAAGGCGTGCAGGCGTGCGAAGAGTGGGAGGACCGGTTCAACCTCTCGCGCATCATCGAATACATTGTCCGCGACTGGCTCGTATGCGGAAATTCCATCATCGGCATCTCTGACTGGCAGCCCGTGCAAATATCGTCGATAGCAGGCGTAAGGCGCAGCCCGTACGGGATTGCAGAGCAGTTCGTGCAGGTAGTCAACGGCCGGGAGGTGCCTCTTGACGCGTCGCGCTTTATCCACACGCAGTACATCGAGGTAAACCGCGAGGCGTGGGGCATCGGCATGTTCCACTCGCTCCTGACAACGTTTGACTATGGCAGCAGGAAAAGGTCGCTTCCGCACCTGGAGATCTACCGGCGGCAGATACAGCTTTTCTACAAGATACTGGAAAGGTACGGCTCGCCGGTGACCGTGTGGTTCTTTGAGAACGTGGCCAAGGCCGAGTTTGACCGGCAGGTCGAGGAGCTGCGGGCGCTGGAGCCGGGCGACAGGCGCATACTTTCAAAAAAGGTCGAGATAGCGACAGAGACTGTCGACGCGCGGGGCAACCTCATCAACGCGACGTCGCCGGTGATAAACCAGGAAATCGAGGCAGGGTTGCAGACGTCTGCGAACCGGCTGATAACGCAGCCGAGCGCGATGGCAGATGCCAGAATAGGATCAGAGTACGATGACTCGAAAACTACTGCGATCATGGAAAAGATCAGGCGCGTAATGAATGTCTTGATAATTCCAAAGATAACGTTAGCAAGAGTGGAGTTCAAGTGGGGCAAAAAAGACAACTTTGAATTTGATTTCAATCAGTTATTGCAGGCCAAGAGCGCCGGATTTGTTTCTTCAGAAGAAGGCAGGGCGATCCTGCAGTCTGTTGGCTGGAAACTGGATGACAATCTTTTCAACGCACAGCAGCAATTACAAAAGCAGGAAGACTTTCGTTTTTTAAATGAAAGAGTGCGGCATATAATTTGCAGCACTCTTCAGGAATTCAATCCATACCACGATGAACGCGGCCGTTTTGCTAGTGCTACAGGCGCCACTAATTTCTCTGTCGTAGCAACAAAAAGACCAAGAAATTCAAAAGTCAACATAAATGAGCCCATTATACAATCTGAAACACCTACTGAGCAACACAGAATTAGAGCAAGAAAAAGTGATACAAAACTTTCCCAACAAGATTAGTGAAGAAACTGCTACAGAGCAGATCTACAAAGCAGAAAAGATAAGAGAGCAGTTTGTAAATTTAGCCGACAGGCAAATTGATGATATTTCCGCAGCATATCCTGATGCAGAGGTGACTGCTAGAATAAAAGATAGTTCGAGTATGGTTGAAAAAGTTTTGCGCAAGCCGAATCAATACAACGATGTATCGCAATTACAAGATACACTAGGTGTTAGAGTAGTTACTAAAGATCTGGATGAACTTGAAACGATCACATCAGATCTAACAACTAGATACGAAGTTGTATCTGAGGTTAGTTATGTTGATGTACCAAAGCTAGATGGCTATAGAGGCTATCATCTAAATGTAAAAGACAAATACACAGGTCTTGTGAATGAGATACAGATAAGAACAAAGAATCAAGACAAGTGGGCGGATCTTATGCACAATAGAGTTTACAAACCGTCAAAGGAATTAGAAGAGAGAGTCAGAATGAATCAAGATTCAATATACAAATATGCAAATGAACTTTCAGACTATTATTACAGACTTGATTCAGGCGAGAAAAAAGTTAAAAAACCTGAAATATCTAAAATAATTAGAGACATACTAGGAGATGACTAACACGGATAATTTCATCACAAAGATGTTAGATGATGTTGACAGGCATACACCCAAAACAGGCTATAATCTTGTTGTGATAGATGATTTCGAGCCTTTTGGTGAGCAGCTCTATACCTTAGGACACTACGAGACCTATGAAGCAGCTCTTGCAGCCCAAGAACAACTTAGTGGCAACACTGTAATTTATCCACACAAGCGCGAAAAAGAATGATTGAAAAGCATCCTAGAAATATTATCTATGCTAATAAGCCTGACTGCCCTGAAATAGTACGTAAAACGATCGGATGTATGGAGGAAGACTGACACATGGTTGAAGAAACTTGGCTTGACAAGAAGGGCATTTCGACACGTATGATGAAGCTTTAGAGGCTCAGAAAAAAATACAAAGGCAATTCGGTAATTTATGGACCTGATGATTGAATAACCTTTGGCCCGTAGAACTCGTACAGTAGTTCTCTTTTTTCTAGCCTCATAATCTCATGCGTGAAACCTCAAGTCAAGATCGAGTTTGTCACATCTGCCAAGGAAAAGAAAAGGATTGCCGGCATACTTGCAATCCCACGCATTTCAAGAAACGGCAATCTGTACCTGCCCGAAGAACTGGAAAAAGCGCACGGCAGAACGGTCCCCGTACTATGGAACCACGAGGGCAGCCCAAAGAGCGCCAGCGAGCCTGTACGCCAGTCCGACGTCATTGGCGCAATGCGCCTTTTCTGGGACTCTGACCTGATGCAATTAAAGTACGAGGCCGAGGTGGACCGCGACCTGCCGGAAATCCCACTGCATACCTCGCTGGGCGCGTTTTTCGAGCGCGAGGACCATGTCTGCGGAAACACGCGCTGCTACTCTGTTCCCCGCGGCCTGCGCTTTGTGGAAGCGTCGCTAACCCCTACGCCAGGCATCCCGGAAACAACAGTCAAGATCCTAGAGAATTTTGCGTGCAGGCAATGCCGGCTTAGTTCTCTTACAAGCGAAGCATCCAACCGGGGTATCATGTCTTCTTCAAACAACGATTCAGGTGGCGGACAGGATACGTCGTGCATCACAAGCAAGCAGTTCCAGGACGGCATCAAGAGCCTGATAGACGCAATGGGCAGGCGCTTTGCAGACAAGCAGCAGCTGCAAACAGAGGCAGCGGCAAGGGCGCCTTCGAGCATGGTCGACGACTCGAACACGCGCGCAAGGCAGGAGTCGTACAACCGCGTGGTAGAGTTTTTCCAGCGCGTCAAGGAAAACCCAAAGGATGTCTCGTTCCCGGCAGTCTCGTGGAACATTGACAAGAACGAGTACCTTGGAAGGTGGGGCTACAACATCAGCCCGCGCGCCAAGAAAGAGGCAGTGACGATAACCGCCGGCGACATGGGGCAGGTCTTTTCAAAGCAGATCCTAGTCGTCCCGGGCGGCAGGATGAAGATTCCTGTGAGGCAGTACTGCAACTTTACTGAAATCCCTGCAGGAAACGACAGGGCACATTTCTACACGATAGGCGCATTTGACTTTGGCACGATAACCGAGGGGACAGAGCCCACAAACGTGTCGCAGACCGTGAGCAAAAAGACGGCCACGCCTTCAATACGCGGGGCGGTCCAGCGCGTCGGCTACTCGCAGGTAGAGAACGCGCCTTTCGGCCTCGTGGATGCGATAAACGAGGCGATGGTCCTTGCCTCGATAGATGATGAAGCTTCCGACCTGCTGTCGACAACGTACGACGCCATAACGCCCACCAACTGGGTCCGCGCAGACACCGGAGCTGCGATAACCTTGGACGATGTTGCAAGCCTGACGTTCAAGCGCGAGGGGTTGCTTGCGGCAAAGCGCCTGATAGCGCAGCAGGGCCACGACGTGAGCCCCGGCAACCTCGTGCTTTTCATGCACCCAAAGGCGTACCAGGAGCTCCTGCTTGACACCAACCTGAACAACTTTTACCAGTACGCCCGGCCGGAGATAACTGCGACCGGCATACTTGAGCAGATATATGGAGTCGACATCGTGATCGCCGATCAGGTAAAGGCACAGGACAACACCACAAACGACACGTACCGCAACGTTCTTGCGGTCAAGGGCGTGGCCTTTGGCATGGCCTCTGCAAGGAACGTGACTATGGAGGCCCAGCGCAGGAACGAGACCCAGCAGGTGGTGCTGTCAGGGACGCACAGGGTAAAATCGGTAGTCATTGACGAGACTGCAAGCTGCCGCATATCGTCGGCTCAGTAATAGGTGAGAGACCACTGTGGCCGACCTCAAGTCCATCTTTGACAAATACATCCGCGAGGGCGAGTCCGGGAGGAGCAACACCAACGAGCTCCTCAAGGCCATCGTCGACGAGATCGAGGCGCTCAAGTCAAAAAGGCGCTAATTCTCTTTTTCATTTTTTGTGCAAGGTTTTTTCCATGACCTACTATGAAATCATGCGACTTCGAGAGATAACGCTTGGATCGCCTTCGGACACGTCGCAGGACATGCTGCTAAACGCCAAGGGCGCGCAAGCAGATTCTCAGATAGATGACGAGCTGTACATCGTCGCAAACAGGTATTCAAAGTTGCAGAGCCTGCCGGCGCTTCCGCTTGCCGGCACGATGCTGACGCAGTCGATAAGGGACGCGGCTACAGACAGGGCTGCTTCGCTCTTTTTCCTGGTGCAGCGCCAGCCCGCGATGGCAGACAAGTACGCGCAGAGCAGCGAGAGGGCGGTGCAGGCGTACGAGATGCGGCTTGACAGCGAGGGCGAGATCTACAGCGACAGCACCTAGTTCTATATGTGTAAAAAAGATGGTGAGTATTTGGGAGCATTGGACCACATCAACAGAGAAGAGTTCCAGAATTTCCGCCAGGATGCCGGCGAGCACTTCAAGATGCTGCACGAGTGCGACAGGCGCATAGAGCGCAAGATAGACGAGCTTGCCGCCCTGCTGGAGCCCGTGCTTGACGAGCACGCCCAGAGCATGGAAAGCAGGCGCGGCAGGCGTGAGGTCAAGATGCTTGCGATAGGCGCCGCCCTTGGCGCGTTCTTTAGCGCAGTGACAGCCGCGATGCTGCTTCTTTTCCAGCTGGGCTAGTTCTTTTTGCCCTTTTTCTGCAAGAGACTTTCATGAGCGATCCATCCGTAGAAAAAGTGAGCCTGAACGCCAAGGAGATAATCCTTGCAATAGTGGTGTCTGCCGGGGCAGTCACGGCCCTGGTCTCTGCCGGCGCGCTCTGGACCGGACACGCAGAGATAGCGGAAAAGGCGGGCCTTGCGTTTGTGAGCGGCATCGTGGGCTTTGGCGCGGGCATCGTGACTGCGCTGTGGGGCCGCTAGTTCTTTTCTGGTTTTCTTTCATTTTTGTTGTTTGTGGGAGCAGCAGTAGAACATCTGTGCTTTACATTCGATGTCTGCGTAGTTGGTTTTGGACATTCTTCCTTAAGATGCATTGAATGTGGTCTTGTACTTGAAACTGAAAACTGTAAATGGGTTGCAATTGACGGCAGGCCAATATGCATAAAACATCATCATGATATCACATACACAGACGTTGAGAAAAACTATTCCAAGTTTATTGCAGGTACAACCAAACGTAATTTTACATTTGATCCGGAAACTGGAAAGGCATACGATGCAACTGATCCTGAATGCGCAAAGAAATTTTACGAAATATATGGAGACCGTAAAAACAACGTCGCCTTAATTGCCATAACTAATAATAGATCTAATAGTCTGAATGATACTACAAAAAGAGCATTTCATAAACTGCAAAAAGAACAAAAAGATCGTTCGTTGGGAGGTGGATATCTGATGGAAACAAAACATACACCGATATATCCTTCGCTGTAGCAGGACAAAACGACAGCGAGCTTGGAATGCTGTTAAAGCGCTATAAGCAAGAAGCAATATTGATTATCGGCAAGAACGGAAAAATAAGGTGGTTATATGAAGAGTGAACAAAAAAGACTGGGCGGGCTTAAGTTCAAGAACCCTTGGCCAACAAGAGTTGAAGGAGATGTGCTTCCTATAGCTGTCATCTATCGTCTAATGTTCTTGGGATTCTCTGACAGAGATCTTTCACCTGAAGCTAGAGAAGCTCTTTACGCATATACTGCTACATTTAGCGACACACAATAGAAAAAGGAATAATGACGACTGGTAACAACAACGACGTGTATATTAGTTCTCAATTTCTCCACCTTGTAACTTTATTGCATGTCGTCATCATCACCGCCCGTCTGTCCTTGGGACAACGAAAAACTGCAAGCACTTGAAGGCCGGTTCCAGTTCGTCTGCGAAAAGCACGGCGAAAGGGGCCGGTTCTTCTGGGACGTCGTGCTAAACGGCGCAGGCACGCTGGGCTCGTTCCGCTGGACAGACTACCCGCCTTCGGACTAGTAGTGTTAGTTCTCTTTTCCCTTTTCTTTCTTTTTGGTTTCATGTCTGAAACCTGGAAGGTCGCCGGCCAGTCTTCCGACCTCACAAAAACTGTCGAGATGCTCGTGAAGGAAAAGCTGGAATCGCAGTGGACAGAGACTGACCCGCCTGCTGCAAGCATTGACTTTGGAACCGGCTGGGGCGCCGGGATGACGAAAAACTATGCTGTGCACTGCCTTCATGCCTCTACCACCTCGGCTCCTGTAGTGAACGGCTGGTCAAAGTACATGTACGAGACGCTTGTTGACGTGCACGTGTTTGCGCTGCGCACCACGCTTTTTGAGCCGGACCAGCTGCGAAAGATGCGACAGCACATTGACAAGATAATCGCACAGAACAAGGCGTCGCTTGGCCAGGGAATATCGTCGATGAGGCTCGTAAGGTGGACAGCCGCGCACGACCCAAAGGACATCACTGACACGCCGTACTGGCACCTTGTCGGCCACCACAAAATAACATACTACAAGGTCAACACCGCTTAGTTCTCTTTATTTTTCATGCCAAATCCTAATGCATGTCGTATACCCCGACAGGCAGTTTTAACATACTGAAACGCCTCCAATTTGTTGAAGAAAGTACTTTTGGCCAAGCCCCTGCCTCTCCGTCGTTTGTGCTTGCAGGCCACAACGTCTCGCTGCGCGAGACCACCGAGGTCTCGGCGCAAAAGTACCGGGACCTCGGGAGCAGGGACCTGTACAAGATGCTAAAGACGGGCGAGATGTACTCCTTTGAGCTGCGCTACCAGCCGATAAACACCGCCCTTCTCAGGTACGGGACAGAGCTTCCAAACGGCGCTGGCACGATAGAAAAGTCGCTTGCGTTTGTCTACACGCAGCTCGTCAACGGGACGGAGACGTGGCACAGGTTCCTCGGCGCAAGGACAGACCAGGTGGAAATCGAGGTGACAGAGGCGTCCGTGCAGGTGTCGCACCGCTTTTTGTGCAAGGACATACCCGCCACCGTCACCGCAGACCCGTTCACCACGCCCACGTACGCCGGCGCCGACACGTCGGCCCCGTACACGGGTGTCTCTTCCGGCTCCAACCCGCTTACCATAAACTCGGAGACGTACGACACGCCGCGCTTCAAGGTGTCGGTCAACTGGAACCTGGACGTCGTCAAGCCAAACGGCGAGGTGCAGGCCAAGTTCATCCTGCCCACAAACCGCGACATCACAGTCGAGTTTGACACGTGGGTCAAGGACGACGTGCTTCGCGCAGACACCAAGTCGCTTGCGGCAAGGTCTGCCAGCTACACCATTGCGCCCGGCAAGTCGCTCACGTTCACGGACCTGTACCTTGCAAAGCAGAGCAAGAACAACGACGCAAACGACGCCAAGGTCCTTATCGAGACGCTGACCGGGACTGCCAGGTCGATGTCGGTGAGCCCGTGATGGCTGCTATCGAGTCAAGCCTCGAGGCTTTCTATGCCTCGCTTATCGAGGAGAACGAAAAGCGCATAATGGAGCACATGAAGCAGGATTCTTTTGACCTTTGCGGCAAAACTTTTCGCTACCGCAAGATAACCACCGCGCAGCACTTGGAGCTTGACAGGATGCAGGCGGGTATAGAGGACCTCGTGCTCGCCAAGGGCGCTACCAAGCTAGAGATAACCGCCAAGCTTGCAGAGATTTACCAGAAAAGGGCGCAGTACCACCTCGGCATGGACGCAGACACGTTCTATTCCCTTCCGTGGGAGGACGTAAAGCCGGTCCTCGACGCGTGCGTGAGGAGGACGCGCCGGGGCCACCCTTTGTGAGGCGTGACCTGGAAGTCTTGTACACGACAGGGGCGGTGCAGTGGTCCTGCCGCGAAAGCAAGGAGGTTTACGACATGGTGACTCTTGTCGAGATGGGCGTCTCGCTCAGGGACATTGCAGGCGACACGTACAGGGAAGACCTCAACTACCTGCTCTTTGTGCGGGACTTGAAGGCGCAGGCGTCGCGCAGCGGCCTGCTGGAAGGATTTCGGAGGGTGGGCTAGTCTGGTGCTTTCGGTCAAGGGGGTAAGCGAGGCAATGCGCATACTGGACGAAGTGTCGCGCGAGCTTGCCGGAGGAGACATTGCCGGCGCAAGCCTTGAGGCGGTAGGCAAAGCAGCGCTGGATCTTGCCAACGCCCAGACTCCTGTCGACACGGGGCTGCTTGTCTCAAACAACAAGATGGAGATGAAAAGCAAGGCCGAGCTGGTGCTGTATAACGACACACCCTATGCAGGCCACGTCCACTATGGCACGTCAAGGATGCATCCAAGGCCGTTCTTCTACCCTGCCCTGCGCTTTCTCGAAGAGCGCTTTCCGCGGCTGTACGCGCAGGAAGTGGGCGCCTTTGTGCACAAGACGGTGTCGCTGAATTCTGCCAGGTAATTCTCTTGGCTTGCTGCGGAGCATGAACAGCAACATTGAGCACATCATTTACTGCTATCCCTCTTGAATTTCTGATTAAACTCCAGGGCGAGGCGGAGGCACGGGCGCAGATACAGAGCCTCGGCGGCGCGTTTCAGAACTTTGGCAACGACGCGGCAACAGCCGCGTCAAAGGCAGACGGCGCGGCTGAAAGCAACGAAAAGGTAAAGGTGTCGTTCAAGGATACAATCCAGGCATTCAACGACGTGGCAAGCTCGGCCACGACATTGTATAATGCCTACGATGACCTGGCTGACAAGCAGCTACGGATCGAAAAGGCAGAGGCCGCTGTCACTTCGGCCGAGAACAGCCTGACCTCTGCGCGCAACAAGCTGAACGAAATGACGGCCAAGGGGATCGCGTCGGGCCCAGAGTACGAGAAGCAGCTCTCCAAAGTCGAGGGCGCGGAAGAAAGGCTGACTCTGGCCACAAAAAATGTCGAAAAGGCGCAGGGCGACATGCAGGAGGCACAGATCAAGTTCGCCCTTGACGTAGTGCCGACCGTCATATCGATGGCGTCAAGCCTGCAGATCGGCCTCCGCGGCCTCAGCGCGGCCAACTTTGGCGTGGCAACCAGCGCGCCGGCGGCCGGCGCGGGTATGCGCGGGGTTGGTACGGCCATGCGCGCCACGCTTGCGGCCATGGGGCCTGTTGGCTGGGTGCTCCTGGGCATTTCCGCTGCAATGACTATTGTCGCCACCAACGCCTTTGGCGTGCGCGACGCGATAAACGAAATGGGCAAGAGGATAGGCGACGCAGTGCCCATACTAAAGCCATTGCTCGAAGGCTTGAACCAGCTTGCGGCAACGATATTTCCGGAATCTGCTTCCAGGGCCGAGGAGATGAACGCCCGGATGGACGCAAGTATGAAAGAAACTGCAAGTTCTACAGCCAGCTCCATCACCGAGCAGTCAAGCAGCCTGTCGGACATGAACACTGCATATGCGCAGGCGCAGGAAAGCGTCACCAAGTCGATGCAGACAATGCAGGACAGCATTACGTCGTCTTCAACCGCGATAATCAAGCAGATCGATGAGCTTGAAGCCCGCATGAGCAGCATCGGCATCTCTGGCGGAATGATGGCAAAGAGCGCCGCAGACAGCCTCGCAGGACAGATGCAGAATCCCGGGACGCAAACGCCTCCTGCCGCCAGCTCTGCTGCAACGGATCTTGCAAAACAAGAGCAGGACAAACAAGCGGCTGACCGCCTTGCAGTGCTCGACAAGCAAATATCCGACATGCGATCACAGATTGCGGCACTCGGTGGCGGCCTTGGTATTGAAAGGCTGCGCGAGCTTGGCTTTGACAGGGGAGCCGGGGGCGCGACTATGGGTAACCAGATAACCCAGTTGTTTGCACAGCTGGCACCCTTGGAGGACGAAAAAAAGGCAATTCTTGACGCGCAAGACAAGGCGGAAAAGGATGCCATTGCAGCAAAGTATGCAGAGTACGCTGACAAACTGAGGCTCCCGAAAAGCAAGATAACGAGTATGGAGCAGGGCTTGGCGGAGGGTTCAAGGCGCCAGACCGTGCTTGCGTACATGAATGCGCTTGCCGCACAGGCTGACCAACATGAGTCCAAAAATATCACACTGCAGCTGAAAGAAAACTTGAACCTGTCAACCCAAGTCCTGCCAATGACTAAAGAAGAGGCGATCCGGGGCAGGTCTGACGCTGCGATGCACCCTTGGATGTATCCTGAAACAATGATAGTCGAGATAGGGGGCGAGCCGTTTGAAGCGTATGTCAAGAGGATACCTGTGAAGGATATGCCGACATAGAATCAGAATAGCTGAAATACTACCGGCAAAATAATAGAAAACCAGTGACTCTTCCAAAGGGGTACAGGCCGGAAAGGGTTCTCTGGCAGGACGACATCACCCAGGGCCTTTTCAGGCAAAGCGTGGTCGAGCACCGGGAAATAACCACGCTCCGGGTCATCAAGAACGAGGTCGGCATCAGGCTTGCAGACATTGACGAGATATTGGTAGTAAACACAGAGATAGAGTATGATTCGGTGTATCACGACAGGAGAAAAAACCGCGCGCTTGGCCCGGAGGGCAGATTCAACGCCAAGACACGGGTCATCGGCGACATCCAGTTTTTCCAGAACGGCAACCTTGTGCTTGTCCTCAACGATGTCTATGATCCAGAGGAAGTGGCAGGCATCGTGCGGTCTGCAAGGGCTGGAGCCGCCGAAGAACAGGCGCTGCGCAGGGTCAAAGAGGTCCTGGCCGGGCAAGCTCCTGTATCGGGCAGCAGGACTCCTGTGTCCTGCCCCTCATGTGCAGGCGAAAACCCTCCTGGATCTAATTTCTGCAACAAGTGCGGCGCCGCGCTTCCCCCTGGATGCCCAAAGTGCGGCAGCAGCAACCTGACCGGGTCTTCGTTCTGCAGCATGTGCGGCAGCCCTCTCAGCTAGTTCTCATTTTCCGGATGCGCATAACGGCAGGCAGTGTGACCCTGCCAGATTTATTGCGTCCCCGTATCAAGATTACAAAACATAATGATCCTATCAGCGTATATTTTGATTATAATGCTTTTTCGCCTCCAAGCTCGGGGCCGCGCGTAATTGCCGTCTCGGTGGAGGACAAGGAACTCGTGCCGGCGCCCTTTACGATAGTGATAGAGGACAGCGATGGCGCGCTTGATGCAAATGTCGGAAACGGCAACAAAGTCACCATTGCCATCGGCAGCACGCAGGAGAGCCTTGCAAACTTTGTCACCGGCTACGTGCGGCAGGTGCAGGTCCAGAGGCGCGACACCGGGATAAAGGAGATAACCCTCAATGGCTTTAGCTCGGTAATCCGCCTTGACGAGCGGATCGGCAACTTTTACAGGATAGCCGCAAGGCAGGCAAACGGCGTCGATCCTGACCCTGACGACCCGAACATGAAGTGCGGCGAGATATTCCGGGACATCTTTGAAGATACAGACCACCTGCCTCTTGGCCAGCCCCTCGAGTCTTTTTCCACGGGCGGGATAAACGACATCGGCGAGCACCTTGCCTCGATAAAAGAGCCTTTCGTGGAATGGAAGCAGATAGCTGACAGAATAATGGAAGCTTCTGGCACGGTGTACGGCATCGACGCAGACGATGTCGCCTTTCTCCGCTACCCTACCCTTGCGCACAGCGGGATAACCATCCGCAGCATGCCGACCGCTGCCGACCCTGATGAGACAACAGGCTACTTTGTCGGCTCGTGGGGCTACACCGACTCTATAAAAAAGAGCGACGGCTTTTCAAACCGCCTGTACGGGCGGGGCGGCACCCAGCTCCTGCTTGACGTCGACAGGTTTGCAGACAATGCGTCCGTCGAGTGCCATTCAAAGGACCGCGCTGTACAGTTCACTGCGTCCGCGCCGCGCCTTGACAGCGTGTCCCTCGTCCTTTCAAAAACGGGCACGCTTGCGACAGACATCGCCGGCGAGATCCGTCTGGACGACGGAAACAACACGCCAGGCGGCGAGGCCGTGGGGACGTTCTCGGTGTTCCGCAACCTCATAGGCGCGTCTGCCGCGGCTGTAAACCGCGTCAACATCTCTATGCACAGCAACCTGCTGCAGGTGGACAAGAAATACTGGATAGTGATCAAAAAGTCTGGCGACGCGTCAAACCATGTCAGGTGGCACCACGACAACGGCACGTCCGGCGTCAACGCCGAAAGGGCTTCGTCGACCTGGACCGTCAACACTTCAAGCTACGTTCTGGCGCACCGCACGTATTTTAGCCGGAGGGTGCTTGCCGAGGCGTCGGACCAGAAATCCATCGACAGGTATGGCCTTGTCGAGTCAGTGGTGGACGCGCCGTGGATAATCGAGGGGCAGACGATGGACGCGTACCTGACTGCGATGCTGCAGTATTCTGCCCTGCAGCACCGCGTCTACGACGTGAAGAAGATCTACGCGCCTGCGACCCTGATAAACGCAGGCAAGCTTGCGCGGCTTGTGGACGAGACCTCCGGCATAGACTCTGACGCGGAGATAGTGATGTCGCGCTACCGCTTCCGGGCTGACGAAAGCGGCCTTGGCACCCGCTATGCCGAGGTCCAGCTGCAAGGGTACGTGCGCTAGTTAGTTAGTTCTCTATTGTCTGCCGTGCAGTACATGCGGCGTGTCGCACACACTTGATTACCTTGACGTAAACAGGGCCGCGCTCTTTTCCAAGTCTGATGCCAAATACGTCAGGCGCCAGCTTTTTGCGGACAGGATTGACGCGTTTAACGAGCGTCTGGAACGCGTGCTTGCCGACCAGACCGCTTATGACGACCTTGTGCACCGGCATCTTGAGCCGCTGCAGGTAAGAAGGAAGGTAGACCTTGTGGTCAACTCTGGCCTGCAGCGCCTCGCCAAGCTGGCCACGGGCAAGACCACGAGCTCGTTTACACACGTTGCCTGCGGGACAGGCACCAACGCTGAAAACGCAGGCGACACCGCGCTGCAGGCAGAGGTCCGGCGCATAGCGTGCACGGACCGCTTTGACTCGGGAACGTCAATGAAGTTCTCCGGCTTTTTCGATTCAACAACGGCGACTGGCAGCTACACGGAATTCGGGCTGTTTGACGCCTCTTCCGGGGGCAACATGTTCTCGCGCACCGTGTTCTCGCCTGCCATCAATCACGCGCAGAACTCGACCGTCTTTGTACTGACCCAGGTGGTGAGCCAGGCAGCGTCATGAGCTTCCGGCAATTGCGCAAGATTCCCGGCCTTGACAACATCGTCAAGGACCTTGCCGAAAAGCAGAACAGGGCGCAGGCCGAGGATGGCATAGAGGACCTCACGCTTTTCCGGCAGAACAGGGTCGACACCGACGCAATCACGTACGCGGACACTGAAAGCCACGCGGCAAACGGCGACAGGACGGATGCCGACGGCATTTCACTTGCTGACGTGGAAACAGCGCTGGCGCAAAACAGACAGCAATTTGACGCAGATGGAGATTTCTTTTGCGGGAGCGGGGCTGTCATCAACGAAACCGACAAGCCTTCTGGAGCATTTGCAGGCGGCATTGGAAACTTCAACGAGCCGGACCAACCAGCCGTCGCGGACTTCTCCGATGCAGGGTAGAGTGATGATGGGTAGATGGCGCTAAAAAAGCTCAATGTACCAGGCGTCAATCCCGGCAGCGTGGACAAGCTGTACGGCGAGGACTGGAACCGGCTCGTCGACGCGCTGACCGGCAACGTTGCAGAAAACATAACCCTCACCGGCTTGTTCAAGGTCAGCCGTCCCAATGCTGATCTTGCTGAATTTGTGGATACGAGTGTCGGCGTCAAGCTGAAGGTGAGGCCAATAACCTCGGGCACGCGCTGGATGAGCTTTGACATTGATGTTGATGGCGGCGGCTATGTCACGGATGTGTTGCAGCTACGAGAGCAAGAAGTCAGAATAAACCAGCAATGCAATATTTTGGCTAACGTTGAAAGTGTCTTCTCTGCCAAAAGAACGAGCACTGGCGCCGTAGGCTATGAGTTGGGCAGCAATGATGCCACTGGCGGCAACGTCTACATCGACTTGCATACAGACAGCGGCGACGGAGACTATAGGTCAAGAATTATCAGGAACAACGGCGCAAACGGCACTTTCGATCTTCAGCAGACCGGCACGGGCGCCATTCGGCTCATTGGCGCCAACGTCAATGTTGATAGCGGAAAACAACTCTTTCTTGATGGCGGCGGCGATACTTACCTGAGCGAAGTAGCAGCTAACCAGCTGCGTGCAACGGCAGGCGGCGCCGAGGTATGGACGGCTGTGCAAACGGCCCTTAATGTAGTGCAGGATCTCAAACTCGCCGCGGCAAAGAGGCTATACCTTGACGGTGGTGGAGACACGTACATCTATGAAAGCAGTGCAAACGTACTTGATTTTCTGGCTGGTAATATTTTGGCAATGCGTCTAACTAATGTCAGCGCGTCTTTTGGCCAAGCCCTGACAATTCAAAATGATCAGGCTGACCTAATAAGGGCATACAGGCCAAATAACACGCCGACAACAGGCAGTGGAATTCGGTTTGACCTTAACGATTCGGCAGGGAACCAAGAAGCGTATGCATTGATATACGGTATAATTGTCACCAACACAAACGGCGCCGAGGATGGCAAACTCTCGTTTAGGACAAAGAAAGCAGGCACTATGAAGAACTGGATGGAATTGCTGCAAGATGGAACATTCAGGATCTACGAAGATGCAGGCATTAAAAGCGTCTCTTTGAGACATGACGGCAATAATGCCATTCTTGCGGTATCGTCTGGAGATCTAGTCCTCCAACCGGGAGCTAACGTTTCAATACCTTCAACAAAGAAACTTTATCTCGACGGCGGCGGTGACACGTTCATCCATGAAGCCAGCGCCAATATGCTAGATATTGTAAGCGGTGGGAGCGTAGGCATTTCGCTTCGTGGAACCGGCCAGGTATGGCTGAGGGCAGGAAGCGGCGCAGCCGACCCGACTGCAAGCGATATCAACGCTGGCTATGGGATGTGGTGGAAAAACACTACGGCAAACGAAGTCAGGCTGTGGTACAACGATGGCGGAACGATGAAGAAAAGCGCAGCCCTTGCCTGAATAATTCTCTACTATCTCCTTTTTTCATTATCTGCCATGCCAGAATTATTAACATTTCAACAAAAAGTCGACGCCTTTGTCAATGCTGCACGCAAGGTCGCAGACAGGGCAGAGGACTATGACCGCAAGATCCTGCGCGACGGCAATGGCAATGCAGCCAACCTTGCAGACCCTATTTTCGGCCTGTCAGAAACAGAAATCACGACCAAGCTCAAGATGCGCATAAAGCCAGAATGGGATAATTTCAGGCAGGCAGAAGCGACGATGCTCGCAGAGCTGCAAGGGATTGACGGCGCCATAGAGTGAGGCAGATGAGCATGGAAAACCAGACAGCAAGCAACGAAAAAAACGGCGTCTCTTACAAGGACCTCTTTGAGGCCGAGCAGAAAAAGCGCCAGGAAGCAGAGAAGGACCGCGACGAGCTCTTGGAAAAATACAATTCTGTGGTGCAAGACAGGGAAAAGGTCATCGCGTCGATACAGATGGTGTCTGTCAAGGCGGTTGCGGGCATGCTGTCTGACCTGCAAAGCATCGCAAGGCAGGCGCCGCGCTTTGAGGCGATGGAGCGCGGCTAAGCCTTGCCGGCACATCTCTTTTATCAATTAGCACTTTGCATGTAATTAGAAAGCATTATTTTGTTGGTATGGGGGAGCTGTCAGCAGTCGTTAATGACGCCACTTCTGGCAAGCAGGTCGAGTCTCTTTTTCATGTCTTTAAGGATTAGGGCTCTTCCTTCTCCAAGGATGGGCAAAAGCATCATCTCAGCTTCACTTATCGATATGCAGTCCTTGGACAGGCTCTCGCGATAGCTTATCTGGATATGTCCAATAATGAAGTCTCTGGCAGAGCTCCCCAAGATGTTTAGGGACTCGCTCAGAACTTCAAGAAGCACTTGCGTCTTGAGGTTGTCATAAGAAGAATAGTGTGGCGTTTTTTCGGCCAATTGTTATATATCCACCACTTCTACCTCGGATTTAAAAGATCGTCATTTCCCTCATAGGGAGCGTGCTTTTTAAGGTAGTCTAGCACTTTTGCAACCAATTCATTGTGGTTATACGGCGGCGAGACCTTGAACGCAAGAATCGTCTTTTCGCCAATCTGGTTTTCCAACGGGAACGCAAGCACATCAGAGCCCTCAAAATGTGCCGTAAAAAAGAGCAGCGGCCCGTAAAAGTCTTGGTTTGACCTGTGGATCGCCGCGATTATCTCTGTCTGGAAGAAGATGGCCTTGAGGCGTTCCTCGTTTGGAAGTGGCGTGACCGGCTTTGAAAACCCGGCAATGGCCACGCCTTGCTGAAGGACCGCTGCACCCATTATGTTTTCATGGAGAGCACAAACGCCCTCACAGAGCTCAAAGTTATTCATTGAGTTTCTTTTCTATGTATGCACGTGTTAGCATGTATGTTATTTAACAATTCTCCATTTTCAATATCGTGATGGAACCGTAAAATTCTGTTGCCACGTTTCGCAGCATTTCGCAATTGCGGCGCTGTCTTGGTTTCCGCCAGGGGTGCAGGAAAGAACCTGTTAGATCAGAAAGTCGCTCATGCTCAAGTTAGGTCAGTGTGCTTCTTTTACCAGCTGGTACTTTGACGTGTAGCCTCGCGGGTTTATCATCATGCCCTTGTAGTTGTAGGTCGACGAGTTGCCCACGATGACCGTCGTTATCATGCCAAGCATGTCCTGGTGCTCGAGCATCTTGTCAATAGTTGTCATGACCACCTGCTGGGTCTCCCTGTACGCGCCCTTGATTATTGCAACCGGGGTTTCCGGCTTTCTGTATCGTAGAAAAATGTCGCGGGTGTCGCGCAGCTGGTGCACGCGCTTTTTGCTTGCAGGATTGTAGATGACGGTGACATAGTCGCCAAGCGCGGCCGCTTCGACCCTCTTGACTATCATGTCCCACGGGACCAGAAGGTCGCTCATGCTGACGACTGCAAAGTCTGTCATCAGAGGAGACCCGACAAGGGCTGCGCAAGAATTGAGAGACGAGACTCCTGGCACGCACTCGACATAGATGCCAGAATCCTTGTCCCAGCCTTTTTCCGCAAGAATTTCGTAGATGAGCCCGACCATGCCGTAGATGCCCGGGTCGCCGGATGAAACAAGCGAAACGATCCTTCCCTTTTCTGCAAACTCGATTGCCTGGTTTGCCCTGTCCACTTCTTGCGTCATGGCATAGCGGTACACTTCCTTGCCCTGTATGAGGTCCTCTACCAGGCCGACGTACGTTTCATAGCCGACTATTACCTCGCTTTCCTGAATGACCTGCTTTGCCCTGTACGTCATGTGGTCGTGGTGGCCGGGGCCTACGCCTACCACGTACAGCTTGCCTTTCTTTGCAGGTTCACCTGTCATTTGGCAGCTGAGGTGCCAAAATACAATTTATCTCTTTCTTGTTAAAGCATGTTTTTGTGGTAAAGTCGGGAAAGAATAAAACTCTGATTAGCGCCAGTATTTTTTCCGCCTGAATAACAACTCTTGATCGATACTTTACGTGGTGGGTGCTTCTACAACCAATGCCGCAAACCTCGTGCCGTCTGATGTTGTCACGCCTACTTCGTACGGTTGGCCGCCTAACCAGTTAAACGGTATCACAAGTTTGGCTTCTTCTAGACTTTTGATATCCTTTGAAGGCTCAATCGCCGCCGGTACTATCCTGTCGTTAATGTCTGCCTGAGCTATCTTAACTATTTCAAGGCCATTATTGCGCACATGCGCGGTAATCACTCCGTCTCCGAATTCAACTCGGTCTATTGTCACGCTTGGGGGAGGAATGTCTGCATTTGCAGCTGGGTCTCCCTGCCATAGGATAAATGCCATCATAATGAGACCCGTCAAGACGGCCGGTACTGCAGTAATTATGACAAGCTTTTTGTTTGTGATATTGGCGGTAGCCATCTCTCTTTATCATTCCCTTACCAGAAAGGCTCCAGTCCAGCCCTTCTCCGCAAACTCTGTCTTGTGGGCGTGGAACATGTACTGTCCAGGGTACTTGTACGTGAATTCCAGTATTGCACGCTCGCCCTGGCTCATAGTCACCATGTCCGCGTACTCGTCAGGAGTAAGGCTTGTGCCAGTGCGGTACAGGTGGAACAGGTTTCCGTGCAGGTGGAAATTGTTTATCTGGTCAAATTCGAGTATGTTTACCAGATACACGCGTACCGATTGATTCTTTTCAATCTGTATTGGGTGATGCATGTAGTAGAACGGGATGCCGTTTACCGTGTAGAAATTATTTTCAGTGTCAAAATCAGTGTCGTACCCATTCATCATCATCACCATTTCATCGGCTGGCGGGCGCGGCCCCTTCGGGTCGACGATGTATGCGCCATAAAGACCGTGGGCAATATGTTCTTCAAGGGGCTGTACATGGCAATGGTATAGGTGTAAGCCAAAGGGCTCCGCCGTAAACTCGTAGATAAATCGGCCTCCCGGCGCGACTTGATCAAATGCACCATCCATTTCAGCGGCATGGATACTGTGAAAGTGCATCGTGTGTGGAAGAGTGCCATTATTGACAAAGTGGATGCGCACAAGGTCGCCTTCAGTTGCGCGGATCGTAGGACCGGGGACGGTGCCATTGAACGTCCACACATTGTAGGAAACGCCTGGCGACACTTCCATCACTCGCTTGTCGTCTGCCACTATCGTAAACTCTCGAAGAGTTGTCCCGTCAGGCAGCTTTGACACGTGCCCGTAGTTGAACTCGCGCAGATATTTGTCAGGATCTACAACTGCATTGCTCAGTTGCCTGCTATCATGCTCTGGGTCAAGCACGTCGCCTGTCGTCCTGTAGATGCCTGTACTGTGGCCTGCGACCATCTTGTCTTCATTTTGCGCCCCTGCCTGCATTTTAACCGACGAAAAAGCCATCACGCTTCCTGCAACAGCTACAGCCATAACCGCCACCAGCAACATATTGCCGGACAAACGAACTGCAAAAATGTTACATTGATAATATGTGTTATCCCGTTTCTAATCTTATAGAAATCTCGCGCAATTCCCTCAAGACGCTGCCTTGAGCCGTTTCTGCAAAAACAATATCAACTACGTAATATATCGTCTGAGCATGGCCAAAAAGTCAGCAGGTGGAAGTAAAACAAACGGCATCGTCATAAAAGCAAAGGCGACATCTTCGAGGATTCTCGAAATAGGACAGAACGGGATCAGGACCGAATTTTCTAACAAGGGCACGATGAGCGGCAAATACCGCGGAGTTCACTGGGATACTGTAGAGACGCAAATGAACATCGACGGGACGTCAAGCTGGCGCGTCAAGTTTATTCAGATGACTGACAAGGGAGACATGCTTGTGGGAGAAGGGGAGGGAACAGGAGAAGCTCCCAATTCTAAAGGCGTTGCAAAACTAAAAGGCAGGGGAACGGTAATGACCGCTTCTGAAAGGCTGGCAGAATTAAACGGCAAACAATGGATCTGCGAAGTAGACAACAATGTGGCTACTGGCTTTGCCACAGTACGTGTGACTTTTCAGTAAGTAGAGCCTGTCTTTCTTTTTTGTTAATTTTTTACTTTATCTTGAAAAGATACTATATGCGTGTTTTGGGTTAAAAATGGAAAAAGGAAGAAGAAGATGGCCAGGCTTAGAAGCCCATGCCTCCCATCGGACCTTCTGATGTCTCATTGCCTGGCGGCGGTTGCATCATTTGGCCGCCTGGACCGCCAAACATCCCGCCATGCGGACCCATCATCATGCCTCCGTGCATGGCCCCAAGCTGGGCAAGCGGTATTGCCTGAGATGCAAGGACGCTTCCGTCGCCGGCATCGACGATCACCGAGTGTAACATTTCGTTGTTTATGTCAACTACTATGACGCTGTATACCAAGAAGCCCTGCACTACATCAAGGTGACCTACAACTGCCGTTCCGTTGGCCTGAGTTTCTGCCGTAGCGACTGCTTCGCTGAGCGTTACGTTCAGGTTTTCAGTCAAGAAGTCTTTTATCGCTTGCTTGACGTCTATTGTGCCTGTTATCTGACCCGGTTGACCTAGCTGCTGACCTTCAGGTTCTGGAACCGTCTGGTTGCCATTATCCTGTATCGTCGTTATTCCGTTGTTGTTGTTATTATTTACAAAAGCAACCGTCTGGGTGCTATTGCCGCCCGGAGCTGTTTGGTTTCCACCTGGACTCGTCTGGTTTCCTTCCGGGCTGGCCAGGTCTTGCGCGAACGCAGCCGGCGCCACAATAGCCGGCGATGCAACTGCAAAGCCCAAAGCCAACAGGGAAAGAATAAACGCTGTTTTATTTCCTGTTAGACTTGACATTACCCAAATGTAGCAGCCATGGCTTTAAAGGCTTGAGCAAAAATGATAGGTAACGCGGTTATCGGGAATATGTAAGGTAGAATCAACGGCGTTAAGTTTTCTGGTAATTCTATATTGAAAAAATCTCTGATATTTTGAGATCAAAAATAAGAAAATCTGGAAAAAATGAGGTGGCGTCAGGGATCAGGACTGAGTTCCCTGAGGTCCTGATTCAGGAGCAGCGTGGTTCCACGAGCCGTACCCGTGAAATCCGTGGCCCTTGAAGCCATGTCCGCCAAACATGCCAATTCCGCGGCCGCCGCCCATCTGGATGTCGCCGGACGTGTGGAGCACTTGGCCGTTTCCTGCGTCAACTACAACTATGTGTCCTACTTGTGTATCAGCGTTGACTACAAAGAACTTGTAGGCGAGGTAGCCCTGAACAACGCCAAGGTTGCCTGATACTATCGTGCCATTCGCAACCTGCGCAGCAGCCGTGTCTGCGGCAGCCGTAAACGACACCTTCAGATTGTCCTTGATGTAGTTCTGCACGGTTCCCTTGACATCCACCGAGCCTTTGATGCTTGGGGCGGTTTTGTTCTGCTCCTGAGCGAACGCGGTCCCTGCAGCCAGCGCGGTTATCAGCACTGCCGCTACTGCAACGGCTGGGATCACGACGCTCTTTCGAAGGTATGGGTTTCCCATGATTGGTGTAGTTGGAAAAATAGTTTTAACCCTTCTTTACAAGTGATAGGTAACAAAGTTACTACAGTTAAAATGATGATGTTTCATATGCAGACACTGCTCACTTTGAGAGGCGTGTTTTTCCATCAGATTCAGAAACGAATGATTCAGAAACCTGATGATTTAAAAAAAGAAAAAGAGAAAGTGCCCACCCGTTGTCATTTGCTTGACTTTTGTGGGCCCTCTGTCTGTGTGTGCAAGATTCGTTGCTTTGGTCCTTGCTTTCTTAACCAGTCATGTTTCCAGTCTGGTTTCCGCCAGTCATGTTTCCACCCGGAAGCGGGAACGGAGGAGCTGGAGGAGTTGCCTGGTCTGGATTTGCTTCAAAAGCCGTCTGGGTCATGTTTCCAGTCACGTTTCCAGGCGGCGTCACGTTTCCACCCGGAGGAGTCACGTTTTGCGCGAAAGCGACTGGTGTTGCTATCGCCACTGATGCGACGGCAAAACCTGCAGCCAGCAACGCAAGTACGAACGCCCTTTTGTTTCCTGTTAGACTTGACATCGCTGAAATGTTGCGCAATACTGGCTTTAAAGGCTTGAGCAAAAATGATAGGTAGCGAGATTATCCGGAACATTTAGAGCAAAATTTGCAAATACTATTTTGGCTGTGAAATGTCTGGAAGCTCTCTTTGAACTTCTTTCTGTTTAGCGCCACTCGCAGGCATTTTTTCGCAATCAACGCAATCATAGGTCTGACATGCCCTGTCATATCTAGAAATGGGTAATTTGAAAAAAGAGATAAAGGAGGACGAAATCGCGTCAGAAAACGCCTCCGATGCCCAGGTCGCCCATAGGCGCTCCTTCCGAAGTGGTGAGTACATTTCCTGTTCTCGGGTCGACGACTACCTGGAAGAGCATTCCATTGTTTACGTCTATCACGGTGATATTATACACCGGATTGCCCTGCATTATCTCAAAGCTGCCTGCAATTGCCGTGCCGTTGACAAACTGTCCTTCTGCAACGTCAGCAGCGTCCACCAGCGTCGCAGTCGCGTTTCCACTGTCTAGAAATTCCTTTCCTCCTTGACCACCAATCGTGCCTAAAGGCGTTCCTTCAGAGATGGCAAGTACAATTCCGCTGCTGGGGTCGATGATCACGCTGTAGGCAGTATCATTACCAATGTTGGCCACTGTGGTGTTGTACACCAGGTAACCCTGCACTACATCAAGGTGACCTAGAATTACAGTTCCATTGACAACTTGATTCTCTGCTATATCTGAAGCATCGACAAATGTTGCGTTCAGGTTTTCATTTAAAAAGTCCTTTGCTGCTTGTTGGGCATTTATGGAGCCAGTTATCTGAAGGGATGTCTGTGTGGCATTACCTCCTTCCGGACTGGCTGGCGGGACTTGCGCGGAAGCAAGAGGCATCATCACCACTACTGCTGTTGTACCCAGTGACGCAACCGCAAAGCCGACCGCCAACAGGGCAGGAATAAACAATTTCTTGTTTCCTGTAAGACTTGACATTACTACATTCTTGTAACTACAATTTTAAAGAATTGGGAAAAAAGAATAGTTAAGAAAATTACCGACACATCTGATAGAACCGTGGCAACTACTATCTATTCTGCCCCGCGTTATTCGCAGGTTCGTCTTCGTCGAATTTCTTGTCAATCTCTTCCTGCAGTTTCTTGTACCTGTCGTACTTTTTGGTCCACTTTGAAAGGACCAGCCACTGCCTTATGCCAATCCCAAGCCAGACTATTGATACTATCCATGGCAGCTGCCTGAGAAACACCCTTTCCTGGTGTATTTCCCGGAATCCTCCCGGGCCAGGCATGAAAGGCTCCGTCAGGGCGTTTACAATCAGGAACGTCAGGGGCGGCACTATCATTCCCGTCAGTACCATGACTATGAACAGCCTCTTTGTCCTGTTAAGCTCGAAAATTATGCCGTCTATTATCTTGAAGAGGTTCTCGCTCTTGTTGCTGTGGTGATGGTCCTTGCCTTCGTCAGACAACCCTCTGCTTCACCTCCGCTGCGCAGCCTGGAAACATTTCAATCATTTGCTGTAGTATCTCCCCTTGGAAACAGCTCTTCGTATGGCTCAAGGACGGCCCTGAGTATCTCCTTTCCCTTTTCCGACACGCTGTATTTTATTATCATCTTGCTCCCCCACGGTTCTTCTTTTCTGGTTATCATGCCCTTGTTGACCATCTCGTCAAGTATCTCCCTGTGCTTTGCGTTGTTGAGGCCACAGTAGCTCATGAGTTTACTCTGGTTCAATTCTCCATGTTCATACAGCTTGAGTATGATGTCCTTTCTGATGTAGATCCTTTCTCGATATTCATGCACCAATTCAACTCATGCAATAATTGCTTGTTCTCTTCATCCTGCATTGTCATCTTTCTATATAAATAATTGATCATGCTCTCTCCCTCAGAGACAAAATAACAACGTTATTCATGTAGATCGGAATGTCATCCTTGCGCCCTAAAAAGTACAAAGGTAACAATGTTACTTGTCATTTGTAAATAACACTTATTACGAAATTTTCTTACATTTTTTTCTGGGTATGGCAGTAAAAAGAAGAGTATTACATTACGCAGCAGCCGCTGCGACCGCGATTGGAGGCATACTGCACCTCATCCTTGCGCCAAACATGCTTGGATTCAACACCAATACGGGCCTGTTTTTCCTCATAGGCGGGATCGCCCAGGTCTTCTGGGTCGTACCGACGATAAGGAGGTGGGGCAAACCATGGTACGCGGTCGGCATTGGCGGCACGGCTGTCCTGGTGGCGGTATACTTTATCACAAGGGTGCCGGGCAACCCGATCACCGGCAGAGGAGGCGGCGTGAATCCGATGGCGATTGCAGTCGAGGTTGCGCAGCTGGCGTTCATCGGACTGTGCATCGCGATTCTTGCAATGGCCGGGAAAAAGAAAGAGGAAGCAGGCAAAAAATGACGCACCCTTATCATCATCATGATCCTTCTGCAAGGCCGGAATTCCATGAAGAAACAGGAGGTGCCGCGGACTTGCCCAGAGATATCGCGCTGGAAGCGAAGGACCTGTACAAGGTGTTTGGCTCGGGTGCCGGCAAAGTGGTGGCACTAAAGCACGCGACTTTTACAGTGAAAAAAGGCGAGTTTGTGGCCATAGTCGGGCCTTCAGGAAGCGGCAAGTCCACCCTGCTCAACCTCCTTGGAGCCATCGACAGGCCTACTTCGGGCAAAGTCATCATAAACGGAGTGGACATTTTCTCTCTCGGCGACCAGGAAATAGCAACGATGAGGAACAAGCTCATCGGCTTTATCTTCCAGTCGTACAACCTGATAAACAGGACCACGGTCCTGAGAAACGTCGAGCTCCCTGCAATCGTGATGGAGATAGGCAAGGAGGAAAGGCGCAACAGGGCGCTAAAAGTGCTTGAAGTGCTGGGAATAAAGGACAAGGCAAACTTCAAGCCGACAAGCCTGAGCGGAGGGCAGCAGCAGCGAGTCGCCATCGCAAGGTCGCTGATGAACAATCCTGCAATCCTGCTTGCTGACGAGCCGACTGGAAACCTTGACACCAAGACGGGAAACGAGGTTTTCGCGCTCTTGAAAATGCTGTCGCACAAATTCCGCATGACGATAATAATGGTGACGCACAACCCAGAGCTTGCAGCCGCCACCGACCGCGCCATCTACGTCAGGGATGGTGGCATCGAAAAGGAGGTCAGGAATTTATGATGAGGATGATGACGCCTGGCAGCAAAGTTAGCGCAGGCACGCGGATCCTGTCACTCCTTTTAATCGGAATCCTGCTCTTTTCTCTTTCGTCGGTCGTCCTGACAGGCGCAAGCGCGCAGAGCGAGCTACCGCAACCATCCGAGAGGCAGATCATCGACGCGTCAGTGAGCGGCCCAGCGTTTCTCAACGCATATTGGATCGACCGCAGCACGAGCACCTCTGCTGCCGCCGATGTCCGAAAAGAAGTCGGGCCGGGAGATGGCGCGTCGACGCTGGCCGTGGTGATGGTGAACAGGGGGTTCTCTGCAATCACCGGTGTTACCGGCCTGCTTACCCTGCCAGCAGGATTCTCGTCCAATGGCAGGGCCTCTCCCGGTGGCACCGCCCTTGCCACCGTTGACAGCGTGGTGGACGCTGGCCAGACATTCATCCTGTACTTTGACCTGGATGTCTCTAACAGCACCCATGTCGGGACGTACAACACCGCGCTAAAGGTAGAATACCAGAGATTGTATGAAACTGGGAGCCCGCGGAGTAACGAGGACACCATCCCGTTCAGGCTGACTGGCAAGGTCATCCTTGATCCTGTAGCAGTCACGCACAACCTGGTACCCGGCGTGTCAAACAACGTCGACATTGCGATAAGGAACACTGGCAGCGCGCCTGCAACCGGCGTGATAGTGTCGATAACTGGCATCAGCATAAACGGCGGATCGACAAGCACAATTGAGAGCTCTTCAGGCGCAACAATCAGGCCGCAGATAACCAACTTTGGGACAAACACCTTTACCCTCGGCACGATACCGGCAAGGTCAAACGCCACGCTCACCACAACCTTGTTTCCAAACATATCCGCGGGAGGAAACACTGCAGGCATACAACTGCAAATCACGTACAACGATGCGACAGGCAGCGCCAAGACCCTGACGCCGGCGATAGGGGTCATTGTGCTGCAGAATGCGCCCTCGGTCATTGGCGTGAGGGCTTCCTCGGGCGAGAACCAGACCGACAACCGCATAGTCGCCGGCAAGGCGGATAACTTTGTCCTTGAAATCGCAAACAAGGGCACCAGCAGGATAAACAACGCGGTCGTGACCATGCAGTCCAGCTCTACTTCTCTGAACATACTTGGCGATTCAAAGTGGGCAGTAGACGAGATCGACCCCGGCTCGCAGGCCAAGCTTGAAACTCAGGTGTTTGCATCAACCTCGCTTATCGGCAACCCGGCAACGTTTGACGTGACCATCGACTACATCCTTGACGGGTCGCCCAAGACGGAAAAGTACGTCCTTGGGACATATGTTGACGGCGAAATAGTGCTCCGCGTCTACGGTTTATCGATCAACTACGTCGGAGCCACGCCTACCCTCGTCGGCAACATACTCAATGAGGGCAACACCGCGGCATTTTTCACGACAGTCGAGCTGGTGCAAGCACCTGGAGAAAGCCAGCCTGCTCAGCGGGGCAACAACTCTGCTGGCAGTAGCGGGCAGTCCAGCTCTCAATTTCCGCAACAGGGCGCTACCCCGGGCGGCGGGCAAAGGAACAACAATACTGCCGCCACCGCGCCTGCCCCGCAGTACCTTGGCGACCTGACGGCAAACTCGCCGCTTCCATTCAGCATACCGATGGACATCCCGCGCAACTCTGCAGCCGGCACGACGCATCCCGTGACGCTAAAAATAACCTACAAGGACAACCTGAGAAACTCCCACGAGTTTGTAACCAGCGCAAATGCCGTCTTGGCACAGCAACAGGCTTCTGCATCTCCTGCAGGGAGAATAATCCAGAACCAGAACGGGAGCCAATTCTTCATGATGGTAGTAATAATAATAGGCGTCGCAATAGCGGCCGCAGCAGCCGCCTTTTTCGTAGTCAAAAAGAGGCGCGCAAATGCAAAAAAGCTGAAAGAAGTTCAGGATGACGGCCCTGACAAGCGCAAGAACATCGAGGACATACTGGAAAACCCTGCTACGGATACAAAAGATCCGCCGACATCATCGTGAGTGTGTAATGTGCGATGAAGATCGACGATATCTACTACCTCTCGTTTGAAGCCCTCCGGGACAGGAAGGTCCGCTCCGCCCTGACGATACTGATGGTAGTGGTGGGAAGCTCCCTAATGGTCGCGCTCAACGGCCTCACCGCGGGATTTGGAGTGTTTATCGAAAAGCAGTTCAGCAACTTGGCAAGCAACGTCCTGACCCTGACCAACTCTGGCGGAGGCGGCACCTTTGTTGGTGGAGGCGGAGGAGGCGTTGTCATTTCTGCCGGCGGCCAGCCTCAATCGTCCGGCACCACGGTCACCTTTAACGCCGCGGTAGTCACAAAGGTAAAGACACTGCCACTGGTAAACGATGTCATACCCACGTACACGGGGCGCGTCACGCTAGAGTCGCAGGGAAGAGAGAGGAGCGTTTCCGTGTTTTCAATAGATCCAGACAAGCTTGTGACCATAGCGCCCACGATACAGTACAAGGAAGGCGCAAAACTGGAGCAGAACGACCCCACTGGGATGGTGGTCGCGGACTTCATCGCCAATCCCGAAGGCCAGCCGACCCCGTTCCTCGTAGTCGGACAGACGGTCAAGGCGTCCTACTCGTTTGTGGATCCGTACACCGGCGAGGACAAGCAAGAGTCAAGGTCGTTCATAATAAGAGGCGTAATGGCCCAGACGGGAAACCCGAGCATCGACAGGGCCGTAATAATCAGCCCCGAGATCGCAAACTCGCTCCTGCACAAGAATGGCAGGTACGACTCTCTCATGGTAGTCGTGCCGTCGCCGGACGACGTCAGCACGGTGCAGGATGAAATCCGGGTTATATATGGCAACGGCGTCGGCATCAGCACCCCGCAGGCAGTACTGCAGGCAAGGCAGCAATTTACGTCCGGCTTTAGCTCTTTTATCCTGGCAATAGCGCTGGTCGCGCTGGTCGTGGGCGCAGTCGGCATCGTGACAACTCTCTACACTTCTGTCACGGAGAGGATCCGCGAAATCGGCACAATAAAGGCGATAGGAGCTCTCAACAAGGACATACTCTTGATCTTCATAAGCGAAGCCTCGATAATAGGGGTAATTGGGGCCACGCTGGGGCTGGTGTTTGGAATTACAGCAGGGTCCCTCCTGACAGGCGTATTCAGTTTCGGGCCGAGAACGGGCGGTGGCCAAGATATATCGCCGGTTTACCTGCCATCGGACCTCCTGTACGTGTGGGGCCTGTCCGTAGGGCTGAGCCTGATGGCCGGCATTTACCCTGCATGGAAGGCGTCGCGGCTTGAGCCCATCGTTGCTTTGAGGCGGGACTGACGGAAAAAGGGCCTCTGTGTCCAACCCCTTGGCTTTCGGTTCTTCCTATTGCTTGTACGCGGGCCTGTCGGATGGCGCGAAATTGTCGAGGATTCCCTGCGCGCGCTCTGGCTCGGTGCGCAGCACCTCCCTGACGATCTTTTGCACCTGCTCAAGGGTGTAAAAGTAGTCTCCCTTGCGAAACCAGATGTCTCCCTTGAGATCAAAAAGCTCGTGCAGTTCCATTGTATCTCGCATAAAAAAGAGTCTCTGCGATATTGAATGCTTGCTAGTTTTCTCACAAGTGAGAATCGCTGCGGCGACTTCAGCTATTGTTGGTTATTTGCGCGCTTTTCCCAGCCCAAACTCTTCATGCAGGGCATTTACCGCGCGCTCACAGTCGCTGTCGTTCACCACAAATGCGAGGTTCAGCTCCGACGAGCCCTGTGCTATCATTATGACGTTGATGCTGCGCTTGGCGACGGCGCCAAACACCTTTGCCGCCACGCCCTTTATCCCGCGCATGCCCGAGCCCACCACCGCAATGACTGCAACGTCATCGCTCACGTTCACCTGCTTTATCACCTTGCCAAGCAGGTTCAGTTCAAGCGTGGTTGTCGCCTTGTCAAGGTCGCTCTTGCGCAGGACCATGGAGATGCTCGACTCCGACGGGCTCTGGGATATCATCATGATGTTCACCCTGTTCCTGGCAAGCGTGTCAAAGATCTTGGCCGCAGTCCCCGGCGCCCCCACCATGCCGCCTCCGCTCACGTCGACGAGCGCTGTGTGGCGTATTGCGCTTACCGACTTCACTATCTTTTGCGAGTCGCGGCTTGGGTTCTGCGTGATTACCGTGCCGGGGTGCTTGACGTTGAACGTGTTGCGTATGCGTATCGGGATCTTGGTGTCCATGACGGGCTCTAGCGCCCTTGGGTGCATGTACTTGGCGCCAAAGAGCGCCATCTCCATCGCCTCTGCAAACGAGACCTCCTTTAGCACCTGCGCGCTTTTCACTATCTTGGGGTCCGCTGTCATCAGGCCGTCAACGTCGCTCCAAAGCCACACCTCGCTTGCGCCGACGCTTGCCGCGACTATGGTCGCGGTATAGTCCGAGCCTCCGCGCCCTATCGTAGTCGTGTTGCCGTGCTGGTCTGCGCCGATAAAGCCAGTTATGACCGGCACCGCCCCGCGCTTTGTTATCGGGCCAAGCCTGTGGTTCACGCGAAGCTTTGTCGTGTCCATTAGCGGGCGGGCCTCGCCGAAATTGGAATCCGTCACGATGCCTGCCTCCTTGCCGGTAAGGTATTCCGAGTCGACGCCGATGTCCCTGAGGGCGTACGCGACTATCGGGGTCGACAGGCGCTCGCCAAACGACATCAGGTAGTCAAGCGACTTGGGCGTCACCTCTCCCAGAAGGACGATGCCTCCAAGCACGTCTTTGAGCTCGCCGATCGTCTTTCTCACGTCTGCAAGCGCGTCTTCCCTTAGTTTCTTGTCGGATATCGCGCCGCTTGCAATGTCGGTGTGGATCTTTAATGATTTTTTCACGAAATCCTCGATCGAGGTGCGGTCGCCGCGCCTCACGCTGTCTGCTATGGACAGGAGGCCGTCGGTCATGCCCCTGACCGCAGAAACAACGCAAACGACGTCGTTGCCTGGCTTGTGGGATGACTTTATCAGCTGCGCTACGTGCCGGACCTTGTCTGGCGAGTCCACCGCCGTACCGCCAAACTTCATCACGATTATCATTGCAAAGTCATCAGTCCTGTACGCGGGGAGCCAGATAGAAGTGTATGCGGCCGACGTTTGCTATCTTGAACTCCAGCCTGAGGGGCATCTTGCTTGAATACTCGGCAGCGACAGAGCCTCCCATCGCAATGACTGCCTTTGTTATCTTGCTGAGGTAGTCGAGGCTGTACGTAGCCTTGCTGTCCTCCTTGACGGCAAGCTCTTCAAGCCCCTCGTTTCCTGCTTCAAGCGTCACGCTTGCCTCGCCCGAGTCGCCCTTGCCTGCAAAGTTTATCCTGCCAGACTTGCTATCAAGCGAAATGAATTCAGATACTACCTGAACGTCTGATAGCACCTTGTCAAACGCCACTGCTGAAAGCACTGCTTTTGAGTTAAAGTTGAGCTTTGGAAGGGGAGTCGAGCTGGCGGAACTCTCGATGAGCCGGGTCTTGTACTCGCGCTTGTAGCCGTTCTGCATCCTTACGTGCAGCATGCTGTCGTCGCCCAGCAGTATCTCTACAGTGTCCTTCTTGTCCGCCCTCTTGACCAGCTTTGAGAACTCGTCGACGCGGATCCCGAACTTGACTGCGCTGTCGCACTCGTACTTTTCAAACGCCGCAGCGGGCCAAAAGATGTCGATGAGCGCAATGTGGGACGGGTCCATCCCGCGAAAAGATATGCCTTCGGCTGTCGCTTCAAACGTGGCCTCGTCGACCAGCGTCGAGATTGCAGACGCAACGGCTTTCCACTCCTCGGGAGACTTTGTCTTGGCTACAAACACCAAATTACAGTATGTGGCAGCCTATACTGATTTTAAACATTGCTGTCCGCAAGCCCAGTCTTGGGCACAAAAAGATCTTTGGTTTTTCTAAAATCCTGCCATAGATCTGCAAGCGTGTTTGCAAATGTTGCAGCCTTGTCCAACTCTTAAATACGATAATCTCGATAGTTATACTGTCTGGTTATTGGACGATCCTTTCGCTGTGGATGTCCAGCGTGGCAGTCCGACAGCAGCCGAAACCGCAAGGAGCATTAGCAGTAATACCCCTACTACTGTTACTAGCGTGTCAGAGGGCCTGAAGGCGGGCCAGAGGATAGCCAAGATTTCCGTGATAACGCTGGTCGCCATAGGCATAGCCGAGCTTGCAATGGGCCAGATAAGCGGGAGCATCGTCGCAACCGCAGACGGCATCGACTCGCTTTCTGACGCCATGATCTCGCTCATCGTCTTTGTCGGGCTGTACCTGGCAAACCGGCCTGCAAACAAGAAATTCCCCTTTGGCTATTACAAGGTGGAAAGTTTCGCCGCGCTCATTGCGGCAATAGGAATGGTCGCCATAGGCGCGTTCATCCTGTTCCACTCGTACGAGTCGCTGATGGATCCGCACAGGATAGAGCAGCCAGTGCTGACTATGGTTGTCCTGGCAGCCGCCGGCGCCATATCACTCCATAGGGCGCTCCAGATGAGAAAGATAGCGCGAAAATACGACCTGCTTTCGCTCAAGACGGACGCCAAGAACTCGATAAAAGACGGCTCGGCATCGATAATCGGTTTTGTCAGCGTGCTAGTCGCGTCGCAGTTTGGGTTCCTCCAGATGGACGCAATCGGCGGCATGATAATTGCAGGCTACATATTCTCTGTCGCGTATTTCTCGCTAAGGCAGTCATCACTCACGCTTGTTGACGCATGGCAGAACCCCGGCACTTCTGACAACGTCAAGCAGCTTATCGAGGCCAAGTTCCAGGCAGAGCCGGTGAGGGTCAGGTCGGTGTTCCTGAGGCCGACCGGCATGATGGCCCACGCAGAAGTGCACCTTGAAGTCGACGGGGACAAAAAGCTGGCAGACTTTGAATCGCTGTCTCTTCAGGTCCAGAGCCTTATTCGCTCCAAGTTCCGGCTTATTGACAGGATATCCGTGATACCGCACCCGACGTCTTTTGACGGAAAAAAGGATACACGACTGTGATCTAGAAGAAGAACCAGAAAGTCTTTAACAAATGAGCCGCATCTTCTTTCCGTCGTGAAGTTTCTTTTCGTGTCGCCAGAAGCCCTGAGCCTTGACCTTGCATACAGGATAGTGCAAGAAGGGCACGAAGTGAAGTTCTGCGTGCAGAGCGAGACTGAAAAGGACGTGGGCGACGGCTTTGTGGAAAAGGCCGACAGGTGGGAGGACCACGTTTCCTGGGCAGAAGTCATAGTGTTTGACGACATTGGCTTTGGCAGGGCCGCAGACAAGCTGCGCGCGGAGGGCAAGAAGGTCGTGGGCGGGAGCGCCTACACCGACAGGCTAGAGAGCGACAGGGAGTTTGGCCAGAACGAGCTTGCCCGGGCCGGCGTCTCGATACTCCAGAGCCGGACGTTTTCCGACTTTGAGGAGGCGATAAAATTCGTGCAGGCCAACCCGTCGCGGTACGTGATAAAGCCAAGCGGCAAGGCGCAGAACGATAAAGAGCTCCTGTTCGTGGGACAGGAGGCAGATGGAAACGACGTGATAAACGTCCTTGCACACTACAAGAAACACTGGTCAAGCAAGATACGGGTCTTTCAGATCCAGCAGTTTGCCTCCGGGGTCGAAGTCGCAGTCGGCGCGTTTTTCAACGGCAAGGACTTTGTCAAGCCGATAAACGTGAACTTTGAGCACAAGAGGCTGTTTCCCGGCGACATCGGGCCAAGCACGGGCGAGATGGGATCCTTAATTTTCTGGACGCACCAGAGCAGCATCTTTGGGCTGACGCTTGAAAAGATGAAGCAGCAGCTGGTCGAGTCCGGCTACGTGGGCTATATCGACATAAACTGCATCGCAAACGGGACTGCCATCTACCCGCTAGAGTTCACGTCGCGCTTTGGCTACCCGACCATATCGATACACATGGAGGGGGTGACGGGCGAGTGGGGCAGGTTCCTCCATTCTATTGCAGGCGGGGAAAATGTCGCGCTGGAGGCAAAGAAGGGGTTCCAGATAGGGGTGGTGATCGCGGTGCCGCCGTTTCCGTTCACGGACGACAAGACGTTTCGCAAGTTCTCCGAGGACGCGACCGTGCTGTTCAAAAAGCCGGACATGGCCGGCGTGCACCTTGGCGAGATAAAAAAGGACGGGAGCGACTGGCGCATCGCAGGGCGCTCAGGCTATGCGCTGGTTGTAACGGGGTCGGGCATAACAACGGAAGAGGCCCGGCAGCAGGCTTACAACAGGGTTGCAAACATCATGATACCGAACATGTTCTATCGCACGGACATTGGAGCCAAGTGGATAAAGGACAGCGACCTGCTTCTTTCGCTTGGTTACCTCTAGGCAAGCGCGCTGATGCCGTCGTTCGTGACAACCATCGTTATAGTCGACCTGATGTCGTCTATCTTGCGCAGTTTTGAAGATATTATCTCCTTGACCCTGTCCGGGTCGGGAGCCTCTATCTTGACCAGTATGTCGTAAACTCCGCGGACCTTGTAAACCTCTTTCACGCCTTCTATCTTGCGCAGCTCTTCTGCGACGCGGCTGTCGCTCCCAAGGCTGGTGTTCACTAGAACAATGACTTTGCGCACAGTTATTCTAGCGCAGCCCCAAGATTTAAACTCCCTCTGCGAATCTTGGCGCAGATTCTATGCTCGTATAATCATAATTCCATTTCCGGGGTAGAGACTCGTACCTGAAAGTGCAACTATAATTGTCTATCTGTTGATGTTGTATATGCCTCTATGCGGTCGTGCTTGCGAAATGCGCCATAGTAGGCCAGCGCGGCCATGGCCAAGGCAAGCAGGTACCAGTTTGGTATTACGAAACTTCCAAGATCGATTGCGCCCATGTGCATCGAAGTCCAGTCCGTAGACTGCATCAGCCTGCCTCCCTTCGGGTCGCCTGCAAGGGGTACAAGCCACCTGTTGGCAAACCATGCAAAATCCTCGATAAGGATCGCTGCTATCAGGTTTGCAAACCCGAGAAACAGCGCCTTTCTCCTCTTGTGCTTGCCCAGCAGCTTGAACGCCATGTCGTCCCACAGGGCGACAAAGCTGATGAGGATGAATATGAAGAGCATGGGGAAGAGGTGGTACTGGTACATGTTGCCGATGATTGGCCTGGTTTCCCTGCTGGCAGAAGAACTTGCCGTCCCCTCGACCTTGCCGTTTGAGATCTGGAGCGCGGGGTCCTTGATGTAGTAATATTCAAGGTGTGCAAAACTGATCGCAAAGACCGCGCAGATCACGGCGGTGGCGATGAACTCTACCTTCCTTGCTCCCAGATGTGCCAGAATGTTCTCGCGGTAAGTCAGGCCGCTGGAATGATCCCCGTCCTTGCGTTCTGATTTGGAGCCTATGTATGATGTAGGGCCGCACTGGATAAAAGAGTTAAGGGCATGTATGTGTCTTGTTTCTAAATGCCGGGCTGCAAAAAATCGCGGCATCGCTGCGCGCGTATATGCTACTATTGTCGATCCTTTTTGACGGCTATTATCGTAGTTGTAGTGCACGTCATGCCCGGCACGGTCCTTATCTTGACTATGGTATCGCGCAGGGCCTCTTCGGACTTGGCATCGACCTTTACGATGATGTCGTATATTCCAGACGTCTCGTAAACGGCCGCGGCATTTGAAATGTTCTCCAGTTCGCTCTTGGCGGCCTGTACTAGCTTGGGGTCGCAGTTGAGGAACACAAACGCAGACGTCATCTGGAGCGCCTACCACTACTACTACTTTTCTGCTCTAAGCAGGGAATAGGCCAGCACCGCTGCCGAAACTGCAAGCGACGCGACAAATATTGCAAGGGCCATGTCCATCCGGTTCTTTTCCCTCCTCCTTATCCCTGTCCCGTTCCAAGGAACTCTGCATATGTGTCCGGGTACTGCCTTGCAAGCTCTATGTTCAGCTCTAGCACGTTGACATGATCAGGGGCAAAAGCCACCAGGTTTGCCGACCTGTTTCTCTCGATGTTGAGGTCTATCATCGTAACGAGGTAGTTCTCCGGTATGCCAGTAGCCTGGCTTACGCCCTTTGCCTGCGAATAGGCATCGTCGGGGGTTATGTGGGGGTCGACTCCTGACGCTGTTTCCACTGCAGGCCGGGGGTGGAAAAACTTGGGCGACGAAAATTCCTGCGCGACGAGCCGCGACCCGACCTCCTTTCCATTCAATTCCAGGATGCTCCCGTTTGACTGGAACGGAAGCGCGCTCTGCCCTATCGCCACCAGCGCAAGAGGGTACGCTATTCCGGTCACGACCAGCATCAGCACAACCACCCTGATTGCGGGCTTTAGCGTTCCGGGCTTGATCTCCATCTTTTTCTTGTCTCCTCCTCTCCTATCACATAAAGATCGACAGAAGTACGTCGATCCCCTTGATGGCCGCAAACGGCAGTATCGCCCCGCCTATTCCGTAGATGAACATATTCCTCACAAACGTCTTTTGTGGGGGCTCGGGCTTGAACCGCGTCCCCTTTAGAGCCAGCGGTATCAGGAGCGGTATGATGATTGCGTTGAATATCAGAGTCGACAGCACCGCCGTCTCGGCGCTGTGCAGCTGCATTATGTTGAGCGCCTGCATCTTGGGGTTGCTCTCCATGAACATCGCCGGCAGCAGCGCAAAGTACTTTGCCACGTCGTTGGCGATGCTGAACGTGGTTATGGCTCCCCTCGTCATGAGCAGCTGCTTGCCGAGCTTGACCACCTTCAGTATCTTTGACGGGTCCGAGTCAAGGTCGACCATGTTTGCGGCCTCTTTTGCAGCAGCTGTCCCGCTGTTCATGGCAAGGCCGACGTCGGCCTTGGCAAGCGCAGGCGCGTCGTTGGTGCCGTCGCCTACCATGCCTATGACGTGGCCCCTTCTCTGCTCCTCCTCGACTTTTCTCAGCTTGTCCGTGGGCTTGGCCTCTGCTATCACCTGATCGACATTTGCCTCGTGTGCAATGACCTCTGCGGTCAGCTTGTTGTCCCCTGTTATCATAACCGTGCTTATTCCCGTAGCCCTGACCTCGTCAAGCTTTTGCCGGATGTTTTCCTTGAGGTTGTCCTTTAGCGCAACAAGCCCTATGGCCGTCCTGTCGATCATCACGATGAGGGGCGTGCCGCCGGTCTTTGAGACTTCCTGGGACTTCCATTTCAGCTCAGCCTCGTTGAGGTTGTCGGCCATCGGAAGCATGGCGTCTATGGAGCCTTTGAGGATCCTTGCGTTCCTGTTGGAGCGGGTGATCTCTCGCAGCATTGTCGCGACTCTGCAGCCGCTGCTTACCGGGCCGTTGAACGACTTGACTGCCTCCATCTCTTCCAGGGTCGCCCTCTTGCTCGGGATGAGCTCTATGCCGCTGTACCTTGTCTCTGCGCTGAACTCTATCGGCTTTGCAGTGATTATCTTTTCCAAAAGTGGCGGCACGAAATTCTTTGCCTCTGCAAGGTAGACCGTAGATTTGCCTTCGTGTGTAGTGTCGTGTATGGATGCTGCAAACGCTGCCTGGCCAATGTCCTCTTCAGTAAAGCCCTGCATCGGCATGAACGCTATTGCGCTCCTGCTTCCCTCGGTGATGGTGCCTGTCTTGTCAAGCACCAGCACGTCGCAGTCGCCGGCCGCCTCGATCCCCTTGCCGGATTTTGCAATGATGTTGTCGCGCCCAAGCCTTGTGATCCCTGCGACTCCGATTGCGGGAAGCAGCGCCCCGATGGTGGTGGGCATCAGCGCCACCAAGAGCGCCACAAGAGTCGCGATGTCCACCGGGTATCCGAGGAAGCGGGCAAAGAACAGCAGGGTGCCTATGACCATGATGAATATTATCGACAGCCCTGCCAGGAGTATCGTCAGCGCGATCTCGTTCTTTGTCTTGGGCCTTGTCGCGCTCTCTATCAGGCCGACCATCTGGTCGAGAAAGCTGCGTCCTATTTCTGCTGAGATCTCTACCAGCAGCTTGTCGCTTGCGACCCTCGTCCCTCCAATCACCCTGTCGCCCTTTTCCTTAAAGACAGGATTGGACTCGCCCGTCATCATCGACTCGTCGACAAACGCCTTGCCTTCGTTGACAAGTCCGTCCCTGGGTATGATCTCGCCTGCATGGACTATGACTTCGTCTCCCGGCTTTAGGCTGGTCGACGTGACTATTGTTTCCTTGCCGTTTACCCACTTGCGCGCTGGAACCTCTTTTTCCAGGCTCCGGAGCGAGTCGACCCTCGCCCTTGCCTGGGCTTCCGAGAGCGACTCTGAAAATGTCGCAAACCACACGGTGAGGATGAGTATTATCGCACTCTCTATGTAGAATACCTGGCTCTTGTTCACGTATTCGTTAGAGATGTCTGGAAATACCGCGATCGCAAGGACAAGAAAGAACCCTACTTCGACGGCAAACATCACCGGGCTGTTTCTGGCAAGATCGTACGGGCTCATTTTTGTGATCGAGTCGCGGATCACCCTGCCGCTTATCGCAGATTCTTTTTTTCCGCGTGCTGTTTGGATATTGTTGTTATTATTTTTGCTCATCGTAATCCATCAACTCCCCATCGAAAATGGCCCTATTGCAAGGAACGGAAAGAACGTCAGCGCAGTCAAAAGGAACGTCATGACGACCAGCACGGTTATGAACAGCGGCCCCTGGGTCTTGATGGGCTCGATGACTTCCTTTCTGTCCTTGACGGTGAACGAGCCTGCGATTGCCAGCATCAGGCCAATAGGGATGTACCTGCCAAGCAGCATCACGATCCCTGTCGAATAGTTCCAGAACGGCGTGTCGGCCGACGTGCCAAAATAGTCAGAGCCATTGTTTGCAGCGGCCGACGTGTATTCGTAGAGCGTCTGGGTATATCCGGTAGCCGTGACGGTCTGCTGGCCTTGCGTTCCAAGTACTGTCTGCGCGTCTCCACTCATAAGCGATATTGCAGTCGGGATGAGTATCAGCGCCGGATGTATCAGAAATATAAACACCGCCAGCTTGATGTCGTGCGAGCTTATCTTCATGCTCAGGTACTCTGGCGTCTTGCCTACCATCAGCCCGACTATGAACAGGGTCAAGACCACGTAGACTATCATGGTCATCATGCCCGTGCCGTCCGCGCCGGGGATTGCCTGGACGAACATGCCAAGGAAGAGGCCGGTAACCGCGCTCGGGGACATGCCTGCAAGTGAGGACGCGACGGCGCCCGTGTTTGTGGATAAGGACCCTACGTTGAACAGCACGCTTCCAAAGCTGCCGAACCGGGTTTCAAGGAGCGCCGGCCCGCTTTCCTGTACAAGCGCTATTCCGAGCATCACTCCAAACCCTGCAAGCATTGCTATCAGGATCGAAACGCCCCTTCCCTTCCCGACCAGCTTTGCAAACGCAATCGGGAACGAGAGCGGTATGACAAGCATCAAGAGTGTTTCAAACATGCTTGAAAGCCCACTTGGGTTTTCAAACGGGTGGGCGGAATTAGCAGAGAAATAGCCGCCGCCATTGCTTCCAAGCTGCTTTATGGATTCGAGCGACGCCACGGGGCCCATGACCATCGTCTGCTGGCCGCCTTCCAACGTGCCCACGGTTGCCGATGGGGCGAGGGTCTGCGGGACTCCCAGGAACACCAAGAGCAGGGCAGAGACAAACGCCACGGGAAGTAAAAGCGTCACGATGACGCGGATAAAGTCGACGTAAAAGTTGCCCAGGCCGAAATTTTTCCTGATAAATGCCCTGATGAAAGCAAATGCTGCCGCAATGCCGGACGCCGGCGCAACAAACATTATGAAAGTAATTACTGTCATCTGTGAAAATACCGAAAGCTGCTGGTCGCCTGCATAGTGCTGGAGGTTGGTATTTGTGATAAAAGATGCCGCCGTATGGAAGGCAAGGTCCGGGCTAAATCCATCTAGGCCCTGCGACACCGGCAGGAGGCCCTGGGCCATCAGCATGACGAATACAAAACCTGCCACTATGGCGTTGGTCACTACAAGGGCAAGGAGGTACTCCTTCCAGCTCATTTGCTGGTCCTTGTCGATCCCGACCATCTTGTAGAATCCGTTTTCAACCCTTGCCAGCGTCTTTTCCAGCGGCCTGCTCTCGTACGTTATCATCCTTGCCATGTACGTCCCAAACAGCACCGCCATCGTAACGGTGCTTCCAAGCAGTACTGCCAATTGCACGGTTGGATCTGCCAAAACTATTACTGCCTCCTTGTCTGGCTTTGAAGGGACATCATTATCATCATCGCGTCCTCGGGATCTGACAGTAAAGAAATTCTGCCCAACTAGATCATCTAAACCGCATCTAGAACGTTGAATATTAAAGGGTTGTGAAAACGAAAATATGGAAAATTTTTATTTTTATTGCCTGATATTGCAAGAAATTATATGGCCTCTAGCTCATGAAAGTGGAGAACTGTCATGTTTCCAGCTTCTATTTTCAAAAAGGCACTTTTGCTAGGCCATTTTTTGCGGGTTTGCTTATAAAGCGTCACGCTCGATTCTTGCATGCCAGACCGGCTGCGTCATATTTTCAACTTTGGCACAACAATGTGAGATGAATTCCATGATTCTTGGCAGTTTTGATAGGGCTAGCAGTCCCTGTCCCGTTCAGTGGATTTAGTTCAATCCTGGCTCAAAACTTGGAAGCGCGCTAAAACGACAAATTGCAGATCGCTATTTATTTCAACATAATGCGCCGCAAACAAAAATAGCCCCGGCGCTTTTCCTGTGTACAAAAAATATTTCCAGCAAACTCGAAGAGATCCGCATACATCTGTATGCCACTATTAAACATAGAAATATGATAGAACCTGATTCTATCGAAAAGCCAGATTTGCTGGAACAGGAAAAACCTACGAGTAGTTACGCCAAGTGTGGTTGCACTTGGTGCACCTGAAAAACTGGGTCGTAGCCTCATCCGCCGACCTCGTCTGGAGCATCCACCATACTGCCGTGTTGTTGTCGCAGGTCGGGCACTGGATGGTTATAGTGGGCAGGTCCTGCTGCTTGTCGTCGTCCATGACCTTGAGCGACGCGTTCCTGCCGGTGACCTGCTTGACCTCCGTCACGCTCTTGCCGTCAGAAGCGCCCTTTTTTGCTCTAAATCCGCACTTTGGGCAGACTACGTCATCGCCTGATGGCTTCAAGCGCGTCTGGCATTCTGGGCAAAAGCGCATATTTGTGTAAAACACCACCCGCGTGTTATTTTAGCGCCGCCTTGACAAGGCCGGCAAGCTCTTTGGAATAATCAGCAGCCGAAACAGCCGCGTCCTGTATGACCTCGACTGGGTCCTTTCTCTTTGTCGCAACCCTCATCTTGAAATCCTTGGTGAGTGGGTGCTGGAGCATCACCCCTGCAAAATCAACGCTTTTTTCCTTCAAGAGCTCGTGCTGGACGATGTAGAGGATAGAGATGTCCTCCTCGCGCACCTTCAGCTCAAGTTCATTGTCCTTAAAATCGGTGATCTCTGCAAGCATGATACGTAACACAGACAACTACTTATTGAGGATATAAATGATACCATGGCTGGAGATATTGTCGAGCTACATCAGCGGCGCAACTCTTGAAAAATCGCACGACACGGTCAAGGCCGACCAGCCGCTCACGCTGAGCCTCAGCTTCAAGATAGACGGGGCGATCCGCGAGGCGTTTTCGCAAAAGAACTGGGAAAAGGCGTACAACAAGCACGACAACGGCTTCCGCATGACTATTGAAGTGGACATTAAATCGGGTAGGAAGGTCGTCATGCCGCTCAAGTTCGTGAGAAAAGCCGCGCTGTTCTGGACCAGAAACCCCAAGATCCCGCACAGGATATGGGTGTCAGTCGTCAAGGACGAGACTCCGTTTTACCCGCTCTCCGAGGACGAGGCAAGGTCGCTCCTGTTCGACGTCAACAAGGTGATAGAGCTAACAGGAACAGAGCTTGCATCTGGCGCCCACCGGCTGTCTGCCGACATTCGCGTGCAGTGGGGCAAGCACGATTATACAGAGCCGGTGGAAATATCGGCCAGGTCAAACGAAGTAGAATTGCGCGCCGTTGCTTGAGATTTTTTGCCGCATTTTTTTGCATGCTTTTTCACTTTGTATAGATAGAGTACTGTGACGTCTCCGGCTCATCTGCCACTTGGATGAGACTATAACGTTACAGCGCCTGAAGACTACATCCTTTTTTGAAAGACTCTGGGAAGGATAACCAATATTCGGAGCTCAGATAAGAAACAGAAGTGCTTGACCGATGATTTATTCGACTGTACCCATGCAAGATTTGCAATGGCTCTGTCAGGAGTTCGACGAGTTATCGTGAGCTAAACTCAGGTAATGATGCATGCCATCCTGTTAACGATAGCACCTCAGGAGTCAGAGTCGTATTTTAGAGATGCACGTCTAAAGAATAAGGCATCCTCATCGTCGCGGTTAATTTCCAATACCTTGTCGAAGCACGCTCGTGCCTCTTTGTATCTTTGTAGATTGAAAAATACTACTCCTTTCTCTTTGAGCAAAGCAGGGCTGCTAGGATTTTCCTTCAGTTTTTCATCTAATTCAGAAAGTCGGCTCTGTAAGGCATTTTGATACTTTTCGGATGTATTGACGTTGTGGGCATGACGTTTCCGCTTTAATTGCTGCGCAATCTTTTCTAGCAATGCCGCAGTATCATGATCGTCACGCCACTCGTCTAGTTTGTACTCTATGGACAAGTCGTAGAGAGGCTCATTATGTTCCTTATTGTTAATGCGATAAGCATCTATTCTTATTTCTGCAAGCTTTGTAGCCGTTTCTTTTTCAGAGATCTGAAATGTTGCACCTGTTGTGTAGGAAGATGCACTATAAAACACTCGAGCCGGTATTGAATGGGAATCTAGATAAAATCCAGTGTCTGAGATATAGGACTCTTCTGGCATTATATGTATGATACTTGCTTGTTTCACATATTTAATTACTAGGCCAAGATCTGTTGAGTTCAGACATCGATTTGTGTAAATAAAAAATGAGGGATCGCCATACCTCACAGGGGGCTGTAGCTTGTGAAGGTAAACTCAACGTAGATGAACGAGCCTGCTTCTACACCTGTATTGCTGTCTGTAAGGGTTGGTGAATCTGTGTGCCCGGGCTGCAATATCTGTGCTTCCTTGAATGTGTAAGCTCCTACATTCGTCCATATCGAGTGCCAGTCTGGTGGTTCTGAAACGTCAGTTAGCCTTGCGCCGGAGTAGTACCCGGTGTATCCTGCTCTCATTTCATAATAGACCTGAATCCAAGGGTTGTATTCTTGAGTATAGCCAGTCAGTTGCTGCGGAGTCCCACCATAGGGAATGCTGGTCCAATCTTTGACAACTCTGTCACACACAAAGATCACATTGCATTGGTAGTGATAGCCTATTCTCGCTTGCAAGGAATCGGTTGGACCTGCTAATGTACTTGGTTGTTTGTCAAATTTTTGATTCTCTACGGGGTATTCTTCGATTGGCAAATATTCCTTCAGATGGTTCTTGAATTCTTCTTGCGTTCTGACCTTATCGGGTTTCTTTTCTTCCGCAAAGGCAACGTTCGCGGTAGTTAAAGGCACAGAGAATGCACCTATCAACAGAACCGCAGACATCAACATTGCAATGCGGATCTTGTTGTTCAAGATCATCGAGTCAAAATATGGTACTCTGCCAATAAACCAGACTCACCTTTAACACAATCCTTGGGTGAGCAATGTTTTTAATATCATAAATTTTCTTTTCCTCGTGTTATCCTATATTACCATTAAATCATTATTGTTGTGCTTACTATTCGTATTATCATTGGATTCTATTGAAGTAATTTATGCTCAAAAAGCTACGATTGAAGGAAGATTTGTGAGTCCGGATAACAATTTAGAAATCATTTTTCCTGAAGGATGGACAGGAAATTTTGTCAGATCTCCTGATAATTCCACTAGTATCGTGGTGAGCCCGGGTCAGGCTATGGTAAACGAAACTTCGGTAACAACAACTGCAAGCATTTTCGTAAATACTGTGACAAGACAGGTAGCAAACCAGACTAACCTCCTCAAGAACATTGATGAAAGTACCTGTAAGGAAAAAACAATAGAGGAAGTCATCATTAATGAAATGCAAGCAACATCCGTAAGTTTGACAGAATGTGATGGTTTCCCATTTTATAAGGCGAAGGTCTACTTCTTTCAAACAGAGCAGGATATGATAACATTGGGTTATGTCGCACCATCAGACTCGGAATTTGAGAAACATCAATCTGATTTTGAATCTTCCGTCAATAATTTACATATAGCCAACACTATAAGCGCGCCCACAATACCTGAATTTCCGTATGTATTCATAGTGACTATGCTAGCTCTTGGGCTTATGATTGCTCTACGATCATTTGTCAATGGGTCTCCCCGGCCCTGCTAGGCAGGTATGTATAGTATACGATCCTAAATTACGGTGAATTCTAAGATTATCTTTACCTAGAATGTGATACTATAATTTTTATATATCCAAAAATAGATACAACGTGCTCATGAAGTCGTTTGATCCAGATATACGCGTACTTTGCCGCTTAGCGGAAGCCTTCAGCAACGCGATATCTCTGAAGAAAACGCATTTGCACTTGGCAAGCCGACTAAGGTGGGATCTTTTTAACAAGTATATTGAATGGCTATGCGCAAACAATTACGTACTAACAGACGGGAACACATACTGCTTAACCTCTTCCGGAAAAGAAATGTTTGCCAAATGCTTAGAATTTAATGTGTATCTTTACGGACAACGTCGAACATGATCTGAACCTTCCTTTTTTTGCTAGGACAACTTCCAACTTGGACAGCCCGTACTGTAACGTCTCCGGCTCATCTGCCACTTGGATGAGACTATAACGTTACAGCGCTATAGATGGCCAATATTTATTAGTTGGTTTGTCCCTTAATCATTAGGTTACTAACTAAATGCAAAAGAGCAATCAAGCTAACCTTGGATTGACGGTTAAAAATACTGTTATTATGATGCAAAAGGCATTTGATTTTGATCTCCAAAAGAGCGTGGGGATCAGCTGGAGTCAAGCAAAAGTGATCATGACGCTTGCGCAAAAGAACGGGATGGCCCAGAAGGAAATTGCAGACGGCATCTGCATCGAGGCCCCGACACTCGTCCCGATAATAGACAAGATGGAGCGTGAAGGGCTAGTCGAGAGGAGGCAGGACGAGGCCGACCGGAGAAACAACAGGGTATACCTTACTGAAAGATCGCGGTCGCTTCAACATGCCATAGATGAAAGTATCGCACGGGTACGAAAGGTGGCGTACAAGGGCATAGCAAAAGACGATCTGGACACGACCAGGCACGTTTTGGACATGATCTCCAAAAACGTCGCCGACTACCTAGAGTCGCAGCAAAAGACCCCTGTCGCAGAGATCCAACAAAAAGCCGCAAGGCAGTGATTTTCCGTGGAAAAAGAAAAAAGCCCAAGCCCAGACAAGATCCCGCTTTCTGCGTGGAAGACACTGGCAATTCTCAGCTCCATCGCCACGATGGTGATGTACGCCGAGACCATGCTGGTGCCGTCACTTCCACACATAATACGCGAGTTCTCGCTTCCCTACAGCATCTCGCCGTGGATATTGACCACATACCTGATAGCCGGCGCGGTGATGACGCCAATTGCCAGTAGCCTTGCCAACATGCACGGCAAGAAAAAGATACTCTTGTACATAATGCTGGTCTATGGCGCAGGCGTGGTAATTGGCGGGGTCACAAACGACCTCTACAGCTTTATCGTGGCAAGGGGGATGCAGGGAGTGGGCATGGCAATGTTCCCGCTTGCATTCAGCATAGTAAGGGAGCAGTTCCCAAGGAGCCGGCTTGCCATAGGCCAGGGCATAATCACGTCCATGTTTGCAAGCGGGTCGATACTGGGCCTGCTCGTGGGCGCAGGGATTTCAGAAGCATTTGGATGGAGGATGACGTTTCTATCCATAGTGCCCATCACGGCCCTATTGCTAGTTGTCATCATGCGGTCAATACGCGAAGGCCAGATCCACCCGCAATGGCAGCCGCAGCAGCAGGGAAACGGCGCCAGCGCCGGCCCTCCAGCAGTAGGAGTGGAGCCAAAGCCGTCGCTTGACATCTATGGCGCAGTTGCGCTTGCCATAGTGATAACGTCGTTCCTGCTCCTCCTCACATATCTCAGGCCCGACGCCGGCGGAGGCAGCAGCATGCCAATGTTGCTTGCAGTATCTGGAGTCTGCGCTGCTTCCTTTGCGGCATTCGTGCTCATAGAACGTCGGGCCACGCACCCGGTTGTAGATTACCACATCTTCAAGAACAGGACGCTGCTCTTGGCAAACGTCATGATAATAGTCATCGGCTTTTCGATGTTCATGGTGTTCCAGACCATCCCGATACTTGCGGAGAGCCCCGAGCCGATAGGCTTTGGCGCGGACGTTACAGAGGCGGCAACCATACAGCTTCCATTCGCAGTAATCCTTCTGGTGTTTGGGCCGACCTCCGGGTTTATCGTGTCAAAGATGGGCTCGATACGTCCTGCGATAATCGGTAGCGCCGTCAACGTCCTTGGCTTTGTACTTCTCGCCTCGTTCCATTCACTTCCTTGGATGGTGTCTGTGAGCCTCGGGATAATCTCTACCGGCCTATCGCTTGGCAGCGTAGGCATAATGAACATAATACTGTTGAACACGCCCCAGCGCCAGATGGTATCATCGCTTGGCAACACTACGCTCTTGAGAATAGTCGGAAGCTCGGTCGGGCCTGCCATGGCCGGGGTGCTTATGCAGACCCACCTTGTGGCCGCAGACGGGTTTTCTGGCACCTTTCCTGCGCCAGAGACCTACACGATGATATTTGTCGGCGCCGCGATTCTGGCAACGCTGTCGGTAGTGATGTCTGTACTCTTGAGAAAATCGATTCCCGTATCGCTGCGCACTGCCTGACACACACAAGATCCATGTGGATTTATAAGATTATGACGCGAATATTGCACTATGCAGAGCGAGGTCCCCGGCAGGGACGCAGAGCTTGGCGTTGCACTGCCAAATGGCAGGGTGAGGTGCACGGCGTGCGCCCGCTACTGCGAGATACCTGAGGGAAAGACCGGCCTGTGCGGCGTCCGGGGAGTCGTCAACAACAGGTTGCGGCTGTTTGTGTACGGCCGGGTGATTGCAGGCAATATCGATCCGATAGAGAAAAAGCCCGTTACCCATTACCAGCCGGGCTCGTCGATATTTTCAATCGCGACAACCGGCTGTAATTGGTTATGCCAGTACTGCCAGAACTATGACATTTCGCAGCGGAGAAAGGTAGAGGGGACGGAAATGACGCCAGAGCAGGTTGTGCAGGCCGCAGAGCTGCAGGGCGCGCAGGGGATGGCCTACACGTACAACGAGCCATCAATATTCATCGAGTTTGCCCGCGACTGCGGGATTGAAGCGCACAAGCGGGGCATATTCAACATCTTTGTGTCAAATGGCTACGACACGCCCGAGTCCGTGAATGAAATGTCCAAGTTCCTCGACTGCATTACCGTCGACTTCAAGGGTTCGGGCAAGCAAGAGTTTGTCAGGCGCTACATCGGCATCCCAAGCGCAGACCCGATATTTCAGACGCTCAAAGAGATAAAAAACAAGACGAAAATCCACGTCGAAGTCACGGACCTGATAGTGCCAAGGGTGGGCGACGACCTGGAGCAGGCAAAGAAGCTGTGCAGGTTTGTACGCGACGAGCTTGGGCCTGACACGCCGGTCCATTTCCTGCGCTTCCACCCAGACTACAAGATGATGGAGTTTGGGCTGACGCCTGTAGAGACGCTTGAAAAACACTACCAGGTCGCAAAAAACGAGGGCTTGACCTATGCATACCTTGGAAACGTGCCTGGACACCCCCTCGAGGACACGTACTGCCCCGGCTGCAACGCCGTTGCAATCGGGCGCTATGGCTTTTACGTCGACGAATGGAACCTTGATGCAGACAACCGCTGCAAAACTTGCGGCTACAATCTTCCAATAGTGGGCAGCCTGCACAAGCAGAAGCGGCGCTTCCAGTTTGTATAGGTTAAAATTGCGCTTGCCGCCCGCAGTCTGCGGGGTCGTTGTCTAGCTTGGTTAGGATGCCAGCCTTGGGCGCTGGAGGTCGCTGGTTCGAATCCGGCCGACCCCATTTTTCTGCTTGAAAATACTGATAATATCGTGGTGCCTAGTAGCGACCCGCCCTGCCTGCCGCTGGTACAAGCTTTTTTTGTTCTCTCTTCTTTTCTGCCGCTGCTAGCCTGATTCAGCAGGACGCCCTTCCTGTGCCTCTGGACCGCGTCCCCTTCTTGCCCTTGTCGCAAACAGCACCCCGACGAGGAACACAAAGATGCCTATGGTGATGGCGTACGTGCTCATTGCGTCAGCCATGCTGTTCAATCAGGCGATCGTCGAAGATAAAGTTGTCGATGAGTGCCGAATTCCAAGAAGTGTTATAGCATGTGCTAGGTTGTGATAAATAAAATGAGAAAAAGAAAGGAAAAGGGGAGGTTTAGTCCCACTTGCTCCACGCGGCCATCCATCTGTATGTCCACGTGTTAAGTTTCGCACCCAACGCAGTCATGGGTACTGTTAGCACTGCACTAGCGCCAGAACCTAGCGCCACAGGCGAGTTGTAAAACTTACCTACCTGGGGCTCTATAGGCGTCATGTATGCAGGCAGCGTCGGTCTCGGATACTTGAAGGCTACCTCAAGCGGGTCCCTGACGAGCAACAGGTTGACCATGTTGAACAGCGGGAAGGATAGGCCAACCAGCGTGCCGCCAATGATGATGACAGCGTGCTTGTTGCGTCTTGTCGCCCAGTACGTGAGGTCCAACAGCATTGCCGACGGAATCCACACTGGCACCACGATGAAGTCGTATGGATAGCCAAGTGCAAACCATGCACCCTTTGCGACCCATGTGTAGATAGTCATGATTGTGGCGTAGTATGTGGCTGTACCCGGAACGCCTGTGAACAACATGTAGTATACCGCACCCACAGCGAGCATCGTCGACTGTGACACGGAGAATACTACGAAGGATGTCCACATCCAGTCTGTGTAGAAGATGTAGTCTCCTGCGTTGATGGTTAGCAGCGTGCTGTTGACAGCAACGACTACTATGAATATGTAGTGCGTTGTACGTCTAAGCCAGACCATTGGAAACCATGACAGAATGCTTGTATTTAAGATTTACCATTGTCAAAAATCTTGTGCGAAATTCGCACATACTCTCCGATTTGTAGAAGACATGACCTGAATAAAGCCTACTGTACGCAGAGGGATGGCGAAAAAGAAAAAGAGAAAAAAGGCTTCCTTAAGCCCTTACCGTCTTCTCGCCCGTGATCTTCATGATGAAGAAGAATCCGAGGGCTTCGATTACGGTCAGAACGGATAGTGCGTATAATCCGCTAGGCAACGGGTATGCCCATGGGTAGACCGTGATGCCTACGTAAACACCGCCCGCAGTTGCAGCCCAGCACAGCGCAAAGCCCAGAATGTAAATCCCCTTCATGTTTTCGACTCTGCGGCCGATCATGCGTTCGATGTCGTCACGGCTCTCGCCGCCGCCTCCACCGCTACCACCCTTACGTCCACCACTTCCATATCCCTTTGGTAGAGTCATTCTGCTATAGAATTAGGGCATGCCTTTTTAAATTTTGCTGTTGGCAGGTATGGCAAGGCCAGCTTGCGCGGATTTCGTATGTGTGTGAAAAAGAAAGGAAAAAGGGGGGAGGAAAAAGGGAGAAGGGGGGTTTGTTTGGCTAGAGCGCGTTGTTTCTTCCGCCAAACATGCTTCCCATGTTGCCCTTGAACCTGGTCATGGCCACGATGAATGCAACCGCTATTGCGGCGATTATCGCTGCACTTACCGGGAACTCGGGCACGACTACTACGTTAAAGTCCGCTTCCTCTGTAAACGCGCCGGTGCTGACTCCACTCACCGAGTTGAGAATCACGCTGATGCTGACCGGTCCTCCGTCGCCCATCTTGACCGTCTGGGTTCCTGACGAACTAGAGCCTGTAAACGCGTTCTTTTTGTCGTAAATGACATTTCCGCTCTTGTCCGTCACGGTAAAGTCATAGCTGACCCTCTGAAGCCCCTGTCCGTTATTATCTGCAAAGCTGACGGTGAACGTCGTGTTGCCATTTGGCTGTATGTCGACCGGGTTCCAGCTCAGAGTCACGTCATAGGTTCCGCGCCGCGTGGACTGCTGGAGCGGGGGCTGCGGGATCTCTTCGACTGACTGTGGAGCCGGCGGCTGGCCCGTGCCTGTCGCAAGCAGTTCATACTTGAACTGGGTCGGCGGCTGGCCTGATGCCACCTCTACAAACGTCTCTGCCTTGACCGGGAACGGGAATTCGTTGAGTATCCACATCTTGTTGTCCACGCCCTTGTGCCATCCCACCACTGTCGTGTCATACGTGCCTGCTGGCACCGTGACCTGTTGTGACCCCTGCGGCTTGAGCTCTTCTCCACCTATTGCAGCTATCTTGCCCCACGAGCCGGCTTTGAGCGAAAGGGGCTTTGATACCGATGTGAACGCTTCGAGCCACTGGAGCGAGCGGCCATAGCCTCCGACGAAAACCCTCATGTCGTCCGGCACCTGCGACCCTCCGCCGAGGGCTGCAAGGTTGTCTCCAAGTATGAGCGTGCCATTAAAGACCTCTCCTTTGTATTCAACAAACGTCGGCGCCACCCAGTTGCCGTCGGCATTCTTTTCCTTGAAGTAGATCGTCATGTCAAACGGCGCGCCGTTGTTGGTGTCATATTCCTGTATCCTGTATTTTACATACATGTCCTGTTTGGCGCCTTCGCCTACATACCAGAGGTCGTCGACCGCGTAAGCGCTCTTGACGCTCATAACACTGGTCAGGACTCCGAAAACCAGTACTGCAGCTATCGCCGAGAAGGCGAAATACCTGGACTCCATTATAATGGAAGTAAAATTTGCAACCTGATAAATGTTTATTTTTAGCCTCTTGCCCGCCGCTTTGCGGCGGCGACGATAAATAAATAAGTGGAGCACTTCAAGACAGATGCAGCAGAGAGACATATGTGCAAATGTGCCAAGGTCACGTTCTATGAAGTAGAGTTCAAGCTCTCGGGGTTGAGGGTCATCCCGACGCACAAGAACTGCGGCGAGGGGCTGAACGACGACCAGTTCAACTCGTTCGAGAAGGAGCTCGTCAAGTACTGGGGCTTTGAGCAAAAGTAGTGTGCTTCTTCTCTATTTATATTTGAAATTCTGTCACTGTTTAAATGCTCCAATAGCTGCCCTTGGCTCATATACGCCAACTTTATTAATGCCGGAGCAAAATGCGTCCTTGGTGGTTTTGAGTGACCAAAATGTATAGCGTAACGATCGAAACGACAGGCGTGGATGCAGCTGAAGCCAAGGACTGGGCAAACGAGCTCGCAAACGTGTATGCCGATATGGCAGTTTCGGACGTAAACGTCTCTGGCAACAAGATCTCATTCAAGGCTGGGATGACCGGCATGGATGACACCGAGCCGGACGACATCAAGATGAAGCTTGATGAGTACGTCACGATGCACGAGGCGTTCAGCGTCAAGAAAATAGACATCCGCTAGGCCAATTCCGGCCTTTTTTCTTGTTTTCATTCTCCACCGATGCATACAAATCATAACCGATTGTTACTAATATAGAAATAGAAATTTTGCAAAGTGTGGGGGTAATCAACACATGACTTGCAAGGGTATATGCATCCGTCACAAGGCTCAAAAGCCAGTCGGCTCGGGCAGGTACGCCAGCGGGCAGAAGAGGTGCCAGATCTGCGAGATATTCATCAAGTGGGACGGCCTCTGGTGCCCGTGCTGCGGGTACAGGCTCCGCACAAAGCCAAGGAACCTGAAGTACAAGGCAAAGCTGCGCGCCAAGGCCGCCAAGATGGTCGAGGAAGCGCCGCCGGTCCTGACAGTCAGAAGAAAGTAGCAGTAGTAGTAGCATCCGTCTTTAGGCCCCTTTTTGCGGCCAAAGACAGGCTCTTCTGCAGCTTCTCCAGCTGCTGCTCATCGCCAGATAAGTCCATCGCAAGCTGGACAAGCTTGGAATAGCGCCTGAAAAACGCGTCGTTTCTTGAAGCCAGGTTTTCCGCCGCGACCCTGCCGGCGTAATAGTAGCAGTCAGCAAGCATGCTCTTTTCGAGCAGGTGCTCTATCTTGGCGCGTACAAGCTCCCTGTCATAGTCCTTTGATTTCAGCTCCAGCATTGCTTCTGTCGACCTTGCTATTGCCGGCCTGGTGGCGCGCTCTATCCCGATGCATTCAAGCGCAACCTGGACGCCGTCTGCCGCGTCGGCAGGCAGATCCGCCTGCCTTGCCTGGGCAAGCTCGTGCAGGGGCATCGGACGCGCGCCGAAAACCGCAAGGGTGCCGGCGACAAGGTGGTACGAGGCCATCTTGAGCCACATGGCGCCTGTCGCCGGCTGTTGTTTCTCCCTGGAAAGCTTGAACCTTTGCTGGCAGAAAAGCGAGCTTACAAGCGCCTTTCTGCCGGACGCAAAAAGGGCCCTTTTGAACTTCTCCTCTGTTATGCCATTGAGAGCCGATGAAACGTAAAACTCTTTGGAATCTCTTATTATTGACATGCCCTTCAAGGCGACGAGGTGATCCCTGGGCCGGCTGATGTGCACCAGCTCTACAACGTGGCCGTCGACCTTTTCCAGCCTGTTCTCGCCCTGCCCAAACACGGCAATGTCGTACTCGCAGCAAGTGTGGGACATTTCGCCGGTGGCCCTGCAACCCACCAGGCCTGTCGGATGGGGCAGCTCTGCGGCATAATCCCTGACTGCCTTGGGCACCAACACCATGCCAAGGGCCGGTACACGCATTAAAGCTTATACGGGCGACAGGGTGAAAATTGCCTGCGCAATATGAAAAAAAAGACTAGCAACAGCGCGGTTTCGGGTCTTGCAGGCAAGATAAAATCCGGCAAGGTGAAAATTGCCGTCTACGGCCTTGGCCATGTCGGCTCGCCTATAGCATCCGTGTGGCTCCGGTTTGGCGCCCACGTCATAGGAGTAGACAAGTCGCCTTCAGTTCTTGAAAGCGCCAGAAAGGGCAGGACGCACGTGCCAGAGCCTGGCGTGAACGAGGCGTTTTCAAAGGGGCTCAAGCAAAAGCGCTTCTCTGTTTATGATGATCCGGTCAGGGCGTCGCAGGACTCACAGGTGAAGATGATCTGCGTGCCGGTGCTGACAGTCGGCCAGTCGCTTTCTGCCGACCTTGGCGCAGTCAAGCAGGTCGCCTCGTCGGTGGGAAAGGGGCTCAAAAAGGGCGACCTTGTGGTCCTGAACCCGAGCGTTCCTCCCGGCACTTCCGAAGACGTCGTCGTCCCGATACTGGAAAAGGAAAGCGGCGGGCTCCAGGCAGAGCGCGACTTTTTCATGGTCTACAGCCCCGAGCGCATCTACGAGGGAAGGGCGATTGAGGACATTGAGGAGCGCTACCCTGCAATAGTGTCTGGCGCCGGCCCAAAAAGCGTCGAGGCAGGCTCAAAGCTGTTCTCGCTCGTGTTCAGGCGCGGCGTGATAACGATGACAAACATGCGCACAGCCGAGGCAGAGAAACTGCTTGAAGGCGTGTACAGGGACGTCAACATCGCCCTTGCAAACGAGATGGCGCGCTTTTGCGAAAAGGTGGGAGTCGACTTTTGGGAGGCAAGGGAAGGGGCAAACTCGCAGCCGTTCTGCCACATCCACAAGCCCGGAGTCGGAGTCGGCGGGGCCTGCATACCCGTCTACCCACAGTTCATACTGCACACGGCCGACATGGCAAAAGCCGAGTGCAACATCACCAGGCTTGGCAGGAACGTCAACGACTCGATGCCGGCGTACTGCGTGTCGCAGGCGCTAAGCCTCCTTGACGGGGTTACTGCGCCGGCGCAGTGCAAGGTGGCGGTCCTCGGCCTTGCGTTCCGCGGAGGCGTGTCCGACACCCGGCTTTCGCCGACCTACAGCGTCATCGACGAGCTGAAAAAGGCCGGCGTCGCGGAAATCCGCGTCCACGACCCGATGGTGAAAAGCGACCCGGCGCTTGCGGCAGACATCAAACTAACGCAGGACCTGCGGGCCGCGCTAAATGGCGCAGACCTCGTGGTGCTTGCCACCGACCACAAAGAGTACCAAAAGCTGTCAAAGCGTGACACGGGCGACGCAGCGGTGTACGACGGCCGGGGCATGCTTGACGGGACGAAATTTGCCGGCAGGTTTGCGTCGATAGGCCGAAAGAAGGAGAGCATCCCGTAGGCAAGCGCAAAAATATTTTGATACTCTTGTGTCCGTGAGAACTGGCGTGCACAAGCTGGCGCTCGCCGGCCTAGCGGCCCTTGGAGTTGGGTTTGTTCTGGAGGTGCTCGCGTCATTCAGCTTTTCCGTCGTATGCAACTGCCCTGCGATGAGAGCCGGCGATGACGTGTCAGTGATGTGCCCCTGCATCGCCGAGCCGCGTCTTGCCGCAGCCGTGCTGTCGGCAGCCGGCTTTTCTGCGATCATTGCCGGGGCGGTCCTGCTTGCAATAGGGCTGAAAAAACGCAAGAAAAACCCTAGTTAGGTTTAATACCGCCCAAGAGGCGTTTTTCTTCCTGCTTGGCCAAGAGCAAGAAGAAGAACCTCGATCTTTTGCTTACCGTAGAATGGAAAGACAACGCAGTTGTCATGATTGACCAGACAAAGCTTCCAAACAAGCTGGTGTACGTCAAGTGCACCGACTACCACCAGGTTGCAGACGCGATAAAAAAGCTGGTGGTCAGGGGCGCGCCTGCAATAGGCGTGAGCGCGGCGCTGGGGCTTGCGCTTGCCGCGCAGAACAGTAACGCCAATACGCTTCCAGAGCTCATGACCGACCTTGACACCGCGTTCAAGGAGCTGAGGGCGACGCGCCCGACCGCGGTCAACCTGTTCTGGGCGCTAGAGCGCGTGATGGGAAAAGCCAAGCGCGCCAAGACGCTTGAAGATGCAAAAAAGACCGTGCTTTCCGAGGCGCAAAAAATGTGGGAAGAAGATGTCAAGGCCAACAAGGAGATGGGCGCAAACGGGGCAAGGCTGTTCCGGGACGGAGACGTGGTGCTGACGCACTGCAACGCCGGCTCGCTTGCGACAGTCGCATACGGCACCGCGCTTGGCGTGATAAGGGCGGCAAGAGAATCGGGCAAGCGGCTGAGCGTGATAGCGACCGAGACGAGGCCGGTGATGCAGGGTGCAAGGCTCACCGCGTTTGAACTGCAGCATGACGGGGTCGACGTCAGCCTGATACCTGACACGGCCGTGGGCCACATGATGGCAAGGGGCGCAATAAAGCGCGTCATTGTCGGCGCAGACAGGGTGCTTCGTACAGGCCACGTCTTTAACAAGATTGGGACCTATCAGGTGGCGATACTTGCAGGCAGGCACAAGGTGCCGTTCTACGTCGCGGCCCCGTTGTCGACGTTTGACTTTGAGAGCGATCCAAAAGACGTCGTGATAGAGGAGCGCTCTGTCGACGAGGTGGTAAAGGTGGGCAAAAAGAGGGTCGCGCCAAAGGGCGTCAGGATATTTAATCCCGCGTTTGACATGACGCCTCCAGAGCTGATAACAGGCATCATCACCGAAAGGGGCGTGCTAAAGCCGCCCTTTGAAAAGAACCTGAAGGCGCTTTTGGGCTAGCGCGACAAGTATTTATCGTGTGGCAGACAAGTACCCCTGCCAATGTCGGCTGCAAAACAGGTCACCGAGGACCAGATTTACGGCGCGCTAAAGAAATGCATGGACCCAGAGATCCCAGTAAACGTGGTGGACCTTGGGCTCATTTATGGAGTCAATATAGCTGACGGCAAAAACGTCGACATCAAGATGACCATGACCACGCGCGGCTGCCCGCTGCATGACACGCTCGTAAGCGACGTCAAGCGCTACGTGGGCAAGGTGCCCGGGATAGGGAGCATCAACGTCGAGATAGTCTGGGACCCGCCATGGAGCCTGGACAAGATGAACCCGCAGGTGCGCGAGCAGCTCGGGTTTGGAAAGCCGAAACTGCGCTTCCAGATAGACTATGAAAAGGCCAGGCCCTTGAAGGCGGGCAGGTACGCCAAGCAGGAGGACGGCTCGATGATACTTGCAAACGACAAGGACCAGGGATTCATGGTAAACGAGGCGATAATCGAGTTCTGGAACACGTGCGACGGCACAAAAACGATAAACCAGCTGACCGACCAGTTCTCTGCCAAGCTGGGCATGCCCAGGCAGCAGGTGGAGCAGGAAGTCGTGCAACTGGTGCAGCAGCTGCTTGAAGCAGAGCTTTTGAAGGCGTGAAATGTCCGAGGAGCCGTCTCTAGTCCCGCCACACACAAGGACCATAGTGGAACTTGGGTCAGGTGACTGCAGGCTCCTTGAGGCGCTTGCAGAAAAAGACCCGGAGACGGTGTACATCGGGATAGAGCTTGACGGCGAGCAGTGCAGGCAGGCAAAATCGCGCATTAATCTGCAGAACGTGTTTGTAATGCAGGGCTCTTTTGAGGACATTGTCCCGCGCCTGCCTGACGACTCTGTCGACGGCTTTATCGCAGTCCTGCCTGACCCTGCGTTCATTGACGAAAAAAGGGAGGACAAGTGGAAACCGCTCTACAGGGCCGTGTATGCAAAATTAAAGAGGCCCGGCGCGTTCCGGCTCGTGACGGAAATCACGGACGAGCTTTTGCAGCCCGTGTCAAACGAGGCGTTTGACAGGTGGTCGATATGGCTTGTCTCGGCGTTCCACTCGGTCGGGTTCAAGGTGGCAGGCATGACGGAGGGTTCGCCGGTGGAATACTCGTCAAGGTGCATTGACCAGTTCAGGGGCGACCCTGAGCGGATTCGCATGGCGACGCTTGACTTTGTCAAGGAATAGCTAGTACTCGCCGTCTCCCATGATCTCCAAAAAGCCCTTCATCTTCCAGTACGTGTCGAGAAATTCCGATCCCCTCGGGGTTATGCTGTACCTTGTGCCCTCGTCGTCGGCCATTTTTCTGGCAAGGCCAAAAGAACACAGGTCACTGGCCATGACGTTGAGCCTGTCAAGCGGGACCCCGACGCCGTAGGATATCCTCGTTATCCTGTCGGTGCCAAGCCTGATGACTTCAAGTATTGTTGCATAGATTTCAAGCTTGTTTCTTTTGCTCTTTCTTCTTCCTGCCGTCATCTTTTGCACACACACAATCCTCCAGCTTACAGTGGGAACGCGGCAAGGCTGGCAGTCTTTTCAGGGGGATTCCTGCATACGGCATTCCTGCCGGTTTCAAGCCGGCGCGTGTAGGTGGCCTGGCCTACCGTCCCGTCGTCATGGATCTCTATTTCATCTGCAACTATCTTTTCTGCTTCGGCGCCTTTTCCGACAACAACCTTGGACCCATAGACGTCCTGCACCTTGCACCTCTTGCCAAGTTCTACCGTGCCTCCCACCAGCGGGCCCTTGCACTCTGCATGGGGCGAGATCTTTATCTCGCCGCCTGCCTTCAACCCTGCACTCGTTTCCACCTGGCCTCCGATCCAGGCCCGGCCTGCAAGCATCGCCTTGCTTCCGCTGAACCGGCCTCCAACTCTCATATCGGTGCCGGTTAAAGCGTCCCGAACCTGGAGGTCTCCGCCAACCCCGAGTTTGCCTGTCAGCACAAGGGATCCAAAGACCTTGGTCTCGCCACCGACTTCTAATATCTCCCCCGAGCAGTTTCCGCCAATCTCGACAATCCCTCCCACCTTGATCTCCTCGCAGGTCAGGTCGCCGGTGGTGGCTAGCCGCCCTCCCACCTTTATGCTCCTGCCCATGCCCGTGCCAAGCTCCACCTTTCCTCCAACCGATATGCTGTCAAACTCCAGCTCCGACTTGCTCTGAAAGGTCCCGCCGACCTTGATCTGGCCCTGCACTGCTCCGCTGCCAATCTCGGCTTGCCCACCCACGTTCAGGTCAACAAGCCGGGCCCTTTGCGAGACCATTTTTCTACCGACCTTTACGGATTCTGCGTCCAAGGTGTCTGACACTTCAAGCGTACCTCCCACTTTGATGATCCTGCACTTGACCGAGCCCGCCTTGACTGTGCCTCCAACCGCTATTATCCCGTCTGCGGCAACGATGCTTCCGTCGACGTAAAGCGCGTTTGCGATGTCGGCATCTCCGTGCACCTGCAGGTTTCCCGCGATCTTCAGCGTTCCCTTTTCCACTCTCAGGGATCTGCACTCCAGGTCGCAGTTTACCGTACAGTCGCCCCTGAAACGCGCGCTGCCTGCTACCGTGACTTTGCCGCCGTCAGCGGCCTCTATCGTGGCGTCTTTATCGGCACTCAGGTTTCCTTCGACCCTGCCAAGGGCTGCAGAACCTCCGCGCTCAACACGAACGTCTTCTTGCATGGCTCTCAATCTCCCGGATCTGATAAAAAGAAGCTGGCTCACAAGACGTGATCATTTCCATTCTCCTCCTCTTCCTTCTGCCTCGGCGCAATTCTGGCCTGCCTTGTAGTAGCAAACCAAATTCCTATCGCCACCGCCGGAACGATCACGGCTGCTGCAACCATGAATGGCAGGCCGCTGACGCCCACCGCGATTCCTTGGCTGAACACCGCCGCGCCAAAGCTCGGGCCGATTATCTGCGATATGCCTGCAACAGACTGGCCTATGCCAAGCGTGGCGCCCTGCTTGTCTGCAGCCGTCCTGAGTGAGATCAAGGTCGTTGCTGATGCCGCAGTCAGTCCCATCCCGAGGGGCACAAACGTAGAGCTGACTATTAGCATCGTAAGGTCCTGCGCAAAGCCAAGCAACGCAAGGCCTGCCGCCAGCGACGCGGCGCCTGCCACAAAGAGCGCCTGCGGCGTATACCTCTTTGACAGCCTGGGCACTAGGACGCCCTGCACCGCAGACACCACCCCACCTATGTAGAGGAACAGCAAGCCGACCTGGAAGGGCCCATAGCCAAACACTTTTTGAAGCCAGGGAGTCGACGTGCCCTCCATGATGTAGAACCCGAGCATCGTTATGAAATACGCCGCAAGGAGCAGCTTCATCCCGGGGCTTTTTGCGACGTGCCTGAACGACTGCAGGAACGAGTCTTTTGTCCTTGCGCCTCTGGATTCTGGCATCCTGAAATAGCCAAGCGCAAAGTTGGAGAAGGCAAGCGCGGCTGCTAGAAACGCCGGGACCGCGTACCCAAACGCGCTGCTCAGCGTGCCTCCCATCGCGGGGCCGAGGATGAGGCCCATGCCAAACGCCGCGCCCAAACTGCCCATCTGCGCCATCCTGTTCTGTGCAGTAGTAATGTCTGACGCGTACGCCATTGCCACGGGGACTGTTGCGCCCATTGCGCCTGCCGCCACCCTTGCAAGGAGCAAGAGCGCGATGTTGTTGGCAAGGCCAAAGAGCAGAAACGACGCTCCCGAGCCTGCAAGGCAGACGAGCATTATCTTTTTCCGGCCCCGCCTGTCGCTCAGGGCTCCCCATACTGGCGTAAAGGCGAACTGGGCGACGCTGTACGACGTCAGCAAGAGCCCGTAAACCACCGGCGAGGCGCCAAGGCTTGTCGCATAAAAGTAAAGGTATGGAAGAACCATCGCAAAGCCGAGGAAATCCAGGAATACCGTGACAAAGAGCACGGAAAACACCGATGATGACTGGCTTGCCGATGTTGCTGTTCTCATTGCCTCGTAGCCCTCCTATGGAGGCCTTCTCTGCCGTACCAGTACAGTGCAAATGCCTTCCATGACGAGTCTATGGCCGCGTATAACACATCGAAGCTATAGTTTTGGCCGCCGGCACTGCTGCCGGTGCAAAATTTTTCGTTCATGGAAGAAAAAGAAACGGCAAATGCCTAAAAGACTGGCTCACTGTACGTGATCACATATTGTGAGTAATAAGAAAATTATTAGTCAGTTAATTCTTTCATGCCGTTTTTGCAGCCTGTTTGAAAGAACTAGTTGGTCTGAATGCCACTTTACACCGGATAAAGATTTTCTTGTATAACGATATGGTTATATAACCTCTAGATTATATTAGATGCATGGACATGGAAAGAAACATGCAATCAACAATTAACATCCTCGGCGTGGCAGGCAGCATGCGCTCTGGCTCGTACAGCACCGAGGCGCTGAAAATGGCGCTAGAGCTTGCCAAAAAGCACGGCGCAGAGGTGCGCCTGCTTGATCTGAGCAAAACAGTATTGCCGCTGCGTGACCCAAGCGCGCCAGCGTCAGAGCAGGTTGAAGCGGCGGCCAAGGCAGTAGCCTGGGCTGATGCGCTCATACTTGCTTCGCCGGATTATCACGGCTCGATGTCCGGTACAATCAAAAATTTCCTAGATCACTTTTACAAAGAGTTTGCCGGCAAGCTCTTTGGCTATATTGTGGCATCGCATGAAAAAGGCTTGACTGCAATGGACCAGATGCGCACTGCGGTGCGCCAGTGCTGTGGATGGAGCATGCCTTATGGCGTTTCAATAAATGGCGAGCAGGATTTTGCAAACGGTCAGATCGCAAACGCAGAAGTGTCAAGGCGCCTAGAGATGATGTCCCGCGACTTGGTGGTATATGGCAGGCTGATGAGGGGGCAGTTTGCCCGCGACCTTGGGTCAAGCGAGCCATACACGTTTGCGGCCCACTACCGGGTTTTGCTAAAATCAGCAAGTTGATATATAACCAAACAGTTATATAGCTTAATAGCCATACAACGGGCATGGATACGTTCTCTGCCGTGGCCGACCCGACTCGAAGGGCCATGCTGGATATGCTCATAGAGCACGAGCTCTCTGCAGGCGATATTGTCAGTGCATTTCCAAAGATTAGTCAGCCTGCGGTGTCAAAACACCTGCGAGTGCTCAGGGACGCAGGTCTTGTAAGCATGCGAGTCCATGCTCAGCAGAGAATCTATAGCCTCCAGCCAAAAGGTCTGGCGGAACTTGACGCCTGGATAGCCAAGTACAAGGTCTTCTGGCCTGAGCGCCTAGACGCGCTGGAGGCGCATCTATCCAAAAAAGAAAAGAGTGAAAAGAAATGAAGAATGTAAAATCAAATGATGCAAACAACCAAAATGGAACGGTGACTATCGAAGGCGACTATGCGACCCTCAAGTTCGAACGCCGGCTTGCTCATCCAAGAGAGGTAGTCTGGAAAGCCATTACAGATCCAAAAGAATTAGCCGCATGGTTTAACACCAAAGCAATTATCGACGGGCGCAACGGAGGCACCATAGACTTTATCAGCGCGCCGGCAGGATTTCATACGACAGGGCGCATTCTAGTCTGGGATCCACCGCGCGTTTTTGAGCATGAATGGCACATTGCTCCTCACCCAGACTTGCCAAACGGTGAACCTGAGGCCGTCATACGCTGGGAACTGGCGCGGGATGGCGATTCAAACACGATCCTTACCGTGACGCACAGCCGCCTTACCAAATCTACGGGCCTTGGTTTCGCTCCGGGCATGCATGCCTTTCTGGACCGCCTTGCGGCTCTGCTCGATCACAGGGTGCCGCCGGACTGGATGGAGCGGTACGCAGCCGTCCAAGGATCTTATCCCTCTTGGCAAGCACGATGACTTTATCGTGACGTCAAAGAAAAAGCGGCATACGCATGATATGTATGCATCAGTTGAGGTGCAATGCACCTTACGTCTCCTTTTCTTTTTCTATTATGATGCCTCTACTAGTCTGACTGCATTTTGTTGTGCAATAAAATAATTAGCATTATTACTTGTGCCTGCCAGCCGCGTGCTCGGCCATGCACTCTCGTGAGCAGAATTCCAGCTCGCAACTTTCGCTTGCGCACGGCACCGGCTCGTGGCCGAACTTTTTGTTGCAGTAGGTGCACCTCGATTCAAGCCCGGGATAGTTGCGGTTCATGTACGGCCCGCAGTTGCGCTTTTCCCGGAACCACAACACCTCCAGGTTCATCTTTTCTGCGTGCGTCAGCACCGTGTCGTACGCCTCGTAGTAGCCGGGAGCATAGAACTGCCGTACAAACGTCGAGCCTTCTGGGCCCCTGCCTGAAGGCTTCCTGAATGCGGCAAGCCACTTTTCAGCAGGGACGTCGCCCTCGCCTGCAAGCCTGTCCTTTTTCTTCTTCCTTATCATTACTTGATCTGAAGCGAAGCGCGCATAAAGCCTGCAAGCTCGCCCGTCTTGACCCTCTCTTGCTGCATGCTGTCGCGGTGGCGCACGGTGACCGTGTCGTCCTGCATCGTCTGGGGGTCGACCGTGATGGCAAAGGGCGCGCCGACCTCTTCAAGCCGCCTGTAGCGCCTGCCTATCGAGCCGGACTCGTCGTAAAAAGTGTCAAAGTCGAGTTTCAGCTCTGAATGTATCTTGCGGGCCTTCTCTCCGAGGCCGTCCTTGGTCATGAGCGGGAGGACGCCTACCAGCACCGGCGCAAGGTACGGCTTTAGCTTCAGGACTGCCCTCGTCTCCTCCTTTACCTGCTCCTCGTAGTACGAATGCTCCAGGATGGTGTAGAGGCTCCTGTCGATTCCCATCGAGAGCTCAAAGACGTGCGGGAGGACCTTCTGCTGGTCTGCCGGGTCTACAACTTCGAGTTTCTGCTTGCTTGTACCAGCGTGCCCCTTGAGGTCATAGTCCGAGCGGTAGTTGCACGCGACAAGCTCAAGCCAGCCGGTGCTAGTCTGCACCTCAAAGTCAAACGCGACAGAGGCGTAGAACGCCTTTTCATCGTCGGAGAGCCGGCGGAACCTGCTCTTTGTGGTGTCAATCCCTGTCTTTTCATAGAATTCTGTTAGGAGCGCAAGGTAGTACGCGACCAGCTTGTTTGGCACAAGGCCCTTTGCGATCGCTTCTTCTGCAGTCACTGCAGTTATTCCGGAATCGCCGTCCTTGAACAGGCGCAGCGTGGCGCCCTTTACTTCGTCAAAGCGCGGCATGTCGTCAAGCTTTGCCGGGTTGCAAAACACCTCGATTTCTGCCTGGTAGAACTCGCGCAGCCTCAGGAGGGACTGCCTTGGAGCTATCTCGTTGCGAAAGCTCTTGCCAACCTGCGCTATCCCAAGAGGCAGCCGGCCGCGCATGGTCTTGAATACCCTGCTGAAATCGACAAATATCGTCTGGCACGTCTCGGGGCGCAGGTACGCCTCTTCTGCAGCCGGGCCGATGCCTACCCGAAACATCATGTTGAACCTGCTGACGTTGCCAAGCTCGCCTTTGCAGTTCTGGCATTTCAGCCCGTGCTTTTTTATGAGCGCGTCAATGTCCTCGTTTGACAGCCTTTCAGGCACGCGCTCGCCGGTCTTTTCCTCGATAAAGCGGTCTGCGCGGAAAATAGAGCCGCATTTCGTGCACTTTACTATCGGGTCGGTGAAATTGCCTAGGTGGCCCGACGCGACAAAGACGCTCTTGCTCATTATCTGGCAGCCGTCTATCTCCATCATGCCGTCGCGCCTTACAAGCTCGCGTCTCCAAAGCTCGATGAACTTGTTCTTCATGGAGGCTCCGGTGGGCCCGTACTCCCAGAACCCCGCCGGCGCGTCGGAATAAATCTCGCAACTTGGAAAGTAAAAGCCGCGCTCAAGGGCCAGCTTCATGACCTTGTCGTAACTGTTTGACATTGACAAACGGAAAGCAAACGGCGCTTTACAGGCTTTAAATCTATTCCCAGCCGACAACGCATAACAATTTATCTCGGTCAGCTAGTCACCAATGTGCTAATTGAAGGTCTCTGACAGGACGCACGGCGTCGAGTATGCCATCCGCGACATTACTGCCTATGCAAACAAGTTCAGGGCGCAGGGAAAAGAGATCATCTACCTGAACATAGGCGACCCTGTAAAATTCGACTTTCCCACGCCGGAGCACATCAAGCGTGCCCTGATCGACGCGGTGAGCAAGAACGAGAACTATTACGCCGACTCGGAAGGTCTGCCGGAGCTTAGGAAGGCGATAGTCGAAAAAGAGTCGGAAAAGGGCCTTGACGTGACGGAGGACGACGTCATTGTCACAAACGGCGTGTCGGAGGGCCTCGACATGGCGCTTGCGTCAATCGTGGACCCAAACAGCGAGGTCCTCATGCCCGGCCCGTATTACCCTCCCTATTCGTCGTACGTAAAGTTCTACGGCGGCAAGCCGGTCGAGTTCCGCCTGCACGAAGACGGCAGGCCGGACCTCGAAGACCTGCGCAAGAAAATCACTCCTCGTTCTAGAGCGCTTTGCATCATCAGCCCGAACAACCCCACCGGGGAGGTTTTCGACAGGAAGAGCCTGCAGCAGCTTATCGATATTGCGACAGAGCACGACCTCTATGTCATCTGCGACGAGATCTATGACAAGATAACTTTTGATTCGACATTCACCGGCATAGGCAAGGTGGCCAAGGACGCGCCGGTCGTGCTGTTGAACGGGTTTTCCAAGGCGTACCTGATGACAGGGTGGCGCTGCGGATACATCTGCATGAACAGCAGCTCCCGCAAGCTGGACCAGTTCCGGGAAGACGTGCCCAAGCTTGCGCGCGTGAGGATAGCGACAAACCTGCCTGTGCAGATTGCGGCTGTTCAGGCCCTCCGGGGACCGCAGGACCACATCCCTGTCATGGTGGAAAAACTGCGCAAGAGGCGCGACCTCGTGGTCAAGCGCCTCAACGGCATGGGCATCCAGTGCAGGCTGCCGAGGGGCGCGTTCTATGCGTTCCCCAGGATAGAGCTAGGAAGCAGGTGGAAGGACGACAAGCAGTTTGTCATCGAGCTTTTGAATGGCACCGGCGTGCTCACCGTGCACGGCTCAGGCTTTGGCGTCTCTTATGGCTCGGGGCATTTCCGCATAGTGTACCTGCCGCCAGAAGACGTGCTTGAAAGGGCAATGGACAAGCTTGAAAAATTCGTAAAGAGCTAACTAGCTAGTTTTCCGGTATAACGCCTTCGCCCGTGAACAGCTTTTTCGCCTCGTCCACCGGCAGGTCGGCGCTCGGCAGGATGATGTCTGACCTTACAATCTCTCCGGGTTCTACTGCCTTGCCGTACTTTATCGTGATCTGGTTGAGCTCGGCAAGTTTCTTTTTGAAACCTGCATCGTCTGCCTTTTCGCTTGCGACCATTTCAACAAGCTCGCTGTCGATGTCGTTAAGGCGCTTGAGCGTCCGTGCGTCGACCGTGAACTGGCCGTGGCCCATTATGCGCACGACTTTTTTCGTAGCCGGCGCTGCCTTGGCTTTCTTGGGGCGGGACTTGTGCGCGAGTCGAATGATTTTTTTTGCATGCCTTGGCTTGCTGCTCTTTGCGACGGCCTTGGCCCTCTTGCGCGCCTTGGCCTTCGCCTTGGTCATCTTCTTTTTCATTGTATGGCTTCTGATAGTATTGTTTCATATGCACTCCGACTTTAACTTTGCTAATTCTATCTCAATATTGCAATGTATTGTAATTTTTTTGCATTTCTCTCATGATTTCTTTATTAATCGAGGCTACCGGAAGCAAATACAATCGGCAATTGACGTATTTTACTATATTTACCTGTTGGACCTGCGCCACTCATGCTCGTCCGGCGGGCCGTGGTCCTCTTTTTTTCTGTAATAGCCCCAGAAGAGAAGGATCCCTCCGCCTATCGCCATGGCGATTACAAACTTTTCATTGTTTATCTCGGCATTGACAAAGTTGTCCAGGTAGAATCCGAACGTGTATGCGGTGGATATGAGAAACAGGTCGCGCAGCGCGATTATTGCAGCGGCAATGAGAAAGAGTATTCCCATGGCAGTCATCCAGTTGCGACCTCGGCGCGTTCTTTCTTCTTTCCACCGGCCCATGACTCTGCCTCCAGCCCCTGTGTGTGCTATGTCAGCCTGACGCCGGGGTTCTTCATCTTGTTGCGCTTTGCCGCATTGAGGAGCATCGGGGTGAGCACCTCTGCCTGGTACGTGAGCGAAAGCGGGCCCAGGTACACTGGGCGCAGGCCAGTCACTTCAGACGCAAGCTCGCTCAGTTTTGCGACAACGTCCGGGTCGTCGCCGCAGACAAACGTGTCTGAGTCAAGGCTGAGATTGACGTTCTTTAGCTTCATTTCAGATATGGTGTGAAAAGCAGACACCACGCGGGACCTTGGGGCCATCTTGTCTGCAACCCACTCCCCGGCGGTCTTTTTGCCCTGCTCCAGCAGCGGGATGTAGACAAAGCCGCTGTCAGTCCTTGTCATCGGGACGATGGGGGAGACTATTATGCAGTCGGGCCTCACCTGCGGGGCGAGCTTGCTGCACGTGTCCTCGATAAACTCGTAAGGTATCGACAGTATGAGCACGTCGCTGTCCTTTGCAAGCGAAATGTTGTCGTCGCCGGTGATGCTTCCGGCGATGACAGCGTTTGGCCCGTACGCCTGCCTGGCCGCGTTCATATAGTTTGCAGCCGCCTCCTTGGCCTTCTGGGCCTCCCTGGAGCCCACGATGACGTCGTGCCTGACGCACCACCTCATGGCAAATCCCTCGCCCATGCCGCCGGTGCCCCCTACGATTCCAATCTTCATGGCGACTTTCACGGAAGCTTGCGATATTAACTTTGGGATTTGGCTGCTCCGGTGCAGAGCAAAAAAAAATTGCGCGCGCTAGTGTGTGTATGTATAAAAGAAGAGGCAACGGGAATCGCCAGATTCTCTTGCAAACGCGCGCATGAAACAATAATTAACGGCTTTTGACTGCACAGAATTCGTGCCACTTGTCATCTTTATGCGCCACGGGCAGGCCGACAACAACGTCAACCGTATACTCGTGGGCAGGCACATAGAGTCCCACCTGACGGAGCAGGGCAGAAAGCAGGTCGAATACGCGGCAAAGGACCTGAAAAGCGTCCAGATAGACAGGGTGGTGGTATCGCCGGTCATCCGCGCAGTCGAGACGGCGGAAATAGTCTGCAAGGAGGTGGGCGCAAGCTACGAAATAGACGAGCGGCTGTACGAGATAGAGCTGGGCAAGCTGGTGGGCATGAACTTTGACGAAGTGGTGAGCAAGTACGGCAACCTGTTCCTGAAATTCTACGACGAGCACGACCCCGCGCTTGAAAGCTTTGGGGTCGAGTCTTTTACCTCGGTGAAAAAGCGCGTCAAGAGCCTGCTTGAAGAAGCCGCAGAAAAGCACGTTGACCGCAACATCCTGTGCGTGACGCACCTTGACCCGATAAAGGCCGCGATTTCTACCATCCTTGATCTGAACCCGGAGGCGCTCTACCGGTGGCACATACGCAACGCGTCGATGACGATTCTCCGGCAGGACGAAAGGCAGTACTCGCTTTCCGGCGTCAACGTCATGTCGATGCACCGCTATCCGCACGAGTGATTTTCCAAAGCCTTAAATAAGATATGGAAACTTTCTGAAACCAAAGGGACGAGTATGGCATCGTACAAGTTACTTTTGCTTGCGATTCCCGTGGTCGCTGTGCTGTTCATGGACTTTTCAATCGCGTTTGCACAAGAGTCAGGGCAGTATGTCTACGGCAGGATCGAGATCTGGTCACTGTTCTACAGGCTGATGGTAATTGCCTTTGTAATCGGCGCAATTCTGATGGGTGTGATATTCTACGTAGTGTACAGGTTCCGCGAGTCGCATCCGAAGAACAGGAACTTGCCGGTTAGGTCATCAACGGAGGGTGAGCACCACTAAATGGGGCACGCAACAATCGAGTGGGTCTACATTGGCGTGGTGGTCGCGCTTTTGATCTATGTCGGAGCTGACGCATGGAACATCGAGCGCATACTGGATCATGCCCCGCCAGATTCAAAGATCATCAAGGTCACCGGCCAGCAGTGGCTCTGGACATTCGAGCACGAAGACGGCACGAAGGAGATCGGGCAACTGCACCTGACAAAGGGCGTTCCGTACAAGTTCGAGATCACGTCTAGGGACGTCATTCACGCGTTCAACGTGCCTGACTATACCCTGATGCTGGACGCAGTGCCAGGCAAGATAAACACGCTGTGGGTTGTTCCGGACCAGAGCGGCGAATTTCTGATCCAGTGCAGGGAGTACTGCGGGTTCTCGCACTACCAGATGCGCGCCAAGCTCTTTGTAGAAGAGCCAGCGGCTGGCGGCGACGTGTCGCAGGTGGCCTCCGACCTGACTCCAAGTGTTGGAGCCCAGGCAGTCGCAAGCTAAAAACAAACTTCCTCCCCACCCTCCTTTTCTCTTTTCTTTCTTCTTTTTCACTTTTTTACAACGCAAATTTACCCATGCCGCGCGTGCACGCACTGTGTTTGCATAAAAAACAAAATGCTTTTATTTGATATCTCTTCCAGTTACAAGCAATTTAGAGGCGAATAAGTAGTGGTACTAGAAGTTAAGAAACCCCGCCCGATGTGGGAGATACTATTTTCGTCCCACCACACAGATGTCGGCCTTTTGTACATCATTCTCTCCTTCACCGCTTTTATCATCGGTGGCGCACTTGCAATCGCGATCAGGACAGAGCTGTTCCTGCCGGGAACGCAGCTCATCGCTGATTCGACCACCTTCCACAGAATCTTTACAGTGCATGGGACCAACATGCTCTTCCTGTGGCTCGTGCCGTTCGCGTCAGGCATGGGCAACTACCTGATCCCGATCATGGTCAGGTACAAAGACATGGCATGGCCAAAGCTGAACGCAGTTGCGTTCTGGATGATCCCAGTCGGCATGGCCCTGATATGGATGGGCTTTGCGGACACGACCTGGATGGCATATCCGCCATACTCTACAACCAAAGCGCCAGGGCCGGCCGCAGAGATGTGGATATTTGGGCTAAAGATACTCGGCATTTCGTCAATCCTGGGCTCGATAAACTTCATAGTCACGATACTAAAGATGAAGCACCCGGACCTGCCGCTGATGAAGACGTCGCTCTTTGTCTGGGCCACCCTCGTGACATCCTTGATGATACTTGTCGCGATTCCGACGTTTGCCGCAGCGCTAATCATGCTGTACACGGACAGGCTTGGAGTCTCCGGCTTCTTTGATCCGACTAGGGGCGGCGACCCGATAGCGTACCAGCACCTGTTCTGGTTCACGTTCCACCCGGAGGTGTACATCTTCCTCTTGCCAGCCGTGGGCATGATGTACGAGCTGATACCCAAGTTCTCGAGAAAGCCTATCTTTAGCTATCAGTCTGGAGTGACTGCGTTCGTTCTGCTTGGGATCGTAGGCTTTGCATCGTGGGCGCACCACATGTACTCTACAGGCATGAGCTTCACCGAAAAGACGGTGTTCATGGTAGGAACGCTTGCAGCAGTTCCTGCGTCTGCCATGCACATCTTTAACTGGATTGCCACGATGTGGGGCGGAAGGATCAAGTTCGCATCGCCCATGAGCTTTGCCGTGGGAGGGGTCGTGCTATTCTTCTACGCGGGAGCCGGAGGCATCGTGAACACGGCCATGCCGCTTGACTTTATCACGCACGACAGCTACTGGGTCGTAGGACACTTCCACCTGTTCGTCATGGGAATGGTCACGTTCGGCTTCATCGGATTCCTGCTCTACATGTTCCCGTTCATCACGGGCAGGATGTTCAACGAAAAGGCGGCCATGGTGTCGTTCTGGCTGTTCTTCGTGGGAGTGTCGTTGATATTCCTGACCCAGCACGTGCTGGGCCTGTACGGGCAGCCAAGGCGTGTCTATGACTATGTCCCTGTCCAGCCGCTCATCATACTGAACCAGATATCGTCCGTAGGAGCATGGATAACCGCAACAGGCGCGGCCCTCCTGACAGGCCTCCTGATACACGGATCGATGAAGGGCAGGTATGCAGACACGAAGGACCCGTTCCAGCTCGGCGAGACCTACTTCCCAATCGCCGCAAAGGAACCGCACCACTAGTAGCAGGTGATATGTGCAGATGAGCCACGAACATGAACACGACTCGGAACCAGTGCTGAGGACAACCCCTGCACGCATGGCAAGGGGGATTGCAATCGTAGGCATTACCCTTGCTATTGCTGGCGGCCTATTGCTGTACCTGTTTGACGACATGATCGCAAACCCGCCTCCTGTGGCGCTGATGACAAAACCGACTCCTACTCCGCCACCCCCGACTGCCGCCGGCGTGACTGAGATAACAATACTGTCAGGCTCGTCGGTGCAGGGTGCGCCGGACTATGACCCTGACGCTGCAGAGGTTCCACTTGGCAACAAGGTGGTGTGGAACAACGCGGACAACGCCATACACACCGCGACTTCTGGCACTGGAGCCTCAGATCCTAACAGTGGCAAGGCCTTTGACACCGGCCTGATAGACCCTGGAGCAAAATCCAAAGAGATTGATATTTCGGGAGCCAAGGTCGGCGACTCGTTTGACTACCACTGCCAATTGCACCCGTACATGACGGGCAAGATCACGATCGTAGAGGCTGCGGCAGGCGGCGGCGCCTCTGGAGGCGGAGCTGCGGCCGGCCCGACAATCCACATACCCGCTGGAGCGCAAAATCAGGGACAACCGTCCTATGACCCCGACTCGATAGATGTCAAAAAGGGTGACAAGCTGACAGTTGTCAACGACGACTCTGCAATACACACCGCGACTTCTGGCACTGGGGCCTCAGATCCTAACAGTGGCAAGGCCTTTGACACCAGCCTCATCGAGCCGGGAGCGACAGCCACCATCGACACGTCGGCTATTGAAGCGGGCGCTCACGACTACTACTGCATAGTCCATCCGTTCATGACGGGCAAGTTGAACGTGACCTGATGTGACTCTGCTGCCGGCGCTGTCGTTTGGGACGCTTGCCGTCCTCTTTTCTCTTATTTTCATAGGCGGCTATGTCAGCGCAACTGGAGTCGGCCTGAGTTGCCCCGACTGGCCGCTCTGCCCGCAGGGATTCGTGCCCGCATACGACTTTTACGTCGAGTACATCCACAGGACGGTCGCGGCTACCACCGGCGCCCTCGTAGTCATCACGATGGCTTTTGTGCTCAGGTCAAAGCAGGCGCCAAAAGGGATGAAGATTGCGTCGATAATAGCGGCAGGCGCTGTGATAGGCCAGATAACGCTTGGCGCAATAGTAATAGTAGAGCGGCTCCACTCGATACTCGTCACGGCCCACCTTGCGCTTGGGCTTGTGCTGTTCTCCATGGTCCTGATGACGACGGTCTATGCCTGGAAGATAAAGGCGCAGGACAAGGCCCTGGAAGAGGCGAGCAAGCAACAACAACCTCCTGCTTCCTCCTAGCGCGCATACACACAATGGTTTATACGGGAAAAGGTAGATTTGATTTTTGATGCGCACGTACGCCCTCGCACTTGCGGTGGCTGCGGCAGTGATGATGCTTTTTGCCGCCATGTCGTCGCAAGCGACGCAAAAAGCGTATGCCCACTTTGAGCATTTTGGGCACTATAACGCCAAGGGCGACGGGGTAGGTCCCTATTACGCGTACGAGCAGCTGGACCCGGATTACGCCAAGCCGGGCGAGCCTGCTGCCATCCAGTTCAGCGTGCAGGACCTGGACGGCCGGGACACCAAGGACATCGTCGCCATGGTCGAGGTCTATTCCGGGGCGACCGGCGAACGGCTCGCTGCGTTTCCGTGGACCAAGCAGGACACGGGCGACTTTCAGGTCTTTTACACTTTTCCTGATCTCGGCTATTACCAGATAGTGCTGTCAGTGGCAACCGGCCCGATCAGCAACCTCAACGGGGTCGACCCGCCAAGGGCCACCCTCTCCAGCACTTCTGGCTGCAACTGCGACAGGGCGGTCTTTAACGCGGCCATCTCGAACAACTTTGGCGAGATATGGAACGCCGCCCTGCTCGCGTCCGTCCTGTTCCCCCTCGCCATAATAGGGGCTGTCCTTGGCCTCGTCTACAGGCGCAAGAGGAAGCAGCTCCATGCCAACTCGTCGGAAGAGTTTGTGAAGTGGGGCATCCTGCTCCTTGCCATAGCCGGCGGCCTCGTGCACTTTGCCATCTACTCGGAGCACGCCTCGCTCCGGCTGGAATACAGCATATTTCTGATAGTCGCCGGCGCCATGCAGGTCTCGTACGGCCTGATGTACATACTCATCACCATGGTCGGCGCAGAAGAGTCCAGGGCAAGCCCGCGCCAGTACTACAGAAAGACGGTTGCGGCAAACCTCTTTGGGCTGCTTGGGACCGGCGTGCTCCTCGGGCTGTACACCTATGCGGTCATCTTCCCGCCGCCGCTGTCGCCAAACAACGTGCCCGAAGACGTCGACCTTGCAGGCATACTTGCAAAATCCGCGGAAGCGATACTGGTGGTGGGCATACTCTACCTCATGCGGATTGAAAAGCGCAGGCTTGCAGGCTACCTTGCCGAGACACCCAGTAAAACATAAAACCCCTATGACTTGACATAACCACTCATATGTGGAAAGTAATGATGCCGAGGAAAATAGCCTTCGGCGAGAACGCTGCAAAAGAATTCCAGTATCCCAAGAACTCCCTTGTGATAACCACCACGACGCCCGACATTTACAACAAGTGGCTCGACTACATGGGAATCAAGAACTACGAGGTGTACGACAAGGTGACGCCGGACCCGTCGATTGAGGCGATAGAGGCCATCAAGAAGCAGTACGAGGGCAGGGAGATCGGCGCCTACATCGGCCTTGGCGGCGGAAGCTCGATGGATGTCTGCAAGTACCTATCAAAACTGACAGGCATCCCCAAGATCCTTATTCCGACGACGTTTGGTACGGGCGCGGAGATGACCACGTACGCGGTTATCAGCTTTGAGCACAAGAAAAAGCTCCTGCAGGACGAGGCGTTTTTGGCAGACGCGGCAATAGTGGACCCGTACTTTTTGCCCGGCACTCCGTTTAACATCCTGCGCAACTCTGCGTGCGACGCGGCTGCCCAGGCGTCTGAAGGCTATGACAGCAAGGCCGGAAACCCGTTCACGCAGTTCTTTTGCAGGGAGGCCTTTGACATCCTCTACGACGCGATAATGAACGACAAGCACCACCTGCTCCCGTACGGCGCCATGCTCTCCGGCATCGGCTTTGGCAACTCGTCAACAACGCTTGGGCACGCACTCTCGTACGTCTTTTCCAATGAAGGCGTGCCGCACGGCTATGCGCTCTCCTCGTGCACCACGGTTGCGCACAAGTTCAACAACTCGCCGTACTACAAGCGCTTCAAGGAGATAGCGCAAAAGTTCAAGTTCGAGCCATTGAAATTGAAGCAGCCGCTTGACGCGGCAGCCGACGTCATCATGCCTGACAGGGGCCACCTGGACAACAACCCTATTCCTGTCAGCAAGCAGGACGTCATCAAGTGCCTTGACGAGATAGTGAATACGAACCCGCTGGCCTAGGCTGCGGGGACTTGCTCCTTTTCTAGGTACGCAATTCGGAGGGGAGGGGGGCGTGCTTCCAGTGGAACTTTCATTTTTCCATTAATTCTTTTATGTATGCCGGCAGCGGTCGCGAGTTTCCAGATCGCCGTCGCGTACGTGTTCCGCATAGCCCAAAACCTTTAAATTCAGAATGCCAGAGTTCCTTTCCTAATGACTGTTATAAAGAAGAGCATGGAAATCAACGCTCCAGTCAACGAGGTGTTCACTTATTTTGCGAGGCCGGAGCACATGGCAGACCAGTTCCCCGAGAACATGGGTCTGAACGTCGTGCCAGTGGAGGTAAAGAACGGCTTTGGCGTAGGGACAATTTTTAGGATCAACGGAGATTTTGACGGCAAGAGGCTCGAATGGGACTGCGAGACCATCGAGTACATCCCGCTGAAAAAGATCGTGGCCAAGATGATAGAAGGCCCGTTCAAGAGGTGGCAGATTGCAGTCACGTTTGACGAGCTGGGCGAGCGCAAGTCCAACGTCACGCTTGAAGTCGACTATGACATGCCGATGGGCCCGCTGGGCGGATTCCTCGACAAGGTCAAGCTGAGCAAGATCGCCGAGCGCGGCATGGAAAACGGCCTGCTCCGCGTAAAGGCGCTGCTTGAAGGCACCGGCTCCATTCCAGTCTATATCACCCTTGATGCGTACAGGCACATCATCAAGGAAAAGATGGAGATGAACTGCTCTGTCTCTGAAGCTATAGTCAAGATCATCAAGGACAGGCAGGAAGCTCTGGCCAAGACGGCCTGATCTTTTTTCCTTTTCTTCTCTTCTCTCTTCTTCTTTTACGTTTAAATAACGCATTTTACACGATTGATTTCGCGGGTTCGTAGCTCAGCCAGGTAGAGCGTTTGGCTCTTAACCAATCAGTGTATTTCACTGGGTTAAAATGTCGTGGGTCCGAATCCCACCGAACCCGCTTTATCCTTGGCACCTGTACAGTGTAAACTAGAGTACACAAGTATATCTTGCCTCTCTTGGGAGCAATGGACAAAATTGCCATCAGTCTGAATACCAGCAATTGAAATTGCTCTGAAGCCAATACAACAGCCGACCTTCGGCCAAATCAGAAACCATTTCCAATTGTATTATCGCTTACTCGCCGCTGCCCCTATTATCGCCCTTATTGTTTCAGTCCATACTCTTTGGCTTTCAGAATTGCTCGTTTGTAATAGCAACTTGTTTGTCGCCAGGCCATTGTAGAGGGCCATGAGGCCTGCGGCAATAGTATCGACGTCGATATCTTTTCTGAAAAAGCCTCTCTCAATCTGGGCCTTTAGAAATTCTTTTACAGCTTGGTATACCTTGTTCTGATATTCAGCCAGTATTTTCCTTAACTTTGGGTTGCGCGTGGACAGTGCAATCATTTCAAACCATATCATGTCGCCGCCCAGACTTGCCCTCTGGTATTCATCATAAAACCTCTCGGCATCTGACATAATGTTCTCTTTCTTGTTGAATGATCTGGATAGCTGATTTCTCAATTGTTCCAGGTTGTATTCACATAATGCAAAAAAGAGGTCTTCCTTGCTCTTGAAATAAAGGTATAGTGTGCCCTTGGCCAACCCGGACGATGCGGCAATATCTTCCATTCTTGTTTTGTCAAACCCGTTCCTGGCAAAGTTCTCGACTGCTGACTGGATGATCCTTTCCTTGAGCTCTGCCCTATACTGCGAAGTAGCTTTTGTTCGCATCGTACTTGTTATTTCTCATTGGGTATTTGTAATGTAAAACCCTTTACTTAATAAATATGACTGACCAGTCAGTCATATTTATTAATGGCAGCATCGCATTAACTGCCATGTCGTTGAAGTTGTCCACTTCTCGCATGAACGTCCTACTGACGGCATTACTCGTGGCTACCACTGGCGGAATCCTGCAGATAGGCGGTGCCAGCTGGGACATCACATCTCATATCCTGAGGCAGCCAGAAACGTTTTTCACTCCGTCTCATGCGATGCTTTATACAGGCACAGGCCTGACCGCAATTGCAGCAGCCATCGGCTTGGTAGTTTTTCTAAAAAATAAGCAAGAAATCCGCAGCAGGTCATTTTACACTGCCTTTAAATTATTGATAATAGGAGCAGCCATCCAACTCGTCTCTGGGCCCGGCGACTTTATGTGGCATTCAGTCTTTGGTGTCGACGGTCTTATGAGCCCGCCTCACTTGTCGCTTGCAACGGGCATCTTGATTGGTACTATTGCAGCCGTGGTCGGCCTTGCAAGGATTCTGCCGCACATAGAATCAAAGAGGAATCAAAGGTTGGCCAAAACCGCGCTGGTCCCGGCGTTTGCAGCCCTCTGGTTTTCATCCATCTGGTACATCTTTTTCTTTGTGCTGCCTCTTTCAAACGGCCAGAACTTTACGTTCAACCCTGACCCGGCGGCCGCCATAGTGATTGCAACTACCGTCCTTCCATTTATGAGCGCAATGATATTTCTGGTTTCAGCCCGGACCATAGGCAAGCTGGGCGCAGCGACTGCGGTTGCAGGCGTTGTAATCAGCATGAACGTGCTTGCAAACATTGTTCCGGCATCCAATTCTTGGGGTCATTCCTTCCCTGGCAATTGCTCGCCATCATTCCAGCCATTGTTGGAGCAGACGTTGCGATCCATAAAGTAGTGCGCCCCCGGACTGGGATGATGATTGCAGGAGCCCTGATTGGCATTACATTCTATGTCTTTAACTATCCCATGCTTCCAATGGCGTTTGCAGAAATCTTACATCAGCCTAATGCATCCATCGCTGACATCCTGCCAAGCATGTCTGCCACGCTTTGGCAGGTCATCGGTATGACGGCTGTACCAAGCGCGCTTGCAGGCGTCGTTGGCGCAATAATGGGAGCAAAGATGATAGAAAAGCCGCAGGCTCGAGTGATAATATCGTGACAGGCGCTGCTATATCAAGACATGATAAAGTTTAGGGCTTTGGCAGCCGAACCCTTCTATATGCAGTATGTTCGAATCCCGCTGCATAATCCATTCTGACGATCTATCTTCAGAATTTGACGGGCATTTTTTTATACGATTGCGCCGTTCCTACACTTTATGAGTGGTGCGTTTGACCCGCAAAAGTTCAAGTCAGCACAACGCCAGGGGTGGGATAGCGTTGCAGAAGGGTGGAAAAAGTGGTGGAAGATTATTGAAGAGAGTGGACAGGTAGTATCTGACAGACTGATCGAACTTGCAAGAATCCAGCAAGGCAATCATGTACTGGATGTTGCAACAGGAACAGGAGAGCCTGCTGTCACTGCGGCAAGAAAGGTCGGCTCTGGCGGGAAGGTGACTGCAATCGATCTTTCCCCGGGGATGCTTGCCATCGCAAGAGAGAGGGCAAAGGAAATCGGGCTGGCAAACATCATAGAATTTGAAGAGGGCGACGCAGAATCCTTCCACCTCCCTTCCCAGAGGTTCAACGCCATTGTTTCCAGATTTGGACTGATGTTTATGCCTGACCTTCCAAATGCGTTGAAAACTATGAGGGAAGCACTTGTCCCGGATGGGCGAATAGCCGCAGCAGTCTGGTCGAGCCCCCAGAAAGTCCCTTCATTCCTCCTGCCCCTTGAAATCGTGATGAAGGAGACTGGCACTCCTCCTCCGCCACCGGGCACACCCGGGCCTTTCAACCTGGCAGATACGAACCTTCTGCGCGAAAGATTCGAGCAGGCCGGATTTCAGGACATCCGCATAGAGAGCAATACGATGAATTTCAGACTGCCCTCTGCCGAGGAATACGTGGATTTCGTCCGAAGTACGGCCGCTCCGCTTACGGCCATGATGGCAGGATTGCCGCCTGCAAGGCAGGAGGAAATCTGGAATAAAGTAGTAGGCGCTTCAAGGAAATACTCTGACCCTGCCACTGGAAGCGTCAATTTCACGAATGAAGTGATATACGTATCGGCAAAGCGATAGGCTGGTGCTCTAGAGAGGGATAATCTGCCTGGTTCTGTTGCATCGTAGTCGCCGGATGTAAAATTTCATCCGTGATCAACTAACCGAGACGCAAGCGCTACAGTACATTGAGTCCTTTCTTCATTCCGGAAGAAAAAACTGTAAAGAAAGGTGATTCGGAGAAAACCAACTGGGAATGAAAAAAAGATTGAGCACGCGATTTATTTCGTCAAATCGACTTTTGTAGAGCATATGGCACTGCAGAGAAAGGTGCGTGGAGGAGAGGGGCGCGGAAAACTTGACAAAAGGATAACAACAACAGATTGCGAGCTTATCGAAAGAGACCCATTTACGGGTCAGGTAATAAGATCAGAAAGGCACGAGATCCTGCTAAAAGAAAATAGATGTAGCATCAGTAGATCTCACATCTGCGGCAGCGAACCAACGAATTTCAAGTGACAAAAAAATAGGGGGGTCTACGGAATCAACCTCCGTCATCCTTGACAAGACCAGCCGCTTTGAAAAAGCTCGTCAAGGCGTGCACGTCGTTTATTCCGTAATAGTTTTGCATTGCACTAATCAATGCGCGGTCGTAGGATAGGTGCGACATTTGCAGCAGTATTTGCACATTCATCACTGTTAAGTATTCTTGCAAAAAAGGCGGCGTTTCTCGACAATCTTGCACATACACATGCTGATGCGCATCACAGAGAGTTGACAGTCAAACCGTCGTGGACATCGAGCGCGCGGAGATTATCGATTCTTGTTGTTTACAGAGGAATAGCAAAGGTATCCGCCTATTGCGACAAGCGCTCCTGCAATGTTGGAACCCGGGAAAAACATGACCGCGCCGAGGATGATCGTATGGACTGTCCGCTCGCCCTTGCCGGCAATTATGTCGCTTCTGAACTTGAATGCCAGTATTCCCATGGCCGCGCCGACAACCACTATTCCAAAGAATATAGCCAGAAATCCGGCAGGCACAAACCCTGCGGGGAATATGCCTCCTGGCCCCAGGCTGCCCATTAAAACCAGCATTATTGCTGGAAAGACAAGGGCAAGGATTCCTCCAATCCTGACAAGCGTCAATCCAAGCAAGCCTGAAGTTGCTGCTGCTATTATCATGGATTGCAGACATTTCGTTGTCCCTCAAAAGCACTCATGCCGTTTAGTCTTTACTGAAAATCTTTCTATACTAATAATATCGGCAGCCTGCTTGTCTGTCTCTGGACACGGATGATGCCACTGCCGCTGGATGAACTGACACATTGTAACTCCTTAAAGTGATAACTTGCTCTAATAATGCAAGAGGGTGTATGTGAGAGAAGATGCCCATTACCGACCCCTTCAAAAAACAGATCGCCCAGCATCGCAGGCTGTATTTCAAGATATGCTTCAGGTGTAGTGCCAAGAACGATATCAGTGCAAAAAGATGCAGGAAATGCCATAGCCACCAGATGAGGCTCAAAAACAGGACGCTAGGCGCAAAGAAGTAGTATGAGATGATGGAACTGTCGCAATCATTGAAATCTTTCTTGGATATTGCCGCACCTATACTACCACTTGTTCCTGTTCATCGTCGATGATGACTGGACAAAGCTTCTCATCAATGCGATTACTCCTGCTATTGACGCTGCTGCCAGGATCATGGCCAGCGAGGTGCCAAGCTCCGGAACCACGACGACTCCGATCGCTCTTCCGGCCCGGCTCGAGTCGGGAGCGCCAGAGCCTGCTGCCGGATCTTGAATCTCTTTAACGTATATTTCCAGGTGGTATTCCGCGTTTTCCGGGAACACGAGCGTTTCGGTATCGTTTCCGCCCTTTGCGATAATGTTCTCCCTCATTGTAACCTGGCTTCCGTTCTGATCCAGGATCATGAGGTCGTATTTTACGTCGTCGGCCACTGGATTGCCTGTGAACTGATCATAGAATTTCAGTCCCAGTTCGATATCTTTGCCTGCAGCCAGCTGGTCAGGATTCCAGTCGAGCGACACGATCACACTGCCCGTGTCGGTGAACAGCCTGGTCGATGTCTCCACAATATCTGCATCGGGCGACAAGCTGAACTTCATTGTGCCCTGCTTGTTGTTTATCTGCGGGCTTTGCTCAACGAGCTGTATGATCTGAGCCTTGTTTATCAAAAAGTGTACTATGAGTTCCGAACCGGATGAATAAGGGTCGACTGCTAACGAGGATGCTCCAAGCTCCATTCCATCGACAGAACCGGCAAAGCGCATTCCATCTGCCAGCTCTGTAAAATTACGGGGGATCCTGACTTCCTCGTGTATGAAAATGTCTGGCTCGTTCTTTATCCTCGTGATGTTGTAGTTGAAAGGCATGCGCCAGGCCAGTTCCTTCTTGCCTTGGTCGAGTGAAAGGTCTGTCACCTCGTCATAGTACGAGATTACGGTCATGTTGTAGTCCTTGTGATTGTACTGCACGGCCTGGCTGTGGATGTCCCCGACGCTGAGGTAGACGTCAAATTTCGGGATGCTGTCCTGCTCAAATATGTTCAGCGGCGAATCTATCCCGAATACTTCCACATGGATTTGATAAAGCCCTCCTTCAAGCAGGATCGGCGCCCTGAGGTTGATCACTCCAGCCTGGTCGGCTTCCCACGCATCCAGGTGGGGTTCCTTGTTTGCATAGATGACAGGCTCGCCGGGGGACGGCTGTATCTTGAGCCTGAGGATGCCTTCCCGAGAATGAAACAAGTCTGGGGCAAGCAACTGCTTGCCGTCTTTTAGGACCGACAAGAACAAGGATGTGAACTTGATGGTTTCATTCGTGTTTGCATCGTACAGTCTGAACATAATTGAGGCATCCTGGATGTTTTCGCTTGTCAAGACGGGCGGGCTTATCCTGACCAGCAGTTTTCCGTCCCTTCCTTTCAGGGACGCATTAATCTCCTTCCGATCTCCGCCGTCGGCAAAGGCCTTGCCAAAGTTAGCAGCACCAACAAACTGTGACGACAGCAGAAAGAAGAAAAAAATGAGTAGGACAAAGAGCCTGCCAAACCCGCGGCTATGAAGAACTATACGCAGCAGATGCCCGAGCAATAACTGATCTATCTCTCAATGGAATCCCTGAACTCGGATATCAGTCTATCTTCCAGTATAGTATCATTGGACTGGTGATTTCTGTCGCCTGGTTTTGAATCATTTTATACTGTGGCTGATTATGGCTTTTGCAGGTTCGGCAGAATTGCGAAAATGATGTACAACACTATGGCAAAAACACTGTCATGGCAAGGCCAAAGACGAGAATCCCTTTCGCGTTTCCTCTTATGAACGGGTCTATCGACACGCGAACATACACTTGAGACCGCGATAGTTAAGGTTAAGAAAAAAAGAAAGAGGGGAGAACGTCACTCTCTTTCTTTATTATGCTGTAGGGTCCCAGCAGCCGCATTCATCGTCGTATACGTAGTCGTCGTACTTCCAGTTCTCCTCTTCCTCTTCTTCTTCGTCGCTGCTGCCTCCGTCGCCTCCGTTGCCGCCATTACCACCGTTTCCTCCATTTCCTTCATCGCCAGCATTGCCGGAACCGTGACTATCGCCACCGTCCCCTCCATTTCCGCCATTACCACCGTTCCCACCGTCGCCGGCGGCAAACGCATTGGCAGGCATGACAAAGGCAAATGATGCCAGTGCGGCACTTGCTATCAGCATTGATAGCAATGCCGCTTTGTTTTTGATGATGTTGTTGTTATTCGACATCTTGCGTTATCTTGCAGCCAATGTTTTAAAGCGTTGAGAAGGGTAACTTGAGAATTCTTCAACAGAGAACAGGATAATTGATTTTCAGCAGATCTTGCCATAACTAAGGTTTTCACTCGACATTTGTGGAAGAAATGACCATCTATGCAGTCCATGCAAGCTCGGCCGGGCAACCAATCAAGCACATGAGCCAATAATCTGCGATAGTTGGGTGCCAATCCTCACAGCTCTGCTGCATGAACCCGTCTTCGTCATCTTTTGCGTCGCCCCCCCCCAAAATTATCGGTACAAGGGATATGAGCAGTACTCTGGGTCTTTTCTTTTTCCTGAAACCTCAAGGCTAAACATGCCTTTTGCCGTCTAGAAAGATAATATCTGGCTGTTAAAGAATGTGCGTGTGTGTGCGTCATGCAGTGTAAAATCTCACTACTGGGCTGGGGTTGATGGCGCTGGCAGCCGGCCCGCTTTTCGTACCTGCTACTACTACTGCTGCCCTTCAGCAGCAGCCTCAACCCTGCATTTCCCTAGATCAATGAGACGTGTGATTATCACGATAGCTATACATCGTCGCCGCCGTATCTTCTTGTCAGCTCTGTTGCCTTTGTGAGCAATTCTGACAGCTGCTCCCTTGAAGGCCTGGTCTGCTTGAAAAACTCTACATTCATTCCAAGCAAGCCAAGCTGAGCGTACAGGTCGTCGTCCGGGTTTGTCATGGACGTAATAATGACATTCATGATTTATTTAAGCAAACACAAAGAAGACTCTGTTACCGTCTACTTTTGTCCGGCTCTGTACGGCTGTACAGGATAGATTGCTGAGTGGAATTACTTATAGAATAACCGGAGTGTGCAGCCCGCAAAACGCGCAAGAAACCCCGCTTTTCTTCATTATTTCAGACAACTTTTAACTGGCTCTGGGCAAACCCCACTTGTATAATTAATCATGACGCCTGCAAAAAAGAAATTTGCACTTGCCGCAGCAGGGGGAGCAGCGATAATCATCTTTGCAATCGTGAAGCTCGTCTTTACCCTGAACGGCTCGTAGTACTAGTAGTATTAACAAGCAGCTTTTTTGCAGCCTGCACGGTTCCCTCTACTGTATGGTGCTTTGCTTCGCGGTGCCTGACTTTTCTTCTTTTTAGCTCGGCGCTTGTGAACGGTCCTATCGACACCACTGCCTGCACAAGCCGGTCTACGCGCACCCCTCCAAGCCTGTCGACGATTTCAAAAAACGACCGGACGTTTGACGCGCTGGTAAACACTATCGCGTCGATTTCTCTGTCCAAAAGCATCCTGTAGAATTTTTTCCACGCCGGCGTGATGCTGGCGGTGCGCACAGAGTACAGGAAAACCTCGTCGACTGCTGCCATGCCAAGGTCCAAAAGCGCCTTTGCGGCATAATCGCCTGCCTCCGCGCTGCGCGGGATTATGATCTTTTTGCCCCTGTGACTGTCTTTTGATGATGATGACGATGACGACGACAGCAGCTCCACAAGCCCTATCGAAGAAAAGGCCTTGGGCATCATGGCGACCCTGACGCCGCGCTTTTCCAGCTCCTGCTTTGTCTTTGGCCCGACTGCGATGACCTCTGTCGACTCTAGCGCGGAGGCGATCCTTTCTTTTCCGCCGAGTTCAAAAAGCACGGCGACTGCCTGCGCGCTCATGAAAGCGCAATAGTCGTGCTTTTTTTCCTCAAGCAGTTTCAGGAACTGCCGCGCAGCCTTGCGGCCCTCCGGGACGATTTCGATGGCCTGGATGGGGACGGCTTTTCCGCCTTCTTTTTTCACGAGCCTTGAAAACTCGGCTGCTTCCTTTCTGCCCCTCGTTATCGCAAGGACCTTGCCCTCAAGGCCTGGCACCCTTGCCACCGCCTCCTCCTTCTCCTCCTCCAAACCACGCGATTTTTTCATGAAGCGAAGCAACTTTGCCTATTACAATAATCGCAGGCGGCTTTATCTCGCTCTTGCTTGCGACCCTGGCGGCTGTCGCAAGCGTCCCCATGACGACCCTCTGCCTTGCAGTGGTGCCGTTTTCGATGATCGCGATTTTTGTGTCCTTCTTCATGCCGCCCTTTATTAGGTCTTTTGATATCTCTTCCAGCTGGCCGATGCCCATAAGCACGACGACCGTGTCGACTGCGCCCGGCAGCTTTTTCCAGTCGACCGACACCTCATCGTCACCCTTGTTGTCTACTCCTTCGTGCCCTGTTGCAATCGCGACGGCAGACGAATAGCGCCTGTGGGTCAGCGGGATGCCGGCGTACGCCGGCCCGGCTATGGCAGACGTGATGCCCGGGATTATCTCAAACGGGACTTTGCGCTCCAGCAGGTATTCTGCCTCCTCTGCGCCCCTGCCAAAGATGAACGGGTCGCCCCCCTTCAGTCGGAGCACGCTCTTGTTCTTTCTGGCGTATTTTACCATCAGCTCATTCGTGCGCTTTTGGTGCGTGGTGGGGTCGCCAACCGCCCTTCCGACGTACACCTTTTCCGCGCTTTTCGGTATCTGGTCGATTATCTCCTGCCCGACGAGGCGGTCGTAAAGCACCACGTCGCAGCTCTTCAAGAGCTCCATCGCGCGCACAGTCATCAGCTTGGGGTCGCCGGGGCCCGCCCCGCAGATGTACACCCTGCCTATACTCATGCCTTTTTGTTCCACTCCTCGACGGCCCTGCGCCAGCCCTCTGCCATCTCTTGCGCGCCCTGCTTGACGAGGAGGTCCGCGACACTCCTGCCCAGCTTTTCCGCGTTCTTGGCGCTGCCCGTCTTCCTTACCTTGATGTTCCTGCTCCCGTCTACCGAAAACACGCTTGCATAGAGCGTTATCTTGCCGCCTTCCTTTGTCGTCACCGCGACTGCGCCAAGCGGGAACCTGCATCCCCCTTCCACCTTCTCGATGAGCGCGCGCTCGGCAGTAACCTCCGCCCTCGACCTCGGGTCCTCGATGCTCCGGAGCATCTCTATCGTCTTTTTGTCGTCGCGCCTGCACACAATGGCAATCGCGCCCTGCCCCGGCGCCGGGACAAAGTCGCGCACCCCAAACCTTTCTACTATCACGTCTTTCATGCCTATCCTTGTAAGCCCTGCCTCGGCAAGCACGACTGCGTCAAACTCGCCGCTTATCACTTTTTTCACGCGCGTCTCGACGTTTCCGCGTATCGGCTTGACTGAAATGTCGGGCCGCTCCTTCATCAATTGAATCGCTCTGCGCAGGCTGCTCGTGCCCACCACAGAGCCGGCGGCAAGCTCTTTCAGCTTTTGCCCCTTTTCGTTCACAAGGACGTCGTTGGGGCTTGCCCTTTTTGGTATGCATGCGACTATCAGCTCGTCTGAAAGGTCGTTTGGGATGTCCTTGAGGCTGTGCACCGCAAAGTCGACTTGGCCCTTTTTCACCGCCTCGTTGACCTCCTTTTCAAAGATCCCCTTTTCGTCCATCGTGAACAGGGGCCGCCTGTCGACGTCCCCCTTGGTGCTTATCGTCACGACCTCGAATTTCGCGCCGGGGTGAGCCTTTCTGAGCGCGGCAAGCGCAAGCTCGGTCTGCGCGACTGCAAGCCTGCTTCCCCTCGTGCCTACCCTGATGGTTGTTGCTGTCTTTTTCATTATTTCTGCTGTTCCTTTATCTTTTTGAAAGCCTCGCTGTACGCGTCCACAGTCCTGTCGACGTCGTCCTCGTCGTGAGCGTACGACACAAAGCACGTCTCAAACTGCGACGGCGGTATGAACACGTTGCGCCTTAGCAACTCGTCAAACAATTTCCTGAATTTGGCAGGATCCGCCTTTTTCGCGCTCGCCTCGTCCCTCACCCTGTCGGCGGTGAAAAACACCTGGTACATCGAGCCGATAGAGTTTATCGTGCAATTTATGCCGCCAATGTCCTCGAGCTCCTCCCTGATGCCTTCCACTATGCTGTCGCACGTCCTTGCGACCTGCGGGTAGATAGAGTCCTTGGCCTCAAAGAGCGTCGAAAGTGCCGCAATTGCCGCAGACACCGACACGGGGTTTCCGGCAAAAGTGCTTGCCTGGTACACCCTGCCTGCCGGAGCCAGCTGCTGCATTATCTCCTTGCTCCCTGCAATCGCGCCTACCGGAAAGCCGTTTCCAAGCGCCTTGGCAAAGGTCGCCAGGTCCGGCCTTATCCCAAAGAACTCGCCAGCACCGCCGAGCGCAAGCCTGAAACCCGTGACCACCTCGTCAAATATCAGCACTGTGTCGTTTTGCTGCGTTATCTTTCTGACGTCGCTCAGGTAGTTCTTGTCCGGGAGCACAAGGCCGATGTTTGCAAGCACCGGCTCCATTATCACGCAGGCAGCATCGTCGCGGTTCCTTTCAATAGTGCGCTCCAGCTCTGCCGCGTCGTTGTACGGGGAAACGATGGTCTGCGCCGACGCCTCTTCGAGCACGCCTTCTGAAGCCGGCAGGCTTGCCGCGCCCGACCCTGCCTTTACCAGGACATAGTCGTGCGCGCCGTGGTACCCGCCATCAAATTTTATGACCTTCTTTTTCTTTGTAAACGCCCTTGCAAGGCGTATCGCGTTCATCGTGGCCTCTGACCCGGTGTTGACGAGCCTGACCATGTCGGCGCAGGGGACCGCCTTTGAAACAAGTTCTGCAAGCTTGATCTCAAGCTCGGTCGGCACGCAGTACAGCGTTCCCTTGTCAAGCTGAGACCTGGCCGCGTCGAGCACGGAAGGGTAGCCGTGCCCGAGCAGCATGGCGCCGTAGCCCATGCAATAGTCTGTAAGCGTCCTGTGGTCGGCAGTCACCAGCTTGCTCCCCCTTGCCGAAGCGGCAAAGAACGGGTACGGCTCGAAATAGCGGACCGGGCTGTCGACGCCTCCGGGCAGCACCTTCTTTGCCCTGTTGTACAGCTGCTCTGACCTGCTGCTAGCCGCCGCCACCACGGATGTTTGTCGTTTTTGCGCCATAATAAGCGTATACGTTCATTAATCTGCCGCGGCATTGGGAGGAGCATTGGGGACTACTGCGTTTTCCGCCCTCATGGATGATTTCCGTGCGAACGTGGCCCAGAACCGCGACGCCCTTTTGGCCATGGCAAAAAGGAACCCTCACATGGCGTACCAGAAGGTAAACGAGCTTGCGCTGTTTGTCGGCTCGCGGCACAGAGTCAACCTGCAGCTGCACTTTCCAGTTCCGGCCAAGGTTGCAGACGTCGACTCGTACGGTACGGAAAATGTCGGCATCGTAGTCGACAAGTTCCGCCGGACGTTTCCGGTGCCACGCGAAACGGTAAAACAAAAAGCCGCCGAAATCCTCGGGCCCGGCGCAAAGGCGCTTGACGCCTACATGTACGAGGGCAAGGAGGGGGTCAAGGTGGTGATGGCTGCAGAAGGCCGGATTGAAGTGCTTCCCGGCTCGGTGCACCTGTGGTGCAGGGTGGACAACGAGCGCGTGAAAAAATACGCGGACTGGCTGATGGAAAACGTGTATTTCGTCAGCGCGACAGGCTGACGAGCTCGTACCTGTAGTACAGCTGGTCGTTGATGTCGTACGTCTCTGCCTTGACCGGCATCGGCAGGTCCTTTACGACGTATATCTTGCTAGTGTTGTTGCTCAGCTTGTAGCTGAGCACCAGCGCGTCAAACGTGCCTGCCGGCGTGGTGACTTGCTCCTCGCTCGTTATCTTGACCGTGATCGGAGTCGTGCCGCCTGTGACTATGGTGTTCCACGGCGCGCCCACGACCAGGTACTTGTCCCTTCCGCCATAGTCCATGTCCCTTATCGCAAGTATCGACGACTCGATTGGTTCCAGGTACTGCCTTGCAGGCTCGCTAATGCTTCCTTCCTTGGTGAGCTCTTTTGAAAACATGACGTCAAACTGCTGCGTTCCCTGCGTGCCGTTTACGACGTCAAACGCGGTGCGCCAGCTGTCGCCTGACTTGTTGAATGTTATCGAAACGTTTGCATCGGCAAGCGACGGCGGGCCCTGCGAGTCCACGGTGTAGCCCATCGAAAGGCCGTCTGTGACCTGCGCGCCTATCACGTAAATATCGGCCGAAGTAGGCGGGTTGAATATCGAGGTGTCGCCGCCCGCAAACCCTCCGCCAAACGCGATAATGCCAACGCTCACGCCGATTCCTAGCGCGGAGAACAGGCCGACCATGACTGCGACTTGCTGCTTTGGGGTCACGACAGCTCCTCTTCAGTTTCCTGCCTTATTTATAGAATTTCGGACATTTTAACCTGACATCTTCATTATCCTTTCCCACAGCTTTTCCGGGACTGGCATCACAGACAGGCGCGATATCCTGACAAGCTCCCACTGCGCAAACGCGCTGTCTGCTTTTATCTGGTCAAGGGTCACCGGCTTTTTCAGCCTGCCAGCCGGCCTGACGTCAACCACGACAAGCGACTCGTCTTTCTCCTTTGGGTCCGGGTAGGGGTCTGATATGACTTCCATTATGCCGACTGCCTGCCTTTCGTCGCCGGTGTGGTAGAATATCGCCTTGTCGCCCTTTTTCACGCTCCTCAGGTGCTTGAGCGCAAGGTTGTTTGCCACCCCGTCCCACACTGTCTTGCCGTCCTTTTCCAGCTGCGAATAGTTGTACGTGGAAGGCTCTTGCTTGAACAGCCAGTATGATGATGCCATATACAGCCACCGGTCGGCGGCCGCACAATATAAGTTACAAAGGAGGAAACGCTACGCTGTTGCAGCCGACTGTCCCCAAGATAGACCTGATGGCCGGAATCGAGTGCTACTGCTGCACCGATTTTCCTGGCATCGGCGGGTCGATAAAGCAAGACAGCACATCGTTCAGGGTGTCCGAACTCGTCGACGAGTCGTCGCTTGGCGTTTCAAAAGAGTTTGGCGGCGCGCACCGCTATCCGCTCTACCTGCTGGAAAAGGAGGGAGTGGATTCTAACCACGCGCTGTTTGAAATCGAGCGGGAGCACCGTGTGCGCCTGCGCGTGATGGGGATAAAGGACGCAAAGGCAGTAACGAGCCAGTACGCAGGAACAGAGGGGGCGTGGCAGGGCGCGCCAAAAGAGCTGCGCACAAAGCATACAAGGCTGACGCTCCAGGGCTTTACAAAGAGGCCGCTTGGCAGAAAACTGCTTGCAGGAAACGAGTTTTCCATAATCATCCAGAATCCATTGCGCGACAACATTTCCGGCTTTGAGCGGCAGGTGCAAAAAATAGCCAACTTTTACGGCCTGCAGCGGTTTGGAAGCGAGCGCCTCGTCACCCACCTCGTGGGCAGGGCGATAGTGAAGAAAGACTTTGCAAAGGCGGTGGAGCTCTTGCTGTCGTACACCACAGAGTACGACACCGATTCCAGCCGCGAGATGAGGCGCAGATGCCTCGACCCTTCCGGCTACCGGCAGGCGCTCAAGGAGATGCCCCGGGGCATGGACATTGAAAGGCAGCTCCTGTCCGCGCTTGTGGCAGGCAAAGAACCCATAGCTGCGCTTCGCGCTGTGCCGATACAGATACGCCGGCTCTTTGTGCAGGCGTACCAGGCATACATCTTTAACAGGTGCGTGAGCAGGGCAATCGGGCAGGGCGAGGACATCGCGTCGCCAAAGCAGGGCGACCTGTGCTTTGAGATGGAGGGCCCCTTTACGTTTGGCAGGATAAAGAAATACGATCCTTCTTCTTCTAATGTACAGTCTGTCCCGGCGGTGAGGATGGCCGGCTATACCTTCCAGCCGGGCAAGGGGCGCTTTGAGGAGATGACAAAGGAACTGCTCGCACAGGAAGGAGTCGCTGCAAAGGACTTTTACGTAAAAGAGATGCAGGAGCTGAGCCAGCAGGGCGGATTTCGCCAGGCGCCCCTGTGGTGCAGGGACTTTGTCTGGAAGAAAAACCCCCTGACAGTCTCGTTCAAGCTCCCAAAGGGCTCGTACGCCACCACGCTCTTGCGCGAGCTGATAAAACCGGAAAACCCGGTAAAAGCAGGATTTTGATGGCACGATCAGTGGGCCCTGCCCGCGGAAAGGGAAGAGGCGCCGACCGGGCAGGGCCGCTCTGTTCTTGGGGTTAGCTACCCCTGCTAGCCTGTTTCTGTATTAAAGGCTGGCGTAACATTGTTCACTCTCTCACCTTAACATTGTTCATCGACCTTTAGATATCCTCCGCGCATATTGTACAGTGTGTCGCGGCTGTGGTGCCTCCATCATTATCAACAGCAACAACAACAGCAGCAGTAGCTCAGCAGGCAACAGTATCCTACCGGGACAGGATCTACATCGTCAAGGACATCCTGCTGAAACTGGTGGAGTATGGCGAGCTGAACCAGACCGCGCTTGTCAGCTTTTGCGGGCTGAACCTGAAAAAGCACAAGCCCATACTTGACGACCTTGAATTCAAGGGGCTCGTGCGCCGGTCGGAAAGGACTGCCGGCAAAAGGACGGTCACGTTTTATTCAACGACGGCGTGGGGCATGGAATTTTGCAGGACGATACTGGAGCCGTACGAAAAGATGTTCCCGCGAAGCAAGGGGCATTTCACGCCAGAGTAGTGGTAGTAGTGGTGGTAAAATCCAGCTCGACGCCGCTGTTGCCCGTCTTTTTCATGCTGTACATTTCGTTTGGCATGATGGGAAGCGCCTCAACCGGCGTTTTGCCGCAGCCGGGGCACATGTCAATGCGGGCAGCCGGGCCAAGCCCCGAGGCGCACCAGAGGCACGAATTGCAGATGAGAAAATGGGCGCGCACGCGGGGCTTTTTTCGGGCAGACGGGCGTACAAAAGAAGAATAAGAAGCTGCTGGTCTTTCGATGGCCGCCATATAATGATGATCATGACCTGACGCGCATGCCAAGTTAATTAAAGTCGATTAACAAAGTTAAGGCACCACACTTGCTGCGCGGATCTTCTGCTTGTGCTTCTGGCCGCGGGGCTTGGTGCGCAGCCTGTAGCCGCAGCAGGGGCAGACGTTTCCCTCGCACATTATGAACAGGTCGCATATCTGGCACCTTTTCTGGCCGCTGGCATACCTCCCGGAGCCAATAGTCGTGGTAGCCCTGTAGCTTTCACATCTCCCCCTGCACGACATCAAGCCGCATTTGGACGCCAAGGGGGATAATCCCTTACGTAACAATGTTAAGCAAGATATTATTTGCTACGTGCCTTATCCGGCCCGTACTATGACCGCCACTGCTGTCAGGACTACCACCATGCTTGCCATACTGTTTGCAGGGATAATCATCGGAGGCGTCCTTGGCGCCGGGATAATGGCGTACGCGCCGTCGCTCTGGGCCAAGCCAGCAGAACCAAGCGCGGTTGCGCAGCAGCAGGAGACAACAACTACTACTACGACTGCTGTCGTGCCTGCCGCCGAGCGTGACCTTGTCTCGCTATTCAAGGAGGTGGAAGGCTCGGTGGTGCAGATAACAAGCACCATCTCCACGGTGAACAACAACATCATAATAAACGGCAACCCGCTGACAAGCGAGTCGACCCGGCTTGGCTCCGGCTTTGTCTACGACGCGCAGGGGCTCATCGTCACCAACAACCACGTGGTAGACGGCGCCAGCACAGTCGACGTGACTTTTACAAGCGGCAATACCTATTCCGCAAAGGTGCTTGGGAGGGACGCGTACAGCGACCTTGCGGTGCTCAAGATAACCGACGAATTTACGGAGAAGCTGGAGCCGCTAAAGATAGGCAACTCGACCGACCTGCAGGTGGGCGACCAGGTGGTCGCCATAGGAAACCCGTTTGGTCTCAGCAACACCATGACCACCGGGATAGTGAGCCAGCTTGGCCGGCTCATACCAAACGAGGACAACGACTTTTCGATACCAGATGTCATCCAGACGGACGCGGCGATAAACCCCGGCAACTCTGGCGGGCCCCTCCTTGACATGCAGGGCGAGGTCATCGGCGTCAACTCGGCCATACAGTCAAACACCGGGAGCTTTTCCGGGATCGGCTTTGCAATCTCCTCAAGCGCGGTGCAGCGCATAGTGCCTGCCCTCATAAAGGACGGCAAGTACGACCACCCGTGGCTTGGCATAACCGGCGCAAACCTCATCCCTGACATTGTAGAAAAGCTTGGCCTGCCCAAGAACTCCAAGGGGGTGCTCGTGACCGAAGTCACGGCGGGCGGGCCGGCGCAAAAGGCCGGCATACAGGGCACCGCGTTTGACAGGCTGGGCAACAACATCAGGAGGGCCGGCGACATCGTGACTGCGGTTGACGGCCATGAAGTAAAGCGCATGGAAGACATCATAGCATACCTCGAGCAGCACACGCGCCCCGGCGACGTGGTGACGCTTGACCTGAACAGGGCGGGCCAGCACGTGCAGGCGCACGTGCATATCGAGGCAAGGCCGGGACCCGGTTGACAGGCTACAATATTATATACCGCCGGGTGCTAAAGCGCCGCGATGCTAGGGGACCGCAACCTGCGCGGAATGATAGAAAAGGCGCTTGACCGCCTCAACGACGACCTGAACATCAAGGTCGACAAGAAAAACCCTGACAGGATACACGCGCTTGAAGCGGCGCTTTGCACGCGGTTTTCCTACTATGAGCGCAAGGATCCCCTCTCGGAGGACAACGCGTCCAAGGTCTCGATACTCTTGAGCCACGGCATCCGAAACGCCCTGAGCAACATCAAAGGCGAATACAAGGTCGACAGCCTGACCCTTGACGTGAACGCCGACATGGTGATAGGCGACGAGTTTGTCGTGCGCTTTGAGATAGTGCCCGAGCTCCCAGCGATGCCGCATCCCCGGCACCTGCTGTACCTGAACGCGTGCCTGTTTGCGCTTGGCAAGGACGAGGGCATTCTAATATACATGACCGCGGACGGCAGGACGACAGAATATTCCGTCACAAAGAACAACCGCATGTTCGAGGAAATCGTGCGCAGGGCGCGCGTGCTGAGCACGCTCCTGAAGGACGGCAAGGTCCCGATAGTCGAGCCGTCCGACCTGTGCCTAAAGTGCAAGTACTACTCGCGCTGCTATTCGCGCGAAAAGGCCAAGGAGACCACCGACATGCTGCAGGAAATATTTGGCAAGCTGTCGCCAAAATAAGTGAGTAAAGAAAGAAAGTAAAAAGAGAGGTGGTGTTGCTATTGTTATTATTCCCCGTGACTGGCGCTGCTGCTTCCGTGGGCGTCGACTGCCGCTGACTTGTACCCCTGACTGTATCTCCTCGCCCTTGCCGCAAAGACTATGCCTACTAGGAATGCGAACACTCCTGTTGTCACGCCGAAAATGAACATTTCTTCAGCCATGCCGTATGCGTTTTGCCCAAAGCTTTTATCCTTATCGGTATTGCTTCCCGCGCTGCAAGATATTATCATAAAAATTTACGGGAATGTCAGGCTGAACTCCCTGTCTTCCGCAGTGGTCTGCAGGTTTGCGGCCGTGAGCCTGTACGAGTAGGTCCCGTCCACCAGAAAGCTGGCGTTGCCGGAGACCATCTTGTCCCATGCGTCCGCAAGCGCGCTGTTGCGCTCGGCTATCTGGGTGTTCTTTGCAGTCAGTGTCGACCCTGCCACTATGGGGAACAGGTTGCCCTGCGAGTCAAGGAAGCCCTGCGCGCTCTGCCCCACGTCGCCGATTGTCATGCGCACGCCGTCCACGTTGACGTTGTAGTGTATCGTCTCAAGTATCATGGTGGTGGTGTTGGGGTTTTCCACCGTGAACGTGACCTGCACGTTGGCATGGGTGTCGTCGGCCTTTGTCACCGAGACGTCCTTTACGCCGATGACTGGCGGCACCATGGTCGGGGCGCCTGCCGTGGAGTTCGTGCCAGGGCTGGTGCTCGGCGCGGGTAGTGGGTTTGCGCCAAGCACAAAGAATATTACTACAGCCGCGATGGCAATGCCTCCGCCGGCAGCATAGATCGCCTTTGTGTTCAAAACTATATGTTAGCTGCCGCCTGCCCGTGTTTAAATCTGTCGCTTGTCCTGCACAATGCTTATACTTGCGAAAGAGTGCACCGGCTATGTTGCAGTACCACAAGGCCGCCCACCTTGGCAAGCAGCGCGCGCAAAAGGCGCAGATGAAGCTGTTCGACTATACCGGCTTTGCAATGCTGACGTACACGATAAAGCAGTCCGGCGAGGGCTCTTTTGAGCCCGTGGGGGAGGAGGAGCTTGCCGCCAAGATGACGAGGGGCGAAGAGGCGATGCTGTTTATCTGCGACAAGGACGGCTACGCCAAGGCGCAGTCAAAGCCGATGCCGCTTGCGCAGGGCGAAGAGGCGTTCAAAAAGATGGTCGCAGACGGCATACCCGAGTTTTCAGGCGAGATAAAGACGGTCTCTTAGGCGATGGACGACAGGCAGCCAGCCTCTGCGATTAATGCGCCGGTCAAGATAGATATAGATTTACATTGCTTGTGTGCTACAACCGGCCCTGTGGCGCAGCCAGAAACAACAGTAGTAGTGTTGATGGGCGTAATCGCCTTTGGACTGCTGCACGGGATCAACCCGTCCCATGGATGGACGGTGGCGGTCCTGTACTCGATCAGGAGCAGACGGCCTCTGCTCAGCAGCCTTGCCAGCTCTGGAATCATCGCTGGCGCGCATTTCCTCTCCTCGATAGCCGTTGTGATTGCCTTCCTCCTTGTGACTATGTTCGTGCAAATACCCCATGATTACGTGAACTATGCCGCTGCAATAGCGCTTGGCGTCCTGGCGTACATGTTCTGGAAAGAAAAATCCGAGGATCTGGCTGAAACACAGCATGGGCACCTGCACGGATCATCATCCTCCTCCTCTTTATCATCGAAGCAAGTCGAGCATGAGCATGCGCACTGGCACAAAGGAACCGGATACCATTCGCACATACATATTCACCAGAAAAGGGTGTCGCCTTCGCTGGCGGCCATAGCGGGCCTGGCACTGGTGCTTGGCTTTGCGCATGAAGAGGAATTTGTTATCCTCTCGCTGGCTGTTGGCGGCGTCAATCCGGTCCTGCTGATGATCGCCTATGCCTCCTCGGTGGCAGCCGCATTGATCGGCGTGACAGTGCTTGCCGTCAAAGTCTACACGCGTGTCCAGAACAAAGTCCTGCAATACACAAAGTATCTGCCCAAGGCCAGCGCACTGATATTGTCTGTCATGGCTGCCGGTTTTGCGTTAGGACTGTTGTGAAAAGTAGGCAAGTATGTCAAGGATGTCTGAACGCGTACCTTTTTCGCTGCTGCAAGACAGCCCAAGCACGGCGAGTTGGTAACCGCACCGTACAAAGCGACAATGGGCCAACGGCTGACAGTGTGCGCGCCCTCTTCTTAAACAGAAACTATCCTTGTGCCAGCGGCCCTGTTCTTGAGTATGACGTCTTTGATCACCGCCGGCTCTGACTTGATCACGACGGTCGGTATCTTGGACCGCTCGATGACCTTTAGCGCGACGATGTCCATCAGGTCATAGCCTCCTGCCATCGAGCTCTCCCCGGCAAGCAGGTCGCGGCATTGCTTTGTCGTTATCTCGGAATAGCGCCTTGCATCCTTGTTCTTGCGCGGGTCGGAATCGTATATGCCGTCGACGTCGGTCGCGTTGACAAAGCGCGCCGCGCCCACCTTTTCGGCAATGAGGGCAGAAGTGGCGTTGGTGCTCTGCCCCGGGTGCAGGCCGCCTGCGACGACTATTTTGCCGCTTGCAGCCGCCTCCGTGACCTGCTCAAGGTCCTCCGGGACGGCCGGGTGCGCCTTTTCGCCGAGCGCCGCGATGAGCAACTTGGCATTGAGCCTTGACACCTCGATGCCCATGATGTCCAGGCTTGCCTCGTCAAGCCCAAAGCCCCTTGCGATGCTGATGTAATGCCGGGCGACCTTGCCCCCGCCTGCCACCACCACCGGCTGCACCTTTGCAGAAAGGCTTGCAAGCATGGACGCGTATTTCTTTATCTCGCTTCCGTCCTCGCCGCTGAACACCTTGCCGCTCAGCTTGATGACGACGCGGCTTTTACCTGTTACTACCACCATGCAGTCTCCCCGCTCCCATTTCCATTGTCTCCTGATCTCCAAGCACCTTTTTAACAGATCGCTCGACCTTCTGCCTGCTCTCGGCGGTGGTATAGATGCGCAGCATGTCAAAAAAGCCGGCGATAGAATCTACAAGCGGTATCTCTGACACCGGCACCTCGCGCACGCCCTTTTTGTCCGTGACAAGCACCGAGAACATCTCGCTCTTGCTTGGAGTAAGCGGCATCGACGACGCCCTTGACGCATCGGCAAACACATGGCTCCTGTCCACGCCGGCCGCCTGCGCGATCTCGACTTCGAGCGTCGACAGCGCCTTTCTGTCCATGCGCTTGTGCCTGTCGCGCTTGTGCAGGAGCTTTTCGTACACGCATTTCAAGAGGCGCCGGTCGCGGTAGTCCCGGGCAAGCCTTGCGGCCATGCCGCTATTATTATTGTCCAGCGCGCACAGCCGCTCCAGCGTCGCCTCGTCGGTGATCGAGAGGTAGTTTCCAAGCGACGTGTCGGTGAGGCCGAGCTCCTCATCCGCGTTTATCATGGAATGCAGGAGCATCACCTCCGCGGACCTGACCGTCTTGTGAAAGTAGACAGCTTTGAACATCTCGTACCTCGATATGAGCATCGACTCAAGCGAGTTGAGCGCCGACCTGTTGATGGCAAGCCTGCCAGAAGCGACCTCGTATGAGCTTATCAGCCTGTAATAGTCTATCTTGCCGTACTCGGCGCCGGTGAAATACGAGTCGCGGGGGAGGTAGTCCATGATGTCTGCGGAAAGCCCGCCGGAGATTATCTCGTTGAGGAAATGCACCCTCGACTGGCCAAACGACAGCCGCGATATGTGGTCTGCACTGTAGCCGTTCTTGCCAAGCGCGTCTGCTATCTCGCTTTTTGTTATTATGCGCCTGCCCATCTCCTCGTGGCTCGTGCCGGACCTCGTCTCAAGCACTTCCTCAAAGAGGTGCGAAAAAGGGCCGTGGCCGATGTCGTGCAAGAGCGCGGCAAGCCGCAGCTCCTCGACCACCTCGGCGTTGTCGATGTAGCCCTTGCCAAGCAGGCTCTCGCATGCAAGGCCGGCGATGTGCATCGCGCCAAGCGAGTGCTCAAAGCGCGAGTGCTGGGCGCTCGGATACACGAGGTGCGCGCCGGCAAGCTGGCGTATGCGCCGGAGGCGCTGGAATGCCGCGCTGTCGATGACGTCTTTTTCCGCCTGCGAAAACCGGATGTAGCGGTGTATCGGGTCCGTGATCTCGCCTGCAAAATCCAAGGTACGTACTACGAGATGCACACCGAAGGGGAGCGACTTAAACTTTCAGTGCCTTTCTTACTACTTTCAGTATTTCCTGGTGGACCTGCTCCCTACCCTTTGAGCCGTCCAGGACCTTCCACTTGAACTGCCTTGCAAACTTTTGGTAGTTCTTGTACGCGGCTGCCGCAAGCTTGGCGTCGCCCTCAAACGCGTCGAGCACCTCTGCGCGGTTCTTTGACACGCTCGGGTTAACGAGCAGGATGAGAACCATGTCCTCCTTTGGCAGGCCCTTGTCAAGCTTTTGCAGCCACCCTGCGTCCATGCCGTTAGAGACGCCATATACCAAATTTGACTGCCAGTAGCGGTTCATGATGACTATGGTGCCGTTTTCCACCATGCTCTCTATCTCCTTCTTTTTCTCCCACCTGTTTGCAGAAAAGAGCAGGTGCTTGACCTCTGCAGGGTAATCGCGTTTTCCGTCGAGAAACGCTCGGATCTCCGTGCCTATCGGCGTCGTATAGTCTGGAAAGTCGACTACCACGCATATCTTGCCGAGGGCCTTGATGGCTTCCTGCAGCATGCGAGACTGGGTAGTCTTGCCGGCCTTGTCCGTACCCTCTATAACAATTATCTTGCCCCTTGTTGCCACCGCCACAGGTCAAGGCAGGCGCCAATAAAAAGATGTTGAATAATTCCAGAGAAAGTGGGTTTGTGAGATTTGCATCTTCGATTTGCCCAGAATTTTAAACCAAAAAACCAACAAATTAAAATATTATCCACCTTGTTAACAGGTGAGCACGGGTTAGCGCTTGAAAGACGGAAAATCCAACATCGCAATATTTGACACGTTCAAGACCCGCCGGAACAAGTTCACCGGCGAGGCCAAGAGGCAGCGGGGCATAATCGCGCACCTTGCCACCGAGCAGAGCCCGGAGCTGCGCACCCGCACGTCTATTGCGCATGCAATAGCGGAGCAGCACGGGATACTGTGGCAGAACATCTATTCTGGCATATTCCGCGACCTCGACGAGGTCCTAATCCCCGCCGGCGTGGTGAAGGAGGGAGGCAGGCTGCCGCTCCGCCGCGGGCCAAAGGCGCTCCAGCTTGAAGGCGTGCCTTTTTACGAGCTTACGGACACGGGGCTTCTCGTGGCGTCTTCGATAGAGGAGCTTGGCGACAAGCGCATGGGGCTTTTAAAGTCGTACGTGTCGTCGCTTCCCGCAAACGACGCGCCATGCAAGGCCATGAAGGACGGCCTGCTGCTCTTGATAGAGCGTGCCCCGTCGTTTGTGACAAAGGTCATCAACGAGTACATCTACGCCTACAGCACGGGCCTGATAAGCAGCATAGCGCCTCTTGAGACGAAGAAGCTGCGCTCCGTCATTGCAAAAGAGATTGCCGTGGAAAAAGAGCTCGTCGAGGCGTTTTCCGTGTTCTCGGGCGAGCAGAAGGACCTTGCGCGCAACTTTTTCAAGGTAATGACTTGAAGAAAAGGGAACTTACTTGCCCTTGTAGCCGCAGGCGGGGCACTTGTATTCCCTGGACTTGCCCTTGCAGCCCTCGCAGCGCCAGATGCGCGCGTTCCTGCACTTTGGGCACGAAAAGTTCTCTGAAATCTCGCCCGGGTGGACGTCCCTGCCGCAGGCGTTGCACTTGGGCATGTCGTACGAGCCGGAGTACATATATGTGTCTCTGCAGCTGTTTGCCTTCTGGACTATTTTTACTTTGTTACAACAAACAAAGGATTTATACTGACTGCACGAATCTACTCCATATATGACCATAGGAAGGTACGTGGCCCGCGAGATTTCAAAGGAACTTGACCACAGGTCGAGGGAATTTTACGAGTTTGTCATGCCCGCCATTGACATGGTGGAGGATGGAAACGAGCTTGTGGTCATGATCGACCTGCCCGGCTTTGCCAAGAAGGATATCACGCTAATGATACACCGCAACATCCTCTCGATAGCCGCCAAACGCGAGGCCGGCGAGGTAACCGGCACTGTCCACCAGAGGCACAGGCCACTGTGGATAGAAAAGAGGATCATGCTCCCGATCTCTGTCAAGGAGGGCGAGAAGGTGGTGGGCACGGCGACGTACACAGACGGCGTGGTGACGCTCAAGATACCGATGCCGTACAAGGAAACGATCCCGATTGCCTAACTAACTCGGTCTTTTTTTCTCCCTGTAGCTAGTTTATATTCACGTCTGGGATCCAATGAGTATGCATAGCCTCCGGGGTTATGTCGCCGCTGTCGTCGTTTCTGCAAGATGCCTGAATTGCATGAAGGGCAAGAAGTGAACCGCGATTTGGAAGACCCGTCCCAGCTTAAAGAGCAGATCGCCTTCAAGTACATCAGCAGTAGTGAATCCCCTGCAGAATTCAAGCGGCCGTCGCGCCTCCACGTGGCCAGAATCATACTAAAGCTGCTTCCTGTGGCGCTGAACTTCCGCAGGGACAGGCGGGAATGGGTAAAGCACGAAGGCCGCAACGTGGACGAAGAAAAGTACAGAAAGCATGCAAGACGCGCGCTCAAGACCTTCCTCGAGCTGGGGCCTTCGTACATAAAGCTGGGCCAGTGGCTTTCCACGCGCGCCGACATGCTCCCCCTTCCGTACATGGAGGAGCTGTCCAAGCTGCAGGACGACGTGCCGCCAGCGCCTTTTGAGCAGGTAAAGGGGATGATTGAGACAGAGCTTGGCGGCAAGATAGAAGAGGCCTTTGAGTCGTTCAACACGGTCGCGCTTTCAGGGGCGAGCCTGGGCCAGGTGTACCTTGCAAGGCACGACGGCAAGGACGTGATAGTAAAGGTCGCAAGGCCCGGCATCGAGGAATCTATAGAGAAGGACATCTACATCCTGAGAAAGATACTGCCGCTTGCCACAAAGTTCATCGACCCGAACCTGCGCTTTTCAGCTGAAGGGATGCTTGCACAGTTTGCAGAAACGGTGCACGAGGAGATGGACTACAGGATCGAGGCCGAGAACCTTGTGACCATAAGGCAGAACCTTGCCGACGACAGCACCGTGCTGATACCCCGGGTCTATCCTGAAAGGACTTCAAGGCACGTGCTGACGATGGACTATTTGCCTGGGACCAAGATCACAGACATCGAGGAGCTGGACAGGATGAGGATGGACAGGGAAAAGCTCGTGGTCCGCGTCCACAGGCTGTTCTTCAAGATGCTCCTGCGCCACAACATCTTCCATGCCGACCCGCACCCCGGCAACATCTCGGTATCAGGCGACGGCAAGATAATACTCTACGACTTTGGAATGGTGGGCCGGCTGGACAACGCGACGCGGTTAAAGCTCATCCGGCTCTACCTGGGGCTGGTGGAAAAAGACGCCGGCCGGACCGTAAACGTGCTGATGGAGCTTGGGACCTTGGAGCCCAATGCAAACAGGTACGTGATAGAGAAGGCCATAGACCTCAGCATACAGTCGCTCTATGGCCGGCAGGTGGACAAGATGGAGGTCAAGGCGCTCATGGACCTTGCAAACAAGACCATGAGCAGGTTTCCCTTCAAGCTGCCCAAGAACCTTGCGCTTTACATGAGGATGACCTCCATCCTGGAAGGCATTTACCAGCACCACAGGGTGAGGTTCCAGTTCATCAAGGTGCTTGCAAACCTGCTTGAAGAAGAAGGCCTGATACGGGAGGCCTACATAGAGGAGGCCAAGTCCTCCGTGCAGCGCATCCGCAAGTCGGTCGAGGCCGCTATGAATCTCGGGCAGTTCCTGCAGTCTGCGTACGACTCTGTCCTTTCTGGCAAAACCGGTAACAACAATAATAACAACAACCTGATGGCCGGCTCTATCCTTGCAGCAAGCTTGTTCATCGGCTCGTCGATAATCTATCCGCAGAATTCCCTTGCCGCGTACGCGGGCTTTGGGGCCGCCGCGGTGACCATCGCAGTATCAATATTTAAAAGAAAATCATAATCGTGCTAAATTTACTATAATGTGTCACCTCTTTAGGTAATTTTCGTCGATACCAGCTCTCTCACAAACATTTTCTATACCTGCCGATATTATACGTCTGTGAAATAATGCACGTGCAAGCTGCTGCCGACGTACAGGAGATATTCTGGGTCTCGTATACCGTGCTGGAAGTCAACCAAGGCGACAACCTAGAAGACGTCCTGCAGAAATTTGCGACCATAATCAACGTGCAGCTGACCCTGCAGGAAGACCAGAAATTCCCCTTCGTCCCGTTCAATGGCTTTGAAAACGCCAAGAAATCAAGCAAGGTGTTCCTGTACGGGCCAAGCGGGTGCGGCAAGTCAAAAGCCATCTTTGAAATCATCCGGGAAAGAATAGCCCGGATAAAGCGCATCTACATCATAAACCCGAGGCAAACACTCGGGGGCGAATCGGGGAGAACAGCCCTCTCTAACCTGCTCAACAAGGTCGGGCCGGAAGACGCGGTGGTCTGGGACAACTTTCCTGACGACCTTGTAAAAAGGGATATCAAGAGCGCGACAAGGGTGCTGGAGCTTGTCAGCTCAAGGGACCTGAACAACCTCCTGGTTGCGCTAAAGCCAAGGTACCTGGAGATCTACCGCGAGATCACCGACGCCGTCCCGGAATTCCACAGCGCCGAGATATCCTACGACAAGGGCCGCTTCAAGAAAATCATTCAAGAGTATGGCGCGCAGATATCGCAGTTTCACCGGCTATACGAGGGCAACATAGCAAGCCGTATAGAGGGCGTCTCCCGGGCGCTCTGGAGAAAAGAGCCGATACCGATAACCATACTTGATTATTACCGCGAGCTTTCCGGGAAAGAAGAACAAGGCGACAATAAAAATTCCGTTAACGCGGTTGCAGAAGCAGAGAAACTCTTGCGCGCCGGCGACTATTACGAGAGCCAGTTTGCCTTCATCGCCCGTGCAGACGAGCGCCGGGAAGACGCCGAGTTCCTCTACACTCTGAAGCTGTGTTATGAGGCGGGCCTTGGCAGGACGTTTGGCCGCATAGAAAAGTTGCAAAAGGGGATATTTGGCAGCCTGCCGCCGAGGGACCCCCTGCGCAGGCTGGGCACGTGGGTCTACCTCTCCGGCCAGGACTATGCGATGCACGACGCCCGGAAGGACGCGATAAAATTCAACGACCACGTGATGCTGAAAATCGTAAACTACCTTGTGGGCAATTTCCGGGATGTCCTTCCTGCAGAAAACAACCAGATCTATTCATTTGGGATGTTCCTGGGCAAGCACGTCCAGTTCGTACCGCGGGACACGTCGCAGCCTTTCCTTCCTGCCAGCGTTTACGGCTTTATGAAAGAGAATCGATATTTTACGATGGGGTTTGGCCAGGGCGCCGGCTCGATCTTCCTTTCGCTGGACGAACCGCTCCAGCAAGGCATACTGCGGAGGGTGGAAGTGGACATCGAGTTCACGCGGGGTCTGTGCGAAAACCTGGGATCAAACTTTTCTCTGTTCGATTCGGAAAACCAGGGAAAAATCCTGGGCATGACAACAAGCGGCCTGCCGTTTGCAAGGTACCTTGGAGAAAGCCTTGGAACCCATTTTTTCTCCCTGCCCCTGAAGCTCAGGGAAGAAATTTCCAGGAGGGCCAGAAAGAACGTGCAGTTTTCAGACGGCCTGGGGATGGGCATGGGGTACATCATGCCTCTTCTGGATGAAAACTTGCGGCAGGATGCGTTCAAAAAGGCAGAAAATGACAGCGAGTTTACAAGAGGGCTCGGCTACGGCCTGGGCCGCAATTTTCCTTCAATTCCTGCAGACTTTAAAGCCAGGATCTTTGAACTTGTCGAAAAGGACCGGGAGTTTGCAAAGGGCCTTGGCTACGGCATAGGGTTTCAATTCGAATCATTCACTCCGGAATTCAAAGCCCGGCTGTTTGAGCTTGCAGAAAAAAACAGCGAATTTTCCTACGGCCTGGGCATCTTTTTTGGCTTTGCATTCTCGTACCTCTCAAAACAGATGCAGGATCAAATGCTCGGGGTGGCAGAGAGGCACAGCGAGTTTGCTTACGGCATGGGCATGGGAATAGGATACCTTTTCGTATACCTGACTCCGGAGCTGCAAGGCGAGATTCTTCAAAAGGCAGGCAAGAACGCCAAGCTGACCTATGGGATAGGATCGGGCTTTGCTTTTTCATTCAAGAATTCGCCCCCGGAAGTCCAGGACGATATCCTTGCGCGGATTGAAAAGAACAGCGAGCTAACGTACGGCCTTGGCTACGGCCTTGGATATGTGTTTCCCTACCTGTCAGGCGAGCAGCGGGAACGCAGTTTCCAAAAAGCCGGTACGAACCCGCAGTTTGCAAAGGGATTTGGCATGGGCATAGGGCGAATTTTTGCGTACCTCGACAGGTTCCATGATGAAATCTTTGACAGGGCCCGGGCGAACCCGCATTTTGCAAAGGGTCTGGGGTCTGGCCTCGGGTACGTTTTCACTTATTTTCCGCCAGGCCTGCGCGAAAAAATCACTGCAAGGGCGGAGGCCAATCCAGAACTGACGTACGGCCTTGGCACCGGCTTGGGCTTTACTTTCTCTTATTTCAAAAAAGAGGATCAGGACCTTTTCTTTGAAAAGATAATACATGATGCCTATTTCGCCCGGGGCCTTGGCACCGGCCTGGGCTACGCCTTTGCCTATCTCCAGCCGGACACCCAGAAACACGCATTTGCCCGGAGCCATGAGAACGTGCAATTTGCGATTGGGATGGGCGAAGGCCTTTCCAGAATCTACTCCTATCTTGATGAAAAGACCCAGAATGAAATTCTCAAAAAGGCCGTTGCAGGAAGCGGCCTCGCAAGAGGCCTGGGCCGCGGTTTTGGCTCTGTATTTCCGTATCTTGATGCCGGCATGCTTGGAACCGCTGGCCGGCATGCAGAGACGGACGGGCAGTTTGCAAGAGGCCTGGGCGAGGGCCTCGGCACCATCTTTCCTTACCTGTCACCTGACACCCAAGCCCGCGCCTTTGAAAGGGCAAAAAATAGCGCCCAGTTTAACATAGGCCTTGGCACCGGCCTGGGCTACATCTTTGCCCATCTGACGGGTGACATCCAGACACTCATCTCTGCAAAAGCCCGGAACGACGCATCCCTTGCCCGGGGCCTCGGCACCGGCCTGGGCTACATCTTTTCCTATCTTGGCGGCACGCTCCAGAAAGATTTTCTCGACAGGGCAAAACAAGATCCGTCCTTTTCCCATGGCCTGGGCTCCGGCATAAGCTACGGGCTTGCTTACTGTCCAGATGACTTGAAGAAAGAGGTTGTCAGATATTCAAAGAGCGACCCGCATTTTGCCACCGGCCTCGGCACCGGCCTCGGCTACATCTTTCCATATCTTCCGGGGCCACTGCGCCAGGAATTGCTCGGCCTGGCAGAACAGCATCCAAGCTTTGCCACCGGCCTCGGCACCGGCCTCGGCTACCACCTCCCGTCATTTACCGAGCAGCTGAAGGAGGAGATCATTGGCTGGATAGACAAGGACAGCAACTTTGCCACCGGCCTCGGCACCGGCCTCGGCCGCTCATTCCAGCACCTCGACGGGATAACGCAGCGGGGAATCCTCGACTGGATAGACAAGGACAGCAACTTTGCCACCGGCCTCGGCACCGGCCTCGGCCGCAACCTGCCTTCGCTTGCCGAGCAGCTGAAGGAGGAGATCATTGGTTGGATAGACAGGAACAACAGTTTTGCAACCGGCCTGGGGAAGGGGCTGGCCGACAGCTTTCAATACCTCGACGGCGAGCTGCAGCGCAGAATCGCGCTCTTGGCCCAAAAGAACCGCGCTTTTGCATCGTCCCACCAGTTCAAGATTAGCTAAACTTGCTCCTCACCTACTTATAAGCATCTGAATGCAGATTAGCGGTGGCATGAGTTCGACAATTGAGGACGGCGGCGGTGACGATGATGATTATGGTGGAGAAGAAGGACTTGACGACTTTCCGATAGTGGGCTCTGCGCAGGAGATCCTGGACGACAAGCCATCAGCTTCATCATCTTCTTTTGACTTTCCCGCGGAGGAAGAAGTGTCCTTCTCTGGCAAGAGCGAGAACTATTGCGTGTGCTTCATAGACATGGTGAACTCGACCGTCGTCACGTCAGGGCTGGCCTCTGCCAAGCTCGTCAGGTACTACTCTATCTTCCTAAACGCCACGGCGGCAATCGCCAAGAACTTTGGCGCAAAGGTGATAAAAAACGCCGGCGACTGCCTGATATACTATTTTCCTGCCACGTCCGACCCCGCAAGCAATGCTGCATTCTCTGACGTGCTTGAATGCTGCACGGCCATGATAGACGCCAACAAGGTCATCAACGCCAGGCTCAATACAGAGGGCCTCCCGCCGCTCGGCTATCGGATAAGTGCCGATTATGGAAAGGTGGAAGTGGCCCGGTCGGCAACTTCCAACAGCGACGACCTGTTCGGGTCGACGATGAACCTGTGCGCCAAGATAAACTCAAAGGCCCCAAAGAACGGGGTGGTGGTAGGGGCAGACCTGTACAGGGTGATCCAGTCCATCCCCGCGGTCGCCGAGCTGTACAATTTTGAGCAGGTCTGCTCGTATCTGGTCGGCCCGGAGCAGCAACAATACCCCGTGTTTTCCGTCGCAAGGCGGCAAAAAAGGAACATCGTCAACCCCTTCAAGGTAATGCCTGCAAGAAGCTAATACCCGAGTCCTAGGCATAAGAGGCCTTTATCTTTTCGATAACCCTTTCGTAATCCGGGCCCTTCTTCCTTGCGTACCTCTCCATCGCAGTCAGAGGAATCCCCCCATTGACACGGCAAGCCCCGCGAAGAACAGGTTGACCGCCGTGGCGTTGCGGCCGACCTGGTGCATGAACTTTTTCATGCCGTGCTTGTAGTTGTGCTGCCAGGTCTTGTAGATTATGCCGAATTGCTCGGCGGTCATGGCGCTTCCGATGTTGTAGAAATCCGACCTTTCGAGGAGGCCGATTGGCACGAACGTCAGCGGGGCCACGGCAAACCTGGAGCCCTCCTGCTCGCTTTCAATCTCGTGCAAAAGCCGGATTGTCTCCCAGCTGTCGTCAGGCGTCTCGTCGTTGTCAAGTCCCATTATCAGGCTAAAGGCGGGTATCCAGTAATTTTCGTTCAGCGTCTTGACGGCGGTCTTGACCACCCAGTGCCATTCATCCGGCTTGTACGGGGCAAGCTTGCGGTCGGCGTACTTGCCGATGAGCCTGACGCTCCCGGTTTCAAGGCCGCACTGGATGCCGATAAAATTGCCCGGCCCCGCATTTATGATCCTTGACACGCTTGGGATCAGCCTCTCGTCGGCTATTGCCCCCGACAGTGTCCCGTGCGTCGGGTTGGTGTGCTCGACGCCGGTAGCCATAACGCCCCTGAACAGCTCCTCGATCGCCTCCCTGTTTGGCTGCATGTTCTTGCTGGAGCGGGGGTTCATGCCGTAGACGAAAATGTCGTCGCTGTGTATCCAGGCGTTTTTCAGCCCTCCGTACTTCATGTTTATCTCTATCTCCTTCTGCACCTTCTCGACAGGGTAGTATCTCAGCGGCCTAAGGGTCACGTCGCAGAACTTGCACCCGCGCCCGCAGCCGCGCATCACCTCTATCATGCCGTGCATGCTGGGGTTGACTATGTTTGGGATTTCTTCAATCGAAGGCTCGTTCCAGTAGTGCACAAACCTGCCGTGGTACGTCTTTTCTCCGCGCAGGAATTCCTTTATCTCCACCTTGAACTGGCTCTTCTTGAAGGGGTTGTTTGCCACGTCAAACTCGCCTCCGATGAGGGCGTCAAAGAACGGGCCTGCCGCGCCGTCTATCTCGGGGGCCATGCCGCCAAGCTCGCCTTCCAGGATGGCGTATATGCCGTATTCCTCTATCTTGGCCGGGTCGTAGTTGTACTGCCAGGTGCCGGACGCCCCGACAACGACCTTTGCCTTGCTAGAGTTTCTGGCCTTTGCGGCGTTTATCCTGCCGTGGAGCTCCCTGCTGCAGTATTCAGTGTAGGACATGAGGTGCCTGCCGTACGTAAATGTCATGCTGACTGGCCCCATGCCGAGAGGGTCCATCTCGTAGACGCCCACCGCCTCCGTCTCCGGTCCGATGAATTCCCCGACGTGGTCGGGATGCACGACTGCAACGTCGCCCGCGCTGTAGCCACTCTTCAACAGCGCCGCCTCGACCTTCCTCAGGCCGTACGGCGCGTACATGGCCCTCCCTCCTGCCGCCTGCGCGATGGGGTTGCACAGGAAATTGAAAAGCGGCATCGGGGTAACCTGGTTTCCAAATACCAGCCTTGACAGAGACCTGCTGCCGGTCATGTAGTACCAGAAAGAGTTGGCGCCATTGCCATCATTTTGCTCCAGAGCCGGAAAACACCCAAGAAACGATGCCAGGGAGATTCCCCTGTACGGCGACATGAGGGTGCGGTCGGCGGTCAGGACGATCTTGGGCGCCACATAAACGACAAGCTTCTCAAAAATTTAAGTACATGAGTATGGCCGTTCTGGTACTGGCTTCTCTCGGTGCATTCCTGAAAGACAATCAGTTAGTCAGTCAATCAATCAATGTCAAGTCTCGCGGCAGCAGCCGCGCGCTCTTTTTGGCCGGCTGCATAGTTGAGGAAAATTTTCCCTGCCGTCGAGCCGGCAAGGCATCCTGCTATTATGGCATCCCTGGCGGCATCTGTGGAGCTCTTGCCATCCTCCTTGCGCTTTCTGTAAACTGCCCTGCCTACAAGCGCCGCCGCTGCGGCGCCTACGAGGTATTCTGGCGCGTCGGCCAGAAGGTGTCCAAGCGGGTCCTTGCGCGGGTCGACCCTGTCCATGTGCGCCGTGTAGTAAGTGCCATAGTCACGTATGTGGAGGTTGCCGTACCTGTACTGTTTTTTGGCGCCTTTCTTGCTTCCAAGGGACGTCTCCTCGATGCCTATTATCGGCCTGACTGCTTTTGGGATGATGATGTTGCCGTCAGGGTCTACAAAATCCACGGCCGAAAATAGGCCGGTTTCGGATATAAAACTAGCGAATCAACGAATTTATCTTTCGATTTTGTTGCGTAACAAGAGGCGGCCAGAACCGAGCTAATTTTATATGCAATATGCTTAGAGGGCTAGATAGAGACCTGTATCCCAGTAGAAACAGATGAATTTGTATGGTTCTGTTCTTGGCTTTACACAAAGAGCTTCCACTAATGCCATCCTGCTTCAAATTAGAAAACAGTATCCTATAGGGTTCGTTGGTAATATGAATTCTAAAAATGGCTGGTTGTGCAAGAAACAGTCACTGATAATGGGCAAAGAATTTGAGGCTGGGCCTACAACAGGCTAAAATAGGACTATCCAAAAACACGGTTGTGAAATTACTCATCCTAATTGTGATTGGAATATTCCTTGCGCTTTCATCCGGCATTTCTATCGCCCATGCAGATCATCTCCCACCGTCTTGTGTCCGAGACATAACTGGTGGCCCAGATGTGCCTATTGATCCTGAATTGAAGTATCAGTTCGGTCCGAAGTGGGGTGTAACAATTGAGGGTCAGGTTCGCTCTTTCTCCTATGACGGGCATATCCACAACGCCACAGCTAACGTAGAAAAGCACTCTCTTAATTTCAATGTAGATAGCAGTTGCTTATTTCTCAGACTTTCCCGCGACCTGATCGACTCTACTCAAAATGGGCAAGATGTTCCTTTCACCGTTTTGGTTAATGGTCAGGTGAGTGAGGACGTAGTAGAGGATGTCGTGCCTTCTACGGGCGATAGAGTGCTGTCCATAAAAATACCCCAAGATTACTCGAATGTGGAGATAATCGGCACTACAATCGCTCCTGAGTTTGGTGCACTCGCAGCCCTTCTCGTACCGTTAGCAATGGCAGGAATCGTGGCATACTCGACGATTTTTCGCAAACACAGGGGCAGCTTACCAAGTCAGAAAGACTTGTCGCAAATTAATTAACCCGCAACCTTTCACTATATCTCATCGCTTTGCCGGTCAAAGTTATTGCAAGCAGGCGCGTCTACAGGGGCGCCATCTCGCTCCGCAAGGACAGGTTCTCGATAAACGGCGGGAGGGTGGTCGAAAAAGAGATAGTCGAGCACCAGCCGTCTGTCGGCATCATCGCTGTAACAGGCGACGATAGCATCCTCCTCGTGAGGCAGTACCGGCGTGCCCCGGACAAGACGCTGCTAGAGATCCCTGCCGGCAAGATAGAGAAGGGCGAGACGCCGAGGCAGGCGGCTGTTCGCGAGATGGACGAGGAGATCGGATACGCCGCCGGCAAACTGGAGCCCTTTCTCAAATGGTACCTTGCGCCCGGCTATGACACCGAGCTCATGCACCTGTTTGTCGCCACAAACCTGAAGAAAATAAAGAAAAGGCGCGCGATGGACGACGACGAAGATATAGTCACGAAAAAGGTCAGGCTTGCCGCCGCCGTGAAAAAGTGCCTCAACGGCGAGATAGAGGACGCCAAGACCATAGCCGCAATCATGGCGTACGCTTCTTCCTCATCATCAAAGCCACTCTGACTGGACCGGCTGGTACACCTTTTTCCTTGCGTCCTCGAGGCTGCTGCGCTCTATTATCAGCCCCTGCCTCTTCAGGTCGTCGACTGCCGCCTGCACAGTCCTCCTCGGCAGGTGGCTAAGGCTGATGAGCTCGCCCTGCTCCACCGGGTGCTTGGTCTTTATTATGTAGTAGATGAACTTTGACGCCGGCCCGCCCTCCGGGTCCTTGCGTATGTACGAGACGCCAAACGCCGATTTTGACAGAAAGCCCCTCCTCTGCGACTCGACGGAAGCGATTGCGTCCGGGTGGACCTCTGCAAGGTTGACGCGCTGGCCAAACTCTGCCATCAGGGCAGACTGCTGCGATTCAAGCGGCGCCTCAAAGATGAACGTGCTTGGCGGGTACTCGTTTGTCATGGCGCCTACAAAGCTCCATTTTACGAGGCCTTTTTCGTCGTATATGCCGACGTTATAGCCCTCGTTTGCCTCGATGACCACCTTTTTAGAGTCGAGTTTCACTGCCTCGTCGATCTTTTTCAGGGTGTCGTCGATCCCAAGCTGGTGCCTTGGGTCCTTCTTGCCCACCTTCCACTGGTATTCCAGGCCTGCCGCCTTGATTGCCTCCGTTATCTTTTTCTTCTGGGCCATCGGCAGATCGATGCTGCTCTCGCCTATCTCGACCATGTCAAAGCCGACCTTTGCAGCCTCCCTTGCAAACCTCTCAAGCGAGCTCTCTACTATGGCAAATTCGGTTATCGTGCTTCCCGTCGAGACCTTGATGCCAAAGCCGTGGTAATAGTCGATCTTTTTCTTCAGGCTTTCGTCAGAGACGAGCATAGGGAGCGCCCCGTACACCTTGACGACGTCTACAAAGGGCGCTATCGTCGCAAAGTTCTCCCTGTCCAGCCCCTGGAACTTGTCGATCGTGCATGTCAAGCCTTCCTTGCGGGGCTTTTTTGCATCCATCCTGTTCTTGGCAAGGCCGTCGAGCATAGTTCTATATGATATATGCAGATTCTGCATATATTTCTAGGTTGCCAGTCGCGTATTGCGCATTTGATGTCAATTATATTGCGCCGACCGCGCTAGCAAAAAGGTGGACTTTAGGCTCAAGCTGGGCATAGCCGCGGCCCTTGTCGTTTTTGTCATTGGAACTTCACTGGCTCTCAACGACCAGCCCCTTGCCAGGTACAGCGGAGCGTCAGGCCCTTCAGACACATTGAGGCTTGGCTACTTTCCAAACGTCAACCACGCGCAGGCAGTCATCGGGGTTGGAAACGGCGACTACCAGAAAGCCTTTGGAGGCATCAAGCTTGAGACGCAGATATTCAACGCCGGCCCAGCGGCAGTCGAGGCGCTGTCTGCCAACAGGATAGACTGCTCGTACGTGGGTCCAAACCCTGCCGTCAACGGCTACCTGAAATCCGAGGGTTCGCTTAAGGTCGTGTCGGGCGTGTCAAGCGGGGGCGCCGTGTTTGTCGTACGAGACGACGCCGGCATAAACTCGCCGGACGACCTGGCAGGGAAAAAGCTGGGCTCTCCGCAGCTGGGCAACACGCAGGACGTTGCGCTGCGCAACTACCTGAAAAGTCACGGCTATGATGTCCAGATTATCGGGGGCGACCCCGAGATAGCTCCGGCCAAGACAGCCGACATATTGACATTGATGGTCAAGAAGGAGATGGACGGCGCGTGGGTGCCCGAGCCGTGGGGCGCAAGGCTTGTCCGGGAGGCAAACGCCCGCATCCTTGTCAACGAGCAGGACCTCTGGCAGGACGGCAAGTTTGCGACGTCGCTTTTGATATGCAAGGCCAGCTACATAGAAAGCAATCCCGAGACTGTCAAGAGGTTAATCGAAGCGCATGTCAGCGAGACCCAGTGGATAAACAGCCACAAGGAACAAGCGATAAAGTCGTTCAATACGGCTGTTGCAGAGATACTCGGCTCGGAATTCAACGAAGACGACCTGCGCACGTCGCTGACAAGGATGGAGTTCACCTACGACCCGCTTGAAGAGACAGTGCAAAAAGCGGCCGACGACGCTTACGCGCTCGGCCTGCTCGACAAAGAGCCCGACCTTTCAGGCATGTTTGACCTGCAGATCCTAAACGGCGTATTGCAAGAGAGGGGACTTGCAACAACAGCAGGGTGACAACATGTGCTAAAAACCCGCATATCTTCAACTAATTGCGCATATGCCGCAAGTTATATTGCAACGCCGTTAACGATCCTGCAAAACAAAGGAGGAGCTTGGCGATAGTGATGCAACAGCAGCAAAAAACCACAGGAGCGCGCAAGAAAAACGGGAACACGACAATTAGTGACCTTGCAAGCATTGCGCTCTTTCTTGCGGCATTTGGGGCCGCGTGGCAGGTGGTCTACCTTGCGGGCTTCTTTCCAGAGCAGTCGCTTCCTTCGCCAATCTCTGTCGCGCAGTCGTTTGCAGACCTTTCATCTGCCGGGTCGCTTGGCGCCGGCGTCGCTGTGACGATGGGCAGGCTTGCCGCCGGCTTTGCCATCTCTGTGGCAATCGGGGGCGCAGTGGGCCTTGCGATGGTGCGCTTCAAGGACTTTGGCAAGACCATGAGCTCGTTTTCGGTCGGCCTCCAGTCGTTCCCGAGCATAGCGTGGGTGCCCTTTACGATACTCCTGATCGGCTTTAACGACTTTGGCATCCTGTTCGTCATGGTGATAAGCTCCGTGTTCTCGGTGATGATGTCGACGTACAGCGGCATACGCAACATACCGCCCATCTACATGCGCGCCGCGCGCAACATGGGAGCAGACGGCTTTGTGCTGTTCCGCCACGTCATGCTGCCGGCAGCGACTCCCACCCTGATAATCGGGCTCCGCCAGGCCTGGTCATTTGCGTGGCATGCGCTCGTGGGCGCAGAAATACTCATCTCGCTTGTGGGCCTTGGGCACATCCTGAGCGTTGGAAGGGAGCTTGGCAACATGGGCTGGATAATGGCAACCATGATAGTGATATTTGTAATAGGCATGGTGGTCGACAGGGTCATCTTTTTCAAGCTTGAAGAGCGCATCCGCTCAAGGTGGGGCCTCAACCAGCACGCCGACTAGACGCAGCAATCTCGCTTATTTTTTGCGCAAGAATGACATCGTAGTTGCTCACCTTGTTGCCGATGTCGTGCGTCACAAGGGCGATGGTGACGTGGTTGTAGACGTTTGACCACTCTGGATGGTGGTTCAACTTGTCCGCCTCTATTGCCACGTGGGTCATGAACGCAAACGCCTCTGCAAAGTCGCCAAACTCAAACGACCTGTGCAGCTTGCCTTCGGCTATTTTCCAGCCGGGCATTTTTTCAAGCGCCTTGTCAAGCTCCTGCTTTGAAAGCTCGCGATAGTCTTCGTCATGCATGCAAAGTCTTTCGGAGGCGCGCCTAATACGTCTTGCCTAGCAAAAACAACAACAAAAAAAGAAAAGCGGGAGGAGCTAGACCCTCAGGCCAAAGCCCCGCAGCCTGCCGTACACTACTGCGCCTGCCACGCCAAGCGACGCGACGAGGGCTGCCACCGGGAACTCGGGCACCACCTGTATGCTGGACTGGACCGACTCGCTCGTGGCGTTTATCTTTTCGACCCTGACCGTGAAGGAGCCCTGCTTGTCAAAGGCGACGTCCTGCGAGGAGATGCCTTCCGGCGTCGTCACGCCTCCGCTCCTTGACACTTCCTTTCCGTCGGCATCCTGGATCACAAGCTCGTACGTCGCCGCAGACGCCGGCTTGCCGTCCTTGCCGGTTATCTTGACCCCAAAAGGCACGGGCTGCTGCGGGAATATCGACTCTGGCATCGTCAGGCTGACGGCATAGCTTGAAGACTCGCTCTGGACCTGCATCACTTTTACCTCGCTTTCAGGGTCCGGCGGGCTCAGGGCAAACACCGCCTGGTCAGGCGACCTGTTTTCCGCGTTTATCTTGTCCCTGAGGCTGAGCAAATGCTGCTTTGAGATGGTAAAGTGCACCACCGTGTTCTCCGCGCCAAAGTTGTCCACGAACACCGGCACGTCAAGGCCGTTTACGGTCCCCTTGAGCGATTCCCTGTCAAAGTCGGACAGCGCCTTTGGTATGAACACTTCGGTGTGCAGCATGCCCGTCCTGTTCGCTATCTCTGACTTCCAGTCGTAGGGCATGGAAAACTGGATGGTCTTGGTCTGCTCGTCGTAGCTTGACTTGTCTATTGCGCCGTAATAGTTCCTGATCTTGACCTGCTGGGTAGAGCCGCCAGCAGCTGGAACGCTGACTGTCTCCTCCCTGCCCGGCGTCACCCAGACGTCGTACTGCAGGATAGGCTCTACCTGCGTCCTCGTGGTCCCGACAGTGTGTATCTCTACAAAGAGGTTGTAGAGCCCTGCCTGGGTAAAGACCGGGCCTTCGACCACGATGGGCTGGCCGTTGTTCCAGATTCCCCCGTACTGCACCTCTGAAATGCCCTTTGCCTGCGCAGCCGGCATGTCCTTCGGGACAATCTTTATCCGCAGGTTGCCGCCTGGATCGTAGAACAGGCCCTGGCCGCCATAAGCGTCGCCGCCTTCGGTCTGGATCGGTATCTCTTTTCCGTCCTTTTTGAAGAATATCCTGTACGTGACTTCCTTGAAATTCTCGTTGCTGTTTTCGTCAAAGAACCTTGCCGTAATGAACACGGGCTCGGTCGTGGAGGTGATCACCGGCGGGTCAAGCTTTAGGAAAAGGCTCGCCTTCTTGCCTCCAAAGTCGGCAGCCGGCGGCTGCATGCCCCCGTGCGCAAAAGCACTCGGGATGAGCGGTACGCCTACGAGCACCGTCGCAAAAAACACCATCGCAAAAATCGCTACAGCCTTGCTTTTCATTCGGGAGAAAAATCTGCCTTTGTAGTATATAATCCTAATTTAAGCCGCCTGGGGCGACTGCGAAATCCGCCATTGCGCACACACATACTTGCCTTAATATCAACCAACAGGACTGACCTGTAATATTCGCTGGAAGAAGGGTTCCCGACCAGAGACATTCAGGTAAAATCATAATACCCTGACGCGCCAACATGAATCATGCGAAATATCGCATAGGCATAGATGAATGGTAATAATCGATCTAATGCCGTATTTCATAGCATTTCTCGCAATCTTGCTTATACCTGCGTCTGTTATAGGCTATTTCAACAAGACTTGGCGAATACGGCGTGCTGTGATAATTGTAACGCCATGCCTGATTGCTTTAGGTTACATAGTCATTTTTGGCATACCACGCCTTTAACCTAATATACGGCAGTGCGAGCACCAAGACGTTTGCAATTTATAGGGCGGTCAAACCTTGCAAGAACAGCGGGCGGCTGGTCTAGCTCGGTTATGATACCGCTCTTACACAGCGGTGGTCGGGTGTTCAAATCACCCGCCGCCCATTCTGTCCTGCCATTTTTGCCATAATACATGCGACTTTGCAAAGTCATGAACTAAAGTAGCAGTTATAGGTTCGAATCCCATCTCCTCCTCCACCATCTAAAAAATCCAGAGTGAAAAACACACATGGGCACAACAGCAGTAATCCGCGGCGCAGGCAGAATAGCAAAGGCAATCGCAGGTTTCCAGTCAAACATCAAAAAGGACTGGTGCGCCTGCGTTGACTCGTCCATCCCCGCGTTTTCCATGAGCGACGGGATAAAACAGGGCTACATCTCTGCAAAAAAGCGGGGCGTGAGGATCCGGTACGTCACCGAGATAACAGCCGAGAACCTTGAGCACTGCAAAGAGCTGATGACGTTTGTCGAGCTGCGGCACCTCGCCGGCGTGCGGGGCAGCTTTGCTGTCAGCGAGACCGAGTTTGTCGCCGGCATCCGGGGCAAAAAGGCGCTGGCAAAGCTTGTCCGCAGCAACGTGAAAGAAGTGGTCGCGCACCAGCGCGATGCCTTTGAAACTTTGTGGGAAAACGCGACTCCCGCAAAACGCAGGATAAAAGAGCTTGAAAGCTGAAATAAAACAACTGCAAACGCGCGCATACCTCCTTGCCTGCCGGGTGTCAAAAGGAAGCGAGGCGGCGCCCTTGCGTGCTCTGGCAGCATATCTACAAGCTGTAGCCAGGCGGCCCTTATGCATGAAGTAAATTTTTCATGATGTCCATATTAATAATATGGAAATTTGTAATTAGAAATATGATCATGTATTATATCTGTAAAAAGCAACAGTTAGTTCAAATTTATATTTTCGTACGTGGGATAGTACATGATCAGAATGGGAACAGTTGCTTTGCACCTTGGCAACGGAAGGGGAGAAGAAGAAGGCTTGCCAAGCGTCATTGTAAAGTGCCCTGTATGCGCAGGGTCAGGCTCTATTCAATGCATCAAAAACAACCGCGTCAATCCCTTCTGCCTGTCGCTTCCCCTCGCGACTGAGGAGAGGTGCAACTGCTGCGACGGGCGCGGATGGGTTAGAAAAGAACAGCAGGAATGCAGTTCCTTCTGCCGCTGCGCCAAGGAGGAGGGAGTAAGTGCAAAATGAATTCAAGGATGATAGCCGCGATCTTCATAATTGCGGGGCTTGTGGCAGTGGTCTATGTCTTTTCCATCGTTCCATACCTGTTTGGCTCCGCAAGGCCGGCCTCGGTGCTGCCTGTCATGCAGATCCTTATCCCTGCCCTGGCTTTTCCGCTCATAGCGGTTCTCGTGTTTCTCGTGCCCAGGCGGCGGGTTGCAGCTCAGGCGGCGGTACCTGAACACAAGGTTCGTGACGAGGCAGAATACCGGCACAGGATCAGGTCCCTGTGGTCTGGTACTGCCGCAGGCTTTTTTGCAGCGGCGATACTCGTGAGCCTGATAATCGGGGGCGACGCGCTGCTCGGGCTTCCCCTTGGCACCTTTTATTCCATAATCGGCATCGCGATGGGCGGCCTTGACGTTTCTACTGCGATATTCTTTGGCGCTGTCCTGCATTTGATGATGGGGACCCTGATAGGCGCGGTGTTTGGCTACCTCACGGCTGTGGTGGGGCCCTTCAACATAACCGGCATGGCAAAGGGGACGGGAGTCGGCATCCTGGCGGGCTTTATCGCGTTCTCTGTGCTCTTTGTCCCGCTGACCCGGTTTGAAGTGGAACCTTCGCTCGTGAGGATTCTTGCAGGCATTTATCCGCCCGGCACTTCTGCAGACGTCCTCCAGAACAAGGCCGTCGACCTAATGTCGTCGGTTCTTGCAGGCTCTATCCTCCTGCACGTGGTTTACGGCGCCATCCTAGGCTCGATCACCGCGCTCCTTCTTGGATTCCCCGAGGGCGAAAAAAAGGAGAAGGAAGACTACAAAACCGACGCCCCTAATCATCGCCTGACAAAGACGTAGAGCTGAAATAACGCGCGCGCGTGCCTGTACTTAACAACACAGACACATGCCTGTAATCTAGAAAGCCAAAATCCTTGGATCTCTATGGGAATAGTGGTAATTGCAAAAGCTACTAAAAATTGGTGGGGAAACATCAAACTATTCTTATTGGCACATTACAAGGTAATCTCTCTATTTTCTCTACGATGTTTATGACTGATCCGTTAGAGGAAATTATTAGTCTCAGCCTTGCATAACAAATACAGGATGGACAAGGAACGTAGTAACAAAGATGAACCGGTGACAATCATTGTTACTCGGACGGCCAAAAGAGGCAAAATTAGAGAATTTGAAGAATGGCTGGACGGCTCAAAGACCCTCCTCTAAGAGAGATCGCAATAGGTCACACCACAATAGCTCTTTCGTACAAGGACGGAAAATTTGGAGCAATATCGAACATATGTAATCACGTAGGCGGACCTTTGGGTCGCGGACGATTCGATGGTGACTATGTTGTATGCCCATGGCATAACTGGAAGTTTCACAGAATGACTGGATTTGGTGAGCCAGGTTTCGAAGATGATCGTGTACCACAATATGAGCTCAAGATAGAGAATGGGAATCTCTACATCAACTTCCAACCGGTTACGGAAAGAAACAAGCTTCAGCATGCTCCACACCGTCTATCTAGGCCGGTAAAGCGCGAGGAGGGGCCTATCAGGGTTGTTGGCATATCTACAACTGCCACGGACTCAAAAAATCCCAGATATTCCACATCTGACAAGCTGCTCGAAATTGCAATAGAACATGCAAGGACAGTTCTAGGAGCACAGACCATTCTTATTCGGTTGAATGACCTGAAATTTCGAAATTGCGAGGGGTATTACTCCAAGGCTGCCAGGGCATGCACCTGGCCCTGCTCTATTACCCAGATGGACAAAACTGACGAGCTTGATCGCGTTTACGAAGCATTGGTGCACTGGGGAGACGTTATCATAGTTTCAACCCAGATTAGATGGGGTGCTGCCAGCTCATTGTATTACAAGATGGCGGAAAGGATGAATTGCATTCAAAATCAAATCACGATTAGCGACAGGGTTCTGATCCAGAATAAGGTTGCGTCATTTATCTAACCGGAGGACAGGATAACATACAGGATGTTGCAGGCCACATGCTCGGATTCTTTGCAGAGCTCGGCTTCGTGTTCCGCCGTTTCCATATATTGCTCATTCCAGAGGATGGTCTGCTGAGGACATGGAGGACAACATTGCATACGTGGAAAGGACGACGGATCTGCATGACGGGGCAAAAGACCTTGTGAGACGATGCATAGAAATGGCAGAATTAATTCTAGGAAAGAAACTATCTGAGGAAAAATAGTCCGCCCGGGAAGGAAGGCACAAGCATTGCATATCGAGCAACGAGATAATAATGCAGGCCAATAGCTCTGGGAATAATGTAAACTGCGGTGCAATGACAGGCAAATCAACAGACCGGGAAAAATACCTGTTGCCACATTCCATAGAATGTCCCACGTAACTTGTCCTTTTATCTCGACAAAAAAGTGATGAACAAAGAGATGTTTGGCTCGAGAATCATTGAATTCAAAGAAAATGGACACAGTTTATCGCTGACTAGTGCTTTTTGTTTTCTCTAACACCTCTTTTGCCCCTGTAATTAGTGAGGCCTATGTCCGCAGCAGTAGATTTGATACATTTCCTTTCCATGGCATAGTCACCTTTACTCTGGTGTCTTTCAATGTTCTGAAACACTGCTGTATATCTCGGCTACCTCCAAGGTTAATGAATAATACACTAACCAGTGTCAATCGAGATTTCCAGAGTTTTTTCATCGATAATGACGGGATATGAATGCAGATTGGTGACCCAATCCGTATCAAGAGAGGCTTTTGCTGTGCGTATATCAAATATTCCCTGATGCCAGGGGCAAACCAGGTTGTAATCTTCTTCTAAAATTCCTTCTTCCAGCGGGCCTCCTTCGTGCGAACATACCGAATCCATGGCATAGAACTTGTCCTTTATTTTTGTCAATACAATTGATTTGCCGTTGACATCGACTTTCACGAGTTTGCCCTCTTGCACATCATCCTTCTTTAAAGAAATTTTCGAGACGGTCACGTCTAAAATATCACTTCTTGGCTAATAAAAGATTCCTGGATGGACATTCAATCTTGCAGCATTTGACAAAAAGATATCACGATAACCTGAGCCAAGGTAGGACGGTGGAGCAAAAGCGCGAGCTTGTAAAGGTGCTGACAAAAGAAACTGCGCGCATATTGAACGCAAAGGAAGACGCGGTGCGCGTCCTCATCTACGAGGTGTCAAAGGAGAACTGGGGCAACGCCGGCGTGCTTGGACTTGATATGTGACTGTGGCTATTTTTTGCGCCTGTCAAGTACAACGACAACTACGCCTGCTATCATTGCCATAATGCCTGCGATGACTGTTCCGACGCCTGCGATGACTCCGCTGAACATCTCTGTGTTAACGTTGTCCTGGCCCACGCCCGGTATGTAGCCGAGCACGATGTCTATTGACGTGTCCGTGCCGCCGTTGTTTGTGACAGTCAGCCTGTGGCTGCCTGCCTGCGCGGGCACCGTCCCTTCTGCCAGCGTCTCGCTAAACTCTTTGCTCAGGACCTCGCTTCCGTCCGGCCCGGCAAGGACTGCCGTCATGGGGACGGAATTTCTCGCCGAGACCACCACCGAAAGCGTCCTTTCTGGGTCTGCGACATTGAACTCGGCAGACGCGGACCTGCCTGCGGCAAGCGACACTTCCTGCAATATCGTCGTGTCTTTTTGCAGCTGCTCTGCTATCGGGAGCGCCCATACCACGGTCAGCGCGATGCCTATCGCAAAGAGCGCCGCGCCGCCTATCAGGACATAGTAGCCGCGTTTCAACGATTGTGTTATGTATGTCTGTGATCCTTTGTTATTAACCTAATGTGTCTTGGGCGGCAAACTTTTCGATTATCCTGCCCATGCATTTCGTGCACTTGTTCAGGAGGTCTATTCTCGCAAACTCGTTTGGCGAGTGGATGCGCGCAAACATGTACGTGCTCCCGACGGATATGCAGGGCGCCTTGAGCACCTTGACAAACGAGTACATCGGGCCGGTGCCGGCAGAAGACACGCTCCGTATGGAACTGCCAAACGCCTTCCTTGCCGCCTCGTCCACCTTTTTCACGAACGGGTCGGAGATGGGAGTCCTTGCCGCCGCCTCGCCGTGGATGAAATTGACCTGTATGTCTGAAAAGCCGTGGTCCTTCAGGTGCCTTTTCAGCCGCGCCAGCTGCCTTTCAGGCACCATGCCCGGCACGAGGCGGAAGTCGATTTTTGCCCGCGCCCTTGCCGGGAGCACCGTTTTTGCTCCCTCGCCGATGTAGCCCGAGTCAAAGCCGGCGATGTTGCAGGTAGGCATCCCGACAAGCGCCTTTTTGGCGTCCTTGCCCCGGGCGCCTGCCACAAAGCGCCTGATGCCGTACTCGTTCTTGAATTCCCCCTCGTCAAACGGCTCTCTTGAAATGACCGCAAGCTCTTGCTTTGTAAACGGCCTGACCTCCTTGTACCAGTCCTTTATCGTGACCCTGCCTGACTTTTCGTCGCGCATCGTCGATAGCGCCGACACAAGCCGCCACGCCGGGTTTTCGATGAGCACCGCAAGGCTGGAATGCGCGTCCCTCGACGGTCCTGTTGCAATGAGCTCGACGTACAGGAGGCCCTTCATGCCGAGGCTTATTATCGGCCTGTCCTTTGCGTCGACGTAGCCAAACTCCCATATCACGCCGTCGCACGCAAGTTTTTCTTCGTATTTTTTCAGGTACTGCTCGACATGCACGCTCCCGACCTCCTCCTCTCCTTCCACCATGAACTTGATGTTGCAGGGGACGTCGCCAGTCTCCTTCAGGAAATACTCGACTGCCTTGATGCGGGTTATCAGCTCGCCCTTGTCGTCCGCCGAGCCCCGCCCAAAGACCTTGTTGTCCTTGACGGTGCCGCTGAACGGCTCGTCCTCCCACAGCTCCAGCGGCTCCTCCGGCTGCACGTCGTAGTGGTTGTAAAAGAGAAGCGTCTTGGCGGCAGGGTTTGCCCTTGATTTCACTTCGCCATAGACGATGGGCGGCACGGTCTTGTCGTCATCGTCGAGGTACAGCACCTCGGAGTTGATGCCTGCCTTTTGCATCATCTTGGCGACAAGGTTTGCGCATTCAACGAGGCCGACCTTTTTTGCCGAGACGCTCGGCTGCCTGATTAGCGCCTGCAGGTCCGAGATCAGGTCGTTCATTCCGGCGTCGACGAGGGAGTCTATCGTCATCATCAATAGTCGGTAACACTCAAGATATTGAAAATAAAGGTTGCTTTCAGGTACACTGTTAAGTTGGCTGCGCATTTTGCCCTTTTTATTCGGATGTTAAGTTACGGATGGTTTTTTGGCATGGTGAACACCTGTACGTCGCACAATATCACCCGCAAGTTAACGCCTGGCAGAAAAGATGGAAATCAGCAGCCAACTTAACAGTGTACTTTCAGGGGCTCTGTTAACTTATCGTTTGCTCAATGATATATGAGACAGATGCCTAGCCGACGGTAAATTAACAGAGCCTCTTACGGGCTTTTGCTCTTCCAAAATACATAACTCGCAGCAAGCACAATTCCCACAAAAATTAGCACCAACGGAATAATGCTATCATCTAGACCGAATGAATAAGGATAAAATTGTATGATAGCTCCTATGATTATCAAGAGAAAGATAGAAAGCAGTATTGGATCGCGAAAAATAGCATAATAGATGCCTTTAGATAACTCTTCATCTTGTAATTTTCATACATATTCTCTTGTAATCAGGTTCGGTTATTGCAATCTGCCATTAAAAGTCATCAGATTGACACAGCCAAAATACGACCCGATCAGAATTTGCTAGCATGCGCCGCGCCGTTACAGCCTTTCAAACGGCAATCATCAACCGACAAGGAAGGATAATAACAATATTACACTCTCGTAGTAGAGCTACTCGATGACTGTAAAGTTACAGTTGATCCTCCTTGCTGCAGTAGGCGTGACGATCACAATCGCGTCATCTTGTTCCTGCGGTGGCGAAGCTTTGGCGCAAACCGACAGCACCAATTCAACTGATTCAGGACAGAACACAGAGGAAGTCGCAATTCATGTAGAGGGGAGAACCAATACTGTTTTTCTGGCTTATCGCTTGGCTCCTGCTGTCGCAATAGTGGCTGCCTTTGTTGGTTTTATAATATGGAAGCAAAGACGCAACAAATCCTAGCTCCGTGTGTTTTAGCAGCGTCTAAATCCTTGACAAGTTATGGCGCTGCGCTGCAAAGTCATTAAAATGATAATTGCCATAATCCTGCATGGCAAGTAGTAGTAGCAGTACTAGCCTTCAAAATTCAAAATGGCAAAGCTGCATAGATGCCTGCATGCGCTGCGCCGAGGCGTGCGAGTTCTGTGCTACGTCTGACCTTAAAGAATCGGACGTAAAGATGATGGCAAGTTGCGCCCAGATAAACAGGGAATGCGCGGCCGTCTGCTGGACTTCTGCATCGCTGATGTCGATGGACAGCCAGTTTGCAAAGCAGTTCTGCGACCTGTGCGCGACTGTCTGCGACGCATGCGCAAAAGAATGCAACCGGCATACCGTCGACCACTGCAAAATGTGCGCAGAGCAGTGCCGCAGCTGTGCCGACGAATGCAGGCGCATGACGAAATAAAGACTGCACAGCCTGTTCATGTCAAAATAACAGGAGTGATTGCATGGATGGCTTTCAAGTGCAAAAAATGCGACATGGAATTTGACGACAAGGAGCATCTAGAGCGCCACAGGCAGGTGCACGGCAGAAAGCCAAAGGTGCGCTATGCCGGCGAGATTAACTTTGACCATGTGGGAGTCTAGGTTCTAGCCTTCGATTTCTTGGCGCCTGATTATCAGGAGCGCGACGCCAAAAGACCCTGACAGCAAACCTGCGATGAGCAGGTTGGGATAATGCACCACAAATGCGGGCGGGACATGCGCCGTGCTGCAGCCTCTTCCGCACCTCGGCTTGAATTCCTCGCTACTATTTCCGGCCAGGAACTGCGAATAGGCGCCCACGCTGACGCTCAGCAAGAGGCCTGCAACGATCACCGCGCTTACCCCTAGCATGATAAACGGTTTCACCTTGTTATCCCTCCATGTCAGCCGCCGGCTCTACTACTACCGGCATAGCCAAGATAACGCAAAACGCGGATAAAAAATCTGCGAAAAGGAGGTGCGCACCGTGACAGCAGCCCTCCAAGGCAAGGTGCAAGCTCCGGGAACAGAGGAGCCGCGTACACACGCCCGGAGGAATCACGGTGCAAAGAAATCTTGCTTGGGGATGCAATATAATCTAATAATATAATATCAGCGGCTGCCCATCAGTCATTTACCGGGCAACTAAATCCGCTCTTGCCACTCATCATCTGCGAAAACTCGTCCCCGGACATCTCCTTGCTCTGCGATACTGGCACAAGGCCAAGCAGCCTGGATTCCAATGTCATCTTTACCTTCATGCCGGCGTCGCCTGCACTACTCTTGCCGTTCAGGCTGTCTGCAAACGACTGGAACACTGCCGCAAGGGCCGCCCTGCCGTTTATCTGGAGCGCGCCGTCCACTGTGGTAGCAGCATTTGCCGGGACGGAGCCATTTTCAAATTCCATCGTGGCAAAGTCGCTGTCCTTGTACGTCGCCACGAACTGCAGCCTGTCAAAGCCCGCTGGAAAAGGCGTCGGGTTGCACACATCCATCGCAACGTCTGTGGACGACTGGGAAAAGTTGTACCCCTGCGCCCCGCGCGACCTGTACTGGAGGTTTGCGTTGGCGTAGCTGCTGGCCGCAAGCAGCGAAACAAAGATTATTGCCGCCACCGCGGCCACTCCTGCAGCTATGTACCCCGTTCTCATCCTCACAATTCCGGAAAGCGCATAATAGTTAAGACTTGAGTAAGCTCTTTCTGTACTCTAGTGCTCTGCTCTATTTCTCGAGGTCGCGCTTCCAGTTCCCGATCTCGGCGTCAAATGCCTTCAGTTGCTCCTCAAACTGCCCGTCAGTCATGCCGTCTGGCCGTACAAACGTCCAACTGACCGTCGCGCCGGCCTTGTTTGGAATCACGCGCACATAGACATCCCACGTGACGTCCTGCCATGCAAAGACGTGGTCAAGTATGCCATGCTCTTTTGAAACAAGGGCGTGCCTTATCCTTGCCTTTCCCACAGGCGTGTCGCCGGACCACCATCCGCCGTCGCCGGTCTTGACAAGCGACTTGATGGCGCCTCCTGCTTCCAGGTTTTTCATGTCCTCAAAATACGCAAACGCGTCTTGCGCGCTCTTGCTGGTAGTCAGCGTCTTGACAATCACTTTTCTTGGCTCATTGCTCATATGTGCAGTATCTGAGCAAGGATAACTAGATAAGGACCATCTCCCCCATAGGGGGTAAGTGGATGATAGACCGGCAGCTGGTGGAGCTTGGGCTCACGCAGGGCGAGGCCCGCGTCTTTCCCTGCTAAAGCTTGGGCCTTCACGGGTGGGAGCGGTTGTCAAGGACTCTAAAGTGTCGTACTCGAAGGTCTACGACGTGCTGGAGCGCCTTGCCTCAAAGGGCCTGGTCAGCCATGCGACCATCGGAAACATCAGGCACTTTAACGCAGTCGAGCCTTACCGCCTGCGCGACTATTTGCAAAAAAAGGAGGACGCTCTAAAGGCGCAAAAGGCGGCTGCAGAAGGGCTTGTCGTCGAGCTTGCCAAGGTGGCAAACAGGAACAGGGCACATGGGGCAGAGATATTTACAGGGGACAGGGGGCTCCGCACCGCCTACGAGATCCTGCTCAAGGACGCGTCGAAAAACGACGTGCTGCGCTACTTTTACCCGTTTGACGATTACCATCCCGTCGCCACGCCGTTCTACTCCCGACTCTACCTTTTCCAGAAGGAAAAGAGGATGGCAGCCCAGCGCGGCATCGGGACGGTCGCGTTCAGCAGGTCGGCGCACTATCGTGAGATCGCCGGCATGGTCGATATGAGGTTCGTCCCGTTCCCGCTCCCCGGCACGATGGACGTCTTTCAGGACAAGCTGCTGATGGTGTTGTGGGAGGGCAAGATTGGGATACTCGTCACGTCAAAAGAGATCGCCGACCACTTTGCGCGGTACTTTGACAGCGTGTGGCAGGTGGCTGCTGCTAGTACCGGTACTCGTCGCCGCAGTCGCCGATGAGCTCAAACAGGTTGCGCGACCTTGCAGTCACCGCCTCTATCCTCTCCCTGTCTTCATCGTCAAGCTTCAACCCAAAGATGCGGGCGTTGTCATGCCTGTGCTCCGCTATTCCAAGCCGTGCGCCTATGATGACCCCTGCAACCGCCGGCCTGTCAAGGATATAGCGCGCAGCCACGTTTGCAATACTTGCGTTGTGCCTGGCAGCGACCTGCTTTAGCGCCGCCAGCAGTTCCTGAAACAGTTTCCAGCCGCCCCATACGTCTATCATCTTTTTGTACTTGCGCAGGCTCGGCGTGTCAAGCTGGGCGTTTCCCGGCTCGGGACTGCCAAGGTATCTCTCTGACAAGAGGCCGCCGCACACCGTGCCGTATGCAAGAATCACAGAATTGTTCTTGCTGCAAAACTCTTGCATCTTTACCTGCGGCCGCTGGTCGATTATAGAGTACTGCACCTGGTTTGAAACGATCTTGATCCCCGCGTCGGCCATGTCCTGCATGTGGTCCGTGTCAAAATTGGTCAGGCCGACGTTGCGCACCCTGCCTGCGTCCCGGAGCTCCGACAGGTGCACCAGCGCGTCGAGCCACGCGGGATTTGCATAGTCCCACCAATGGAACTGCACGAGGTCTATCGACTCGACGCCCATCCTGCGCCGGGAGCGCTCGATAGCCTGCTCCACCACTGCCCTTGTCATGCGCGCAGGCTCTGGCACGAACTTGGTGAACGCTTGCATTTTTGCCAGCTCGCTCTCGCCTTTTTCTTCAGCAAGCATCCTCCTGAAGCCGCCTATGAAATCCTCCGCCGGCCCGTAAATGTCGGCAAGGTCCCAGCTGGTAAAGCCGGAATCGTGGTACGCCATCATTTCGCCGATTGCCTTTTCGTGCTCTATCCTGCCATGGCCTCCTGCAACCTGCCACATGCCGTTCAGTACCCTGCACACCCTTAGATCGCCAAGAGCCGCGGTTTCCACGCTCTTGCTATCATTCCACGCGCAATTTATGTATATTATCTACTATTGATCTTCGGCAATAGAAGAATTTTATGATCCACGAACCTCTTTAATATGATGGGTGCGAGAGCTCTTACGAGCGATAACGAGCGCCATAAACAAGCCGTTCAACAGGAAGGGCAAGTATCGCAATCCCGAATACGACGACAGCGAGATCGAGGGCATGATGCGCTATTTCAAGCTGTCAAACTACTATGACCTCTTGCGCCTGCTCAAGAACATGTGCAGAGAGTAATAATTAATTCTTGAACAGCCTGACGAGCCTTGCCATATAGTTTACAAGCACGAAAAATACTGCCCATGCCGCTATGGACGCTGCCATTGCAGAAATGTATGCATCATTGCCTGATGATGACTGCAACAGCTGGAACTGCACCCCGACCTTGGTGAGCGAAAACGCCACTTCAGACACTGAAAATGTAGCAAGCAGTTTTTTGATGTCAGCTCTCACCCTCTTGCCGTCGCGCCTGCCTGTCGCCGGTTCGATGTACTTGCTCCTGTTGTCCCAGTAGTACAGAAAAGCAAACGCCGGTATGTACACCGAGTATTCTGCGGCAAGCGTGATTGCCGAGTTGGCAAGGCTGTTGCTGGTTTTGTCATAGCCCGAGTACAGCTGGGCCACCAGCGCGCCGGTGAAAAACGCACCCAGGCCTGCGATGATGATGTTCCTGTTAAAGTTGATTGCTTCTCGGTACCGCTTGAAAAAGCCTGATTTCTCGCCGCTCAATTCAGCGCCGGCTCTCTTCCCTTGAAATGTTTGTACACCGGCTCGATTATCCTGTTGACGTACGTCGCAGCCGCGTTTTTCAGGTCCATAGGGTGGATTTTTTTTGCGACAAAATCGCTTTCGACTTCCTTATAGCCGCCGTACGTCGTGCTGCCGCCGTACTTGGCCGGCCTCTCTACCGTAAACTCGGAAAACTCGTGGAACGCGACATAGCGCACAAGCTCAAGCACGGGGTTGCCCTCCGCCACGCCGACTGGGCAGAACGCCTTGGCTATCTTTTCCCTTATCGCCTTTTCATCGTCGTGTATCAAAATCCCGCTTGCCGGCTTGCTCTTGCTCATCTTGCTTGACACCTTGGCGTCTTCGGTTGCGTTTTCGTCAAGGCCAAGCTTGACCGGCTCTGTAAGGCCGGGGAGCAGGTGGTGGTGGACGCACACTGGCGGCTTCCATCCCATCTTGGGGAATATCTCCCGTACAAGCATGTGGATCTTGCGCTGGTCCATCCCAGAATGCACGATGTCAAGGTCAAGCGCCTTGATGTCGACTGACTGCATGGGCGGGTACAGGAGCTGGCCGAGGTCCATGTTGTCCGTCTCTTTTCTGCCCATTATCGTGAGCGAGCGCATGGTCCTTGCAAGCGTCATGTGCTTTGAAAAGCGCACGAAATTCTCCCAGTATCCCGGCGTCTTTTCGTACAGGTCGCTGCCAGTGACGACATTGACTCCGGGGCAAAAGAACTGGAACGCGTCGGCGTAGTACTGCGACACCTTTCGTATCCTGTCCCAGTCTCCTCCCAGCTTGTCGTTGATGTATGTGTGCCAGTCGGCAAGAAAGACCGTGCAGTCGATTCCTGCCTTGATAAAGTCGTTTATCTTGAAACCCGTAAGTATCAGGCTGCCAAGGTGCAGTATGCCGGATATTTCGAGCCCGATGTAGTGCCTTGGCCGGCTCTTTGTCTCAAGGAGCGCCCTCAGCTCGCCTTCAGTGATTACTTCTTCTGTAGGCTCTCTCATGACAAGCGCGACGCGCTCTTCAACATCCATCTATCTCTCGTAAAAGCGGGCCGTCGCAGTTCTATAAACCTTGTACCCCTATGACAGGAGAGTGGTCCTCGAGCCACTCTTTGTGCTGCCTGTAGCCGGGGTCTGCCGACTCTACCAGCTGCCAGAACCTTTTAGAGTGGTTCATCTCTGTAATGTGGCACAGTTCGTGCACGATGACATAATCGATGACCTCTGCCGGCGCGGCGGAAAGTAGCAGGTTAAAGTTCAGGTTCCTTTTCTTTGAGCAGCTGGCCCAGCGCGATTTCTGGCGCTTTACTGTGAACTTGTTGTACGTCAGGCCAAGCCTAGCGCTCAGGCCAGGCAGGCGCTCTGCGATGACTTTTGCTGTTTGTTCTCTGTACCACTGCTCTATCTCTCGCTTGTACCTGCGCATGTCTGTCACGTGGAACGTGGCCGTGCCAAGCCCGTCCGAAACAATGGCAGAAGCAAGCCTGTCCTTGACTAGGCGCACGCGGTACCTCCTGCCGAGATAATAGACGACATCGGATTCTGTGTGGCCGGTTTTTTCGCGCAGCCTGCTGTAATAGTTTGCAGTCTTGATTATCCAGTCGCGCTTGTACTGCACAAACTCTTGCAGCTTGTCCTCATCATAGCCTGCCGGCACCACCGCCTCGACCCCGCGTATGCCGGAAACAAGGCGCAGGCGCCTTGCCCTGCTGCTCGTCCTGACGCTGATGCACAGGATGCTGCCGTCGTCAAGCGGAAGCGAAAGCAAGCCAGCGGAAATCCTGCGTGCCAGCTTTAAAGTCTTGTGCGCAATTATATTGCACCTTTTTCAAACAACTGTTGATAATGCCTGTTGCCATCAGGATAAAACAGGGCGGCCTTGAGAAGGCTTTATCATCTCTTGACATCGACGAGGGAGTGAGGATCGAGTCCGGCGGGAAAAAGAAAAAGATGTTTGTCAACAGAAGCACGTCTGGCATTTTTGTGGTGCAGATTGGAGAAGAGGAGTTCTGTTACCTCGATTCTGCGGCGCAGGTGGTAAAACTTGCAGACAAGATTTTTGGGAAAAAATACTCAGCGTACGCCTACTGATGCCTAAAGCGGGCAATAACTATCATTGCCATAGCGACCGCAACTGCCGTAATAGCCGCAGTGCCAAATTCTGGTACGGCCGTGGTCCCAATTATGTCGATATTGTGTACTTTATCTCCATCGTACCGGAATGAAATTGTGGTCGTATCTATGCCTGTCGCGTTGGAAAACATACTTTCAAACTCTGCTGGCTGGCCTTCTGCAAGAACCGTGTACGGGCCTCCAAGGAATTCGTGCGGCAGCGAAATCTGGAAAAAGCCTTCTTCATCGGCTGTGCGGCTTATCTCTATATGCAGCTGCCTTTTGCCTTGATCGAAGGAAAAGTTGCACGTGTCTGCGTTTGTGACTGTCGCAAGTTTGAATCCCATGCCTCCGTCCACGGTTGCATCAAAGGAATTGCCCTTCCTGGGCGTCATCGTCCCTCCGCCTATCAGGAATGTTCCAACTATATCGATCTGCTTGTTCCCCTTTTGAAACGGGATCTCTAATGCAACATTGGAATTGGTACGCGTCACGCTGGCAAATACCTCTATCTGATCAACGAAGAATACTAGCTCAGACTCTGTATTGATAGAAATACGGTTCAACAAACTATCTGGCAGGTTGATCAGCAGCTTGCCGTCAGAGTCCGCTTGGATCATTACGGTTATGTTCGAATACCTGTCGTTTACTTTAATGGAGTCGACGCTGCCGCTCGTGATACTGTATGTAATTACGTACGATTTATCGCAGACATAAACTGCATACGCATTTAGACTGCTAGAGGAATTCTGCGCGTAAGCCGGGATTGCTGCAAGGATTAACAATGATACTGCCATGCCTGCAAGCAGCGGCTTCAACTATTCCCGTATCTGGGAACGTGGTTTTTGAACATTATGGAGTTTTGCTAGATGACGCCGGCTTCGCGCAGCTTCCGCGGCAGGTATACCTCAGCCAGATACTTGAAACCGTGCTTGAAGAACGCGTCCAGCTCGCATTTTTCCTTGCGCTTCAAAAAGAGGTCGAGCTCTTTCTGCCACTGCTTGTCCTGGAACCACGGCTTTTTCTTCATGTCGTTTGCCCTGTTGATGTCCTCGTCGGACGCTGCAAGCCTCGCAACCTCCGGGATGTTGTATTCGTAAATGTCCGAGAACATCATGCCGAGCACCTTGGCGTTTGGAGTCACCAGCCTGTCGCTATCGTAACTCAACGATTCGCTTCCGATCTTGTAGCGCAGAGCGATGCCGAGGCCCCACGGGTCTGCGTCCGCGAAAACGACCACCGGCTTTTTCCATTCCTCGTTGAGCGTCTTGACCATCATCCTCGTTGCGCGGTCCGGCTCGCCCGAGCCCGTCAGCAGTATTGCGTTGTATTTCTGGATAAAGCCGGACTTGCGTATGTTGTTAAGCACGGTGTCTTTCTCGACTACCATCACAAAGTCGGCCTTGACCTTTACTATCTCCAGGTCGCGGATGTTGGTCGGAATCAATTGAGAAGTGGCCCTGCTCCCAAGGTTGCAGTCGATGATGTCGCCTCCCACGCGAAGCGTTATCGGCCCGGAGATCATGCCTTTTGGCTTTGAAGTAACAGAGAACTCTTCGCGGGGCGTGCCGGTCAACAGTTCCAGCGCCTTTATCGCGTCGTCGGACTCGTCCTGGCCCTTCCAGAACTTTTGCTTGTTCTTTTCATCGCCTACAGTGCTCAGCGTTGCGTAGTACATGCCCCTGATGGTGCTTTCCATCTCCTCGTCCAGCAGCTTGCGGATAGCGTTTGCCATGACGAGGTACTGCGCAAACGTGGGGATCTTTTTCGTGCTGTCGGGGCTTATCCTGACCGTCTTGTCGCCTATCGTCAGCATCCTCTTTTCGTCGGACCAGACGGTGTTGTCATAGCCTACCTTTGGCACGTCGAGCACCGGCATCGTCTTTTCTATCATCAGGTCGGTGCTGACGTCCTTCATTATCAGGCCGATCTTTTTCATGACTTCCTGATGGCGCTTGTCTTTTGTTGGCATGTCCTACTTCTTTTTCCTCCCGCCTTTTTTTGTCAGGACCGCGTCAAGGGTTGTTTGACCTCCTTCCTTCTTGTTCTTGGGCTTGCTGCGCTCGCCCTTTCTCCTAGCCGCATTTATGGCCAACTGGCTTTTTGAGCGCTTTACAACTTCGCCGTCAATCTCTTCTTCCACAACCTCCTCGCCTGCTTCTTCCTCGATGCGCTCGCCGGTTATCTCGTCCTCTTTTTCTTGCACCGGCGTTGCGGTTATCTCGCCAGAGACGTGCTTTTCGGCAAGCTGCGTGAACGCCTGTTCGAGCTTTTGCGAGTCTATCTTGATGGATTCAGAAATGGCATTTACGATGAGCGGTATGTAGTACTTGTAGAGAGAAAGCCTGCTCTGCGCCTCCTTCATGCGCAATTCCTTGCGTATCTGGGCGCTGACCTTGCGATACAGATCAGATAAACATGCTTTCATGTAGCGCTTTAATTCGCCTTCTGAGGCGATGCTCTCCTTGCCGGCCGTCTTGTACGGGATTTTTGTCGAGCAGATGTGGAAGAATATGTGCAGCGGCAACAACTCGACTGCCCTGTCCGACTTGGCATCGGGGTTGGCAAACTGCTCCTTGACCTCCTTTTTGGAGATGCCCATCTTGTTTATCTCTACCTCTGATACCACTTCCCTTGCGACGTCAGAGCCCTCGTCGTACAAAAGCGGTATCTTGTTTGCAAACCTGTAGAGCTTGAACGAGCCGATGTCGCCTCCGTACGCGATCCCGCATTCCACTATCGTCGGGCGGTTGTTGATGACACACGTCCTTGACGAATAAGCGGTAAGCGACGGCTTTAGGATCTTGACTGAAAGCTGCGGCTGCGTGCCCTGCGCGGCCTCGTCCTTGTTCGTGATTATCGTGTATTCCTGCGTCATGCCTGCGGTGAGTATGTCCTCGCCAATCGGGCTCAGGTGGTCGGTGTTTGGCATGTGGAATTTCGTCTGCTTGCAGATGTTGACCACCTTGATGAGCTCGTGCTCGTCGTACTTGTCGGCAGGCTTGTTTTCAAGGCCGGCCTCCGAGATTATCTGCCTTGCCTTCTCGCTTGACAGCTTTTGAAACGAGTCGGAAAGGACTCCCTGCAGGGTCGTTTTCTGGTTCATGAAATTCATGATGGCCTTTTTCAGCGTCTTTAGGTCCATGTCTGCCGGGTGCGGGAGCACCTCTTTTGCCGGCTCGGGCATCCTGTCCGTCCTGCGGTCAAACGCGACCTTGCCCTCGTCGGTCTCAAACTCGATGTGGGCGTAAGGGTTGACGACTGAGGTCTGGCTGATGTAATCGTAGATCCTGCTTTTTGTAATAGGGGAAAGCTTTGCCCGAAGCATCGCCTCGACTCGAAAACCCGAGTCGCCGCTCATGGCGGCATCTTCCTTTACCTGCCTTTTTGCAAGCACTATTGGCCTGTTGGTGCTGATGTCGGTGCGCAGCTCGAAATAGTATTCCGCGCCTTCTTCCAGGGACTTGCTCCACACCTTCAGCGGGTGGTCGGTGTCTTTGGTCGAAAAGGCGGCAATCATCTTCAATCCCACGCCAAAGAGCCCGCGCTGCTGCTTTTCCACGTACTTGCCCGATGTCAGAAACGAGCATACCGCTACCGGCACCTTGTCAGACGGGATGCCTATGCCGTTGTCCTGGCATGTGATGGTCCACATCTCGTTTGCCGGGTCTACCATCTTGAGCGACAGCGAAATCCTCGGCAGGATATGGCTGCTCTCGCAAGAGTCAAGCGAGTTTTCAATGAGCTCGCGGACAGCCATGTAGAGGATGCGCTCGCCAGTAAACCCTGCAAGCGCCGAGTTGTCCACAAAGAACTCCGACTCTGCCTTTTTGTCGTATTTTACCTTGCCTCGATGTACCGCCCGTGTTTGAGATGCCGGGACATCTGCAGGCTTGACAACAGCAGTAGCAGCGGCAGAAGTAACCTCGGCGGTAGTAGCCTTTTGCGTCAAACGTTGAGATGTGGCTCCGTAACTCAATTTAACTTTTTACGGAATTTTTGTTGACTTGGTGCTAAATGTTAGTCAAACTGGGATCCGTACGGCGTACCGTGGCTCTTTAGCTCCTGCACCTTGAACCCTGTACATTCCACCAGCAGCCTCTTTTTGCCCTTCTGGATGACGATATAGTCAGAGCCCGAACCCACCACCGTTCCGTCTACAAGGTCTTTCAGCTGCAGCACGCATTGTGTTGTGTCGGTGCAAGTTATTAATTCTTGATGGCAGGCTTTTTAACGCCGGGCGGGCAATGGGCGGTTGTGCTGTTACCGCTGCTACCACCCCAAGCCCTGCTGCTGCAAGTCATATCAGACGGCATTTTCATTACGCTGATTGGGTCGGCTGCCGCCTGCCTCACTACCAGCAGTTTTCTACCGCAAATATTCAAGGGCTACATGACCAAAAAGATGCAGGACGTCTCGCCGTACCTGATGGCACTCTATGCGTCCGGCACCACGCTCTGGCTTGCGTACGGGATATTCAAGGATGACTGGGTGATAATAGGGGCAAACGCCCTTGGTACCGCGTTCAACCTGCTGCTTCTCTACATGAAGCGCATCTACAGGCGCCCATCATCGTCATTGGCCGCCTGAGCAAGGTGGTACGGGTTCTGCCTTTCAGCCTGCGCCATCAGCGCGACCGTGTTTCTCACCAGCTGGTACATATTGTCGTGGCAGGGGCACGCGCACATCCTCGTGACCTGGGAGCCGTTCATCTCTTCCTTGAAATGCCCCTGGCATTTGCCGTGGTTGTTTTCAACGCAGTCGGCTGACTTGGCCATGTCCTGCATGTGTGTGTATGCGCAAATGCATTTAAAAATCCTGCCGTGCCAGCAGGGCTATGGCCAAGAAAAAGAAGCAACAGCAGCAGGAGCTCAAGCTGGAAGGAAGCGCCACCGTGTCTTTAGCCGGCAAGTCTATTTCAATAGCGGATGATGAAAATGGAGTGCCCGTCCTTACGGTGACAAACGAGTACGGCAACTCTGCCAGCTACCGCATCGAGGCGCACTCGTTTGACGGCCTGTGGTCGCAGCTGTGGCAATTTGTCAAGGACAGCCAGCATTAGCCCTATATCCATATATTCAGGCAGGCAAAAGAACCCCCGGTCGCTATCAGCAGTGCTTGTGGACACCTTCAAGGCAAGCCTGGACCCGTCGCTCTTCAAGCTGTACCGCAGGTACCTCTACTCGCGCTACAAGGCCACGGACGAGCTGGCGCAGGGTGAAGTCGTCCACGAGATTGCAAAAGAGCGGCTGGGCAAGCTCGCAGGCAAGTTTGAGAAAAACGCGTCGTATTTTGACCCTGGCGAGCAGCTTGCGCTTTCTGTCAACGGGCTTGCACTCAAGAGCCCTGTCGGGGTTGCCGCCGGCTTTGACAAGAACTGCGACATGCTGCTCCCCATGTCGTACGTCTTTGGCTACATGAACCCTGGAAGCATATTGCTAAAGCCGAGGGTCGGAAATCCGCAAAAGCCAAGGTCGGAAGGGACCGTGCGCATGGCAGTAGACGACGAGCGGGGCGCGATAATAAACGCCCAGGGGTACCCGCACAAGGGTCTGGAGCATACCGTCAGGAACCTGCAAAAATTCTCGCAGGGAACGCATGGCAGGGCGCGAATCCTGCTGAACTTTTCCGGCATCACCGACTTGTACACGGAAGACGCCGTGCTTGATGCGTGCAGGGAGATATTGGTGCGCACGTCGCCCTACGTTGACCTTGGCTTTGAGGAAAACAGGACGTCGCCAAACACCGACTTTAACAGGGTGCTGCAGAGCCCGGATTTCACGAAAAAGATTATTGACCTGATGAACACGCACGTGCCACCCGGCAAGATAAAGGCGTCCAAGATCGCCCCTTACAGCGAACTGCCTCCAAAGGATGACGAAAAGGAGGCGCGCATGAAGTCAATAAAGGTGTTTTACGAAAACGGCGGGCAGGCCGTTGTGATAGGAAACACGAGGCCGGTGGACACAAGGGCAAGCCCGCTTACGGCCAAGTTTTCCCGGCCCGTTGCCGGGGAAAGCGGCCGGCCGCTGTTTCCCTATATGCTCCAGATGGTGGAGGACGTGCACAAGGCGTTCCCTGACTTGACGATAATGGCGTGCGGCGGCATCTGGAACGGCGAGGACGCTTGGCAGGCGTACCAAAAAGGCGCTACGCTTGTCCAGCTGTACACGGCATTGACGTTCCAGGGCTTTGGCATCGTCCGGGAAATCCACGACACGCTAAAGAAAAAGCTCGCAGGCGAGACCCTGCAGGGCTTTATCGAGAAGCGGGACAGCAGACTGTAGGCGCCCTAACAACACTGTACACCCTAATAGAATGTTGGAAAACTTTTAATTTATCTTCAATTAATTTGCTTTAAAAAGGGATTTAGGGCATTGTCAAAGCACCCAAAGATTGTACTTACTGCCGATCGTACGCTGATGTCGCCTTATAGAGGCATCTCGCTTGCATCGTTTTTCGGCTGCGCTCCTGCACTTGACATGAACAGGAGCCATGACTCGTTATGGTATCACATACTTGGCAACCAGGTCACGCCAAGGATATTGTTTGACTTTATCTGCAACCCGATAGAGCACACCGACGGTTATGCCAACTACGCGCCGTACGGTCTGAGAAAGGTCGAGGCTGCCCTTTTGAGGGACGGCTATGCCCGCGAGGACGTCGTGGTGGCACACCCGGACCATGTGGAGCAGTTTATCGGCCCTGAGACGCAGGTCGTCGGCACCTACGAGATGGACCCTCTCGGCATGGGCCCCGTGACCATGACATTCACTTATGGCCGCAAGCAGCAGTCATACGACGAATTCTACAACGCAGACCTGCACCACCGCATCAGCGCTGCCAAAAAGAGGACGGGGAGCAAGGCCAAGGTCATCGCAGGCGCTTCGGGCACTTGGCAGTACAACTACGACCCTGCCAAGATAGAGGAGTACGACCTCTATGGCATCGTCGAGGGCGAGCTTGGAGGCATCGGTCCGGAGATAGACGGCGCAGCCGGCCCGTTCTTTGACGCCCTCATCGGAGGCGAGTTTGACATGGCAAACCCCTTCAAGAAGAGCCAGTTCAAGGTGGAGATTAAAGAGTTCGTGAGGAGCGACAGGACGTACCACGGCAGGTTCATCCACTACTGGAACGAGCCCTCCATCGAGGAAATCCCAAACATAGTCAACCCGAGCATGCACGGCATGATAGAGGTGATGCGCGGCTGCGGGCGCGGATGCAAGTTCTGCGACGTGACCCTTAGGCCGCTGAGATACTACCCTGTCGAGAAGGTGCAGAAGGAGATAGAGATAAACATGAAGTACGGAGGGCTGAAAAACGCCTGGATACACAGCGACGACATTTTCGTCTACGGCCTCAACCCGAGGACGACAAAGAACATGCAGCCAAACAGGGAGGCGATCGAGGAGCTGTTCAAGGGCATAATGGCCACCGGCGTCGAGCACACCAACCCGACGCACGGGACGCTTGCCGGCGCAATAGCCGACGAGCGCCTCCTCCCCAACGTGTCAAAGATAATCAGGTCGGGCCCGGACAACCACATAGGCATCCAGTGCGGCTTTGAGACCGGGAGCATCAGGCTCATCGGCAAGTACGCCGACCGCAAGCTTGCCCCGTACAAGCCGGAGGAATGGCACTGGGTGGTCAAGACCGGCGTCAAGGCGCTGAACGAGAATTACTGGGTCCCTGCGTTCACGCTCATCATGGGCCTTGACAACGACGAGACGCCTGACGACAGCTGGGAGACGATCAGGCTCATCCACGAGCTGGAAACCGAGCAGCCGGACTCCAAGTTCACGGTAACTCCGCTCACCTTCGTGCCAATCGGCCTTTTGGAAAAGTCGGACTTTTACGACATTGGCAACACGATGGACCCTGCGAAACTGGGCGTCATGTACAAGACCTGGCAGCACAACTTCAAGCATGGCATACAGAAATTCATGGGCAAGGTGGGCCGCGACAACCCGATAAAGAACATGTTCTTTACCGCCCTTGCGTCAAGCCTCGGCGGCGTGCCGCTCACCGCGATGGAAAAGTACGCGCGCAGAAAGGGCCCGGAGCACGAGCGCGTGATAGAAAAGATCAAGGCCAGCTACTGGTAATAAGAAGCAGCTGCTGCATTTATACGGCGCCGGCCCGAAATCCGGCGCATGGCCGACTTTTTTGAGATAGACAGGCTGATTGATGAGCTTGCCCGGCTCTATGCCACTGCATGCGCGACTGCATGGTTCAAGATAGAAAAGAAAAAGCCCGCGCAGGATGAATACCGCGCCAAGGTGGTTGAATTCATGCGCCACTTTGAGTACACGCTTTCTACCTTCCAAAAGACGCCCGAGGCAGACAATTTCCGCGCTCATGCAAAAAAGGCGCTTGAAGCTGAAATTGAAAAGGTGCTTGCAGGGCAGAACAAGGAGGTGGAAAAGCGCTACAAGTACTTCGTCGATTACAGCTAGCTATAGATCTCTTTTTCCAGCTGCGAAAGGAACGCCTCCATAAAGCGCGTGCGCTCGTGCGCCACCCTTTTTGCAGTGGCGGTGTGCATGGTCTCTTCAAGCTTTAGCAGCTTTGCCTTGAAATGGTCAATCGTCCACCGCGTGTCCTCAGGCTTTCTGTCCGTTTTGCAGAACGGGTCTTCCGGGTTGTAGAACCTGCGCATCTCTGACCCTCCGACTGAAAACGTGCGGGCGATGCCTATTGCGCCAAGCGCATCCAGCCTGTCTGCGTCCTGCAGGATCTTGGCCTCAAGGGTCTCCGGGTTGACGTTCTTGGAGTAGCTGTGCGTCCTTATGCAGTACGACACTTTTTCTATCCTGTCTCTGGACCAGCCGCGTGCGGCAAGCATCCTCTGCGCAAGCTCGGCGCTTTCGTCTGCCGACTTGCTCCTTTTCTCGCTGCCTTTCGGGTAGACTATGATGTCGTGCAAGAGCGCTGCGGCAAGAAGGACCTCCATGTCAGCGCCCTCTTCTCTTCCAATCTGCTCTGCAGTCTTGAAGACGCGAATCACGTGGGAATAATCGTGGCCGGGGTCGCGGCCGGCAAGCATCTTTTCCGCTTCGAGCCTTAAGTCGTCAAGCACCGTCACGTCATGCAAGTGCGGATGCTTGGGTATTAAGCGATTGCCTTGTAGAATATGTAGGTGGAGGAGAAATTAAAAGGAAAAAGGAAGGGGGAGCGTATATGCTCTTAGATGACTTGCCACGGTCTGGTAGCGAAGGTTATGCCGAGGCCAGCTCCGATGATTATACATTGGTATACAATGTTGTTGTACGGAATTGGCTTCAGTATTGGGTCACCAGTGACGTTCACAGTCTGACCCCTGCCTAGACCCGGACCGATGTGCTCAATGTTGAGCTGTGTGTGCACGTGATATGTGCCTGGTTCAAGCGCCTTTACAGTGATTGAGTAGTCCACTGTTTGACCTGCTCTGATGTCGAATATGTTGCCTGGTGGGTCTCTCGCAAGGAACTCCCATCTGTTGCCAGCGTTTTCAGATTCGCTGAACAGAGAGAGCCATCCTCTGAGGTCTCTGTTGACCAAACTCTTCAACTGGCCACTTACGGTTAGCTCTTCGCCTGTCTGGAGGGTATTGTCGGAGAACTGCTCGTTATCAATCCTCACGAACCTGCTCTGCAGCTGTGCCTGCACACCGTGCGCGTCAGCGCTTGGCATGTATGCAATTACGGCAGACAGTACCATGACTGTCGCAAGAGCCGTCACGACCAACGTCTTGCTTTCCATCATATCCCTCTACTTAGGCTTACCAGAATGAACATAGATATATACTTTTATGCCCTTGAGCAAGCACTTCTCGCACGCCCGATACCAATTAGTAGCCGGCGCGCAAGAGAAACCGCGTTGGAAGGCGAAGAGAGCTCCAAGCTTGCGCTTGGCTCCATAGAGGACATCGGGCCCGCGACCGAAAAGCGGCTAAAGGAGGCCGGCTTTCGCTCGATAAAGGATCTTCTGGTCAGGGGGCCGGTGGACGTTGCAGAGGCGACAGGCATGGAGATGGATGAGGCCGTGGAGATGTGCAACAAGGCCCGCATCGCACTTGAAGAGCTTGGAATCATCGACAGGAGCTTTGTGACGGCAACGAGCCTCTATGAAAAGAGGATGTCCGGCGGCCAGCGCATATCCACCGGGGCCAAGAACTTTGACGACCTGCTTGGAGGCGGCGTGGAGACAAAGGCTGTCACGGAGGTGTACGGCGAGTTTGGCACTGGAAAAACTCAGCTTTGTCATACTTTGTGTGTGATGGTGCAGCAGCCAAAGACCGCAGGAGGCCTTTCCGGCAAGGCCATCTATATTGACACCGAAAACACGTTCCGGCCGGAGCGCATTGTCTCGATAGCAAGGGCGCGGGGCGTAAACCCTGACAGGGCGCTTGAGGGCATTGTCGTTGCCAAGGCGTACAACAGCGCCCATCAGGAGCTGATAATAGAGGAGACGGGGCCTGTGATAGAGGAGCAGGGAATAAAGCTTGTAATCGTTGATTCTGCGGTGGCGCACTATCGCGCCGAGTTCCTTGGAAGAGCGACGCTTTCAGAGCGCCAGCAGCGCCTCAACAAGTTCATGCACATCCTGGTACGCATGGCAGAGACATACGAGGTGGCAGTCGTCGTCACGAACCAGATCCAGTCCTCGCCGGATGCGTATTTTGGCGATGCGGCAAGGCCTACTGGCGGCAACGTTGTCGCCCACACGAGCACCTACAGGATATACCTGAAACGCTCGTCAGGCAAAAACAGGATAGCAAGGATGGTCGACAGCCCCTACCACGCGGAGAGGGAAGTGCTCTTCACGCTTGCCGACAAGGGTATATCCGACGTTGAGAATTGATGATAATGTCGTTTGTCCTTTGAAAACCCGTGCAGATAACTTAAATTAAGGTCAAAACGCTTTTCGTATTGAAAATATGCCAAGATCGCACGGTACCAGGAGAAAGGCTCGCTCAATCCTGACAAAGGACAATGTAGTCAGGGGCATATCGTACCTCCTTCACGATTACAAGGTTGGAGACAAGGTTATCGTAGAAGTTGACCCCCGTGAGCACGACACCACGCCCCACAGGCGCTTCCACGGACGCATCGGCGTAGTAAAGGAAGTGCGCAAGCGCACGCTGAAGGTGTCGGTGATGTTTGGCTCCAAGGAAAAGATCCTCCAGACGCGCCTCAACCACGTCAAGCCTCTGGCCTCTCCGGGGTCGTCAGAATGACCGAGACGCTGAAAAAAGAGATAATCACGACCGCGCAGGTAAAGGAGATACTGGACTCTGTCAAGGCCGACGACATGGACCAGATCCAGCGCTGGACCTCCGACTATGTCGGCAAGTTTGCCAAGACCGACGCCAAGACTGCGGCAAAGATGGTAAAGCAGCTTGTCGAGCAGTGCGACCTTACTCAGGAAGAGGCAGTCGAGGTCGTAAACGTCATGCCGACCACCCTTGAGGAGCTGAGGGCTTTTACGTTTGGGTGGAAGAAACTAATACTCACAGAGACGCTTGAAAAGATGCTCTCCATACTCAAGCCCGAGAGCCAAGGCTAAATAGCAATTATTCTACAGTATAGGGAGGATAGAGAGTCAGTTTGTCAGCAGCACAAGATCCAGCCGCCGGAGCCGCAGGCCAGCAGCCGCCGGCAAGAGCCGAAGCGGGCCACGACCACGGCCAGAGGAAATACGAGGAGTACGCCTACGTTCTGGACTACACTCCCCGGGGCAAGTCTGCCACCGTGAGGGGAAGGGAGGGCGTCATAGTGCAGGCCATAGGCGAGGAGCGCCTGACACTTTTAGAGCTGCTGGGCGTGCAGAACTCGACCTTTGAGGTCGGCGAGCGCCTCTATATTGGCCGGGAAGGGCGCAACAAGATAATGAGCGTGCTTGGGAGGCTGGACTACAATGACGTCTCGCAGTCTGCCAAGAACGAGCTTCCTGCGATAGTGGAAAAAGTGGTAGTGGCAAACGAAAAGAGGTTCGTCGACTACATCAACATGTCGCAGCCGATAACTCCGAGGATTCATGCGCTGGAGCTCATACCGGGCATAGGCAAGACCTACATGATGACGATAATCAAGGAACGGGAAAAGAAAAAGTTTGAGAGCTTTGCAGACCTGCAGACCCGCGTGGGGCTGAGGGAGCCGGCAAAGCTCGTGGCCAAGAGGATAATCGAAGAGATAATGGGCCAAGCCCGGATGAACCTTTTCGTCAGAAAGTAATTGCCAAGGCGCACCAAGACGCAGGCACTGGGACAGCATTTCCTTGCCGACCGCAGGGTGCTTGCCAGGATAGTAGATGCGTCTGCCATAGGCAAGGGCGAGACGGTGTGCGAGGCAGGAACGGGCAGCGGCATCCTGACTGAAGAGCTGTGCAGGCACGCCAAGAAGGTCGTGTCGTACGAGGTCGACAGGGAGCTTTACATTCATGCCAAGGCAAAGCTTGCCTCTTCTAATCTGGAATTCGTAAACGCGGACCTGTTCAAGCGCGACGAGCAGCTTTTTGACGTGTTTGTCTCAAACCTGCCGTATTCCAAAAGCCGTGACGCGTTTGAATGGCTTGCCGCAAGGAAATTTGACCGCGCAATAGTGATGGTGCAAAAAGAGTTTGCAGAGAAGCTGCTGGCAAAACCCGGCGACTCGAATTACAGGGCAATATCTGCAATTGCCTCCTATTGCTTTCATTTGGAGAAGCTGTTCGATGTCGGAAAAGAGTGCTTCAATCCTCCGCCGCTGGTCGAGTCTACGGTCATCCGGGCAACCCTGAAACACTCGATAACCCGGGAGACTGTAAAGAACATCAACAGGCTGTTTTCGCAGCGCAACAAGCGCGCGTCGACCGTTGCTGCAAAACTTGGTATCCAAATGGACTTTGGCGACAGGCGCGTGGACCAGCTGGTACCGGCGCAGATAATCGCGCTTGCATCAGGGATGATCGCATGACATGTACGTGCCTGCAGAAGACACGCTCTTTTTGATGGAATGCACAAAGCAGTACCGCGGCACGTGGGCCCTCGAGATGGGCGTCGGCTCGGGCGCGGTCGCGCAGTCGCTCCTTTCAAATTTCAAGAACGTGGTGGGAACAGACATCGACCTTGCATCGCTTGCGTATTGCAGGGGAAAAGAAGAAGGCGTGATGCTCGTATGCTGCGACGCGGCGTCCGCACTCCGTGGCAAGTTCGACCTCGTGGTTGCAAACCCGCCGTACCTGCCCGGCGACCCGCAGGCAGACGCAACGGTGCACGGCGGTCTCGCTGGCATAGAAACAACTATTCACTTTATCGAGTCGGCGCTCCCGCTCCTGTCAGAAAAAGAAGGCAAGATGCTTGTAATAGTGTCGTCGCTTGCAAACTCGACCGCGCTGGACAAATTCGTGCAGGAGAAAAAGCTAAAGAAAAGGGTGGTCGGGGAAAAGGCGCTTTTTTACGAGCGCCTTTATGCAGTAGAGCTTACTTTTTGAGCAGTTTTGCCGCCCTTGTGGCTATCTGGTCTGCCATCTTGGACAGCGACGCCGTGCCTCCAAGGTCGTAGGTCACGTACTTGTTCTCGTTGATGACGTCCTCCGTGGCCTTGAATATCGCCTTGCAGATTTCGCGCTCGCCAAGGTAGTCTGCCATCCACGCGCCCGACAATATTGTTGCTACAGGATTGACCTTGTCCTTGCCCGCGTATTTCGGGGCGGAGCCGTGCGCCGGCTCGAACATCGCATAGTCGTCGCCGTAGTTGCCAGAGTAGACGTTGCCGATGGAGCCGACGTTTCCGGACGCGCATTCGGATATTACGTCCATGAACAGGTTGGTGCTGACAAGCACGTTCTTGTTAAAGCGCTCCGGGTTCTTGACCAGCTGCTGCGTCATGTTGTCGATATAGTATTCCTCGTACTCTATTCCCTTAAAGCCCTTGCCCGCGTTTTCAATCGACGACCAGAATATGCCGTCAGTCTCCTTCAGGATGTTGCGCTTTGTGATTGCGACGACTTTTTTCCAGCCATAGTCCTTGGCGACCTCAAAAGCCTTTCTTGCAATGCGGTCGCATCCCTTCCTTGTCGTCTTGCGGATCGCGATCGCAGAATCGTCGCTTGTCTTGAACTCGATCCCCGCGTACAGGCCCTCCGTCGCTTCGCGGACGCAGATAAAGTCAAGCTGCTTTTCGGCGTTGGCGTACGTCTTTATCGGGCGCAGGTTGCCGTAAAGCTGGAACTTTTGCCTGATGCTGACTGCCACGCTCCTTGGCGCGTTTGGCACGGGGACCGTGGTGGTCGGGCCCTTGAAGCAGGCGTCCGAGTCTTCAAGGAGCTTCCACACCTCAGGCGAAATATACGAATTGCCGCCGTTTTTCTCCCACCATTCAGAGCCGGCGTCGCACTGGACGAGCTCTATCTTTGTGTTGCACGCCTTCAGGACCTTGACCATCGCGTTTACGAGCTCCGGGCCGGTCCCGTCGCCTCTGATTATAGCAGCGGTAGTCTTTTTAGCCAAATCGAATCAAAGCGGGAGCTCGCGCTTTCCTATTTAATCCTACTTACTATTGCCACTATTACTTGTGGGTGAGCTCTGCCCTCACGACCATCTCGTTTGTAAATGCAGGCATGCTCTTTAGATCAGGTACGCTGGTAAACTCGTTCTTTTCAGAAAAGTACGAGTACTGGATGTTATAGTCGTTCAGGGTAATCACCTGCTCGACGTTTGTGCCTGTCGAGTTGTTGACCACGGTTATCGTGCTGTTGTCATACGAGTAGACGCGCATAAAGTCGGCCATCGACAACCTCACCGGCCTGATGTACTCTATATGTACTTCGTTTCCGACCTTGTCAGTGTGTATGGGGCGCAGGCATTCCTGGCCGTCCTTGGGCTGCTTGCCAACGTTGTCAGGCAGCTGCATGGTCTGGCCATCGACTATTACCTCGACCCTCGGGAAAAGCTGGAACGTCTCGACGTTGTGGTTCTTCAGGCATACCTCGGTAGGGTCTGGCGGAGGGAACAACTGGGTCGCCAAAAGCGCAACGAGGGTGGCGCCGCCCATTATGATGGGGATTATCAGCATCTCCTTCTTGCCAAGCCTCTTTTTCGGCTTTTCCTCCTTTATCTTGCGCTTTGGCATCGCCGCTGTCCTACTAACTATTTGGAGGCGTTAATATAACATTGCTTTTACTACTGGCAGCGTTATATAGTGCGGGCTGCAAAATATGCAGAAGATGCGCCTTGTCCAGCTATCTGACATCCACGTCGGCAGCCTCTTTGTGCAGCAGGCATTTGACACCGTAGTCGATGAAGTGAACAAGCTCAAGCCGGATGCAATCATAATCACCGGCGACCTCACCGACGAGGGCATACTGCCGCAGTTTGAAAAGGCGCGCAGTGAAATAAAGCGGTTCGAGTGCCCAAACATCATCGTCATCGCAGGCAACCACGACTACAGGCACACGGGCTACTTGCTGTTCAAGAAATTCTTTCCAACCAAGCACGTCTACGAGTTTGGCGACGCAGTCATACTGACGCTTGGCACCGCAAGGCCCGACAGGGACGAGGGAGAAGTGGGCTACCGGCAGAACCTGTGGATGGAAAAGACTCTTGCAAAATACGCAGACAAGGTCAAGATAGTCGCAATGCACCACCACCTCGTGGGGATACCAGACACAGGCACCGACAAGATCCTCATCCTTGACGCCGGCGACACGCTCAGGACGTGCCTCCAGTCAAAGGTGAACCTCGTCCTGTGCGGGCACAAGCACCGGCCGTGGGTGTGGAAGCTCGGATCCCTTGAGATCGGCTATGCCGGAACTGCCTCCTCAAGCAGGTTCCGCGGATTCTTTGAAAACTCGTACAACATCATCGAAATAGAGAATCACAAGGTGAGTGTCGACATCAAAATAGTGGGCAAAAAGCGCTTTCCGCTTTCAGACTTGGTAGAGATGTACAAGCCGTTCCTTGAAGAAAAACACGATTATTAATGCGGGCGTCCCAAGCTTGGTTGGCAGCTGTGAAGATTCAGAGTTAATCCTGATACGATGAAGAGAAGGCATTTGACTGAGCTGCCACTGCTATACACTTGGCACTTGCTTTTCGCACCTGCTGGGGATTGAGGCAAAGCCAAAATAGCGGCACGCGTACAACAAGGGTGCAGTCTGGCTGCCTGCCCTGCTTCTCTTGACGATTTTCAGATGGGAGATGAAAAGATTATCGTCATTGATAATCATAAATGCTTAGTCTTTATTCTAGATTAGAATTATATCTTTTTATTTTTTGGATTTAATAATTTCTGTAATATCGGTCGTCTTGAACATGTTCTATTATAGTTAACTATCGATTTTTGAAATACAGGTTAATATAGTCTATGATCTACATGGTAAACCATGGCGCAGATGCCAGCACTGATCCCGAAGGAAGTCGAGATCCAAAGACTGAAAAAGATCTACATCATGGTGATCATGCTCGGTTCTATCGCAGCCTCCGTCGAAGTCGACAACTTCGTCGATGGCTCGCTGCACCAGACTGCAATCAGAGACTCGGCCTTCACGCCGGCCCACTGGTGGCTGTACAGCCACTTCGTGGCTCTCCCTGTCGGCTGGGGTATGGTGGCAATCTATGACAGAAGAGTCCCGATACTCAGAGGTCCAGGCAACTCGATGAACACCGGTCTGAAACTGACCATCATTGGCTACCTTGCCACGATGTTCACAATCGGTGTCAACGAGATGTGGCACTTCTGGTTCGTGGAAGAAATCTTCTCCGTTCCGAACCACTGGATGTTCAACATGGGTGTCGTAGTGGCATTCATGGGCGCTCTGGCCTATGTCGTCAGAGTGTACGCCAGACTGGTGGAACTGGGTGCAGAAACACCAGCAAAGAACCCGTATGTAGCAGAGTTGTACAAGCTAGCGCTGGAAGGCAAGCTGTACAGCAGGTCAATCCCATAAGCGGGGGATTCTCGACTCTATCTGGACCGCAAGGTCCAGACTGCCTTTTTTCTTTTCAATTTTTCTTCTTGTAAAGCACAAGTATCCCTTCTGCGTATTAATTACTGCCATGGACATGTCTGCAACGTGCGGAGCCTGTGGGAAAAAGACGCAGGACTACCCCGTGTTCTGCTACATGTGCAACGACTATTTCTGCTCGGAGGCCTGCCACATGACCAAGCACGCAAGGCCGTGGCAGAAATACTGACGATGACGGCTTTGGCTACTCGCGCCTTAGCGCCACTATCGGGGCTGTCCTTGAAGCGCGCCATGCAGGATACATGCCGGCAAGCACCGACAGTCCTACTGAAAGCCCCCACACGGTACCCATGTCCTGCGGCAGGAACACCGGCGTCATGTTCTGCGAGCTTGGGTCCTGCGATGCAAAGCCTGCGATGAGCACGTAACCTCCCATGACTCCGACGCCCATGCCTGCCGTAGCGCCAATGACCCCGATGGTCAGTGCCTCGACTAGAAACAGCACCAGGATAAAGCTGTTCTGCGCGCCTATGGCCTTCATCGTGCCTATCTCCCTGATGCGCTCCGTGACTGACGTGTAAAGCGTGGTGATGATGCCCACTGCGCCCACCAGGAGCGCTACCAGCGCGATGCTGGTGGTAAACGAGCTAAAGCCGCCAATGAACTGCTGTATGGTCTCAAGTATGGCCTTTGGAGTGGTGATGCCGATGTCCTTGCCGTATAGCCGGCGGATTTGCTGCTCGACCGTGTCTACAAAGTCGCCCGAGTCTGCCGCCACCAAGAGCGCGTCGTACTTGCCTGCCTTGTGGAGCATCTGGTTGCCGGCTATGCGGTTGAACACTACCGCGTTGTCTATGGTCGGATTGCCGGTGGCCTTCATGATGCCCGACACCACAAAGCTCCTCGTCTCTTTTTCCTGCTTGCCCGTGTCAGGGTCGACAAACGTGTACGTGGCCCGGAGCGTCTGGCCCACCACCGCAAACGGGGTCGAGTCGCCGGGCGGGTTTGCCACCCTCTCTGACAGGATTATCGCAGAGGGGTCGTTCTGACGGATGCTAGAGCCCTCAAAGAACGTCGTGGTAGGGGCTATCACGTACAGCTTTTGCGGATCGATTGAAAACACTGTCGTGTCGTGCTTTCTGCCCCCTGCCTCAAGCGTTATGGCACCCTGGTACGACGGGATGACGTCGCTTACGAACGGGAGCGAGCGTATCCTGCTCACCACGGCCTCGTTAAGCGTTATCTTTGGCACAGGCGGCGGCCCTCCGCCGAACGGGTCTCCGCTGCTGTCGGCCTGCGCGCTTGTCACGAACAGTATGTTTGGCGCAAGCTTGCTGAACTGGAAGCTGATAAAGTTGGAAAAGCCGGCGGTCATGCCGTTTAGCGCGACCATCAGCGAGCTTCCCACAACCACCATCATTATCGTGAGAGCAGACCTTGTCTTGCGCTCCCTCAGCGCGTCGATGGACAGTGCAAAGATTTCCTTTATGTTCATTTTTTGCTCGCGCGCTCTTCTTCTTTCTTGTTGCTACTGCCAAAGTGGCTGTCTAGCACTGACTCGATGTCGTCGCCCTTGTTGTCGCCGTTCTGCTTGCTGAACTGGAGGGTGCGCTTTAGTTTCGACTTTTTCCTCATGCGTATTGCCACCACTGCAATAACGGCTGCCGCGATTATACCTGCAATGACGCCTATCATCATCATCGAGCCGGCAGCCTGCGTCTGCTCTGTGTTTTCAGCCGGGGCCTCGGGCACAAAGTTGACGTTGGCCTTGATGTCAAGCGTATGCTGCTCCCTCAGGCTGTCCTTGTACTGCACCCTTAATTCCACGGGGTACGTCCCTGCGCCCGTGTTGCTGGAAACGTCAATTGGTATGCTGAATGGAAGGGGCGAGTTTTCCGTCAGGTCGCCAAGGTACTGCTGCGGCGGAAGCGAGTTGACAAGTCCCTCTGCGCCTGTTACTTCGACCGTGGTAAAGAGCGCAAGCACGTTTCCTTCGTTGAGGAGGTTGCCAGTTATGTTGGGCACGCCACCGATGTAGGTTATGCCTATCTCGTAAGCCTTGACGCTTATCTCGCCATCGACGTACGTGCCGACGTCAAATGTCTCTATCTCTGGCTGCCCTGCCGATATGCGCTGGACCGTGAGCGTAAAGGTAGCCGCCTTGCCTATCATGTCAGTCGACGAAAACACCTGCGTCGATATCTCTTGGCTTGCACCCGGCGCAAGGTCGCCTACCGTCCAGCTGGTCTTGCCGAGGATCTTGATCTGCTCTGCAGTTGAGCTTATGGAAGCCACCACGTCTGACAGCTGCTGGTCGCCGTTGTTTGCAAGCGACACCTTCAGGTCGGTTATCTTGCCTGCGGTCATTATTATGGACGAGTTGCCGACAGGCGTCACGCTCAGGGGCGAGCTTGCAGACGTAGGCAGGACGATGAGGCCCACCGGCACCGTCGAGTTCTTTTTCTCGCCGTACGTGTTGCCGTACTCTATCTGGAGAGGGATTGTCTGGAGCGTCTCGCCTGCAGAGTTGCTGGCGTACAGCACCGGCTCTATCGTGGCAGAGTTTCCTGGAGCGATCGTTCCAATCTCAAACGACTTTTGGCCGACTGCCACAAGCGACGCCTGCTGAGTGGTGGGGTTGACGCCGGACGAGCCTGGGACGGTTACCACGACTCCCGTGGCCGGCGCGCTTCCCGTATTTGTTATCTTTATGGCCGCCTTGCCCGAGGTTCCCGGCGCGACTCCGCCTTCTGACGAAGCGTCAAGGATGACCTTGCCTGTCAACTTGAACGGGACGCTGACGTCCGCTGTCCTTGGCATGCCTGCCTCGAGTATCCTAGAATACTCTACCTTGAGGTTGGCGCTGTAATCCTGGATTGGCGCATTGTTGGAAACGTTTACCTGGAAAAAGAGCGTGAACGTGTTGCCTGCCGTGACTATGCCGTTGTACGTCGCGACTGCCTGGTTTGACCTGGAAGAAGAGGTGAACCCTGATGGGAGCGAAAGCGTCCCTGTCACGGAGGTTATGTCAGAAAACCCTCTGTTGACGAGCGTCACTGCAAGGACGGATGAGCCGTCTCCCGGCGCGACTTCGACTTTTGAAAGCGGGGTGCCTGCCGGAGGCGCCGTGGTCCTGTCTGTCCAGAAAGCGTCAAGGAACACCGGCCCGCTCAGGTTGGCGTTTACTATCTCTGACTCGCTAAGCTGTGCAAAGGCCCCAAGCGGGGCACCAGGCAGCATTGCTACTACTACTATTACTATTATTGTGGCCGGAACAAAGTGCTTTTTCAATTGTTCACTACCTCCTTTTCAACCCTGCCGTCGCGGATGTATATCGCTCTGTCGCAGGCCTCCGCCAGCTCGGGGTTGTGCGTGACCATAACTATGGTCCGCCTGAACTTGCTTGAGAGCATCTTTAGCAGGTCAAACACCTCGTTTCCCGTCTTGGTGTCAAGGTTTCCAGTCGGCTCGTCTGCAAGGATTATCGCAGGGTCGTTCATGAGCGACCTTGCGATGGCGACCCTCTGCTGCTGGCCGCCGGAAAGGTTGACCGGCTTGAAGCCGGCCTTGTTGCCGATCCCAAGCACCTCAAGCAGCTTTTCCGCCCTCCTCTGGCGCTCGCTGCCTGCCATGCCTGAAAGGATTCCGGGGAGCTCGACGTTTTTCAGGACCGTGGTCCTGTTTATCAGGTTGTACGACTGGAAGATGAATCCGATGAGGTGGTTCCTCATGGTGGCTATTTCCGAGTCTGCAAGCGCAAAGACGTCTATGCCGTTTATGTAGACCTTGCCCGCCGTCGGCTTGTCGAGCGCGCCGATTATGTTGAGGAGCGTCGACTTGCCGCTTCCGGAGGGGCCGACTATGGCTACAAACTCGCCCCTCTTGATAGAAAGATTGACGCCGCGAAGGGCCGCGACCCTTCCTGCCGCAGAATCAAAGACCTTGGTAACATTGTCTACCTTCATGACGACTGCTGCTGATTGGCTGTCAGAACTTGCGTTATCCAAAGTGGGCTCTCTAGTGGTGTCCAATTATTTATAGAGAGATGTTCGGGGTAAATAAAGATAACTGACTGGTCAGTCAGTTTTTTCCTACCTGCTATGTGAACCCTTTTCCAAAACAATAAATACACTTTTGGAGCGCAAGATGCCGTAAAAAGAATATGCCAGTCGATCCCGTGTGCGGAATCGAGATGGACCAGGAACTTGCGGTCTCTCACGAACACAACGGCAAGACGTACTTTTTCTGCTGCGAAGGATGCAAGCGCATATTCGTCAAAAAGCCTGGCAAGTACTCAAAGTGACACGGGCGTCACGGGAAACGCGCCGCACGTCCTGCAGAATTTTCCTGCCCACTCGAAACAGCCGCCGCATTCCGGGCAGCGCCTGCTGCATCCTTTTCTTGTTTCCTCTTTTGGAGGCGGGTTGTAGCTGCGGAACATTGCGTAATAGTGCAGGTGCTCTTTGCTCCTCAGTTTCACGCCTTCTGAGAGCGCGATTCTGGCTCTATTTGCATAAGTAGAGTCGTCTATCATGTCCTCGATGTACCTGTAGAACAGGTCGGTGCCGGCGCCCTGCTCCTGGGCCATCTTTTTGCGCCACGCAAGCGCCCCAAGGTCGCGCTCAAAGCATCTACGCAGGACAAACTTGCCCCACTTTTCTCCGTCGCGCTCGCCCGCCTTTTCGCTTGCAGGCACAGACTTGGCGTATTCTGCAAACTCGCTGTCAAGGAATGGCGTCCTTACCTCGACGCCCACCTTTTCGCCAAGCGCCCTTGAGGAAAAATGCATCACTTGCCACAGGCGCGCAAGCTCTTGCTCAAGTCTTTCCACGTCGCCGTAATAGCGCGACAAATAGTTGTACCCTGCAAACAGTTCGTCGCCCCCGTCGCCCGTCACCACGGCGCGGTGGCCGTCTTCCTTGGCGCGCTCTAGTGCTGCAAGCGCGACGCACGAATTGCGCACCTCTATCGGGTCAAACGTCCTGAAAACCTGTACCACAGTGTCTATAAACTCGACCATTTTTTCCGGGCCGAATATAGCCTCTGAATGGACATTGCAGTACTTTTGCGCAACCTGCCGGGCGTACGCAAGGTCCGGCGCGTCCTTGCCAAGGGCTGCAGTCACGCAATACTGGGGCTTTAGGATGCTTGCAATGATCGCGCTGTCAAGCCCGCCTGACAGCAAGAGCGCGTCGGCGCGGTTTTTCTCTACCGCTTTTGCAAGCCTCTGTACAAGATCATTGCAGTCCAATCTGCAAATATGGAAAAGGGAAGAGGGGTATTAGCCCTTACTCTGAGTTATGGTCGTCAGCCGGTGGCGCCTCGCAGAACTCTGTCAACACGCCGTTGAGCGATTTTGGATGGATGAACGTGATGCGCCTTCCGTACGAGCCGGTGCGCAGGTCGCCCAGCATCCTCATGCCCTGCGACTTGGCCCTGTTGACATCCTTGACGATGTCGTCGGCGGTTATGGCGATATGGTGTATGCCCTCGCCGCGTTCTTGCAGGAACTTGGATATCGGGCTGTCCGGGGACGTTGGCTCCATGAGCTCTATCCTCGTGTCTTCGAGCATGAGCATCGCAACCTTGACCTTTTCGTTGGGGACGGTCTCGATCTCGAGGTGGTCGACGTTGAGAATCTTTTGGTAGTTCTTCAGGGCCTCATCGACGTTGTTGACCGCGATGGCGATGTGGTCTACGCGCATATGCCTCTACTTCATGCCTCCGTCTTATTAATCTCATCTTAGAACGAGATCTTGGGCTCGTACCTGCCAAAGACTCCGCGCAGGGTGTCGCTTATCTCGCCAAGCGTGGTGTAGCTCTTGACGCAGTTGATGATGTGTGGCATGAGGTTCTCCTCCTTTTCCGCGTTCTCTTGCAGAGTCGCAAGCGCCGCGTTTACCTTTGCCATGTCGCGGCCTGCCTTGAACTCCTTCAGCCTAGCCAGCTGCTTCTTCTCTATCTCCGGGTCAATCCTGTTGAGCGCTGGCTCGACGTCATGGGCGTCCTGGTACTTGTTGACGCCAACAATGATTCTGCTGTTTTCGTCGATCTCTCTTTTCAGGCGGTAGGCGTTGTTGCGGATCTCCTCCTGGAAAAAGCCCTTTTCGATTGCCGCCATTGCGCCTCCCATCCTGTCGATGCGCTTTAGGTACTTCCACACCTGCTCTTCGATCTCGCTTGTTAGCCGCTCGACGTAGTACGAGCCGGCCAGCGGGTCAACAGTCTTTATCGCGCCCGTCTCGCTTGCGATTATCTGCTGCGTGCGAAGCGCCACCTTGGCAGACTGCTCTGTCGGGAGCGCAAGGGCTTCGTCACGCGAGTTTGTGTGGAGCGACTGGCAGCCGCCGAGCACCGCGGCCATGGCCTCTGTCGCGACCCGTACGATGTTGTTGTCCACCTGCTGCGCCGTCAGCGATTCGCCGGAGGTCTGGACGTGGAAGCGCAAATGCTGCGACTTGGCGCTCCTTGCGTGGAACCTCTCCTTCATTATCCTGGCGTATATCCTGCGCGCGGCCCTGAACTTGGCAATTTCCTCAAAGAACTCCATCGTGCAGCAGAAAAAGAACGACAGCCTCGGCGCAAAGTCGTCGACCTTGAGGCCCCTTGCCGTGCACGTCTCGATGTACTCGATGGCGTCGGCAAACGTGAACGCCAGCTCCTGCACCGCGTTAGAGCCTGCCTCGCGTATGTGGTAGCCGGAGATGCTTACGGGGTACCACTGCGGCACCTTTTTTGAGCAATATTCTATCATGTCGCCTATGAGGCGCATCGAGGGCTTGGGCGGGTAGATGTACGTGTTTCTTGCGATATACTCTTTCAGTATGTCGTTCTGCGTCGTGCCCCGAAGCTGGTCGGGTTTTACTCCCTGCGACTCGGCGACCGTGATGTACAGCGATAGCAGCGTCGACGCAGTCGAGTTGATGGTCATCGACGTGCTGACCTTGTCGAGCGGTATGCCCTCAAAGCAGGTCATCATATCCTTTATCGAACTGATTGCAACGCCTGTCCTGCCTACCTCGCCCTCTGACATTGGATGGTCCGAGTCCCTGCCAGTCTGGGTCGGGAGGTCAAACGCCAATGACAATCCTGTCTGCCCCTTGTCAAGCAGGAACTTGAAGCGCTTGTTTGTTTCATCTGCGCTTCCAAAGCCGCTGTACTGGCGCATGGTCCAGACGCGCTCGCGGTACATGTCAGGATACAAGCCGCGCGTAAACGGGTACTTGCCAGGATCCTCGTCCTTGAGGCCCTTGATGTCGGCCTTTTTGTACACGCGCTTGACTGGGATGTTAGAGTCGGTTACTATCTTTTTTTTGCTCGTTGTTGCCGCGTTCTCTGCTGTTTTTGCCATCTCTTCTTTTCTCTCCTCGCCTACTTGAAGAGGCTTGCAGCAACCTTGTCTGCAGCCATGTACGGGTCTATCTCCTTCTTGGCAAGCTTGTCTATAAAAGCTGAATATTTTTTGTTCTCCTTTAGCATGGAAGCGACCTTTTGCGAGACAATGTCTGAAACCATGTTTTTCAACTCGTCCTCTAGCATCTTCCTCTCGCGTACTTTATAATTAATGCTTCTTTCCTCTAGCAACTTGTCAATATGCTGCGCTAGTTCCCTGACACCCTTGCCCGTCTTGGCAGACGTCTTCAATATGGGAGGCCTGCGCTCGGTGTCGCCTATCATGTCGACAAGGATGTTGTACAGCGGGCCTGCGCCGTCGATGTCGGCCTTGTTGACGACGTAAATGTCTCCCACCTCTGTCAGCCCTGCCTTGACTGCCTGTACGTTGTCGCCCGTGTTTGGCGTAAACAGCACGACCGTCAGATCGACTACCTTGGTTATCTCTATTTCAAGCTGGCCTGCGCCCACGCTTTCTACCAGAATAAGGTCATAGCCGGCGGCGTCAAGCACCCTGATTGCGTTCCGGAGCGACTTTGACACCCCTCCCACCGCGCCCCTTGACGCCATGCTCCTCATGAACACTTTCTCATCATCGAGGCTTCCAAGCATCCTCACCCTGTCGCCGAGTATGGCGCCTCCCGTTATAGGGCTTGTCGGGTCCACCGCCAGGACGGCAACCTTGTGGCCAAGCGCCTGGCACTCCGGTATCAGCCGGCCCAAAAGCGAGCTCTTGCCTGCGCCTCCCGGCCCGGTAAAGCCGACGGTGCGCGCCTTGCCCGTCCTCTCGAAAATCTCTTTGATTATCTGCCTCGACTCGGGCTCGTGGTTATCAACGATTGAAATTGCCCTTGCGAGGGAGCGCCTGTCGCCCTGCATGAGGCCTTTTACTATGGGAAGCACGGACAAGCTGGGTACTGAATATTATATATCCTTAACAAATCATCATGCAGTCAGCGACTGGGAGATAATCTTGGCAAGGTCGCCTTTTCCTTCCCTGTGGTAGCGCTTCATGCTGGCATGCAACTGCTTGCGCATCTGCTTGTACATGTCGACCTTGTCGTACGAAGCGAGGTCCTGGGCATCAACGGATTTTTTCAGCTGCTTGTAGATGTCCACCTGCCTCTTTACGCTCTCGACCTCTACTTTTGAAGAAGCCATGCAATGTAATTATTGCATCTTTATTATATATGGCTTCTAAACGGCAGGCTTTATTAATCGCATTTGCAGTGAATAAATATTTTAAGCGGAAAAACTGCATAGCAGGTGATATAATGTCAGCAGCGTCTTCTACTACTACTGCTATGCAACAACAGCAACAGCAAAAGCCGATAAGGGTGCTCGTTTCCAAGCTTGGCCTTGACGGCCACGACAGGGGAGCACTCGTGCTTTGCAGGGCGTTTCGCGACGCGGGCATGGAGGTAATCTATTCCGGCCTGTTCTGCACTCCAGAGCAGGTAGCAAGCATGGCAGTCGACGAGGACGTCGACGTGGTCGCGATGAGCCTGCTTAACGGCGCGCACCTGACGCTGTTCCCAAAGGTCGCCCGGCTCTTGAATGAAAAGGGCGCAGGCGACATACTAGTGGTCGGCGGCGGCATCATTCCTGAATCTGACAGGAAGGAGCTTGAAAGCAAGGGCGTGACTGGCAACTTTGGGCCCGGAACTCCGCTTTCAATAATAATAAAACACATTAATGAAAACGTAAAGAAGAAAGGCAAGCAGTAGTAGGTAGGGCCTTTCTCTTTCTTATCCTTTGTAAAAATCTCAGGTCTCTTGTTCTGGCCACATCATCTTGCGGAGGTCCTTGCCGACCTTCTCTATCTGGTGGTTCTCTATGTCCTTCATGTAGCGGGCAAACGAGTTCTTGCCTTCCTTCTTGTACTTGCTGACCCATTCATCCGCAAACTCGCCTGACTGGATTTCGTTGAGCACCTGCTTCATCTTCTTCTTGGCGTCCTTGTCAACAACTCGGGGCCCGCGGGTAAGGCCGCCATAGCGGGCAGTCTCGCTCACACGGTTGTACATGCCCGTCAGGCCGTACTTTTGTACAAGGTCGGTTATCAGTTTCAGCTCGTGGAGGCACTCAAAATACGCCACCTCTGGCTGGTACCCTGCCTCGACCAGCGTCTCAAAGGCGTTCATGACAAGCGCGTGCGTCCCGCCGCACAGGTCAACCTGCTCGCCAAACCAGTCAGTTTCCACCTCCTCCTTGAAATCAGTCTTTAGCACGCCCGGCCTCGTGCTTCCGATGCCCTTTGCCATCGCAAGGACGCGGTCCCACGCCCTGCCTGTGTGGTCCTGGTGCACGGCCACAAGCGACGGGATGCCAAAGCCGTCCTGGTACAATTCGCGGACGCGCTGGCCTGGCCCCTTTGGCGCGACCATGATGACGTCGACGTCCTTTGGCGGGACTATCCACTTCCAGTGGATGGCGGCGCCGTGCGAAAATGACAGCGCCTTGCCCGCGGTGACGTGCTTGGCAATGTCACGCTTGTAGGTCTCTTCCTGCTCCATGTCAGGGATAAGGATGTGGATAATGTCTGCAGCTTTTGCAGCGTTGGCTACTTCCATGACCTTGTGGCCTTCTGCCTCTGCCTGCTTCCAGGTCTTGCCTCCCTTTCTCAGCCCGACTATTACGTTGAGGCCCGAATCCTTCATGTTGGAGGCCTGGGCGCGGCCCTGGATGCCATAACCGATAACCGCTATTGTCTGCTTCTTTATTGGGTCAAGCGATACCTCTCTGTCAAGCCATTTCTTGGCGGGCATGTCGTGAAAAAGTCTCCGTCTCGTGTATATTATTGTATGGACACGAAGATGACAACATCATCATTATTTTACTATCGTGACAGAACACTGGCAGTTCCTTGCCACTTTTTCAGACACGCTTCCAATAAGCATCCCCTTGAAGAACCCGAGACCCCTCCTGCCTATTATCACGACGTCTGCATCAGTCTCTGCGCAATATTTGCAGATGGCGTCGGCGACATCATCGTTATCTGCCCTGACAATTTCGGATCTTATCTTGTTCCTGAAAGTGAACATGTTGCTGCCTATCACCAGGGCTTCGTGCAGGCCTCTTGCCTCCTCTTCTGTCTTTTGCAGCTTGTCATGGTCGATCCTGCCCTCTGTGTCTACAACGTCGCTGTTTCTTATTACCGTGAGCACTATGGTCTCGCAGCCTGTGGCGTTTGCCAGGCTGGCCGCAAAGCCGGCACATTTTCTGGAATTTTCAGAGGAGTCGACTGCGACTACGATGCGCCTTATTTTTTCTCCAGATCCTTCTTCCATGCCTTGTTGTATGTGTATTGCAGGGCGCGCTCGTACATTAGCATTGGCAAACTCTTGATTGCACGCGCTTGCAAATGACGGAAAGGCAAAAAAATCGCCTGTGCATTTTGCCGGGAGTTAGTTTATGAGCGCGGCCAGTCCTCCGGGGCGCAGGCAGAAAAAAACTGCAGGCGTCCTGCGTGCATTGCTAAAAACATACGCCATGAAAATAGGCTGTAACGATGATCGCACCCCTCCTGTCAAGATTGCGGCCAGAAGCCAGCTTGTCCCGTCGCTTGCGTCGCTTGCAGGCGCGCTGGCCGGGATCGTCGCGGTGGGCTTTGTTGCCTCTTATTTTTCTCTGCCTCTTCTCATTGCGCCCTTTGGGGCATCGGTCGTCCTGCTCTTTTCTGTGTACGACAGCCCACTTGCGCAGCCGCGCAACACCGTCCTTGGGCACGTGATGTCCGGGGCAATAGGGGCCGCCGCGGCCCTGCTGCACATCGCCTATTTTGCTTCAGGTGGCGAAGAAAAATACGTCTTGATAGCGATCTCTGTGGCAGTCTCTATCTTTGCAATGCAGATCCTGAGGCTGACGCACCCGCCGGCCGGAGCGACCGCGTTTCTGGCGTCAACGGCGGTGACTGACGCAAGCTCCCTTGTCTGGTTCATGATCCCTGTGGCCGCCGGCGCCCTGATTCTGGTTGCGGTGGCGATCGCATTCAACAACGCAATCCCGAAAAGAAGGTATCCCGTGTATTGGTAATGACGGCCTTTTGAGCCCATAAAGCCGTGTGCCCTGGCGGAAACGCTTTTACTTTTTTGCGCCGTATAAAGGCCATCCTGTGAAATGGCGGCCCGGGTTTCGGCTCCGTTCACCGCAGGCCGCTATTGCGGTAAAGGGGATAGGCCAAACACGGAGCTGGCCCATAAAAGCCCCTTTACCAACAGGCTCGCTATTGCCAGCGTCACCTGTGCGCTTTAAAGCGGCCCTGTCACGGTGGGAAGCAAAAGCCCGACTATTGCAGCCATTATCCATATTATTACGGCCACTGCAAGCGCCCTGAGCCATCCCATGTCGTACAGCCCCTTTAGCGCAAGGAGCCACACAAACCCGCCTATTATTGCGGCCAGCCAGCCCGTGCCAAACAGAAAATAGCTCACAGAATAGACGATCGCGCCTATTATGGCGGCCAAAAAGGCGCGGCCTATACCCTCTTTTTCCCCAAACAGCTTTGTAACAATGTAGATTATGACCGTGGAAACGACCAAGCTTATGATGAAAGTGATGGCATAAGTGATTTCGTTAGCCATTCAGGCTATCGTGTGGTGCTAATAATAAAAAAGAGTTTGATTAAATGCTGCTTGATCCACCGCGCAAGAAACTGCCGGATGGCAGATTTAAAACGCTTTGTTATTTTCCCCGTGGGCATCTAAACTCCTTAATAATTTAAAGCCGAAATTCAGACATGGAGACTGCAAAAGGGACAACAACACACACGCTTGCCGGCAAGAGTCCGGAAGAAATAGCTGAAGCGATAAAAACTATTGCCAAAAACATACGCGAATCTTCTATGCAGATAAGGGAGACCGTAAGGACGCTCAGGGAAAGCGGCGGATTGCATGAGATAAGCGAGGCAGTGAGCATTGCGGCAATTGCCGCCCGGGATACCGCCAGGGACATTAACGAGACTGCCAAGGAGCTGCAGGAAAAAGGCGTAATCGATAACACCGTAAACGCCATAAGCGAGACGGCCAGCACCACAAAGGATACAGTAAAGCAGTTCAAGGGACAGGCCAGCAAGTCTGCTGGAACCCTGAAGGCGACCAAACAGGACTTGCAAGAAACGGGCAAGGACCTCAAGGAGATAGGTCAGAACCTGAAAGAGTCGGTAACCGACACGCCAGGTGCAAGGCAGGGATCCGGCGCCGACAGCGGGATGATGAAGGGTGAAAAGGAGCCCGCACAAAAAGACCGGGCAAAGAAAAGCGGCGAAAGGTATTGAGCAAGGAAACCAGGAATCCTGCAAAGCGGGATCAGGCGCTTAACGATGCGACCGAGGGGCAGTTTGGCGAAGAGCCGCGGCCAGAGGTCAGGCCAAACGTGGAAAAAAAGAAGGATCAAAGCAGAAACACAGCAAAAGACATTCAAGAAAGAGCCAACCGAGAAAAACGCTACGCCATGTAGCGGGCGCAAAACTTTGGTGCCGGGAGCCGATCGCCAACAGTCTATCTGAAGAAAGCCAGAGACCCTGTCCTGACTGATGTGGCTCGGCAGGGATCCTGTCTTTGTGTGTGTATATTTTTAGCGCATCAGCGCCGCCCGGCTTTTCCGGACAGGCCCATTATCCTTCTTATGATGCGCATGTTCTGCCTTATAGTTGCGTCAAGCTCCCTGAATTCGGAATCCCTTTCGTGCGCTTTTATTATGGATCTCGACCTTTCCACGTCGCCTGCCAGCTCTTCATAGGTGTACATGCTGTACGGAACGCCAACGTTTTCCATTTCTGATTCTTTCTCGCGCATATCCAATATCCTGTTAAAGATCCTGCGGCGCAGCTTGCCGTACTTGTTGCTGTTTGAGTACATCTTTACCTTGTCTTTGCAGTGCTCACAGATGTTTTTCCTCTTTGAAACCACAAGGTGGGTAAGAGGGTATATTCTGTTGCACGATGAGCACCAGTAATAGATCAAGCCTCTTACCTGTCGTGCATCCAGCGAATTGAAATCCATCCCTTCTTCCGAACACACGCTTCTTGCGATCTCGATCAGGAGCTGGTCGGGCTCGGATAAGGTCTGGTGCATTAGTTCAGTATGTAATATCGATTAGATAACTCTAATGAAATCTTGCTCTACTTCAATGATATGTTCGATTTTCCTGTACTATTACTGCAACGCCATGAGATCCAGCTTTTTCCTCAGTAGGGCCCTTATCGCTTTTGTGTAAATCTCGTATATCAGGCCCTCGTCGCCATAATCGATTTCCTTGTCTACATAAGGTCCTGCCGCCTCGATAAGGTAGGCCGAGAGGTTTCTTGCGATAAAATCGGTCAGCTTGCAGTCGCGCATGAACGACTGGTTGTTTAGCGACAGCATCGAAATGACCCCTCTGGCCCTCTCCAAGCGTGCGGGATAGAAATAACCTGCGATGTCTCTGGGAAGGACGCTAAAATCGTAGAGCAGGAGGTACGAGTTTGCCGCAAAGAATTTCTGGACTATGCCGTGCGACTCCTCCTCCTTTTTCACTATGCTGACGAGCTCGTGCTGCTTGAGTATCTTCAGGTGGTGGCTGAGCGCGGCCTTGGAAAGTCCGAGCTCTTCTGCAAGCTGCGTCTGGGTCATGGGCCTGTCTCGCAACATCATGAGAATAGTCCGGCGTATCGTGTCTGTCATGGCCCTTGCCACGGCCTGATCGCCTACTATCTGGACGGCCTTCATCATGTCCTCTCACAATTATTATTAGAGAGTTCTAAATCTTGTCGCAATTTGCCTACGTCACGGATTCCTTTAAAGAAGATATCTCTTTGGCAGTTTCGTTTATGTTCTTTATGACGCCTGACTTTCGTGAATCTTGTACGGCTAGCTTTAATTCCTGCACAAGCTCCTTTATGGCCTGCACCGTCTCCCTTGATACCTGTATCATTTCACCACCACCGCCGCTGCTACCGCCCTCCGTGCTTCCAAAGGAATCCATGACGCCCCTTGCAGACTCGGACGTCTTCTTGATCTCTTCAAAGATGCCCGACGCCTTTAGTTCCCTGAACGTGTTTTCCATCCTGGACGCCGCGTCCTGCATCGACTCTGCCGTCAGCCGGATGTTCTCCATGTTCTTGACCATCTCGGGAGTGCTAAGAGTTTCTATGATCTCCTTGACCTCTTTTGTGGTGTCCTTGATTTTGTCAAGGGAGCTTCGCACTTCGGGAGTACCTATTTCGTGAATTATTTCTATGGCGTTTGACGCCGTTTCTTTTATGTCCCTTAGTTTTCCGCTCATACAGGTTGTTATTGCCGGATCTAATAATAATGACTTTGGGACAAATTGCGCAGAAAGAGGGAGAAAGCTTTTTCGCACCAGATCCATTGTGCCATTGGAATGGCATCATCCCGGAAAAACCAGGAAAGAACTGCACGCAACAAGGCAAAAGCGGCAAACAAGATCTCGGTGACGTCAACGACAAAATCAAAGGTGTGCCGCCAGCAGAGTAGGGTTTGTTTGCATGAATGCAAACGAAGGAAAAGACAAAAAATGCAAAAGCCGGGCATGCCTAGCTGATATGTGCATTTTCTAAATTTCTGGTGATTTCTATGCTTGTTTTTGCAAAATAAATTGTGTCTTAAAACTCTTTTATATTTTTCAACTCTCTATTATGCATGACCAAACAAAGTCTGGAAGTTTCAAGACTCATACACGCCGACAAGGAGCCAAAAATTGGCATTCCCGAAAAAGACCGCGAAGGCGTCATCAAGATTCTGACCGAGTTGTTATGCGATGAATACGTGCTGGTAACAAAGACCAAAAAGTACCACTGGAACGTAGTCGGGCCGGATTTTAGCGAATTGCACAAGTTCCTCGAAGAGCAATATGAGGAGATGGATGAGATCGTAGACAAAGTGGCAGAGAGGATTCGCACGCTTGGCGGGCAGACAATCGCAACGCTTTCTGAATTTACCCAGTACACGCGTCTAAAGGAAGACCCCGGCAGCTACCCTGACACACATACAATGCTTGCAAACCTTCTGGACGCGCACGAAGCAACCATCCGCATCCTTCGCGGCAACGCAGACGAGGCCGACGAAAAATACCACGACATGGGCACCAACGACTTTCTCATAACTTTGATGGAACAGCACGAAAAGATGGCGTGGATGCTCAGGTCCTACCTGACAGAAAAGTCCCATTAACTTTTTCCTCTTTCTTCTTTTTTTTGTAAAATGCAAATAATATCAAAAGCCGAGCTTGAAAGGATCGAATCGATGGTGCGCGTCCTAGAGATCGTGATCACGATTTTCAAGCTCCTTCCAATTGTAATTGGCATCCTGGCAGGGATATCGCTCATTTTTGCCGCCCTCAATTTCGTGGAGAAAAACTATGCTTGGGCGATTGTCAACCTGCTCCTTGGGGTAGCTGGGATTCTCTTTGTGGTCCGCGTGAGCCGGAGTAACGCACCGCATTTTGAGCAGTTTCCTCATGCTGCGGATCAATAATAGCAGCCGCCAACAGTTTTGCATAATCACGCGATGAGGGCTGGCCATTCAGGCACTACGCCCTCATCCGCGGAGGGAGATAACCTCTGCCAATACTAGAAATGGAGAAAATAAAAGGGTTTAACCGGCGCTTGACAAAAGCCGCAAAGCGCTGCTACCATAGAAAAATTCCACTAGTTTCCTATAGACCTAGCCTTCAGTTGCTTAAACAATGATTGCTGCATAGACTTACAAAAAGAGGCGACGCAGAACTTGCTTGATAGTGGTAGTACCAGTCTAAGGACGAACAGGAACATGCTGGCTTTTCTGATGGCCGTCCTGTTCTTTGCATCCCTCAGCACGGTGCTGTTCGAGCTTGCGCTGACCCGCGTATTTTCCATAATCCTGTGGTACGACTATGCGTTCATGGCCATTTCAGTCGCGTTCTTTGGGCTTGGGATAGGCTCGCTCCTTGTGCATATGCAGAAGGACTACGGCAACAGCACGCGGCTCAGACGCAGCGGGATGTGGCGCTGGCTGTCGATGCCGCAGATGACTCCTGCAGCGCTTGCAAAAAAGATAACCGAGCATTCCATCGCGTACGCTATTTCTGTGCCATTGTTCATCCTGGCAGTGGCGCTAATCCCGCCTGACACATCGTACATCTATGTATTCTACCTCCTATCGTCGGTACCGTTCTTTTTTGCAGGGTTCATAATGGCGCTTGTGTTCTACGCCATGCCGCGGCAGATAAGCAAGCTGTACTTTGCAGACCTTGTTGGCGCCTCCTCGGCGGCCTTGATGCTTGACCCACTCATGCTCGGCCTGGGAGCCGAGTCTGTGCTCCTGCTGACGTCGCTTCTGGTCGCAGGGTCTGCAATCGTTGGCATGCTCTTGCTCCTGAGAAACAAGAGAAAGGCAGAGCCGTCAGAGGTCATGACCAAACGGTCGAAAATATCTGCCGCCGCGGTCCTTGCGGGGCTCGCCGTCCTGCTACTGGTCAGCAGCCCTGCCGCAATGGCGGCGATGCAGCCGCAAGTGGCTAAAGGAATTGACTACTTTGCCAAGGTGCACCCCGGGCCCAACAAGGGGCTGTACTGGCAGCTAATAGACCCCAACTTTGAGCACCTGTCGGCGCGGTGGAATTCGTTTTCACGGGTGGACGTCACAAAACAGAATTCCTTTGACAATGTCGACGTTGGCGCCGGCGGCACGCCCGTCAGGAGCCAGCGCGAGCTTGCCAACATCATCATCGACGCCGATGCCGGCACGCCGATATACAGGTGGTCCGGCGACAGGGCAGAGCTTGCATGGATGCGCGACTACATGGACTACGTCCCGTACGATCTGACAGCAAAAGCAGACCATGTCCTTGTAATCGGAGGCGGGGGCGGCGAGGACATCATGATGGCCCTTGCGGGGGGTGCGGACAAGGTGACTGCCGTCGAGATAAACCCGATGATAGTGTCTGCTGTAAAGCGCTTTGGAGGGCCGGGCAACGTGTACGACAATCCGGACGTCGACCTGTTCATAGACGACGGCAGGCGCTTTATCAGCTCCTCAAGCGACAAGTATGACATGATAACGATAAAACTGGTCGACTCGTGGGCGGCGCAGCTTGCCGGAGGCTACGCCCTGTCGGAAAACTACCTCTACACCGTCGAGGCATTCCAGCAGTACTACAGGCACCTGAGCGACGATGGGATGCTGGTCATGATCCGCTGGAACTTTGAGCTTCCCAGACTCATGCCAATAGTGGCCGAGTCGGTGGCGAGGGAGACCGGCCAGAGCATGGAAGACGCCAGCAGGCAGATAATGGTGGTGGAAGACCGCCCCGGCCTGTACTTTGGCCGCACGCAAGACTCGCAGATGTACTATCCTGTGCTTGTCATGGTCAAGGCAGTGCCTTTTATCGACGAGCAGGTAGACTTGGTAAGGCAAAAGGCCGAGGCAGGCCGCGCGGACGTGATGATGCTTGCCGACTCGATGATAAACCCGCCGTACGACAAGCTGTTCTCAAGTGCCAGCGCCTATGACGACTATGTAGCTGCGGCCGCTCTGGCAAACCCCAAGATCCCGACCGACGACTCGCCGTTCTACTTTGCAAAAGAGCCGGTGCCGCAGCAGATGGTCATACTGCTTGAAACCGTGCTTGCCATCTCTGCCGCACTGTCGGTGATTCTTGTGTACCATGCAAGAAGGACCGGGACGAGATTCAGGCAGAGCGAGCCGGGGATGGCTGCGCGCACGGCCGGCTTTGTCCTGTTTGCAATTTTTATTGGCCTTGGCTTTATGATACTGGAAATCACGTTCATACAGAAATTCCTGCTGCTCCTAGGCACCCCGATAATGGCCCTGACGGTGATCTTATTCTCCATCCTGCTGTCAAGCGGCATCGGCGCGTACGTGAGCGGCAGGGTGTTTGGCGACAGGCCGCACAGGGCAGTGTTTTTGTCCGTGCCGATACTTGCAGGCATAATACTGTCCTACCTCTTTTTCCTGCAGGGGATAATCGACTCGAGCATCACGATGGAGCTACCTTCAAGGGCCGCGCTCACCTTCGCTCTCTTGTTCCCCTCCGGACTTTTGATGGGGTTCCAGTTCCCCTCGCTCATCAGGATGGCGTCAATGCCGCTGCGCTTTAACAACGGCACCGGCGATAAGAACAACAATAACAACACTACGCTATTGTGGGGGATAAACGTGGTTGCGTCCATACTTGGGACTGTGCTTGCCGCAATGCTGGCCATGATAATAGGGTTCAACGGGAACCTGCTTGTCGGCCTTGCGATGTACGCCGGCGCAGGCGCGTCGGCGCTGTTGTCGTTTGTCGCCGGAAAAAGGTATGCAAACCAGACGCTTCCGCTGACAGAGCGCGAATAATACCTCTCTCTGTTTATTCATGCGGCCTTGATGGCATAACTAAACATGGCATATGCGCGTGGATTGCTGGGCTGAAACTTGTGTGTGGTGTTTTTATCTACTGCACGGCAATATTCTGAAGCAAGCACTAACTTGATAACAATTGGCTCTGCTTACGCAGCTCGAGTTATTTATTACATATTTGCTCTTGCTTTTTACTAGTTTTATACAGACCGCTTTTGAAATAGTATAATATGTTGCCATACTTTGAATAACCCTTTAAAATTTTGGCCTCTAGTATATGGTGATGTCAGGCCTTAGAGGAAACGGAAAAGTGGTTATCCTAGCCATATTGGCTACTACAGGATTAGCGGCTATATCGGGGACCATAGTTGCACCGCTGGCTTTTGCGCAAAATGCAGTCACGCCAGCCGCACAATTGTCGTCTACGGAATCACTCCAACCAACTGATACTATGCCGGTAGTTGTTACCATGAACTCTAATGATTACATCAACGAGGGCATTACACACAGTAATACTACAAACACAGGCGACGTGATTGTCAATGAGGCTGGAGCTTATCTAATCGTAGCAGCAGGCCAGGTGGGCAAGACGTCGGGTGATACACTTTGCAATGTTGATTTGTGGCTTAGACAAAACGGTGAAGATGTAGCAAATAGCAACACTCGCGCTTCAGTCATTTCAGCAAATGATACCGTTGTGCTCGTATCACAAGCAATTTTACCGTTGAATCAGAATGATACCATAAATGCCATGATCTCAGTATCTGCTACGGACCAAGGCTGCGGTCTCATCAATACCACACCACCGGGTGAGCCTAATATTCCTTCAATGATATTTAGCATTGCAAAGATAAGTGATTGATGGATAAATAGCGAGACATATGCATATCTACCAGTTACACAATCCCCAAATGCATAGGCTGGAAGATGGACTTTTTTTATTCCAGCCTATCTTCATTATTTTCCACTACTAATATGGCATATATCCTGATTACATCAAGACGAATATCCTTTTAGTGTTATTATTTATCCGCCGCACCCGACTTCCAGTCGCGGCTGTAGATCTCGTCTCGCAGCTTTTGTCCTTTGAACATGTGGAAATACGCGTTCCTTACCTTGCTCTGCCTTTCAAGCTCTGCCTGTATCCACAGGTTCTCAAACATCGAGTAATACGTAAAGACCGTAGACTCGCTGTTGGAATACGTTGCAAGTCCCGTGGCGTCTGAAAACGTGTTCTTTGAATCGTCGCTCACTTCAATCGCAAGCGAGTAGGTCTGGTCTGTCACCAGCGTCGTGATCTTGCTCTTTACGGCTTTTTCGATAAATGCCACGTTGATGCGATCGTGCTTTTGCTTGATCTTTTGCTTGGAAGCGTCCTTCATGGTTTCGTCGTCGACCTTGACCAGCACCTTCACGGCCACCCCGCGGCCGCTGGCCTCTCCAAGCAGGTCCAGTATGCCGTCTTTTTCCGCCCTATAAAAGGAATTGATGGTTGAAAAGAGGACGAGGATGTCAAACGTAGCAGAATCTGCCAGCACCTTTGCAAGATGCAGAATCCTAGAGGGCTCTCTTATGGTCTCGATGAACTCCCTCTGGATTCCTCGCTCTATTTCGCGGAGCTTGTCCTTTGCAGGGACCGTCCTGCTCAGCAGGTTGTCAAACAGGTATTGCTGCATCCTGACAAACTGCGGGTGTTTGGTCACGAGCGCCTGATCAGAGCGCTTTTCATTGCCGCCGCTGCCTGCATGGCAAAAGATGTACATCGAGCCGTCAACAATGCAAAAGCTGCCGCCGGCAATAATTCCATCTCCATGATGCACGTCCGCGTATTTTATCAGCTGCCTGGAAGCCACGGCGGTGTCTTTGGTGATGTTGGTGATGATGCGCAACTGCAAGTTCTTTTTCTTCAGCTCTGCAAGAAACGCCGCCAACTGTTTTGCATTTGACCCCTGCCCGAACCCTGCAAGGGGATCAAGGCAGAAATCAATCTTGTCAGATGCGTCGGACAAGAGGCTGAAAATGTCAGGACCGTCGGCTAGCGCGACAAATCCTCCGCCATCGTCATCAGCAGGATTGTTATACGACGACGATGATGATCCGCGACCCAACCTGTCTGTTTCTTGGAATGCTAAAGATATAAAGTAACAGTGCGTCTTATGTGAGATTTTTATAGCAAGTTATGATCACGAAATTAATTAAATATATGATAGCAAGTCTTATATTCTAAATTTTCTGTTATAACCCCTGTGCCGATTTTTCTCGACGTCCACAAGGTGCCGTTCAGCGAATCAAACCTGAAGGAACTGTGCATGTCGCCGACCGACGAGTTTGGAGTCACACACGTCAACCTTTTCTACAACATGGATTCCGGCGTGTGCTTTTGCCTGCTAGAAGGGCCTGACATTGATGCCATCGAAAAGCATCATTCCAAGGCCAACATCAAGTGCGAATGGATAACAGAAGTCACGCTGGCACAGCCATTCCCGCCTAATAGTCCTGGCAAACCAACAAAAACAACAGCTTAATCGCCTTCAAACCGTTTGTGCTGCACGAGGTCGTGCTGGTTCTGGAATTCTTTGCCGCGCGTATCGCATATGTAATTTGATGGCGTCGTGGGAGGGATCTCTGGATAGTCCTTTCTTTCCTCGCTCTTGTTTGCAACCTCTCTTTTCATTTATGCTCCCGCCGCGTATCTCCCGCCTCGCAAAGTTGGGGCGTTTTCTTGTCTCGTCAGATATCTGGCTCTGCTGCTTGTACTTTTTGCCGTTTTCCTCTATCGCCTTGCGCAGGTGGTACGTGTCCCTGAACGCGATATAGCCGTCAAGGCCTTCAAACAGCCCGATGACGTCTTGATCCTGCGTTTTGTTTCTGGCGTGCTCCAAGATCTTGTGCTTGAACGCCGGGAACGGCAGGCCTTCCAGCTGGCCAATCGCGCTGTCTATGAACCGGTCGTCTCCTCTTGCGACCCGCTCTATGGCGCGGTTGATTTTTTCGGTGTCAAATGTTGACCGGTGGGCCGCCGCGCTGATGGTGTCCTTGCTGCGGTCAGGGGCGCGTTCTGTCGTCATGCATCTTATTCGCGCCAATTTTTAAAAGCAGTTTCCGGATGGCCTGCTTGCGTTGAAGAATGTTGCCGTAGTCAAAAATAGCCCTCTTACGCTTATTATGTCGCGTCATCTCTGTTGGTGGACAAGAAGCTGTTCGTCGTAGTCATCGCAGCAACAAGCCTGATATTGATAGCTGTGGTTGTGGCTTTTGCGTCCGGGGTGTTGCAGCAATCATCCCTGTCGCCATCATCCTCATCGCCAGCTATGCAGAATGACAAGATTGGATTTTACACTGGCACAGACAACGGTAGCCTCATAGTTGATCAGAGAGGCGATGCAAGGCCAGACAAGCAATACAAAACGAGCACTGTGCCGGCTGTCATGGGATATCATGACATCCTGTGGGCCGGCGTCCGCAAGATCGATAATAGCGGCGCGTTTCTCCTGACAGCCGGGCTTGCTGGCGATCCTAACATGAATGAAAAATACGAAACAACCTATGTATGGCACATTATCACTTCCACACACGTCTACACGGCAATCTTGCCAAATTTTGCGCCAGACTCTAATTTTGCCGCAAAGGGGTGGTATTTTGCTGTCTATAACAACACCCGTGAGAAGTACATAGTACCAATGACGCGAATATCGGACATGCCAAAAGACAGGGTTGAATTTCCGCTTGAGGCGTCGCTTATAGGCAATCCGCAGTCGTTTCACTACTGGGTGAGCGTGCACGTGAGGGTTGATGCCCAGAACCTCGACAAACCTCCTGACTATTTGATGGATTATGCTCCATGATGATTATGATGGCTCTCTGGTTCCTTCTTCAACATCTGTGCAGCCTTTACAAAACACAGTGATGAATGGACGGATGTGAAAGAAGAAGCTTGGCAAAGATAGATCTCTCTCTACATTGTCTTGCTGAAATCCCACGCAGAGAAGAATTTCGGCGTGATCTCGATCACGAGCTCTGTCCCATTTCTGGCGTTTTCCATCAACATCTTTGCCAGCGGGTGTTCAAGCGTGCCAAGGTACTTTAGGTTTATCTTTTCCATGACTGCCGCGTTCTTTTGCCTGTCTTCGGATATGCTTGCTTCTCCCCTTCCTTTTACCCCCTTGTACGGAAAGTTCTCGTCGTCAATGGAAAAGTAGATCTTGTCAGGGTTCCTCCGTATGTTCTGGATCTTTTTTGTCATCTTTTGTGTGCCGGCGTATATCTTGCCGGATTCCCTGTCGTAGTAGAACCAGATGGGTTGGATATTCGGGTAGCCTTCCTCGTCAATGGTGGCCAGCTGGATGTTGAGCTTGCTTTCAAGGAATCTTTCGACTTCTGCTTCGGTGACCGGACTTGGCATGCCCGGCATAGCTTGTACAAGTTTCATGTGCATATACCTTAGAGTCAAATTTTGATATAAACATTGAGAGCACCGTAACAAAAAATGTACGAACGTTCATTGTGTCAGTGATGATCTTTTTCGCGCGATTCTGGTGAAATAGCCCGTGTGGTAATGCATGGCATGGTTGGTCAAACCCGTATATAGAAAGGGAGCACTATATGCTGCATGGCAGGAGAAGCCAGAGGGTTTCAAAAAGTGGCAAACAAGGGCGACTTGAAGGAAGGCGGCCTTCTAGGAGTCGAGGTCGAAGGAAACAAGATTGTGCTGGCCCTGGTGGAAGGCAAGGTATATGCTATGGACGCGGTCTGCTCCCACGAAGGAGGGCCCCTAGAAGAAGGCGAGCTTATGGGGCACGACCTCAAATGTCCCTGGCACCATGCTCTTTTTGACGTGCGCAGCGGTAAAGTGTCTGATGCAACGGTGTGGGCGACCGACCAAAAGTCTTATCCTGTGCAGGTTGACCAGTCGACAGGTGACATTCTGGTAAACATTGGCAGCGGAGCAGCAACTACAAGCACAGCGTAGCAGTATAGTGTACAAGTCGTTATTCTTGTAATGTCGTGTCATCTTGGGGTTCTTGGTTTGCGGAGCATCGGAAAGATGGTCGGCGACTTGCCCGCCTGGATGGTGCCAAGTAGCTCAAACCCGTGCCGTTCGTAGAGGGGGATATTCTTTGGATTTGAAGATTCAAGATAGGCAAGCTTGTGGTCGCGATCGCACGTGACAAGTGCATGCTGCATTAGAACAGAGCCGAATCCCTTGCCTTGTTGAGACGGGTCGACGCCTATGAGCGGCAAATACCAGTGCGGCTCGCTTGGATGATAGCTGCCCATCTGCTCAAATACCGAAAGGACGTCCTTTTGAATCTCTGCAGGCACGGTGCGTCGCAACAGCGTGTCTAGACCTTCTTCGTCAGGGTGGACGTCCGGTGGAAGCCACAGCGCTGCGCCGGCGTAGCCGTCAACATAGAATGCGCTCCCATGTGCAAACGCTCTTCCTCCGAATGCCTTGACAAAGCCAGGGAAATGCGTGAGGTACTGTTGCGGGTCAGGCCACGCCCAACGCGCAGCAGGGTCCGCGCTAAACGCCAGTACCAGGACATCAATTGCCGGAGCCTGGTTGGACGCTGTAGCGATCTTGATTAGTGGGGCTGTCATAATTCTTGAGGTAGAAATAATGATTGCATAGCAAAAAATATTGTTTTCCTTTCACAGCAAGTGAGAGGATCTGTCGATTTAAGCATCTCTTGCTCGTAGTTTACTCTCTCTTTTTGTAAACATCAAGATGTTGGGTTTTCCAAACAAACACTTTGGTGTAAAAGTCGGCCATGTGCTTTCTGTCCTCTGCTGGAATTTTCAAAATGAACTGGATGTTCATCTTCTATTATTGCCCTGCGTATGCTTTTTGCAGAGTGGCAATATCAAACTTTTTCATTTTAAGAAACGCTTCGGTTACTCGCGCTATTTTCTTCTCGTCTTTATCCTTCATCATCTCGCCCATAACAGTAGGCACAACCTGCCATGAGAGGCCATACTTGTCTTTGAGCCAGCCACACTGTTCGGCTTCGGGAACTGCAGAAAGCTTGTCCCAGTAGTAGTCAATCTCTTCTTGGGTGTCACAATATATCATGAATGAGACAGACTCGTTGAACTTGAAAAGAGGTCCCGCACTTATGGCCATAAACGGCTGACCGGAGAGCTCAAATGAAACGACATCGCAATCGCCAGATGGCGTGTCGCGGATTGTCGTCACATTCGTTATCCTTGAGTTCGGGAATATGGATGCATAGAACTCGGCCGCCTCCTTCGCTTCTTTGTCAAACCATAAATGTGGTGTGATTTTTTGGATAATAGCTTTGTTCATAGGTGTCCTATAGCAAATGGGATAAAAGGCATTGCTCCCCAAGGGGAGTCTTGCTAGAAAGGTCACCGATGATATCTTTTCAATTACTTGCTTCAACGTATTTTTTAAAGTTGTCCAAAATAGCTTGCCATCCGCCACGCTGCATTTCAAGGGGATTAGTGCTTTCGGCTTCAAAAGTTTCCACCACTTTGGTTTCAACATCGTTATTCTTTGTGAAAGTAACCTTCACTTTTCTTTCATCGTCAAGAGTGTAAGCAATCAATTCATTCCTTTTTATTTCGTCATATGCGCCGACAAAGTCAAAGCCAAAGCTGCCATCTTTTGCTTCCATTCGGTAAAGGAATTTTCCACCTGCCCGCAAATCATTTTCTGCCCGTGGTGTGTGCCAGTCGTCTGAAGCATTGTTCCATTTAGTAATGTGCTCGGGAGTAGTCCAAAGTTTCCAAACTTTTTCTACAGGAGCATTGATTACTGCTTGAACTTTGATTGTTTTTTTCGTGTCCACAATATTAATTATGTTCGTTAGTAAATAAAGTCTCAGCTAGCGCATAGTGTCAAGCGAAGAAGCAGAAAAACTGATAACAGAAGGCTGGAAGTTCATGTGGTTCTTCCGACCGGAAAAGTTATCGTAGAAAAAAGGTTTCTGAACCCAATATGAGAGCGGGCCCGTCGGGATTGCATCATGCGAGTTGGCATGATTTTTGGTAGAACCCCTTGACGGACTGGCAAGAAATTATTTCTTGTCTGGCTCCACAGTGCGTCGTATTCTCTTACGGCATTGTGGAACAACATCATTATCCGAAAACTACTGGAATGATATAAGGTTATAGAATAATTCTTCGTTTATAGCATGGTGGACATGGTGGACACATTGCAACAGTTTCAGCCGTACTGTTTCAGTATAGCGACGTTGTTATTCTGAACGATTTTCATAGCGACACTCAAACGACGAACCGTCGATTCAAAGTCATAGAGAGCTTGCTGCCATAGGAAACCGCTCTTTTGCCATTGTTTGACAATACTACGTTTGCCCTTGTTCTTGTGAATTATCATTCCATAAGTGATAGTATCGAAGATATCAGAGTGTGTCTTTGAAGGTAGTTCCCAGACTCCGCAGTTCTCTTTCAAATAGTCGTTGGTCTGTTTTTGGATGCCTGCGATATTGTCCTTGTATTCTTTGTCGATAGGCAGAGACTGGTACAACTCGTCCATCTTTCGCAGAGAAATCTTCTCTCTTCCGTCATTTGTGAACAACCGGATTTTTAAAACAGCTGACTGAACATAATCTGAATCGTATCCTCGTCGTTCGTACGTGCTGATTTTCTGCCTCCCCTCCGGGGTAACATCACCAAACTTGATGTCGAAGGAGTGTGGCTTTTCTGCAATCTCTTTTACCAAGCCAGAACCTAATAGTTCCTCCACAGTTTCATTGAAAAGCTCTAATCTCTCTATTGCAGTCTTATTCAGGACGCTCTTACCCAAGGATTCCGAAAATTAGAACATGGAAGCTGATATATTTACTGTAAATTCCTCACTTATGAAAGGACTCGAAACCCGCCTGCTTTACACAAGGGTTGGCGTTATTTTCCCTCGTCATACTTCGCTAATAGAGACTGCGGTCAATATGCTTGCCTCGGCAAAATAACAATCGTTTTTGCGCAATGAAATCACTAACGTTCCGAGACTCTATTCAGCTATGTAGTTATACTCTAAGAGAACTTTGTTTATGCCCGAATCATGTAGCACCTCTATGACGATCTTGCCTTTTGGCGCAAAATCCTTTGAAACAGTGATCGTTATGGGAAAGGACATAACTTTTGAATCTGGCTCAAGAACGGCATCAATCCTCTTTTGAAGGCTGCCTATCATGTTAGTAATGTTCGTACCGAGCTCCGGAACAATATTGACATGGTAAGAATCTAGGTATGCAACGCTATTTCCGACGTTCGTGAGAAATACATTGATAGTGAATGTTTCATTTTCATGTAAACGCATTATATTGACTTGCGGGGATGTTGTTACATCAATTACGGAAGCAGTACCATTAGCTCCACCTTTGATAGTGTATGTGGTAGATTCCTCTTTATCAAAGCCCGTGCGAGGAATGGCGTACATTACAATATGGGATTGTTTAACCAAGGCCTCACGCATTAGACCTGTTTGATTTTTCATCACTGCAAGCTCTTGTTCTTGCACCCTGAACTCATTTGCTTGTTGGGTCAACTGAAGGATTGAAAAGATACCCGTGATCAGCCCTCCGACGGCGGCCACTGCAATGCCCACAAGCAGTGCGTCTTTTTTTGATTCAGACACTAGGAATCTTGTAGAAGATTCTTCTTATTAAGCTAGATACTACATGCGGGAAAAAGCAAACTCGCCGAACCTGTTAAGTTTTGAAGCGTACAATTCTGTTGTCTTTGTCTGGTTTGTCAAGAATGGTAATCTGCTTCCAAACGGGAGGTCCATTCTTGGCAGTTACTATGACTCTGGCATCGCCCGGATTGATTATCCTATTTCTTGCTGGAGGATGAAGCCAGCCATCTTCAACAGGTGCAATTATGTACGGAATGTCTTCGCCAGTCCTATAAGAGGAAAGGATAACATTCACGGAGTCGCTAACTATTGAAAGTCGTTGTTGAGTTTCAATTGACAAACTATCAATGTATTTTCTAAGGGCTCCCATTTCCGAGATAAAGTGTAATACTATCTGATCGCGGTCATCTAAGAATACCGCACACAAATCAAGATATTCTAATGAACATGAGTTAATCGTTATCTTGTTGCGCTCACTAGGAAGATGCCAACAAACTTTTAGCTTGGTTTTTTTAATTTCTAATACGCCCTTACAATTGTCGGCCGCATTTCTTCCCAAATTTTCTACGATAATTCTGCTAACATAGTATCTAAGGACAAATCTTCTATATCGCTTCGGTATGGCGGGATCGGTAGTCTCGAAAGCCACGAGGTCTATTGGCACAACTGGAATTTCTGAAGTATCTACACATAGCTTTGGCCGCCTATGCCTATCGAGGCCGATATTAGCTCCAAAGAGTGCTAAACCTGCGACCGATCCGCTTATTACAAATTGCAATATCAGAAAGATGGGATTCTGACTGATCTCAATTCTAATTGGGGGGTTTGGTCCCTGAGAGGAGGTAGTTATACTATTTTGTCGATGATCGGTGCCTGAATCTATCATAGAGTCGTTAAGTGAAATCTTTTCGGCCACGTTAATCTGCTTACTTTCGGGAGCAGACGAGTTGAAGTCATTGGCGGATGTATTCGATAGTTGCGCAAAGACATCCTGAGAATTAAGCGGAAGCAAGGCAACCCATATGAAAAAGGTTAGCCAAAGGACCAGAATAGGGCGCGCCAACACCTATTTCCAGATAATTGTTCTATTATTTCTTATGCTGAAAATTGTACTTTACCATTAGAGTTTGACCTCTTTGCAACTTTTGCCAACAGTAAAATCATCTCCAGAGAGAAGGACTTGTTTCGCGGGCTCCAATCTCTTTTATGACTTGGAGCTATCGAGAGAATAGCCACCATGCTAGGTAATAAAGTTATATAACAAATTGTTTTTTATGAGAAGGTAGACAGATTGCAACTATTGCAATGGTTGTAACATTAGTGTTGGGTTGACAGATGGCAAACAAAGATCGGAGCGAGGCAGAAGAACAAGAGCGTCTGGACTATATCTTTCAGCACAATTACAATCGCATCGAACAAGCGGCCAAAAGGCTTGAGCGAAAAGGGGGTCAGTTCTCGATGAAGATTTCTGCCGAAAAAGGAGAAAGCGTTCAAAGCGAATATACTGTTCCCGATGAAGATGCCACGATGGAGTTTGCCCTCGCCCTTGCCAGATTTGCACTTCCTGACACCTCATACACCATCGACCATTGGTTGAAATTCCTCCGCGAGTTAGCCGGTGAGAAACATTCTCTAGAGTTTGACAAGATTGAAAAAACATTACAACAGATCCGAGAAGGGAATACGCTCCTTACCCTGAACCAAGAGAAAATAACAGATGCCAAGGCATACGAAATAATGGCTCGGCAGGTAGTCTTTGCAAACGATACGGACGCAATAGCCTATGAGCAGGAACTGCTAAAACATGGCGATATCATTCGCCAATTCATGTGGATGAAGTACGACAGCTACTGCCTTGGACTCTGGCAATTACTTCAATGGGTTCATGATTACCGCAAGAAACATGGAATCAGAGCCGCACATGTTAACCGCGAAACCATTTGCATTTATTGCAAAGCAACGCAGGGCGACTTTGACCACGTAGAGCATACAATACCTGAGAGTCTTGGAAACGAATACGGCTTCCTTCCAAGAGGATATGTCTGTGGAGATTGCATGGCCGCCTTGAACAGCATAGAGGACGGCATCAATGATATGCTTCCGTTCTCTCTGGCCTTGATTACTACCAGCATCGGGAACAAGAAAGGCAAGCTTCCGTCACTGAAGTCACCCGAAATCCACATCCAGAAGAAGAGCCCCAACAAGCTGGTGTTCAAGTCCTTCGGAAAAAAGGGGGAACTCCGGGAAGAACCAGTGCAAGGTGGCGGTCATAAAATCAGCATCACTGTAAGCGGGCGCTTCGATGTACATAGAATTGCGCGGATGCTTTCCAAAGCTGCACTTGGAACCATCGCATTGGTGAAGGGTCGTGACGCAGTACTGGACGCCAAGTTCGATGACATAAGACGTTACATAATCAAGGGCGGTACATTTCCGAACAAGTTAATGATATTCAAAGAGGGACTCCCTTCCCCTCGCATGGAAGCGGAGTGGTATGAGGTTGAGGGTGTCCCGGTGGTGAAACTCATTGTCTTGGGTTTCATTTTCATTGTAATCTTGGGTGAGAGACCTAAGTTCGATCCTCGTGATGAGCTTAAACCGCATATCATGATGTATGACTTGTCGCTTGAAAAACCAGAGGCAGCAGTTGAGAAGATGGATGGAACAAACCAAACATAAGGTGACGGATGCAAATCCCTACAGCAATGTTATATAATGCTGTTACAATTTATCTCCGAAAAAGCGGTGGTAAAAAAGGTGGGCTCCGAGGGCACAGCAGATGATGATGCAAGAACAAGAAAGAAGAGCGCCAAGAAGGAGAGGATGAATAACGATTACGAAAGTCCTGCGGGGTACGCTGCTAGACTAAGAGGTGAACCAAATAATTTGGTGGATGTAAAGGAGATGACTGCAGAAGAATATGGACGTTATATAATAGAGAATCTTAGAAAATTAGACATGGAGTATGAGGAAGAACGCCGGCGTTTTGGAAGGGCCCGTATTGACATGCCATAGGTCGATATTGAATTGGATCCTAATATCTTCATCAAAAGTGTCCAGTTCCTAGGCACCCAAGGCAACAAAGGCGCTATCCAGATAGACTACATTCAAAGAATTATCAATAACAACCGTACAAATGTGACTGAAGAGGAACGGCGCAATCCCGTTATCTTTGACAAGCCATGCAAGAACTTTGTAGAAGTTGAGATTAGCGTAGTTACCGGGCGGGATTCCTCAAAATGGCTATCAGGCGGCAACTTTGACTTCCAGACGAATACCGGCTCCGGGTATGTCTTGCATCTGCGCTATCCTGACTACGATGAGCCTGTAAAAGAGGTGATCGCGATTATTCGTGGTATGGGCTTTGCCTGCTATCCCGGAAAGAAGAGTACTACTTGTTTTCTTGCAGGCAAGGAGCCTAACGAAAGGGAGGAAATTAATCTGCTAAACGAGGTGTGCGAGACGGTCAAGGCAAAGATGCCTGCTCAGAATTAGTTTAGCACCATTCAAAGTTGCACTTATCATAAGTAGTATAAACACGCTCTACCCTGTTCTCTAAAATCAGGTGACTTTATTAGCAACGCTCTTTCTAGAAAAGTATTATGAAACAAATATCACCACAACTCTTGGCAATGAAGAAAAGCGGAGGGAGGCGAACGGAAGAACAGAAGCAACTGTACCTAAAGATCCTTGCGGCGCGTCAGTCGCTGACGGAGGAACGCTGGTCCCGCCTGCAGGCAAAAGGCCAACGCGGATGACAAGCAGCACCTGAAAAAGAAAGGAAGAGTGCTAGGCTCAGCGTCCCTGTAATCTCTTGTTGATAACATCGATGTCTAACCATCTGCCTCTGCTACCTTTTACAACCCAACGCTTGCGATGGCCCTTCTCGATGTGCTCATCAACTTCTGAAAGCCCTAGCATCCTCTTATACAACCCATCGCCCACGTACGACCGGTCAATAAAACGACGGTCGCAGAATGGACACTCTTCGTACTTAACATCCCTTGTTTCTTTTGGCTTGGATTCCATTACTCTTTTTCACTCTACTTTGTTTGCACGTCCCAAGCCATACCATACCAAAACGGAAGGCCGCGCTGACATGCGAGCGACGGCAATCATCCTAATTGTTCTCATGCTAATATACTTTGCCGAGATATAGCATGGGACTTATGACAAGTGGAAAACGCTATAAGGTCAGGCGCTTAGAGATACTCGTACAGCCTTTGAAGCACTTGAATCGGATAGACACATCCGCGCCTCTTGCAGGACTGTGAGAAGAAGATGATGATTCTGACGATACCGGTCGGGAAGGAGGAGAGAGCGCAGCATACGAAGAAGATGCACCTGACGCGATAACTGATCGATTGCCTGCGAGCGTGGTCATGAAAATAGACAGCATGGCGACTGCAGAAGAGTTCATTTACTTTTTTGCAAGCTTTAGATCCTCCCTCGCTGCTACTTATTTCGCGCTGAAAGATGCTCAAAAAGCGGTACCTAGACCATACTTTTTTGGCAACTATCTGTACGATCTGGTAGCAGCTTGGAATCTAACGCATCCGGAGCAATTATTAACACTTGGCTATATGATGACAGCAACAGAACGAATTGCAAACGAAGGAGCAGTTTATGAACGACTTGACGCGCCCTGCTATCGATAATTAGCTAGTCCTTTCGAGGCCGGCCGCGCTGTTTGCGTGTTTTGATGCTCTCTGCCTTGCTGTATAGCTCGGGTACAGCCTTTCGCGCAAACTTGACGTACAGGTCAAGCGCCTGCACTCTGGTGCACGACAAATTGCCCTTCTTGTCTACCGAGACTGCGACAGGCACCTGCGCCTGCGTGTCGTACATAACGACTCTCCCCGGACCCTTGCTGACGAGCATGAGCCGGGGAAGGTTCTGCCTGTTTATGTACAGCCTGACAAGCAGTTCGACGTAATCAGAAATGAGCGGGTTTCCGTACACTTCTCCCACTTCTTTCTGGAAGGCTTGAAACTCTGACTTTAGAGTATTCACAGTTGGCTTTAGCAGGTTTATTGTCTTGTACCCGTAGTTCGTCAGGTAGGGCCGCTGCTCCTTCTTTACTGCCAACTTGTCGGGAGTGCTCTACCCCAGTAGATAAAACTTGTGACTTGTCACAAGAATGGCAAAATGATTAATTATTTGAGAATATCGTTTCCTGCAAGCGTCTAATGCACCAAAAACGTTGTGTAACTTGTTGCATAGACGGGAAGATTCAAGCTAGCCCTGAAAATACACAAATACTAAACTTTTACTTCAGCGATCATAAAGCAATACTAACAATTTTTCCGACTTTATTATCTATTATCTGGTATATCTATCCCCCTACTAGGCCAGTGATTCTGTCAGTTCTAGGTAATGCTACATCTAAAGGGGTAGATTGCTAGTGGTTCAAGCACTCGTACGGAGAAAGAGCCGTCTAAGGGTCAAGGGTATCAAAGTCAAGGACAGGGGAAAGATCAAAGAAGCTATAACGATCAGCATACAAAACGGCAACTATACTACCAGAGAAATAGGCATTGACATTGGCAAAGACCATAGCACCATATCACGGTATCTGACGGAAATGGAAAGAGAAGAAAGGTGGGGAATCAAGCGCGATGCCAATGGCAATATCATCATATCGCTGCAAAAGCAAATAGCTCAACAGTACCAGAGATTAGACAAGGAACCGTTCAACCAGCTGCCATCCATTCAAAAATGGATAACCTACCTGAAATCTGGCAAGATTCCAGCTAGAAGAATAAGATACATGACAAACATGGTCCATGAGATATCCGACCAGCTAAAGGTCATGCCTGAAACCATTGTTAGCTTTGGAGTGCCGATAGACGCTGCAAAGCGCAAAGAAATAGCTATAGAGTACTGGCAGCACTTTCTAGCTTGGTTCAACTCTGCATATCCACAGATGCAGAGGACGAGAAATATCACTACATTCCGAAGCTTCCTTTCGGCGCACAACATCAACTTTGCCCACGGTGAAGGCAAGCGCTATGGGCTGTCAACTACGCCGGAAAAGCTTGGTGAATACAAGGATATCATGCTCACACCGGAGCAGATAGACAGGATAAACAAAAGACTGGAAAACGAGGGCGACTGGCTATCTTGGAGCTTTATGAACATCGATCTGCATACCGGAGCTAGAGCCTTTGCGATGGCATCTATGAGCTGGGACAGGATTGCCATGTCTCCTATCTTTAGAGTGGAGCAGTTCGAGCCCAAGATAAAGAAAGGCTCATGGTATCTTGGAAGTGAGGGCAAGTGGTGGGTCAAGTACCCGACTGAAGAATGCCGCGCTATTGTTGAAACTGCTTATGACAGGCTACCAAAAGAAAGAAAATTCCTGTTCTTTGAGGATGCCAAGAGCGACAAGGCAAACGCGCTGCAGGTGGCATATTTTATGAGAAAGATGGCAGTCAGGCTCAAAAAGATATTTTCAGAGCTTGACATAAGCAGCTGGCTAAATGAAAAGACGAGGATGTACGCGCTTGGAGACGGATTGTACTTCACCGGACATCCATTGCATTTGTTCAGGCATACAATGGCTCAATACTATCTTGCAGCGACAAACTGGTCACTCGCTTACGTGGCAAGCTTGGGTGGATGGGAAAATACCGAAGTGCTGAACAAGTGCTACGGCGGCATTCCAGAGCATATCAAGGCACAGATTGCTAAGTCAGTTCATGTTAAGTTTGATAAACTAGATCTTTGTGTTGCAGTTGCTGCAGAATATACATCGTTAATTTCTCGCATCAGGTAGAACAGTCCAGAGGAACTCGGACTCGAACAATCAATACTTGCCTCAGAAAAATCTATAATATTGTTCCAATTTCAGTTGCAATGTGGATATTAAACAGAGAAGAATGCTACTTCTTCAGAATCCCTCCACACTCAACCGCGAAGAAACTTGGCTTCGTGAAGCTTACGCCAACATAGTATCCAATCTGCTGGAGTACGCTACGGATCCTTCTTCTAACATTGATCCTTTCGCTGCAAAGTTCATGGGCATTGAGGCTCTTGAAAATAATAAGGAAGAATATCGCGCCTTCATGGAGGTTACGTCCTACTTTTGGGGTTCCAAAGGAGGAAGAGGAGCTTTAATAGAAAAGATAATGGCTGCGGCTGCTGGCACCACCGCAGCTAATGGAATACTCCTTTCAAAAATACCCAAATGGATAGCGTCTATCAAAGGCATCCAAGATGTTAAGGAGTGGAAGTCTACTGGGAGTGATCCTAAGCTGAAGTTTGACTTATTGAATGTAATTGGCAACAGGCTCGTATTCTTGGAGATAAAGAATAGAGTGGATAGTGGCGGTACTGCTGCCAGAGAGGAGGCACTGGCAAAGAAATTCCTAAAACTAGCCGAGATGATTCAGAACGGAATCCCAATCTATATTGGCGATGGTGTTGACATGGATATTGCACAAACCTTTCTCGGACTTGGTATCAAGAGATTGGAAATGCATGCAGGTTTCTTGTTTAACTCCAAAGGGGATGAAGCAACGATAGAAGATGATAAATCAAAGGGATTCTATGGACAGAGCAAGAGGCTACTGGAGGAATATTTTAAGAAACACAACAATCGCTTCTCTGTAAAGCTAACTTACGATACAAACAACCAAAGGCTGAGTTTTGAAAAAGACGGCTTGGCCGTAATTATCGATTTGCTATACGGAAGCGATGTTACCAAGAATTTTACCCATGAACAATTGAACCTTGGGAAAGTCATGAACAAGGTGTTTAGGAAGAAATGGGATGACATTTGGTTGTCTGTAAAGATGGCAATCTCTCAGAGAACCCTTTTACTAAGAGATGGAAACAACATTATTGGCGAAATAGGACGTTCATTAACTAAAAAAGCTGACCCGGGTTTCATTGTAAATTATGACAAATTTGTGGCGAACCCAGAAGATATCAAAAGTTTAATGGAATGTGTTAGAATCATTAAACAAAAGATAGGCTCATCATCGTCAACAGCCGATGGCGAAATAGCTGATTGTGTTTATGCATACGCTGGCGTCCACTATCCCTATAAAAAGTTTAAATCCTCTGTGGAGGTCTGACAAGATGGAAAGCTCATCTGGATGATCTCCTATAATTTACTCAAAGGCGATTCCCTTAAGGTTCTAAGAGAACTCGCAAACGATCCTAATGAGAAAGGAAAATATCGCGTGATCATAACTTCTCCACCATATTATGGTCACAGACACTATGGCAAGAATGGTGTCGAAGAGGTAGGCCGGGAAAAGACAGACCAGCAATTCATCGACAAACTAGCCGAAATCTTTGGAACTTGTAGAGATTTACTGACGGAAGATGGTTCACTTTGGATAGTCATAGGCGATACTCGCCGAAATAACAGCAAACTTATGATTCCCCACAGGCTGGCACTGAAACTGGTTGAAAAGAGCTACACATTCAGGGAGGATATAGTCTGGTACAAGAAAAATAATGTGTCAAGTAGTGCTAAGAACAATCTTTCTCAAGCTTACGAGTTTATTCTATTTCTGTCCAAGAATGATTCATCATATACCAACCTCGACCTCATCAGGGTAAGAGGCAATGAGGCCAGAGAAGGAAGGAATAAGACTCCTCCGCCTGAACTCATACAACACAAGCCTATTAATCCCGACAAGAAGAAAATTGCTCAATTAGAAGAAATTATCCACAATGCAGAGCCAGACACGCCATTTAGTGCGCTGCCTTCTACAAGCGAGATTTCATTGGCATACGGTTATGATCCAGAGAAGTATTGTCCTACTTGCTTTAGAAAGTTCAAGAGACACGCTACGCGCAAGAGAATTGGCGACCACAAACATTATCCGATATTTGCAGTATGCAATCCGATTGGCAAAAACCCCGGCAACGTCTGGGAAATATCTACGAAGGCACATTATGGTAACGAGCATTTCGCGATCTTCCCCGAAGACCTTGTTGCTCGCATAATCAATTTTGCATCACAGGAAGGAGACTGGGTTCTCGACCCTTTCATGGGAAGAGGCACAACTGGCATAGTCTGTGCGTTAACTGGCAGGAACTTCAAAGGGATTGACTTATATGAAAAGAACGTGAAAACGTCAGAAGAAAACATTGAAGAAGCTATGAAAGGAACATACGACAACAAATTGATAAACGCAGTAGCGAGAGAAACGAAATTAGCGGAGTCCATAGAGGATAAGATGACGTTAGAAACTTACCTGCTAACAGATGGTTCATTTTCTAAATAAATAATGTCGTTACTTCAAAGTGCTTGTTCATTATCCAATTTGACGATTCTATCGAGTCTGCCGCTTATCCAATGAACCTTGTCTGTCATTTCATATACCACATTCCAAATATGCAAGGCTTGCCGTGAACCGGTGATCATAAAGTGTGTGCCTGATTCTCGTATACGATATGTTTTATTTGCCATATCTGGCAGAATACTCTAGAACTGTATTCTATATTAGTTTTACAAACATTAGAGAAATGAGCTTGAAACGAGGCCTACTTTTTTTTTAACAAAGAACAGACTTTCTTAACATAAGCCACTTTTTTTGACAAAGCCCCAAATTTCATAAGGGTTTTTAGTTGCCATTAGCAAGATTATTCGGCGATTAGGTGGAAAAAGAAGAGCCTACAGTCTATACTCCAGACAACGAACCTTATTTGGGCCGCGAGACGGTTTTGGCATTCGACAACGCCATTATCGCATGTTTGAACGCCAACAAGCACATCGCACCATATACTCATAAGATTGTGAAATCTGATTTACAGTGGGTGGCTTGCCAAATAATTCCACAAGGTATCAGCATTGCCTTGTCAATTCGCGAATTGGTCAGGCAAGGGTATCTGTTTGGCGCATCTGTATTGACGCGATCGCTGATCGAGCGTGCAACAATAATGCTGTATCTTTATAAGAATCCAGAAAAAGTCGAGGTTTGGAAGCGAGGTTGGAAGTACAACGAACGCCCGAAACTGGCGGAGATGTTAAACTCAATTGGAAAAGACAAATTTCCAAATATTGGACGTATGCTTACTCCTGTTTACAATAGTTTAACACATGGAGATCCTGAAAGTGCACTTTGGAATTTAGTCCAAACCAGAGACGGTGGTGTAGGATACAGTGTTTCCAAGATTCTCAATAACCCTTCATTGTGTGATAAAATCTGCTTTGAAGGTTCCACATGGCTTTTGGTTTTGACATCAATGGCAATTACGATATTTCCAAAAGCAACTGATTAACAAGATCTGAATATATCAGATATACTTGATTATGACGAATTAGCTTAAAGATATGAATAGAATACCTATGATTAGAACAACATGAATGACGCTGTGATTTTGGAGAGGTCAAAACGTTTAGCAAATCATGCCATATGGACAGTGACGCTACAATACAGAAGAATGAGGACTAATGAACCGGAAGACAGTAAATTCATGCTTAGGTGGTGGGCTGATCTGCAATTTTTCATTTTGAGTCTGCACAGGCTTCGCACTGCAGTAAAAATAGCACTCAATGTTTCAGATATTACAATCTCCACTCGTATGGCTGTCGCTATCGAAGAATTCGACAAAGCAATACCTGACCTTAAGAAACTTCGTGACATTGGAGAACACATAGATGCCTATGCTGTTGACAATCCGAAAAGACATAGACCAGAAGTCAACCGCAGACAGCTCGAAGTTGGTTCATGGAATGGCACCGTTTACGAATGGCTCGGTATCAAGCTAAATGTGGATGAAGCTAATACTGCTGCGCAAAAACTTTTCAAAACCTTGCTGAGTGCCTACCGAAATTTTGCGCGCCCAGAAATGAAATAAGGTTAAGATAGATAAACAAGTTAGCATCTAGATATTTTGCATATAGAATTACTCCCGGTCTAACTGCATCTCCTTGTGCAACAAAAACGAAAGATAATTAATTCCCGCCATACTTAGTTGCATCTTTGATCGATTTTCACTACCCTGACGAAATGGAAGATTCACTTTTTGGCACGCTGCCGCACTGGAGCAAGCTCACGCCAAAGGTGGAAAAAAGCGCCAATCAAGTAATGATCCTTGGTCACATGACTACAAAGCACAAACTCGTTGCGGCGGGCGTCAGCAGTAATTTCATGCACCAGTTATACCAAAAGGAGGGATGGTTTACAGCGACAGACCAATTCTTGATCAGGGTATTCGCAGAAAACATCTTCTTCCATCTTTCCAGTTGCCTTGATGCTCTTGGACACGAGGTCAGCCAGATTTTTCAGGTTCAGCTGCCCTTTGAGAGGGTACAGATTGACCATATGAATAATCAAAAGAATTGCTTGCGCTGTCTACTCCAACGAAAGGACGTGGCCTTTGCTTCTTTCCTTGATTCTGAATTGCCACAGAAGGGCAGTCAACCCGGCCACTGGTACCATGCTTTTACAGAGTATCGGAATCAAGTTGTGCACCGCACTCTGTACGTAGTCCTTGCCGGGCCTAAAGCAATGGTATTGCCCGACAATCCGACAAACTTGAATCCAAGGGTTTCATTAAAGGACCATACTTCTCCCACGTACTATTTTGACCCGGACTATCATGAGCAAAGAGAAATCAGAAAATATACGCTTGACTGCATTTATGAAGTAAGAGATACCGTCGAAAAGATCTATGCCAAGCTTGACGGCAAGATTTAGACTACTATGCAGCCTGACAAGGCCCTCTCCCTAGATCGACAATAACGTTTGCAAAAGTACTATCAAGCTCTGTCTGCACGCATTTCTTGCACACTCTTTTGTCCTCTAGCAAGCTTCCGAGAGTAATAGCGCGACGCCCGCTACAGCGCTCACAGTTGGCTTTCACACCGTCTTTTAGCTGCAGGGCCTTCACTGCCATTGGAATGTCAAGCTTGTAAGCGACAAGAGGATGCAGCGACCTGTTTGTCATAGCGTCATCATATCGTGGGACTTGTGCGAGCTCTCTGCGACGCACAACATCAATTGCAAACAGCTCCGATATGCGTCCGGAGAAGGCTCTATCTGTAGACATACCAAGAAGCTTATGCCACTCGTCCTCAGTCTTTTCTGCATATACGGTGGATGTGACAGCCACTTTGCAAGCAACTCCTCATGCTTGTCTCCGATCCTTGTTAGCAGCAGTCCTTGCTTGCTGCCCTTCTGGTTGCGTGGAAGATCAATACTCCAAGTATGACGGCAATTAGGACAGGTTATGCGGCCCTTCATTGTCCAGTCCCCTGCCTGATTTTTTCTAGCAACTCCTTGTTCAATTTCACGTTAACTCCAAATACCCCAGACTCTACTTCATCAACGATAATCAGTATTCCACCGGCCATATCTTCTCTGACGTATTTGTAGTAGGTTTTGCTTGACCCCAGAGCCTTCCCACTTTCACCGCATCCATAGGGAGCTGCTTCGGCGAGCTTTCTTGGATTCCATGAATGTTGCTGCGCAAAAGGACCGTTCACAAGGTCACGAACCCACCTGTCATACCTAGGACGCATGATGGCGTGTTTCATCCCTTCCCTGCTTGAGAAGGGCACACTGTTCATCTCATCATCGAGCGAACCAAGGCCACCGACAACCACTGCCACCCCGCCAAGCGCTCTCTCTCCCTGACGTGGATCAGTCAGCCTGTTTCTGCCTAGCACCGTAGCCAGGTGTTTTTTGTTGTCGGCGTCGTTGCAAGTTATGCAAGCTACTCGTAGTTGCTGCAGTTCGTTCTGATTGATTATGTAAGTTGGGTGATGGACCTGCAATTCTCCAATAGACATTCGGCGTTTGCAGAAGATACAGATAGCTTCGCTGCCGTCATAGCCCTGTTCTAGCGAGCGAATTATCTTGAAGTGGTCCTTATGGGGCTTCTTCAGTCGCTGTGGATTGGTCCATCTGGATTTTAGTTGCTGAAGAAGGTTTTCTCTCCCGGTGCTAGCTAGCACCATCTGGGCCAGCATACTGACCACCTTCGGCGCAATATTCATCTTTTCCAACGCTTTCAGGGTTAGGTCGTCAGGCATAGCAACTGGACCCGTACCTGTGTCAATTGTCTGATTCTTGAAATTGCGTTCTTCGGTCATTCGCCCGCACCCCCTGTTACACTTATGACAAGAACACAAGCTTTATGAATAGGGTAGAGAATACTCATTATAGTTCAGCCCTCTGTTCTGCAGTTGGTTGACTGGAGTCGCTGCCCGCCCTCCCAGAGCTAGGCACGCTCCGACTTTTCTTTTTACCAAATTGCTTATTGCCTTCCAGTTTCCGCCTCAGGTGCGTTATAACGTCATTGAAACTGTCTCCAGCTTGGCCTTTACTCTTCAACCAAAAGTAGTTTTTCGGCTCGACTACGATATGGTGCATTTTTACCATAATTAATCTGATTGAGTAAGTTGAATATAGAGATGATGGCGCTTGTCATAAGTTAGGTATAACTGCGTTGTGGTGAACGACAAGCTTAAAAAGTACTTTCTATAAGATTCATACATACATGCGTCTCTTCGGCAAGGAGAAAAGAACTTTCACACTGCAGAGCGGCGTGGTCGTTGATAAATTCGACATCGAGCGAGATTGCGGATGGTGCGGTGAGCGCCTCCACGAGGGTCACCGCTTTAGCGTATACTGTGAATATGACGAAAGCATGAAAGATTTTCACGCTAAACTCATTCAGGCGAAAGACATACCAGTCGAGGCCGGCCTCGGCTTGCCCCGGGAAACTAAACTGATTGTTTTTAATTTTCACGGCCGCTGTGCAAACACAATGTACGGCAGGCAGGTTGCGGCGTCTGAGAAGTAAACTCGTTTCGTTTAGTTTCAGTGCCTCTAGTAAAACCACCGCGAAATAATATCGTCATCAGCACGTTGCCGTCTATTTCCGCTGCTGTGACGGGCGTACGGGTCAAAATTCGATAAGTAGCTGGCGTACGGATTCTCGAAAACGACAGAATCAGGTTCCGGTTCTGCACCGCGTTGCACTCGGTCGTATTGGACATCTGACTCGTAGCGCCTGCCAGTCGGCCTGCCGCTCCAGTCTAGACGAAAAGCAGGAGGGCTGAAGGCGGCAGCGAAATTTGCAATATTTTGCTGTTCGTAATAATCCGCGAAGTCTGACTCTGTTTCGGGAAGTTTAAACCGTTGCCGTCTCTCACGCCGTGACGATCTCCTGCCGCCGCTCGTGTAATAATCGCCGGCCTCTTGGATTTCTTCTCTGACAGTGCTAGCTACCTCATATGCTGCCTCTTTTGCGCGCACAACCCTTTCACTTGGCTCGTATCTTGCCGCCTTTTGAATCGCGCCTCGTACGCGCTCGCCGGCGTCGGCTAGTTTTTCCCGGCTCAAACTGCCTCTGACGGAGCCCTTGATTTTATCAACATCAAAGCGGGTCTTTTTCTCGTTCAAGAACTTTCGTCGCCTCTCTTCGTCTCCAGTTCTTTCACGCTTTATGAAGTCGTCCTTCCTCAAGTCCTAGGATCGCCTCTTGCTCCTGCCCTTCTTAGCACCCGGCAAGAAAGCACGCACAAAGTCCCCGTAATCGTCGCGCCCGAATCCGGGCAACTTCTTTGCAGCCTTTTTGCCATATGCCAGTGTGAGCACGTCAGGTATCTGCCATTCCCGCTCGAAATAATCCGTCCGGTCCATTCTGGAACGTTGCGCATACTTGCCGGGTGTCTCGACAGTGGGCCAAAATGTAAAGTCCGGCGGTCTGACTATCCTCTCCGGTGTAGGTCTGTTTGGCACATCGAAACGTGGCACAAGCTGTTGCTGAAATCTAAAGAGCGGTGTCTGCAATGTAGTTTGGAGATCTTGCTGCCTAATCAAAGTGCCCGTATCTCTACTCACGCCAAAGTTGAACGACTGCTTCAGAAATTTCTCTGAGACTTCTGTCGGCGTGCGGAGCTGGCCTAAACCTTGTTGGCTGATAATCAGCTCCAGGGTATTCTTGCGCAGGGCCCTATCGAGATCGCTTTCGCCAGTGAGAGCAATATTACCTATCAAAACTTGCACTGCGCGTTGCCGCTCCCTACCTTTCGTGTTTTGTACGGCAGTCAGCGCGTCAAGCATCCTTTCTGACGCTTTTCTAGCCTCTCCTCCCACTTGCCCCGGCCTCTCAACGAGTTTTGCAAGTGAATCTTGTACGCGGTTGTTGAAAATCTGATCCATGGTTGGCGGGCCCCGGCCTCCTGCTTCAGGTCTGACATCGAACGTCAGGCCAAACTGCTGCTCTGTTGCTGTTTCAGCGGCAGCATAGCCAAAACCGCCAAAGGTGTTAGAAGCTGCCATTGCAGCGCCTCCAAGGAATGTGCCGGCGCTTTTTGCTGCTTGCTTTTCGCGGTCTATGATCTTACGTACAGAGTCAAGCGTCTTTGTAGCTGTTGGGCCTGCTCCTCCACCTACACCTCCGGATGCGCCGGGCCTAAAGCCAACTTGCTCACCGGTTCCAAGAAATTCTTTGATTCCCTTTTCGGTGGAAAGCGCCTCTTGAATCTCTTTTACAGTCCAGCCCTCACTTGAGGAAACTCCCTTTTCTACCACCTGGACCTTTACATTCACATCTCCGCGCCCGGGAATTGCCTCAAATCTTTCGTAGTACTCGCCGCCAAACTCTTGAATCGGTGAATCAGCAGGTAATTTTTTGGGCAGCTTGCTGACATCGATCACCTGTTCACTGCCGCGCTCTCCGATTGTGACGGCTGGTCGGGTATACACTGTTAGCCTTGAGGGAGGCTGGAGCAGTTCCTTTTGTGATGTCACAAGCTGACGCGTGAAAAACGATACTCCCGGCTGACCTTCGACCTTTGCATAGCGCCCGACAGCGTACCTGTATGGATCGCTCTCGGTACCGATGTTCACCAAGTCTTTTTCGACTTTTACAATGTTCCCCAACGGTGATAGAGATTTTTGCACGTCTGCAGCAGTCTTGGCCGCCTGAACCGCTCTCGCTCCCTTCGTCGCCACTCCCGGCCCGAAAAACGTCAGAGCCTCAAAGCCAATGTTTCCTAGTCCGTACCAGGGGTTTTTGAGTATGTTCTCGCCGACTTTTTGCAGCTCTCCTGCTTGTACGTCTGTTTTTCCGGTCGTTGCGAGCTGAAACGCTGCCGTCATGCCAAGCCCGGACAGGTCGCTCCCGATGCCCGCCTGCAACTGTGGCGGCCTTGGTAAGTTCGAGGAGATCTCGCGTCCTTCTGAATCGAGCGTTCTACGTGGCACTTTTCTCTCAGACAAGATTGCACCCACGCCGGTCAGGCCGTAGCTCAAGTTGGCGACAAGGTTTTCTGCTTCTGCTCTGGCGCCCTTTGCAGCATCTATCGCCGGCCCAAAAAAGCCGGGAGTCGGATTGTCAACGTCTCTCACAAGCGACTGCCGCGCCGTCAGGTCGTCGAGGTCGCGCTTTTGCACCTTGAAGGGATTGGTCGGATCTGGCCTGACGTACTCGTACTGGTGCTGGCCGGCGATAGGCACGTACTCGGCCTGATTCAGCAACCTGCCGTCGGACGACCTTGACCATTTGACTGAATAGCCAAGTTCCCTGGCCTCTCCTTCCATCCTGCGCTTGTCTGCAGCGTACGCTGCGATCCCCTGTCTGCGCGCGGCCTCGTTTGCTGACTGCTGTTTAGCAATGAAGTCGAAAGGATTCATCACCCGCTCGCCCGTCACGGGGTTGACGTAGATTTGTCTAGGGTTGCGCGCAGCATAGTCTGCAAACTGTTCACGCGCTTCTCTCGCTGACAGCGAGCCGAATTTTTGTAGTTCATCTTGTGGATTCCTACCTGCCTTCAAATTGACAGGTCTTCCAGTTGCAAGGGCTTGCTGTTGTGCCGCGAGGTTCGCTTGCTGGAAGACCGAGTATGCATCTGCCACGCGCTGTCTTTCCGTAGCCGCTTTTTCCGCCTGAGCCGCAGTCTCTCGTGCCGCCCTCTGTTGTACCCTGCGCTGCTCCTCCTGAGCGCTCTGCTGAGCCTGCTTGGACTGCACTTCATCTGCGAGCTTACTCAGTGGATTGTTGTTTGCACCACTACTGCTACCACCACCTGAGCCGCCTCCTCCTCTGCCTATGCTTCCAATTGGAGGAGGGGTGGAACCGGCAGGAGGAGCAGCGGGCGCTCCTGTCGGAGAAGAACTAAAAGAGACGTTGCCAGATACATCCTTGCTGGAAGTAAGCTGCTGTTGCTGTCCCGTCTGAATGGCCTGCTGCTGGGCCGCGAGGTTAGCCTGTTGGAATTGCGCATAACGTTCCGCGAGGGTAGACATTAACTGACTTGTCATAAGTGATAGATTGCTATAAAGATGATGCAAGCACTTCTTTATCCAAGGAGGGGTTTAACCGCCGCCCTTTAGGCGCGGAGAGTGTGCGCCTGTTGCGCTTTTTCTTCTTCAAAATATATTAATATATGTACATTATTAAGGGCCGGAAATTTGTGCTCAAAGATGCCCGTCTTCGACAAAATCAAGAAATTCGATGTACTTTAAACAATAGAGAATCTACAACTTTTCTCTTATAGCCTAACAGATTACGCAAAACAAAAAACCTAAAGATGTGCGTTGTATGGCGTACAGCTTGTTTGTCCAACAACCTGTACGGAAATTCCCCACACAAGTCCTGAAGGGGCGTTTATGGGAGGTCGAGGTACCCTAGGGGTACCCACTGACGTATATGCCCTCTGTACCAGATCTGCAGAGTCTGACAAAGGCTATTAGTGATCGTGCAGATGTCATTGAATCATGGGCTATTATGGAGGGTTGGGAGATGTCTTTTCAAGCGAGTACCCTATCCGCAGGAAAAAGTGCAGGAGTTGCGGCCATGCTCATGGCAAAGAAAAATGCCAAGTTTGTGGATGCGAAAACACCAAATAGGAAAGTAGATTCCAGTCAGGGTCTCTGGCCACCCGGCAGGATCACCAACTTTCAAGCTGAAAATGAGAACAAGGCATGTTTAACTATAAGATTTCTCCATGCACCATATCCGTATGCTGTGGTACGAGTTTCTGATTCAAGCAAAGAAAGACATGCAGAGGGCGCGCTCCTTGCATCGGGAAGAAGATTATGGGTTCGCTGCCTACTCTTGTCAGCAAGGACTGGAGAAGTACCTGAAAGCCTTTCTACTAAAGAACTCCGCCATTGACAGGCCTGCCGATATAAGCCATGCAGATATGATTAAGCTGTTCAATATTATCAATAAGAAAACCAAAGCCTTCGTGGATAGTCATGGATCAGCCCAGATCGTTCCCGACGCTGATTTGCAGGATGCCAAGAAGAATCTAAATGATCTATTGGAGACCGTGCAGCCGAACCCAAGGATTAGCGAGACGGACAGGTTGATGACCAAAACCCAGCTTTGGAAGTTTTCTCTGCAATTACCCGTTGACAAGGCATACGAGTCGCGATTTGAGCTTAGGAAAGAATTGTTGAGAGAGAGCCTCAAGCCTGTCGGTGAAGGATTCCGGAAATACTATGAGAAGGAAATCGTCCCAATGCTAGCCAAGATTCCAATCGATCAAAAACGGCTAGCTGCACAGAAATATGCTTCTGAAGGTGGTCATTTTAGTGACTTCATGGCACAAGTGACAGAGGGCGATATTCCCACATTGAATGTCGGCGATTTTAATCTGTGCATGATTGCGCTTCTGACATACATGGGGGAAGCACTGAGGAGAAACAATTACCACAGGTCAGCGGATCTCTGGCTGGAAAGAAAGAAAATCTTTCTGCTAGTGTATCCGTACAACTTTTACACATCAATTATGAAAACCTATCCGCATGAAGATTTTGGTCGTTATCCTACTATGATAGATGGAAGGAGTTCTTTGGACTTGTACCCTCTATACGCTGAAAATCTATCAAAGCTTATCAGCGAAGTTGAGAATGATTGTGCCAAGGTTGAAAATGCCATTTATGGCAAATGGGACAAGGCTTGAAACCAGCCAAAGAAAAGGATCTTCTATCAATTACTGAACTAACCAAATCGTATCACAGCTAAAATGGCAATTTTGTTTGGGTTCTATCTTTCCAGCTAGCCTCTTTTAGATTAAGCATCCTGAGAGTGTCGGCAGCCGTTCCCGGCCCAAAGCCTGCATAGTGATTATTAGCAGGAACGATGGCGAGTGGTACGTCTGTTTTCTTGAGAATCTCAGTCCAGTATTTTATCTCGTTTAGCCTGTTGCGCTGAATCCTGCCAAAGTCTTTCTCATCGATGCTCCTGTCACCAATAAAGCGGATGCAAACAAAGTCAGTGGTAACTACAGGTGGCGCCTGTATAACATCAAGCTGATTCCAGAATTTGGATGATCTTGAATACCAGTGTACTCATTGCACTGGTGTTGGGTGCATCACCAGCCTAATAAACTCTGATAGCTATCCCATAAGCGAGCATGAGAAGCTCGATGACAAGAAATTCAAAACTCAAAATTTTGGTAGTGTGCATTATCTGGACTTGCTTGGCGGCCTTATTCTACTCTGGTACAATTGAGTTGAACCTTGTGGGTCATGTTGAGATGTCTTTGATAATATCTTTTGCGATTCTGTTGCTTTCCTTGCACTTGTTTTCCCTCCTGAAAACTGCCACACTGCGTCATCTCCAATTGTGATCTTACAGTGAGATACATTTGGAAACATCTCTCGTAGTAGTTGAAGGTTTTTGAAATATCGCAGCCTACTTCTCATCAGGTTCAAAGCATTTTTTGCAGTGTGGGCAGCTAAACGTCTTGCTTTGCTTTTCCTGTCGTGGAAGAATGGGAGGCCCGAATAGCGATTCCACATCCTGAGCGTATGACGAGGCAGGCGCTTCCAGCGCTTCTTGCACTCTTGCAAAGACTTCCATTGCACTCTCATCTTTTATCATCCTCGTACTTGAGGTCGGAGACAAATGCAGCGATAGCTGCGACGAACTGGAATAAATACATGCTTCACTTATGACAAGTCTTAATACCGCGCTCTGCCTATCTTCTTTAGATTGATGCATCAACAGAACGAGCATCAAGGTCAGGTGTTGTATGTCTCTGTAGATTCTATTCAAGCGCCATCCTTTGAGCTACGTACGGAGCCTGAGCACGCAGATGATCCTGACTTTGAACACCTGCGCAATTCCATACGAGAAACAGGTGTGATCGAGCCTCTTGTTGTCAGACCGGCTGAAAATGGCAAGTACGAGCTCATCGCCGGTGGTCGCCGTCTAAGAGCGGCCATGCTTGCCGGCCTGAAAGAGGTTCCTGCCATTATCAAGCCTGCCCTAAGCGACATTGACGCCAAGGTCCTTGCAATTGCAGAAAATTTGCATCGAAAAGATCTAAGCCCTATCGAAAAGAGCCGGGCCCTGATTGCTTTATACGAATCGGCAGGCTATTCTTCAGAATTGGCTGCAAAGTACCTCATGAGACTGGATGAAGATAACCACCGCGGCGAGGCGAAAAGGTCAGACGCGATGGTTGTGCCGGAGCACTTCAAAGGAATCGCAAAAAAGTTGGGTCTGGCTGCTAACCGGCAGTGGCAACTTCTCAAATACCGACATCTTGATGAAGGGGTACTAAACTATGCTCACGAAAAGGGCCTAAATGGCAATAAAATATTGCTGCTCACCCAGAAGGGCATAGCCGAGCGAGGAGTTGCCACCCACAAACGCATAATTGATCGAATTTCAGACATGAGCGAATGGGAAGCGCGAGAATACATACACACGTGCACTGTATACGCTAACAGCATGAGAGAGCGTTGGGCGAAAGAGAAAGAGCGAAAAGAAGAGGCTAGCGGAGGGCCTGCTTCGACGACTGCCAATATTGAGGAATATGTCGAAGTTGGGCCTGATACTGTTGTCGATAGGTCGATGGAGAGCGCCATGGAGCAAGATGAGCAGGAAGAAGAGAGTGCAAAGCTTTCGCGTTCTGAAAAACGCTATGCGAGGCTCGTTCGCGACAAAGATTCAAGGAAGCCACAAGAATCCCTTGCGTACCTTTCTGTGAATGAACTGTGTCTGCCTGTTGCGTACCTGCGTCGATTACAAAAGCAAGCGAAAGCGCAAAATATCGAACTTGGCGCGTACCTGACGTACATCTTGTTTTATAAAGTTGAAAGAAGTGGTCTAACGACTCTTGTGCTCTCTCGCAATGAGAAAGCGTGGTTCATGTCAAAGAACAAGGGCTGCGCGACTGTCAAAACAGAAAAAGAGAAAGAAGGCTAGCTAGCTCACTGTCTTTCTTGCTTCTGCTCCCGTCACTGTCGATTGACAAGGTGTCAGCAGCGGCATCTTGCCAATGAGCAGCTCTTTACCTTTGACAGGTGCGACGTACTGTACCCACATCTGCATGAATGTGGCGAGCATCTCTTGATTGTTCTTCGTGACAGTCTCCTTAAGCTGTGCCACCTCCTCTTTCAGGTTGTTCTCTTCTGCCATCTGCTCTTCAAGCGCCTGTCTAGTCAGTGCATATCCGCACTTCTGGCATTGCCTGAACTCAAGCGCGTTTACAGTCTCGCACCGTGGACATGGGCGATTGAGGGGAGCAGGCTCATCTTCTTCTGTAATAATGCCATCGTGGACAAGGATTGCTTTCTCTACCTCTTCGCTCAGCGTCATTGCCATATAGCGGCCTGCCTGCTTGCTATTTGGAACCCATCTGACCTTTTGAGTAAGAGCGTACGAGGGCAGGTATGTGGCGTCATGACGGATTGCTGAATGACGGAAACAATACGGATTCCACCTTTTCGTTTTCAAGAGAAGTTCAAGCTTTTGGACTTCTTTTTCATCCTTAATCTTGCCTGCGGCGAGCATGGCCTTGATGCTCTTTCTCAAGTTGTTGGTGATTTTCCAGAGATAGTCCGGGTCAAGAGGGTCTCCAAGTGTCCCACCGCGCTTCATGTTGCAGAGAAGCGGCGCGTTAGGGTCATCCTTGAATGGGTGCTCATTCTTCCATGCGAGGAGGTAGGGGAACGACATTCTAAGAAGTACGGGCCCGCCTCCCGTCTTGGTGTTGCTTGGGATCTCTGCTCGTGCATGTTTCTGAAAGTACTGGACGTGCTTGTTCATCATTTTGCAGAGCTCGTGGTTCCTACCGTCCATATCCCAGAGCATAGCGATGGCCGCTTTGTTGCGTGCTAAAGGTTCGTACGGTAGAATTACCAACACTTCTTCTCTTTTCCAAGTTTCGTTTATGGCGTATGTGCTTTTGCGCTTTGTACGCATCTTCTTTATCTTGCAAAACTCGGGTGTTTTCCAGTCTTCGATTGGCACCTCATCGGGTCGCTTGCCGGGTATCTTGACGTTGTGCAGCCAGCGGAAGAAGTGCTTTAACCTGTTCAAATAGTCGTTGTACGTCGTTTTCCATGCCTCTTCATCTGGCGAGCCCCTGTACTGCTTCAGGAAGTTCAAGATATCCTCCTGATCTTTGATGCTAAGGAGCGTCTTGCTCTTGCTTGTCTTGGACAGCCAAGCTGTAAAATACGTCACTGCCTTCAGGTTGTTTTTCCGGTAACTCTCTGAAGCGAGATTGTGGTCCATGAAGGCATCGAAATCGTGGATCAGCTTTGCATTTGTCCTATTCCTGACCGCGGTGTCAACCTTGGCTTGGACTGTCTTGAGAGTCACCGGCATCGGGTGGGTCTACCTCCGCGAGTGCTTCTTGCACTATTTAGGATTCGCCGCTGCTTCTTCTCGTTCGGCAACTGGCTAACAGTAGAACCAGACAAAAAGCGGGCCCGTCGGGATTCGAACCCGAGACAACCGGATTTCTTTCTTTTGTAGAAAGTTAAAAGTCCGGTACTCTACCTGGCTGAGCTACGGGCCCACACCCGCACGTAACGCTTGCGCTGGGCTTAATTTAATGGTATTTCAACAAGGACCAGCACCTTTAATTGTGACGCTCCTGATACACCTATAATGGTAGACCTAGTCTACGGCAGGGGCATTACTGACCTTGCCCGCGAGATGCCCTTTTACATCAGCATTTTCAAAAAGATCATCGCTTATCGCCTCTTCAAGAGCAAGCAGCCGATGTACGGCTCTGTAGACGTCAACAACATCTGCAATTTGCACTGCACGCACTGCTACTGGTGGCTCAACCGCAAGGAGGGCGAGGACCTCACCGCTGAGGACTGGCGCAAGATAATCAAGGAAAAGATAAACAAGAACCACCTCTTTGTCGTGACCCTTGTCGGGGGCGAGCCTACCATGCGCCCCGACGTCATCCAGACCTTCTGCGAAGAGATGCCGCACCGCGTCTGCGTTGTGACAAACGCCACCTTCCCGCTAAAGCGCTTTGAGAACCTCTATTTCTACTGGGTCTCGATGGACGGGACGGAAAAGATCCACGACATGATACGCGGCAAGGGCTCGTACGCCAAGACGAGGCAGAACATCCTCGACTACGTAGCCGGGCCAGACAGGCGGGGCAAGCCGGCGTGGAAGGACATCTGGATCACCATGACGATAAACTCGCAGAACTACATGACCGTGGAAGACCTGACGGAGGAGTGGCGCGGAAAGGTGAACAAGATAGGGTTCCAGTTCCACACGCCGTTTGCAAAGGGCGACCCTCTGTTCATGCCCTTTGGAGAAAAGCGCAGCGAAGTGGTGGACAAGATAATCGCGCTCAAGAAAAAGTACCCCGACTTTGTGATAAACTCGCCAAAGCAGATCTCTCTCATGAAGGGCAACTGGGGCGGCATCGGGACGACCCCCGTGGACTGCCCGTCGTGGGCCATCATGTCGTTTGACCACATGGGGCGCATAAAGATGCCCTGCTGCATCGGAAGCGCGGATCCAAAGGCGCAAAAGCCGCTCTGCGAAGAGTGTGGCCTCGGCTGCTATTCCATCCTTGTCGCGCAGGGTATAGTCGGCAACTAGGGAAGGAGGAGCGCAAGCGCCCTCACGGGCGAGCCCGATGCGCCCGCCAGCTTTAACGGCGCTACAACCAGCGTGAACCTCTTCTTTTTTCCTATCTTGTCAAGGTTGCAGAGGTTCTCGACGGCAAGCACGCCTGCCTGCAGGAGGATGTTGTGCGCCGTGAATTTTCCGTCAAAGCCGGCGTCGATGCTCGGGCCGTCTATTGCCACCGCATTAACTTTGTTCTTTGCAAGGTACGCCGCAGCCTTGCCTGACAGGCCCGGGTTTTTCGTCATGTAATGGCTGTTTTTGTATTGCCGCTCCCAGCCTGTGGCAAACACCACCGTGTCACCCTGCCTGACCTCCTCTGAGATGTCGGCGATCTCGATGAGCTGGTCTGCCTTTTTTGGCACTTTTATCAACACCGCTTGCGAAACCAGCCTTGACGCGGAAATGCCGTCTATCGCCTGCTTGCCGGGCGCAAAATGCGAGGGCGCGTCCATGTGCGTGCCGGTGTGGGTGCTCATGTGCACCACCTCCGAATCATAGCCGTGCACGTCAAACCTGGACCATGCGACAAACGTCGGCTGCGGCGAGCCGGGAAACACCTTGGTTACCGGTGACACCCTCATCGTGAGGTCAATTACCTCCATCATCTTCACTACGCCTTTTCCTCGCAAGCCCTGGTTAATAAGCAGCAAAGAACCCTTCTCATGCTGCCCGCGGTTTGTTTAATAACTTGGGACACGCAAGGAATGCATGCCAACAGCATACGTCCTTATCAACTGCGACCTTGGTTCTGAAGAAGACATCATAAGGGACCTGAAAAAGCTGCCGGAAGCAGTGGAGGTGAGCGGCGTGTATGGCGTGTATGACATCATCGCCAAGATACGCTCTGATAGCATGGACAAGCTGCGTGAAACCATCACTTGGCACGTCCGAAAGATAGACAAGGTGCGCTCCACCCTGACCATGATAGTGATAGAGGGCCAGGGCGAGAAGAAAAAGTAATAGCTACTGCAACAGCAGCGCCTTTATCTGGGCCGCAATTGTTGCGGCCTGGGCCTCTGTGTTGAAAAAGTGGGGCGCGGCCCTGATTATCTTTCTTCCACCTGCAACCTCGCGCTCGGCAAGCACCGTTCCGCTTTCTTCTTCCAGCTTCCTCACTATCATCGAAGGGTCCTTTGGCACCGAAAACGTGACTATGGACGTGCGCTTGCTCACGTCTTGCGGCCCGTGCAGCGTGACGCCCTCGATCCTGCCGAGCTCTTGCCGCAGGGCCTCTGCAACCTTCATGTTCGCAGAGCGTATGTTGTCGATGCCGACGCGAAGGATGTAGCGCAGAGCTGCTTCAAGGCCAGCCGCGCCAGGATAGTTTCTAAAACCTGTCTGCAGCCGGTGAGGCATACCCCTGATGGCGATAATGCTGCTGTTGTTGCCTGAAACCATGGCCGACTCGCCTCCAATCGAGGGCGGCTCTAGCATCTCTGCGGCCTTTTTGCTGCAATACAATATTCCCATGCCCATCGGCCCGCAGAGCCACTTGAAGCCGGGAAACGCCATAAAGTGGCAGCCGATCTTTTTGACGTCTATCCTGATTGTGCCGGCAGTCTGCGCAGCGTCCACGCAAAACAGGGCGTTGTTTTCCTCTGTTATCCTGCCGACCTCTTCAAGTGGCATAATCGCGCCCGTGTTGTACAGCGCGTGGCTCATCGTGACAAGCCTGCTTTTCCTGGCGGCTTTTTCCAGTTCATCCAGATCGAAAAAGCCGTTTTCGTCTATCGCAAGCTCTTTCAATACCATGCCTCTTTGTTGCGACAGGCGCAGCCAGGGCAAATAGTTGGCAGGGTGCTCGTGCTTGCCTCCCCTTGCGATTATCGTGTCGCCTTTTTGCCACGAAATCCCGTTTGCGACGATGTTGATGCCCTCCGTTGTGCTCTGGGTAAGGACCACTTCTTCCGGCTCGCAGTTTATCAGGTGCGCCACCCGCGTCCTCAATTCTTTCAGCAGCAAAGTGATATAGTCGGAAGTCGCCTGCGCGTCCGGTCCCTCGTCGGCGCACTTTACCATAAAGTCCGTCGTGGCCTTGACCACGGCAAGCGGTGTCGGTGCCACTGCTCCGTTGTTCATGTATATCATCTTCTTTGTTATCGGAAAGTCCGTCCTCAAGTCGGGCGCGTCCGGGGCCACTGTCATTGTTATATTCTCCTTCCTCGATAGGTTTTTGCAATTGGGCGCATATAATCTTGCCCGCATGTTGAGCAAAAAGGGCCTCAACACACTCCTTTTCAGCGACCCGTACGCCAAGCTGTGCTGCACCTCGATGCTCGCCGGGCAGGGAAACAACGTGGTCTATTTCGACCTTGATACCACGTTTTCCGCGTACCTGAAGGCCGGCATCGTAAAGGCGCAGGGCGTAGACGTCTACCTGCCTTCAGAGGGCAGGTTCATCGGGATGCTAAAGGATGTCCTGGCAAAGATGGAAGAAGATGAAAAAAAGAAGAAGTGCTCCCTTGTCATCTTTGACTCGATAAACAGCTTTTACACGATGTACTACGGCAGCTACTACAGGAGCCATAGCAGCGAAAGAGGGGCGGGCGGCAACATCAACCACCTACTGTCGGTACTCCTGATGCTGCTCGTGAGGCAGGGAGTGTCGCTTGGCGTGCCAGTGCTTGCGACCAGCATGCTCCGCTTCCGCAAGGAAGGCGGGTGGAAGCAGTCGCCGGCAAGCCGGCGCCTGTTGCAGAAAAAGAGCGCGTCACGCCTGCAAGTCAACCGCGTCGAAAACGAGATAATCGTACAAGTGCTGGAGCATGAAAAGATTCCTGAAGGGACGTCGCTTTCCTTTGAAATTACAGCTTTACGTTGACTAGCAGGTAGCCTATCATCAGCGCCACTGCGACGATGCCAAGGCCGCCAGCAAGCATGACCTTTTGCGCCCTTGCCCCTGCAGACTTGCCCGCCCTGTGGAGCATAAACATGCCTGCAAGCCCTATCACAAGTATCAGGGTTATTGCGGCAGTTTCGCCCGGCGTCTGAATCGACCTTGACGGCACGATAAACGCCGCCACTCTCGAGCCCTCCGTCACGGCGTTTACCACGCCTGACGAGAGCACAAAGAACGCGATGATGTATCCGGCCGCCACAATTGCGGCAACCTTTGAAGCGCCGGCAAACAGAGACATATCTATTGCAACCCTTAAAGTCGGGTCGATAAATAAACTTTGCAATGAAAAAGTGCGCCGCCTGCGCAAGGGAGTCTGGCGACGGCAGAAAATACTGCAGGTACCATGCAAAGGCTCTTGAGCAACTGAAGAGCCACTATGATTCTTGGGTGGAGGCATACGGCGGCATTTCGTGGCAGGACTATTTGCAAAGACTGCAAAAGATGGAAGAAGAAACAACAGGGCAGTGGGTCAGAGAAGTCATTGAAGCGGAAATGAAAAAGAAAGAAGAAGTGTAGTAGTAGTGGGGTGGGGCCGGACACTATTACATGTCCATGCCCATTCCGCCCATGCCGCCACCCATGCCTCCTCCCGGCGGCATAGCCGGCGCGCCTCCCGACTTGCTTGAGGCGATCACGTCATCGATCCTGAGGATCATAGACGCGGCCTCTGTCGCAGACTTGATTATCTGCTCCTTGACAGCAAGCGGCTCGACGACATCGAGTTTTGACATGTCAGCGACCTTGGCGTTCCTTGCATCTACGCCGGTCCACTTGCTTCCCTTGCTCTGCTTGGCGCGAAGTTCAGTCAGCGTGTCAATCGGGTCCATGCCGGCGTTCTCGGCAAGCGCAAGCGGTATTACTTCAAGCGCCTCCGCAAATTTCTCTGCGGCAAGCTGCTCCCTGCCAGAGAGCGTGCTGGCCCACTCGCGAAGCCTTGCTGCTGCATAGGCCTCTGGAGCGCCTCCGCCTGCCACGATGGCCGGCTTTTCAAGGACGTCCTTGGCAACCATGAGCGCGTCGTGGACCGACCTGTCGGCCTCGTCTACAACGCGTTGCGAGCCTCCGCGGATGAGGATCGTCACGGACTTGGGGTGCTTGCACCCTTCGATGAACACCCACTTGTCCGTCTCTACCTTGCGCTCCTCCACAAGCTCGGCAGAGCCAAGGTCCTTTGACGTCAGGTCGTCAAGGTTGTTGACGATCCTTGCGCCTGTCGCGCGGGACATTTTCGTCATGTCGCTTTCCTTCACGCGCCTTACAGTGAGGACGCCTGCCTTTGCAAGGTAGTGCTGGGCGATGTCGTCGATTCCCTTCTGGCAGACAACCACGTTTGCGCCTGCCTTGACCACCTTGTCGACCATGTCCTTGAGCATCTTGTTTTCCTCCTCAAGGAACATCTTCATCTGGTCTGGCGAGCTGATGTTTATCTTGGCGTCAAACTCGGTCTTTTCAATCTCCAGCGCGGCGTTTATCAGCGCAATCTTGGCCTTCTCGACGCGCTTTGGCATGCCGCCATGCACTACTTCCTTGTCAAGCACGATGCCTTTTATCATCTTGGTGTCGCGGATGGAGCCTCCCGCCTTCTTTTCCACCTTGATGTCGTCAACGTCCATCCTGAATCCGCCGTCGGTCTTTTCCGCCACGGAGAGCGCCGCGTTTACCACTATTGCGGCAAGGTCGTCAGCCTCCCTCGACACTATCTTGGTCTGCATCGATGTCCTTGCAATCCTGGCAAGCTCGTCCTTCTCGTTGCCCTCGATCTTTTGCGCGATGCTGTTGAGGACTTCGATGGTCTTGGCCGCGCTCTTGCGGTAGCCATCTACGATTATTGTCGGGTGGACGTCCTTGTTGATGAGCTCTTCTGCCTTTTCAATGAGGGCGCCTGCAAGCACGACCACCGAGGTTGTGCCGTCGCCGACCTCGTTGTCTGTAGCCTTGCTTATCTCGACCATCATCTTTGCCGCCGGGTGCTGCACGTCGATCTCCTTCAAGATGGTGGCGCCGTCGTTGGTGATGGTGACGTCTCCGAGGCTGTCCACTAGCATCTTGTCCATGCCGCGTGGGCCAAGCGAGGTCCTGACTACCTCCGCGATGAGTTTTGCCGCCGTGATGTTATTCTTCTGGGCGTCGCGACCCTTCGTCTGGGACGCTCCCTCTTTCAAAATCAGTACTGGCATTCCGCCTGCTGAAGCTTGTTGTATTGACATTTTTCATATTCCTCCTAAAATAGGCAAAATAATTTCACCTTTGGCGGATATTTTAGCCTTGCGACGATATTCGGATCATGATGGTATCTTGGCAAGCCTTATCCTGGCAATGCCGTTGAGGTACTGTACGGACTCGACGGTTGCGCCGGCCGCCGTGTCCGGGAGTTTTGCGGCCATCTCGTACCTGCGCGACCCGTTTGCAGTGATCCGAACAAGCTTTGACTCTTGCTCGTACGTGGCGTGGATTGCAGAGGCGTCGGCGACGCCCTTTATCTCTGCGATTATCTCGTAATAGCCGGGGCCCTCTATGACCTCGGGCGGCGTCTCGCTCACGACGTCCTCTATCTTGGGGCGCACTTTTTTCACCGGCGGCTTGTACGTGGTGCCCTTGCCGGCAAGGCTTGCTAGCTTGGGCAGGATAAAGTTCCTTCCAAAAACGCCAGTCACCGCGCCGGCGATAAAGCCGCCGACGTGCGCAAGGTACGCGACGCCCGAGTCGCCAAACGGTCCAAACTGGCCAATGACTCCAAATATCAGCTGCAGCGCAAACCAGAACGGTATGTAGACCAGCACGGGTATGCGCACCGTGTAGATGAAAAATGCCGTGATTATGGTGTAGATCCTTGCCCTGGGGAACATGACCATGTACGCGCCAAGCACTCCTGATATTGCGCCTGACGCCCCTACTGCCGGTATCGCCCCGTCGCCCGTGGACACGGCGGCTGCGCTGTGCAAGAGCGCGGCCGCAAAGCCCCAGCCGATGTAGAGCAGGATGTATTTTACGCGCCCGAACTTGTCCTCTATGTTGTCGCCAAATACCCACAGGAACACCATGTTGCCGATGATGTGGGCGATGCCTCCGTGCATGAACATCGAAGTCACGACTGTAAAGGCGCTTCCCGGCCATTCCGAGAACAGCCTGTCCGGCACGGTTCCGTACATCAAAAACATCTCTGTCAAGGCCCGCTCGTCGGTGAAAAAGCTTGTCACCGACGCCTGCCAGATGAATACTGCAATGTTGATCCCCATCAGGGTGTAGTTGAGCCACGGTCTGCCATGTATCCTCTCGGCGTCATCATGGATTGGAAACATATTCTAGCGCGTTACCTTTACCACAAACCTACGGGAATTAAGTCTTTAGCTAGCTGAATCCAAACGGGTTCATGTTTGGCATGTCCCCGCCGCCTTTTTCGCTGTGCGCTTTTTTCATGTGGCGCTTCATGCGCTCCTTGTCGTCAAACTTCATGTCGCAGTACTGGCACTTGAAAGTTCCGCCAGCCTGTTCTTCTTTTTTCTTGCCAAAAAGTCCCAAACTGCCTCTCGCACCCCGCCAGTTTTTCACTCCATGACTATCATGGTAAGCGTCGACTTTACTCCGTTGAGCTTGCGCAGCTTCCATGTTATGGTCTCTTTCACTTTCTCCATTGCGTCGGCCTCGACTTGGGCCACGATGTCATAAACGCCGTACACCTGATAGACCTCCTTGACGCCTTCCATCTTTTTCAGCTCGCTTACCAGTGAGTCCTCGCTTCCGAGCTCGGCGTTCATGAGAACGAAGGCTTTTGGCATAAGCAGTCTTTGGTTCCGGTGTATAAAAACTTGTACTTGATTTTCTGCTTGCCGTGCAGGCGCACACTTTTTACACTTCGTGCTTTAATTTTCCCTCGTCAAACGCGTCGGCGCTGCTCCACTGGTGGTTGAAAAAGTCGTTGCACCATTCCAGGAATTCCGCGCTTTCTCCATAGAACATGACGTTCAGATCCGGCTCGCCCTTTTGGTTCGGGAACATGACGCACCCCTGCTTTTCGTTGAATATGGTCATCACCTTGACGTCGGGGAGCATCCTGCGCTCGACCAAGCCCTTGTTGATAAAGTTGCGCCAGCCGACCTTCTGGAGAAGCTGCGTTCTGCCCTTTGGCACCACGGCGTTTGAAGCAAATATGTACGAGAATTTCACACCCTCGTCGACCCTTGCGCTTATCGTCTCGATGAGGTCCAGCGGCACCTGAGCCATTATCTCCTTGATAAAAGTGTCAGAGCTGCTGTACAGCGTCTTCCAGCGCTGGAGTATCGCCATCACGCCGTGCACCATCTCGCAGCCGCGAAACGAGCCGAGGCGCTGGACGAACTTGGGCGGCAAGTCGCCGAGGCTGTGGTCTGCAAAAAAGTCGCGGTGCCTGTAGAGAAAATCGTAGCTTGGCACCAGTGAAACCACGGTCCTGCCGTACGCGGTGAGCACGAGTTCGCCCTCCCTGCCCTTTGACACGAGCCCGGACTCTATCAGCCGCGTCATGTTCCTGTGGGCCTCCTGCATGGTAGCATCAAGCTCTGACGCAAGCTGCGACAGCCGATAGTCTTTTTCGCTCAGCCTTGACAGCATGGAGAGGCGTAAGTCGCCTGCGAGCTCGAAGAAAAGCGAACCTACGCCTTCGGTGGGCTGCCGCTCCGCTGCCATATGATCGCCACTTTTTACAATGCACGGGTTTAAAAATCTGTCAAAAAGGCGCACGAGAGGGCAACAGGAACGATTATAATTTGGGTAAACACACCCGCATGCGTAGAGAGTAGTATGGGCGATAAAAAGTCTATTTCCGCGCTCGTCAGCGGCGGAGAGGCCAACGCAGGCCCGCCACTTGGCCCGGCACTGGGGCCGATGGGCGTAAACGTCCTGCAGGTGGTCAATACCATTAACGAAAAGACCAAGGATTTCCCCGGCATGAAGGTGCCCGTAAAGGTCGAAGTGGATGCCGAGACGAAAAAGTTCACGGTCGAAGTAGGCATCCCTCCCACAGCCGCTCTTGTGGCCAAGGAAGCCGGCATACCAAAGGGCTCCGGCACGGCAGGCAAGGATTATGCAGGCGACCTCTCGATGGCGTCAGCGGCGAAAATCGCCAAGATGAAGATCGAAGGCTCGTACGCCAAGGACATCAAGGGCGCCGCCAAGGAAGTGATCGGCTCGTGCGTCAGCATGGGCGTCAAGGTGGAAGGCAAGCCGGCAAAAGAAGTCTACCCTGACATCAACGTCGGCAAGTACGACGACCTGTTGAAATAATTTTTTAAACTCTTTACCTTTTTGAGTCGAAATCGTAATAACCAAGAAGGTCGTTCTCGTACATCATAATATTTGATCCGTCTAACAGCGTTTCTGCTTCTTGCCATTGTAGCATCGGCTTTTGTCGCGCCTGCGTACTCGCTTACGCCAAGCAGGGATCAGGTTCTCTCAGGAGGGGTATCAGAGTCCCGGCCCCTGACCTCGCTTCCGGCGCAGGCGCCTGCTGCCGCTGCTGCGGACACTGCAAACATCTTTGGCCACCGCGTGCCAAAAAGCGCGATAAGGTCTGATTTTGGCTCGATAAACCTTGGCAGCCTGCAGTACAACGGCGATGTCGGCAGGACGCTCGTGCTTGGCCCCGGCGACTCGCGGGCGCTTGCCGCCGCGCACGTGGTGGGGATGGGCGGAAGCCCGGTACAGGGGCCGTTCCTTGGCGTGGCTTTTTCCAAGAGCCCGCTTGCGCAAGGCGGCTTTACCTACGCAACCGACATGCCTCTTGCATTTGACTCACTGTCTGCCGACGACAACAACAGCAACAACCCTGCGGGCAACGGCGCTTCCGGCCGGCTCTCTGGCGCGTCGATAATCGGCGCCGACCGCGCCGCGTCGCTGTACAACGCAACAGGCAAGGGAGTCAAGGTCGCCATAGTTGACACTGGCTCGGACTTTTCCAACCCTGACATGCGGGACGCGGTTGCAAGGGACGCAAAGGGGATCCCGATAATGCTTGACGCTGACGGGCAGGGCCTCGTTCTCACAAAGGCGAAATACGTTGCCAACATCGACCAAAAGACCGGCGTGATAATGAACTACACCACCACCGGCAAAAACGGCAAGGTGCAACTGCCGGAGAACGTGACTTCGTACACTTATGTCAACGACACAGGCGTCTACCTGAAAACGTCGGAGGGCGAGATACCTGTCTACAACATGCTGTTCCCTACCTTTGGCGCGCCGGTGCTCAGCGGCACTGCAAACGTCGACTGGAAGATAGGCAAGAGCTCGACCGACTATATCCGCTCGATGAGCGGGGTCTACCACTTTGGCGTCGTGTACCAGGCTACCATGAAGCTTGGCACGATATCGCTCGTGCTCATACCTGTGCTCGTGGTGGACAGCACGGAGCCGGGCGTGTACGACACCATAGTCGCAGACATGTCGTACGGCTGGTACTACTTTACGCTAGGCATTGCCGGCGCGTTTCCGCAGACCAACTACCTGATGCCGGCCCAGCCCACCTTTGACTTTACGGACGAAAAGCCGTTCAAGCTTGGAGACGGAAACGAGTTTCTGACATACGACTACAACAGCGACGGCGCCCCCGACTATTCCGCCGGCGTTGCCGGAGCAAGGGTGCTTGACATCTGGCGCGTGACTGACAACAAGACGCAGGTTGTGGTGGCGGACAAGGCGGGCGTTTCGGGCGTGATCTCGGCAAAACTGCTGGAGCCGATGGACCCCGAGGGGAACTATTTCGGCCTGATGTTCGACTTTGCCGGCCATGGGACGGGCACAGCGGCGACGGTCGCTTCAAGGGGGCATACACAATATGACATTTACAACAACTCTACCCGCTACACACTTGCAGGCATGGCGCCGGGTGCCACGATAATACCTGTAAAGTCTCTGTGGATGGGCGACGCGCTCTATGGCTGGCTGTGGGCCTCCGGCTTTGACCTGAAAGACGACGGGAGGTGGGCCTACACCGGCGACCACAAGGCCGACATCATGAGCAACAGCTGGGGCATCTCCAACTTTCCGTTGCTCAAATACGGCCCCGGCTACGACATACTGAGCGTCTTTTCGTCGCTCCTCATGGTGCCCCACGCGCTTGCCAAGGACTACCCCGGGACCCTTGTCGTGGACAGCGTGGGCAACAACGGGCTGGGCTACGGGAGCGTGGGCGCGCCAAACACTTCCCCGCTTGCCATCTCTGTGGGGGCGACTACGAACAACGTGCACCTGCAGTACGGGCCGTTTGCCAACATCACCCGCTTTGGCCCGTCCACTGCAAGCTATGACGACGTCGCCGAGTTTTCAAGCAGGGGCCCAAGCCTGCTTGGGGACCCCAAGCCGGAGCTGCTGGCAGTCGGCTCGTACGGCTTTACGCCGACCGACGTGACACTGAAGAACCTTGACTCGAAACAGGGCGACCCCAACGACGACGGAGCCTTTGCGCTCTTTGGCGGAACCAGCATGGCAGCCCCGATGGTCGCCGGCGCCGCCGCGCTTGTTGTGCAGGAGATGAAGGAGACGGGCAAGGCGCCGGACCCGTTTGCCGTCAAGAGCATCCTGATGTCGACTGCAAAGGACCTGAAGAACGACCCGTTCGTGCAGGGGTCCGGCAGGGTCGACGCGCTTGCCGCAGTCCGGCTTGCCCGGGGCGATTCTGGATTATTCTCTGTCTACACGGACGACACCGCCAAGACGATAATCGACTCGCTCAGGCCGTCGATCTTGACGTACGCGCCGACACTTGGCATAATCAACAACGGCTATCCCGTCCAGATTCCCGGAACGATTCCTGAAATAGGCGGGGCCCGAGAGACGCGCTGGTTTGCCGGCCCTGTAGAGCAAGGGAAAAAGGCGTCAACGGAAATCGTTATTGAAAACCCGTCAAAGAAAGAAGAGCTGAAGGTCGAGCTTTCAAGCACGATTGAAAAGCTGGTGGCGCGCTATGAAGTCAAGAACGCGACAAAGCTGTTCAAGATGGACCCGACACACAGCAACAAAACATTCGGCTACGAGCCCAACTACTATGACCTTGAAAAACTGGCAGGAGGCAAAAAGCTCCCTGATTCTGACCTGATGGTTGCCCGGGTCAACTTTCCGTTTTCCAGCTTTATGAACCAGACGGAACGGTTTGCAGACAACCTGCGCATCGCCTCCGTCTACGGCTATGACTGGCATGACGCCAACGGGGACGGCAAAGTCTCCTACAGCGAGATAGAGATGATAAACAGGGGGGGCGCGTGGGGCACCACCCAGGAGATGCGCATAGGCGACCCGAAGGACAAGTTCACCGGGACGCCTGTCGTGGGTGTCTACCCTGTGCCCACGGTATTCTCGTTCTGGAGCGGCGACAGGCTCATCAACACGACTTCGATGAACTACACGCTTACGGTGGAACTGTACAAGCGCATGCCAAACCCTGACATACAGCTTGGCAAGAGCCTTGTCACTGTCCCGCCGGAAGGAACTGCCAAGGTGAACGCCACTATAGCCGTGCGCAACGATACTCTGTCCGGCGTATACTATGGCGAGATAATGGCAAAAGGGTCCGGTCATAACGTGGTCATGCCTGTAAGCTATATCGTCGCCACAAAGCCCGTGCCAAAGGATGTGCCCGTGGTGATGTCGCCGCCTGGCCCCGTACAGAAGCAAGGAGCAAATGAGATCGAGGGGTCTCTTGGCCTTAGGCCAAACGGCTACGTGGGCGGCCTCTCGGATATGGTGTCGCGCTATGCCGCCGGCGACTGGCGCTCGTACTACTTCACCGTCACCGACCCGACTGTGACGGCAATGACCCTGAAGGTGTCCTGGCCGCACAACTCGACAAGCATAAACGCCATGGCGTACGGCCCTGACGGCCGCATGGTGGCTTCAAGCGTGCCGGCAGGCGTGTTCCAAGAGTTTGCCAACTGGCCGAGCAACGACTGGCTTGGGACCTCTGCCGTCAGCGAGGGCGGCGCGTTCTTTTTCAGCCAGAACGCCGGCGAGCGTTCGACCGTGCTGCACGTGCCGGTGAACGCAACCGGCACCTATTCGCTCCTTGTGCACAACACGCTGTTCCACGGCGAGAGCCTCTACGAGCCGCTTTCGGTGGAGGCGAAATTCTCAACCCTCCTCCCGGACACTACGCCTCCAAAACTGACTGCCAAGGTGCCTGAATTTGTCACCGGCACGACGGTAATGGTCCCGATAACAATAGACGACAGCAACCCCGCAGGGCTGTCATATTCTGTGGACGGCAGGCCCGGGCCTTCTTCCGGCGGCAGTCAGGTGAGGATTGAAGGGGGTACGCTTGCCGAGGGCCCGCACCTTCTGACGGTCGAGTCCAAAGACACTGTGGGCAACTCAGCGTCAAGCTCTTGGCAGTTCACGGTGGACAGGACGCCCCCTGCCGCAGAGCTTTTCGTGCGCAATGATGGCAGCAACAGCAACAATGGCAACAGTACCGAAGCAATAGCCGCCGACAAGCTAGTGATAGTATCAAAGCAGGCAACCCTTGCCTGGAACGTCACCGACGCAAACGGCGTGGCGGGCAAAGTCACTGTGAGGATGCCAGACGCCAAGCCTGCCGTCTATGATCCCCACTCGTCAATGGCGTTCAACTCGACTGCGCTTGCCGACGGCCGATACAACTTTACAATTTCCTCAAAGGACGTGCCGGGCAACAAGGCGACAAGGACGTGGGACCTGGTGGTGGACAACACGCCGCCAAAGGCGTCCGTGGGAGTGAGCGGAGGCGACATTCGGGGCACCACAAAGGTCGCGCTAGGGGTGCAGGACGAAAACTTGAAGTCTGCAATGCTGTCCGTGGGCGACAGAATGCAAGTCAACGTCACCGGCCTTGTCGAGTACGAGCTTGACACGACCGGCCTTCCAGATGGCAAATACGAGGTAAAGCTTGCCGCACTGGATATGGCAGGAAACGAAGGCACTGCAAGCACTGTGCTGACTGTCGCAAATGTCAAGCCCGTGATTGAAACTGTGGCAATCCTTGGCTTGGCAGGCGGGCTTTCGGGAGGGGCCGCCATAGCATGGGTCATTGCGTCAAGGCGGCGCAAGTAGTAACCATCAAGAAATCTTAAATAACGAGCATGGGAAATTTCCCTTAGATGAGCGAAAAGCACGCCTCAAACGTGAACCTTCTAGAGCTTGCGGAAAAGAACTTTGAAGAGACCATAAACGGCAGCAAGCCTGTCCTCGTGGACTTTTGGGCTACATGGTGCGGCCCATGCCAGTTCATGCTGCCGATATTTGACAAGCTGGCCAAAAAGTACGGCGACAAGGTCACCTTTGGCAGGCTGAACGTCGACGATAACCAGGGCGTGGCCATGAGATACGATGTCTATGCTATCCCGACGTTCATCGTCTTCATGAACGGCAAGGCCATCGACAGGGCTGTCGGCGCCGTGGGCGAAAAGGGGCTCGAAGGGCTGCTCCAGAAATACCAATAATAAAGTGAGGTCAAAGGTACCCGAACGCCGGGTCCTCTTTTCTCTTTAGCGCAACTATCAGATTGAATACTTCCTTTTCCTGATCGTTGAGCCTGTGGTTAAAGCGTTCTGCCAGCTGCTTGGCGTTGTGGCTGTTGATGTCCGTGTAGAAAACGTCTCCTTCATTAATCTGCCTGCCTATGGTGGGCTCTTTAAGCGAAACTGCCACCTGCATTCCGGTCGTGGCTTCCTCCATCGATTTTCCGCTGTCCTGGATCTGGTGCACGGTCCCCACCTTCCTCCCCTCGACGTTTATCACCTGCACCTTCTGCCTGAGCTTGCCCACCTGGATCTCGGCGCCAAACACCGCCGGGTCGTTTCTGCGGAACACAAAGCCCTTCATGAACTGGAACCTGCAGATGGGCGGGATCTCGTTGAACAGTATCGACTCTTCGTGCTCCTTCTGGTACGTGACCCAGTCGACGTAGCTCCGGACGAGGTTGTAGATTATGCGCTCGTTGAATATCTTGACGCTCCTGTCCTGAGCCTCGCGTTCTGCGTCATCAAGGACCTTGACGTTAAAGCCGAGCACGACTCCGTGGTAGCGGTCGCTCTCCCTGACGGCAGATGCTTCTATTATGTCGCGCCTTGTGATGCTGCCAATGTCGGCTGTCCTTATTGGGATGCTCTCTTTTTTCAGGAGGTCGATTATCGCCTCAAGGGAGCCTATTGTGTCGCACTTTAGTATGACGCCCGAAGTCTCGGTGCTGACGATCGCGTTCTTGATCTCGCCTTCCACGATTGACCTTAGCCGTTCCAGCTCGTCCTCGCCCTTGGCCTTGTCAAACACGTAGAGCGGGCTTCCGGCAAGCACGCCTTCGAGGTCCGGCGACGTGACCTTTAATCCTGCTGCCGCTGTCACCTCGCTGACCGGCTTGAACTTGTCACGCGGGTCGCGCATCTCGTCAAGAGGCTTGGGCAGCAGCAGCGCCTTTACGCGCGTCTGCACCGCGCTGTCCCTCTTGGCGACTATTATGCTGTCGCCCTGCTTGAGCGTGCCGTCAAGAAGTATGATGTTTGCAGAAGGCCCAAGGCCGGGCTCCTCGTTTATCTCAAGCACGAGTCCCCGCGCCGCGCCTTCGTGGCGCTCTAGCCTCTTGCCCATGAACTGCTGCGTGAGGCCAACAAGGACAGCCAGGAGCTCGGGTATGCCGACCCCCGTCCTTGCGCTCACCGGGACTATGGCTATTTCCTTGGTAAAGTCCTTGACGCGCCAGAACGCCTCTGAGGGGAACCCGAGCCTCGACAGCGAGCCGACAACGGTGTAGATCTTTTCGTCAAGCATCGTCTGGACGTCAGCGCTCTGCTTTTTTGCCTCCTCGGAAATGAACCTTGAGAAGGGGCGCCAGCCGGTCACCCTGTCCACCTTGTTTAGAGCGACTACAAAGGGCACCCTGCGCTTTTTGAGGATCTCGATGCTCTCTATCGTCTGCGCCTCAAAGCCCTTGTTCACGTCCGCGACAACGATTGCAATGTCTGCCGCCGACCCTCCCCTCATGCGCAGGTTTGCAAAAACCTCGTGACCCGGCGTGTCTATCACAAGCAGGCCTGGTATCGGGGTTTCTGACTTGGCAAGCCTGTCGTAAAGGGGGCCTGTGACTTCTTTTATGGTGTCAATAGGAAAAAAGCTTGCGCCGATGTGCTGGGTAATGCCTCCGACCTCGCGGGCCTGGACGGCTGTCCCGCGTATCTTGTCCAGTAGGGACGTCTTGCCCGAGTCTGCATGGCCTAGAACTACTACTACTGGCTGCCTAAGTTCCAAGGGTCGCTAGCCGAAAATGACTCGCGACTCTTTTATGAAGCTTTCAGGCGAGTCGGAAGCGTGGATGATGTTGTCGGTAAAGCCGAGGCCAAAGTCGCCCCTGATAGTCCCGGGCGCCGCCTCAAACGACTTGGTCGCCCCTATCATTATCCTTGTCGTGGCGACCGCGTTGTTGCCTTCAAGAATGCAGGCGACCACCGGGCCGGAGGATATGAACGACACGAGGTCGCCAAAGAACGGCTTGTCCTTGTGGACAGAGTAAAACTCTTGCGCCTTTTCCTTTGTAAAGTTGTAGTATTTCAGGTTCTTTATCACAAAGCCCTTTTCCTCAAAGCGGGCCAGGACCTTGCCGGTCAGGCTGCGCCTAAAGCCGTCTGGCTTGACAACTATGAGTGTCTGCTCGACTGCCATCTAAAAATCTCACTTCTTTGTGCGCAGGCCGCCCTTGACGTACTTGCTGGTCCACTTTAGCCTTCTCGGATCGCGCTTTAGCAGGCGCAGGTTCTTCTTGCACTTGCTGGAGCACGTCCACTGCACCTGGCCGTCGTTTCTGACCAGCATGATGCCGTGACCTGCCGTTATGTGGCGACCGCAGAAGAAGCAGTTGCGAAGAGATGTTGCTTGCTTGCTCATTTCTATATTATCACCTTATTTTGCGAGCCTCGCGCTCGGTTTCCCTCAGCATGAGGATGTCCTTCATCCTGACTGCGCCCTTGACGTTTCTTGTCAGGATGCGGCCCCTGTCCTTGCCCTCGAGAACCTTGACTCTTACCTGTATGACCTCGCCTGCAATGCCCGTCCTGCCGACGATCTGGATGACCTCGGCGGGGACGACCTTTTCTTCAGCTGCCTTGCTGCTCATAATTTATCTGGCACCTGCCTCTCGCCGTTTCTACTCCTTCTTTGCCTTCAAACCTGCGATGGAGTTGACTACCTGCTCGACGATGTGCTGGGCCTCGCCTGCCTCTACGATTGTGGCGGCGGCGGATCCGACGTCGATGCCAAGCGACATGCCAAGCTGCTGCTTGCTTGGGACAAATATGTAGGAAGCGTTCCTCTCTTCGCAGAGTATCGGCAGGTGCGCCACCACCTCTGGCGGCTCGACGTCCTCGGCAATGACTACGAGCTTGGAAATTCCGCGCTCGATTGCCTTGGTCGTCTCGTTCGTGCCCTTGCGGACCTTGCCGCTCTGCTTTGCCACGCGCACAGCCTCGTAGGCCGCGTTGGCCAGGTCTTTTGAAACTTCAAATTTTACGAAATATGGTTTGCTCATGATATCACCCTATGGGATCATCCGATTGCTTTCTAGTTGATTCAAAGGCGTATTAAAAACGTTGTCAATACGCTCATTGTGCCATTTTCGACCTCACGATCCTCGAATATTCGTCTACCTTGGAGTCAAGGAGCGCCCTGTCTGTCGACTCGGCGTACATGCGTATCAAAGGCTCCGTGCCACTTGGCCTCACCATAAGCCACGTCTCGTCGTCGATCCATATCTTGACCCCGTCCATAGTCTCTATCCTCTTTGGGCTTCCGTGCTCCATGCACGCTTGTACCACCTTCTCGACAACCTCGCGGGAGCTGCACACGAACTTTGTCTTTAGCTGGAACGTCCTTGGAAGCTTTTCCACGAGCTGCGAAAACGACTCGCCGGCAGCTGCAAGCATGTCAAGCACGAGCGCCGCCGTCATGGCGCCGTCCCTCACCTCGTTTATCGGCCCGTACATGAAACCGCCGTTTTCCTCAAGGCCCATCGGCGCCTTGCGCCTTACCATCTCCCTTGACACCTCGACGCTCCCGACCTTGGTGTGCACGACCTTCAGCCCCGCCTCTTCTGCGACCTTTGAGAGCACCATCGACGTGTTTACCGGGCAGACTATCTCGGCGCCTTTGTGCCTCTGCGCAAGCAGGTTCTTTGCCAAGAGCGAGCCGGTCTTGTCGCCCCAGTAGATGCTTCCCCTATCGTCGCAAAAGATGCTCCTGTCGCCGTCGCCGTCAAACGCGACGCCAAAGTCCGCCCTGCCGTTTCTGACGGCCTCTGCTAGCACGCCCAGGTTGTCCGGCGTGGGCTCTGATCCCCTGCCGGGAAAGTCGCCGTCGATGTCTCCGTTGATGACTAGTACTTTGCAGCCAAGCTTTTTTGCGATTATCGGGGCGACGACAGCCTGCGCGCCGTTTCCTGTGTCCATTGCCACTGTAAAGTTCCTGGCGCGAATCCTGTCGGCGTCGACAAGTGACAGCACCTTTTCCATGTATGCGGGAATGACGCTGTCGTCCACGTACTGGCGGCCGTGCCCTGCCGTCGTCGCAAACTTTTTCGAATGATAAATGTCCTCGACTGCCAGCTCGTCTTCCCGCGATATCTCCACGCCGTCTGATGCCGCAGGCTTGATGCCGTTGTACTCTGGCGGGTTGTGCGACGCCGTAATCATGATGCCTCCGTTGTAGCCGAGCCTCTTTGCGGCATGCTGCAGGCACGGAGTCGGGACCAGCCCCGCGTCGGCAACGTCAAGGCCTGCCGAGTTGAGCGTCGCGCGCACCAGCCTTGAAACCGCCGGGCTGGACCTGCGTCCGTCGTACCCGACCACTATGGGGCCCTTTTTGTAATACGTGGCAATAGCGTACGTCAGATCAATGACAAGGTCGCTTGTGAAATCCTTGCCCCAAACGCCTCGCACCCCGTTTGTACCAAATAGTCTTGCTCTTTGCTGATGCATCCGCAGAGGATGCAATGTGACAATAGATAAATTTGGCTGCTGCCCGCTTGTGCAGGTGCGCGCGCGGGGGTCGCCAAGCCCGGTCAACGGCGCAGGGCTTAGAATGGGTATGCATTAGCCCCTACAACCCTGTTCCTTAGGGATTCGTGGGTTCAAATCCCACCCCCCGCACCACTTCTCTTTTATACTCGCATGTGTGCGCGTTTCCAGTGGACTACAAATACAAGCGTAGTGGTTCTGTTGAATCTTCGGGTGTTGGAATTGGGTGTTGAATTTTGGGTGGCAGGCAACCCCCTCTCCCAAGAGCTCGCTGTTAAATAGCACCTCATAGAAACCCGCATTGTTGAAAAGAAGATTCTATACGGCCATAAGTGGTTTAGATATGAAAATTGACAGATTACAAGTAGGCAACGTAACTTTCGTTAGATCGCATTCACAAATACCTGAAGACACTCTAGCTCAGAAAGCCTTTAGTAAACTAATGGCAACAACTCCCGATGATCTAAATTTATTCGAATGTATGCTAAAAGACAAATTTACAAAATGTGCGATAGCTGTTATCGATGTTGAAGCTGATGACGAAAAGACAGCTGAAGAAGTCTCCGAGGATGAGATTGAGAAAGCACTGAATGTTCTGAGATTCTATCTAGCAGGGTTATCTGAGAACGATCCTTTCTTTTACAAGATGTTCATTGGAATTGAAGGCATAACCAATACTGGACTCACTGCGACCGTAATTATTGATGATGATAATCAAAAATTCTTCTTTTCTTCGAGCAGAAAAGGAGCTCATAGAGGGTACGAGCTTGATTCGACCAAGTATCAGAAAATGCTTGACTTTCACTTTGAAAGAGTGAGTGCGATTCTGGCAACACCTGAAGATTCTAGAAGCCAGATGGAAAATAGCATATTGACATCGATAATATTTTTTGGTTCAGGGATGAATGAGCGTTTGCTCCGCAATACTTTTGTCAGTTTTGTTATTGCATTAGAATCTTGTCTATTGAGAAGATGTGAGAAAGACAAGTCGGGAAACATTGCCAATGGAATGTGCGCAATGTTACAGATTAAGCCTGAATATAGGCGAGCTATCCACGAAAAGGTTGAATCGTATTATGATATACGATCAGACATAGTTCATGAAGGTGTAGATAATGTTGTAGAAGGAATGGTGTTCGAAATTTGCTATTTGACCTTCAATACAATAATGCGTCTAGTTGCCCATAGTAAGGAAATCAAGGATAAGGATGAATTGAGAAAGAAGATACGTGAGGAATTAAAAGAAATAAATAGAAAAACCAAGGCCCAATGCACCTAGATTTCGTCTCCTTTACATCATAAACCGTTTGAACCTCTCACGGCTCTTCCCAACAGTTCTTTCCATCCATTGACATCTAGACCCGCGACCTGTCCCGGCGTTTTTCCGTCTAGTGCTATATGTGGCTTTACGAAATTGTACTGTATTCTCTGCCCGTCAATAATCGGCGTTTCAACCGTCTTTAGGCCACGCAGTACCTTTGTCCTTTCCCGTACAGTGCCATTCATCCTTTCAATCCTGTTATTGTTGGCAGTCTTTTTCCGTATGCCGCTCTGTACGCGCTCTGCGTTTGGAAACACCTTCACGCCTGAATGATAGTGCCTTAGCGCGTCAGTATGCACCTTCTCAGGCGTTATGCCGTGAGCGTTCTTGGCAGCTTCTTTGAAGGCATCTATTGCAGCAACCACATCTCTTTTCTCGGTCAGCTTTGACGCTATCAAAAAGCGCGTTTCCCTGTCCATGATGTTCCAGAGAAAGCCCATGCTGTACCCGTGCTGCATAACATTTCCGTCTCTTGTCCTTATGAAAACCTCGTCAGCGTGCCATGTCGTTGATAATTGAGGCGCTAGGCTGTTTACGTACTCTGTTATTATCGGGATGTACTTCTGAATCCAAGTGTAGATTGTGGAATAGTTTATGTCGATTCTAAAGTGGTCAGACAGGTTGCGTGCAATCTTTCTTAGTGATAGCCCCGAAAAGTACAAGTCCAGAGTCAGGGTTACTAGCTCTGGACTGAATTTCGCTTTCTTGAGCAATGATGGCTCGGTGAATTTGTGTTGGCAGTCCTTGCACTTGAAAACCTGTTTGCCGCTTGACTGGCCGTACCTGATTGTACGGATGGAACCGCAGCGATCGCATGGAATAGCATCTTCCGCAAACACTTTCGGCTTTGGTTCGTCGCGCAGGTACGTCTTTGTGGCTATCATCATGCGTACAGCGAAAATATGTTTGCAGGCTTCCACCTGTCGGTATTCAAAATCGGGGCAGGTACAGACCCAGCTTTGGCCTATGAGCCTGACTTCATAGCTCATGGAGCCCATCTGAGAAGGCACCTGAAAGCTCCCGTCTTGGTTTTCGACTATATTCTTGCTATTGCTTTCAAGCAGCTCCAGCCCTCTCTTCATCCGTGCTTGCGAATCGTATGCGGATTTTTGTGGTTGCATTAGTATGGTCATTAGTATTATCATACTATGATTAATATAAAGATTATGTTGTATCATAATACATATATTATAGTCTGCATACTAAGTGCTGTATATGCCAGTGAAATATACCGTGACTGTTACCTCAGTGGGTAGCAGTTCTGTCATAGTGGTTCCAAAGCCAGTACTGGAAGGATTTGGCTTGAAAAAGGGCGACAAGGTTGATCTGATTGTACGCGATGACGGCATCTACATTCCGATTGCTCCACAAGACAAGGGCATCGTTGAGCCAACAATAAAAGAGGACGAGGTTTCTTGACCGAGGCCAAGCGTGAATATAGAAAGGCTGTCAATTTCGCTACAGTTTACGCAGACGGAGCTATCGTTCATTTCGGGCTGGATACATGCAGGATCATATTCTATACAGAAGAGATCGAGATCGAGGAAGATGGTTCGGGCATCGCAAATAACAAGAGCGTTGCCTTACTGAAGTATGAGGTCGTTTTGCCTAGGAGTATTCTCAAACACATGGCTACAGAAACGTACAAGCTCGGCCAATTAGAACACTATGCGATTAAAATCGAAAGGTCAAAGCACGACACCGACGAGAGGGTTACGCAAGCATACTGGGAATTTGACAAGGAACTAGGCTCCATCTATTTTGACACCTACAAGGACTTGGCTAATCAGCAGATTCGCGGACTAGCTGACAAGTTTAACGATTTGACGGCTATCGCGGGTCTCAGAAAAGAGGATTTAGAATCAGAGGGGAACGCTGATGAAAATGAATGAAAATAATATCGTACGATGTTCAAGCTGCAACGCGCCTTTAATCTACGAGGAATTGAAAGATCATATCTGTTTTACAAAGAAGCTAGTCGAGGCGCGATTTGATACCAATGACAACAAGGTTTACGCATTTGATGGAAAAAGATGGTATCGCTGGTTCCCGCCCACCCAAAATTCAACACCCAATTCCAACACCCGAAGATTCAACAGAACCAGCGTAGTTGTAGATTCTGCTGCTGTTAGTTCTTTTATTGTGGCAGGTTTACGCATGTTCATGCATAAAGTCGGCTTCTCTTCATGATGAAATAAATATCAGAAAATGAGCTTGCGTCCTGTCGTGAAAGTAGAACTAGAAATGTACATCGACGAAGAAGACGAATCGATCGTCCTGAAGAACGTTTCAGAAATAACGAAGCACGCAAAAGAATTGGGGTTCAAGCTGGGCGAACTTGAATTCAAAAACAGGGAATACGACAAGCGCGAAAAGAAAGAAGAAGAAAAAGGGAACAAGGAAAACAAGAAACGCCATCATGGCCATCATCACGGCAGGTAACAGAAAAAGGCATGACGATGGTCGCAAGGCAGACGTACTGCACAAATTGCAAACAAAACGTCGACATTGTTGATGGCAAGTATCTAAGGCTTGCAAACAAAAGGGCCGTTATTGAAGGTCAATGCCCTGCATGCGGCACAAAGCTCCTGAAGGCAAAGCTGTTGCCTAGAAATAGCGTTTTCGTGGTAAAAAGAAAAAAGAAGAGAAAGGGCCTGCTAAAGAAGTAGTAGCAGTAGCAGCACCCTTTTACTTTTTATCCTGTATTTCGAGCCTCGCCAGTATATCTTCCATAGTCTGCTCGTCTTCCAGCTCGTCCTTCAACAGCTCTAGCGCAAGCTCGTACGTCCCGTGATCCTTGTCTTTTGTGGCGTTTGCCAAGTCGTTGTACAACCCGATTGCCGCCCGTTCAAATTCAAGCGCTTTTTCGACTGCGCTTCTCAGAGAAAGGTACCTCTTTGGCTCCAGCTTGCCTACCCCGCTTTCCTGCTCCCACCTTGCAGGATCGTCCGTGGGGTTTGTCCCCAGTTCCATCAGCCTTTCGTTGACTTCTTGCGCATGTCCCAGCTCTTCCTTTGCCCTATCTTCGAAAAAGTTCTCGTGCAGGACTCCAAGGCCTTCAATGTTGTTGGCCACGTACTGAAAGTAGTGAAAGGTCGACATTTCAAACGCGTATGCCTTGTGGAGCATGGCGATTGTTCCGTCTACGCCCGGTCCTGCAATTTCTAATGCCTTCTTGCCCATGACATTAATTCAGTAAACTTTCTCGTATTTAACAATTTTACACAAAATTAGGCTGTCCTAACGAATTCTTATTATATATTAGTGTTAACTAAGAAGTTTATTGATCGCAAAATATGGTTCTTGTTTCAAATTGTTGAGAAAATTGTCTTGGTTGATGGCCGAGACTTTTACGTGCAGTATAAAGAATAATGAAAAAAAGTGTTGCGCAAAGTCAGCCCTTTGCGGGTCTATCTGGCGTTGATATGGCGCTTTTGTGTACGAATACGGGTCTCTTACTGCTGCTGCGAACCTTTTTGCTCTACATCGGCAGAGGCAGCAGGGTTTTCCTTCTTTCTTGGCAGTTCCAGCCCGATTATTCCCATCATAGAATCGCCGATTGGCTCAAATATCGTCCTGAGCGACTCCTCGTCGTAAAAACGGGTAATCTCGCTCAATTTTGCTTCTATCTTTTTTTGCTCGATTTTCAAGAGGACGTATCTTGCAATCAATGCCTTGACCTCGTCTGCCTTGTCCTCCTGAATGATGTGCTTTGACGCCATGTGCTTATTTCATGCCTCCAAGTTGCTAGCACTGCACACGTCTCTATGGCGCGTTTTTGAGCACGACGACCGATCCGTACCTGATCTGGGTCTCGTTTAGCGCGTACGTCATCTGTTCCATGGGGTCCAGTATTCCGTTGGTGTTTTCGCAAATGAATATGGTTACGTCGGAATCCTGCGGCTGTTCCTCATTTTTCAAAAGGGAGGAGGAAGAAGAAGATCTTGTTCTGGTGCTCGACTCTTTATTGTTCATGCGGGCCGCAGTTAGGCCAGCCTAATATTTAAACGGTCTTGATGGTGGTAGTGTTGTTGTTATTCTTCTGCCGCGATGCTCTTGGTCGGGCCAGCTAACCTAGTATTTTTTACCCTAATCCGCATTTTGTGCATACAAGATTTACAACGAGACTTTTTTTTACTTGCCGCGCTTGAACTCGACGGCCATCTTGACTATCTGCTTGTGCATCCTTGCGTCGCCTGCAAGCTCGGGATGGAACGAGGTGCCGATGATGTTCTTTTGCTTCACCGCGACTATCTTGCCTGCGTGCCTTGCGATTACTTCGACGTCCTTGCCGACCTCGCTTACGGCCGGCGCCCTGATAAAGACGCCCCTGAACGCGTCCTTGCCGAGCATGTCCATTTTCAGGTCCGTCTCAAAAGAGTCGTTCTGCCTGCCAAACGCGTTGCGCTCTATCACGATGTCGAGATTGCCAATCGTTTTCTGCTTGGTCTCGCCAACGACGTGATCAAACGCCCTCTTGGACAGCATTATCATGCCCGCGCACGTGCCGAGCACTGGCATGCCTTCTGCAATGCGCTTTTTCAGCGCCGGAAGCGAGCGCTGGATTGCCGCAAGCGAGCTCTGCACCGTGCTCTCTCCTCCAGGCAGTATCAGCGCGTCGATTTTCTCCACGTCTTCGGCGTACCTTACAAGCTGTATCTTGCCGTCTATCTTTAATTCATCAAGCGCCTGCCTGGTTGCAGCGACGTTTTCCTCGATGTCGCCCTGAAAGCCAAGGACGCCTATCGTGACATTATTATTCTTGCTCAAGCCGACTGCCCCCTCTCCTGCATGCGAAGCTCTAGATTCTTCGTGTCAAGGCCAAGCAGCGACTTTTTCTCGTCGACCATCTTTTGCGCCTCCTTGACTATCTTGGCGTCGTCGTAGAACGTCGTTGCAAGCACTACTGCGCGTGCGCGCTGAGCCGGGTCGTCCGACTTGAATATTCCTGATCCTACAAACACGCCGTCGCATCCAAGGTTCATCAGAAACGCCGCGTCAGCCGGAGTCGTTATTCCGCCTGCCGCAAAGTTCACGACGGGGAGCCTGCCGAGCCTTGCCGTCTCTTCGACTATGGCAAACGACACCTTTAGCTCGCGCGCCGCCTTCATCAATTCTTGCTTGTCGTCGTCGAGGTAGTGCGACCTTATCCTGCGGATCTCGTTGTTTACCATGCGTATGTGCGTGACTGCCTCCGCCACGTTGCCGGTGCCCGGCTCACCCTTTGTGCGTATCATGGCCGCGCCCTCTTCAATCCTGCGCAGGGCCTCGCCGAGGTTCTTGCCGCCGTTTACAAACGGGGTGGTAAAATCCCACTTCCAGATGTGGCGCTCCTCGTCTGCCGGCGTCAATACTTCGCTTTCGTCAATCATGTCGACACCCGTGACTTCTAGCACCTTTGCCTCGTCGATGTGGCCGATCCTGCACTTGGCCATTATCGGGATCGTGACTGCGTCCATTATCTCCTCAATTACCTTGATGCTTGCCGTCCTTGCGACGCCTCCTGCCTTTCTCACGTCGTACGGCAGCTTGTCAAGCACCATAACCGCGACCGCGCCAGCTTCTTCTGCTATCTGCGCCTGCTCGACGCTCGTCACGTCCATGACTACGCCGTGCTTTTGCATGTGTGCAAAGCCGCGCTTTAGAAGGGTGGTGCCGCGAACCGCCTTGGCGCTCTCGCCGGCGGCATCGACCACCTTGATGCCCTTTGCGCCCGGCTCGCTTGCGACAAGCGAAATGGTCATATTTTATTACGACTGCAATTCGCTAAAATGCGTTATATAGATATTGTTTTAGCTAGCCAGTGCTAGTTGTTTTTTACGTCTTGCTTGCGATTATTCCGTCAAGCTGGGTGCCTACTTGTGTTATTAGCGACGGGATCGTGCCGTCGTACGCGTCCGGCTCGACCCAGCTGATCGTCTTTTGCCTGTCCGGGGTTTTTACTGAAAGCGTGTAGCTGACAAAGTTGTTGCTTGCGTTTTGCGACTGGGGATAGTCGGTCTTTGGTATGTCCATAAAGCCCGTTTCAAGCACCAGCCCCTTTATCCTGGTAAACTCGTCCCTGTTGAGCGAAAACCGCTGTGGCACCGGCATGTTCTTTTGGCGCGGGTCAGTGTTTGTGTACGTGGCAGAGCCGTCCTTGTCTATGGTCAGCGTTTCTAGCTGCGTTGTGACGAGCAGGCCGCCTCCCTCTGTCTTTGTCAGGTGCTGCCTGTTGTACTCGATGGTGATGTCCTGCGCTGCAGGCTGCTGGCTGATGTTTGGTATGGCAATCAGCACCGCCATCACTATGACAATGCCTGCGATGGCAAAGACGAACTTGTTGACCAACGGCTACTGCTTTTCAATAGCATGCTGGCTTTGTAATAAATTAAACGATGCTGGGGACGCAAAAGAGATATAGCCAAAATTGCCGGTTTTCTATTGGTAGCACACACACTTGTTGTCAGAAGAGGCAGTGAAGATAGAGACGACGCCCGAGCTTGTCAGCCGGGTGTACGACAAGCTTGAAGCAAATGTTGCAAAATTCCGTAAAATAACCAACAACAGGCCGCTCACGCTTGCCGAGAAAATCCTGGTGGGTCACCTTGACGGCAGCGATGTCTATGAACCAGAGAGGGGCAAGAGCTATGTTTTCCTGAACCCTGACAGGGTGGCGCTGCAGGACGTCACCGGCCAGATGACAATTCTCCAGTTTGCGCAGGCAGGCTTGAAGCGCGTAAAACTTCCAACTACTGTGCACTGCGACCACCTCATCCAGGCCAAGGTCGACAGCGCCACAGACACGAGGTTTGCAATCATCCAGAACAACGAAGTGTTCCAGTTCCTAGAATCTGCGTGCAGGAAATACGGCATCGGCTTTTGGAAGCCGGGCGCCGGCATCATCCACCAGGTCGTGCTTGAGAACTATGCGTTTCCCGGCGGCCTCATGATAGGGACCGACTCGCACACGCCAAACGCCGGCGGCCTTGGCATGGTCGCAATAGGGGTCGGCGGCCTCGATGCGGCGGAGGTGATGGCAGGCATGCCGTGGGAACTGCTGTACCCAAAGCGCATCGGCGTGTACCTGAAAGGCGAGCTGAACGGCTGGGCCGCGCCAAAGGACATCATACTGTACGTCGCATCAAAATTGACGGTGTCAGGCGGCACGAACGCGATAATCGAGTATTTCGGGCCCGGAGCAAGGTCCATCAGCTGCACGGGCAAGGCGACGATAACCAACATGGGCGCAGAGATCGGCGCCACTTGCTCGGTGTTTGCGTACGACGAGCGCATGGAGACGTACCTTCGCGCCACAAACCGTGGCGCACTAGCCGACCTTGCAAACAAGCACAGGGCGCTGTTGACAGAGGACCCGGAGGTCGAAAGGGACCCCGCAAAATACTTTGACCAAGTGATAGAAATCGACTTGTCAAAGCTGGAGCCGCACATCGTGGGTCCGCACACGCCCGACCTCGCAAGGCCGATATCCCAGATGGCGCAGGACGTGAAAAAGAACAACTACCTTGACAGCATCTCTGTCGCGCTGATTGGAAGCTGCACCAACTCTTCGTACGAGGACATGTCACGCGCTGCCGACATTGCAAAGCAGGCAAAGGAGCACGGGATGAAAACGCCAGTGTCGCTGCAGGTGACGCCCGGATCAGAGATGATCCGCGCGACCATAGAGCGCGACGGCCAGATGAAGGTGTTGCAGGACATTGGCGCAAACGTGCTTGCAAACGCCTGCGGCCCGTGCATCGGCCAGTGGAGCCGGCCGGAGCTCAAAAAGGGCGAGCCAAACACAATCGTCACGTCGTACAACCGCAACTTTCCCGGCAGAAACGACGGCAGGCGGGAGACGATGAACTTTATCGGCAGTCCAGAATTAGTCATTGCGCTTGCGCTTGCAGGCAGGCTGTCTTTCAACCCGATAACCGACGAACTGACGGCGCCTGACGGCACAAAATTCAAGCTGCATCCGCCAGGGCAGGCCCCGGAGGTCCCAGAGAACGGCTTTCAGAACTCCAGGGACGTCTACGTGGCGCCGGCGGCAGACCCTGACAGCGTACAAGTGGTCATCGACCCAAAAAGCGACAGGCTGCAACAGCTTGCGCCGTTTGCGCCGTGGGACGGCAGGGATTTTGAAAAGCTGCCGGTGCTTGCCAAGACCAAGGGCAAGACCACCACCGACCACATATCGCCTGCGGGCGCCTGGCTGACATACCGGGGGCACCTTGACAGGATAAGCGACAACCTCCTCCTTGGCGCGGTCAACGCTTACAACGGCCAGGTTGGAAACGGCAAGAACCAGCTGAGCGGCCAGGTAGAGCCGTTCCCGCACGTTGCACGCGAGTACAAGGCAAAAGGGATCAAGTGGATCATAGTAGGCGACAGCAACTATGGCGAGGGTTCCAGCAGGGAGCACGCGGCCATGACGCCGCGCTACCTGAACTGCGCGGCAGTAATCGTAAGGTCGTTTGCAAGGATACACGAGACCAACCTGAAAAAGCAGGGCGTCCTTGCGCTCACGTTTGCCAATCCTGTCGACTATGACAAGATACTCGAAGACGACCGGCTGAGCATCGTCGGCCTGAATGACATGCAGGCAGGCAAGCCAGTAAAATGCATCATCTGCCATGCAGACGGCAGGACCGAAGAAATAGAGCTAAAGCACTCGTACAATTCTGCCCAGATCGAGTGGTTCAAGGCCGGCTCTGCCCTCAACCTGATGCAGTCAAAATAACACAAGCCATTTTTTTACGGCTTGTCAGTCGGCGAAATGGGGAGGACCGAGTCGATTTTTATCGTTCCTGCTATGTCATAGATGCGGTACTGTTCGGTGGCTCCGTAGGAAAACACTCCTGAAATCCGGAATTGCGCGTTTGTGAATTCCGATCTTAAGAGTGTCGGCTCGTCCCCTGAAAGTTGTTCGATGTTGCTCAGCGCATAATGCCTGCCGCCAGAGCCTTTGAATCCTGGGGTACATTCTGCAGTAGTTGCACCACCAAAAAGGCCTTGTTTGTGCGGGAGGCACACCACCTGTCCTGCGATGCTGATAATCTTGCCATCCTGCATGCGGTACGGGATGTCTCCGAATGCAACGACAATGATTCCTGCTGTAGCAACAACTGCTGCCGCAGCGACAGCCGCGGTAGCCTTGAGCCGCGCTATCATCATAATCGTCGTGCCTTACAAAACAAGAAACACTATACTTTAGTTTTTATCCAAACGCGACAAAGTATAATAACTTTGGACACGTTGAGGCAGTAGTGACGGCAAGCGAGGAAGTTGTCAGGTGTGACAACTGTGGCAACCCCATCGACGCGTGCATGTGCGCATGCCCGTATTGCGGCAAAAAGGACACCTGCGACTGCTGCCTGCTTGACGCCGCGACAGGCGGCTGACCTGTGATTATAATAAAAAACCTGTAAACCATTAAAAGCAAGCATTGGGCAGATTTTCATGCAATGATAGTAAACTCGCTCAGCTGGGTAATCGGCGGAGCCCAGGGAAGCGGCGTCGACTCTGCGGCAAACATTTTCTCACGCGCCTGCGCAGTGGGGGGCCTCCACGTGTTTGGCAAGCGCGAATACTATTCCAACATCAAGGGCGAGCACAGCTACTTTACCGTGCGCGTGGCAGAAAAGCGCATCAGGTCGCCGGTTGACGAGATAAACATACTGGTGTCGTTTGATGCCGAGACGGTCTTCCGCCACTTTGACGAGGTGACTCCCGGCGGCGCAATATTCTACGATTCAGACGCCGCCGAGACTAAACTGAGCGAGGTGCCAACGGTTGACGACTATGCTGCGGCCCGCATCCAGGGCACGCTTGAAAAGGCAGGCCTGGAGCTGACCGTGCAGGGTGCGCTAGAGCACGCAAAAAAACGCGGCGTGACACTTTACCCACTGCCATACTTCAAGCTACTGGAAGACTTTGCGCAGAAGATGAACGACCCGTCGCTTAGCAAGCTGGCAAGGATGACAAACGTGATGGCCCTTGCCGCGTCGATGGCGCTTTTGGAATTTGACATCGAGATCCTTGCAAGGGGAATAAAGCACATCTTTCACGCCAAGCAGCGCGTGGCAGAGCTCAACGTCAAGGCCGCGTACCACATCTATGAATACGCAAAGAGCAAGTTTGCAAGGGACGGCTTTAACTACCGGCTTACTACCCGGGCGCCGGAGCCCGGCATCATTGCCGTGCAGGGCAGCCAGTCGTCTGCCCTGGGCAAGATGGTGGCAGGCTGCCGGTTCCAGACATACTACCCAATCACGCCTGCGTCAGACGACAGCGAGTTTCTCGAATCAAATGAAGTCCTCGAGCTTTACGACTCGGGCAAGAAAGGATCCACGGTGGTGGTCCAGACCGAGGACGAGATTGCCGCAATCACTATGGCCATAGGGGGCGCGCTTGCAGGCGCAAGGTCTGCCACTGCGACCTCTGGCCCCGGCTTTTCGCTGATGGCAGAGGCGATGGGCTGGGCCGGCATCAACGAGGTACCCGTCGTCGTCTCGCTGTACCAGCGCGCAGGCCCGTCCACCGGCCTCCCCACGAGGCACGAGCAGGGAGACCTGCAGTTTGCAATCCACGCCGGCCACGGCGAATTTCCAAGGATCGTCCTTGCGTCAGGAGACATCGAGGAGAGCTTTTACGACACGGTCAAGGCGTTCAACCTTGCAGAAAAGTACCAGCTGCCCGTCATCCACATGCTGGACAAGGCAATAGCAAACAGCATCACCACGTGCCCCGCCTTTGACCCTGCCCGGGTAAAGATAGAGAGGGGCGCAATAGCGACAAAGATAACGGACGCAGAGAGGGGCGCGGCCGGCAACTATTTGCGCTTCAAGCTTTCCGACAACCCGATAAGCCCGAGGATTCCTCTTGGCACGGAAGGCGCGATTTTCTGGAACACCGGCGATGAGCACACCGAGGAGGGCCACATCACCGAGGACCCGGAGGTGCGCAGCAGGATGGTGGAAAAGAGGATGGGCAAGCTGGAGATCGCCCTGAAAGAGATACCTGACGAGGACAAGGCCATGATGTACGGCGAAAAAGACGCAGAAATAGCGATAATCGGCTGGGGCTCGACAAAGGGCGTGGTGCTTGACGTAATGGAAAAGCTGGCTGAAGAAGGGATAAGGACAAAGTTCGTGCAGGTGCGCCTGCTAAACCCGTTCCCGGCAGACCTGGTCAAGTCGATGATAGGAAATGCAAAAGTGGTTGTCGATATTGAGATGAACTATACGTCGCAGCTGGGCGCGCTAGTCAAGCAGCATACGGGCATAGAGCCGGGCCACCTCGTCGTCAAGTACAACGGCCGGCCGATGTCGCTTGAGGAAGTTTATAACGCCGTAAAGAGAATAACCAGCGGCAAGGCTCCAAGGAGGCAGGTGTTGAAAAATGGCACTTAAGCTGGCAGACTACAAGACAGACGTCCACAACGACTGGTGCCCGGGCTGCGGCGACTTTGGAATACTGAACGCCATCCAGATGGCGCTTGCAGACATGCAGGTGCCGCCGCACAAGGCCACGATATTTTCCGGCGTCGGCTGCTCGGGCAAGACGCCGCACTTTATCCGGACGTACGGCATCCACACGCTGCACGGCAGGGTGATGCCCTTTGCGCAGGGCGCCAAGCTGTCAAACCCTGGCCTTGAGGTTATTGCGGTAGGAGGCGACGGTGACGGGCTTGGCATCGGCGCCGGGCATTTTGTGAGCGCGGGCAGGCGCAACGTGGACATGACCTACATCATATTCAACAACGCCGTCTACGGGCTGACAAAGGGGCAGGCGTCGCCGACCCTGAAACTAGGCATGAAGACAAAATCATTGCCGCAGCCAAACGTCAACAACTCTGTCAACCCGATAGCGCTTGCGCTTGTCGCCGGCTTTACCTTCATCGCGCGGGGCTACTCGTACGACGTGCGCCACCTGAAGGACCTGATAAGAAAGGCGGTGGAGCACAAGGGGCTTGCGTTCGTGGATGTCCTTCAGCCATGCCCGACGTACAACGACATCAACACCAAGGAATGGTTCTCTGGCAGCAACAACATCGACCCAGTTACAAAGAAGGTGATGCCTCGCATCTACAAGCTGGAAGAAACAGGCTATGACGGCATAGTCCGCGACCCGGCAGAGATAAATGAAAAGATGGGCAAGGTTATTGAAAAGGCAAACGAGTGGGGAGACAAGATCCCGATCGGCGTGTTCTACCAGAACGAGCACATACCCACGTTCCAGGAAAGGATAAGCGCAAGGATACCAAACTACGTCGAAAGCCCGCCGGCAAAGCAAGAGATAGCAGACCTGTCGGGCAAGACGATCACAAACATTGAGAAATTGCTGGACGACTACCGGCTGGACAGGGAAAACTTTTGATTAAGGAACCTCTTTAATATTATTTCTCGCAAATGTACACACAGATATGCCAAGAGGCAAACTGTCCGAGAGGACAAAAAAGCAGATAGACACTCTCCCGGAAAAAGCCCAGCGCACTTTTAAAAAGGCGCACGACAGCGCCCTGAAGCAATACAAGAACCCGAACAAGAGGCGCAGCAAGAGCGACACTGCAGAAGGGGTGGCCCAAAAGGTCGCGTGGAGCGCGGTCAAGAAAAAGTACAAGAAAAGCGGCGACAAGTGGGTAAGCAAGGGCAGTAGCAGCCGCCGCAGCAAAAAGTCATCAAAGAAGTAATAAGCGAAACCTAAGACAAACTAAATCTATACAATGTATGGTGGGTGTTAGCAGCTACCCGAAACTCAAGGAATTCATGAGCATTACTGCTAATTCCATGGATTCTATTGCCTTTGCCTTGAGTTGCAAAGCTATGCCGTAGTAATTTCCTAAGAATAATCTCATTTGTTCGTCAGAATAATCTTTAGAATGCTCTATTATGTTTCTAAACTTTCTCATATCATGCAGCCTTTTGGCAAATTGAGGAGGAATTATCTGATCTTCCGTTGCCTTGTCTATCAATTGTGCAAAATTAAAATCGTTAACAATCTTTGTATTTCCACTGGATCTGTATACAGATTTAATCATCTCTTCGCAGACCAACTGACACATTATTATTGATGCTGCAAATTGTGAAAAGATAAAGCATGTTTTAGCCTCTTGAAAATAATATACTGCAAGTGACTCTGTCATCATATAACGTTCTTCTCCTAAAATGAGGTTAAGTTGTACCATTTTTTGTATTCTATCATCAAATGTTTTCTTATCAAATTTCTCCAGCTCGCGTCTTAATCTATCAACATTAATGTATGATGGCAAACGATCGTCATACTTCTTAAGTCCAGGTCGTTTCTCCTTGCTCATCTTCAAACAATCGTTAATGAAGTCTAATTTCTTAATGTTTGTGGTTTCAGAAATTCTCGTTAATTTAAAACGGGCCCGGAGGGCTTCGATCCCACGGCCTGCGGTTCCGAAGACCGCCGCGATATCCTGACTACGCTACGGGCCCCTGACTGCCATAGCAGGACACCCTCTATAACAATTCTGATCGATCGAAATGGTAATGAAGCGGGCAGCGCCAACAGTGCATTGGCATTGCTCGGACTGCGCCAGCTGTTCTGCGACCACGAGGAATCGTTTGCGTACAGAAAGTACGACGACTTTGACTTTGTGGAATACTGCCGCTGCCGGCGCTGCGGCAAGGTGTTAAAGTCGTTCAAGGGCTTTGACGAGGACGTGAGGGGCTAAGCATGAACCGCTACCTTGCAGTGCTGCTGGTTATCTGGTGGGCCGGCGCCGCAGTCGCGACCGCCGCCCTGTTCATCCCGATATACAACAACTATGTCGTGGTAGGCGCGATCGGGTGGGGAATCGTGGTGGTGTGCACTTTTCTGATATTCTTTGAGATGAGAAGGGTAAAGGCAGAAGACAAAAAGAAGGAAAACCTAAAGAGCGGCTAGCTAGCCCTTTCCGCCCTGTTCCTCGATTACCACGAGGGTCACGGTCGACGTGATGCCAGGTATCTTGCGGATCTTGTTTGTGATCACGTGGTTCATAGACTCGGTGTTGTCGGACTTGACCTTCACAAAGATGTCATGAACACCGTACGTGCCCCTGACCTCTTTGACGTCGGGAAGCTTGGAGATCTCGCTTATGATCTTTTCCTCGGAGCCAAGCGTGCAGTTCACGAGTATGTATCCAGTTGGCATATACCTGAGAAAGAGCGGAATTTAGTATTTAGGCTTTGCTTAGTTTGGGCAGCGGCTGTCTCGCAAGAATCCTCTGACATCTGTTATTGCCAGACCAGAGACGCTCACATGGTTGCTTTCGTCTTACAGCTTCAGGCATCGCACTTGTATGCCTACTGCTTTGATACCATCTGGATCCATCTGTACCCTGATGTCCGCGTACCTGGCATCCTGCATGTGGCTGTACTCTACAACAGGGGGTGGGCAGAACTCACCGCACCTGTAGCCGAAATAAACAGTCGCGTTGGCGTCCGGATATGCCCGCAGAAATTCCTTGACCTCGCCCAGTGCGTTTGCCGAGAGGATAAAACTGGTACCCTGGCGGGCATCCAGAACTAATGATTCTGACATTATCGCGACGAATGCAATGAATGATACGCCTGCGGCCAGGCCGGCAGCTATTGCCACTGCAAGTCTTGCCTCGGAAGGCATACCTGTTGCATATTTCTCGTATGCCTATTTTACTTTGTATGAGTGACTGATTAAGCTGATGTTGTTTTTGGTCCTGACGATAGCAGTAATGATAGTCTTGGTTTCGGTCAACCTCGATAGACTCTCAAAGAGTCTGATAAACAATCCTATCTCTTCGTGATGCCACGCCTGTCCGGCTCGATATAGTGTTCAAGCAGTTTCTGGCTGTAGCAAGTGCCACAGATAAAGCCAGAGACGTTCCAGCCGTCCATCGGCCTGTACTTGAACGTGAGGTCGGCGCCGCATACGGCGCACTTGCCAGCGCTCTTGGCCATGTTGTTGTAGTGGCGTGTATAGGACGGCGGAATAAAAGTCATTCCAAAGCACGTTTGCAATAAAGTGCAAGAGATTCCAAAGGAAATTAATATAGGTACTGTCCAAGTAGCGAACGAAATGGCAAGACCCGGAGCAATCGCTTTTCCTGTTTTGCTTGTCCTCGGCGCAATAACCGGCTACCTGACGTACGACTGGATGGTCGTCCAGGCGACTCCAAAGCTGGGCGACTTTAGCGACTCGCCCTACTACAAGCCAATTTCTGCGGCATCGGCTGACCAGAAGAACAACACCGGCAATGTTACTGGACCGGTCGACGAGTCCAAGTTCTCTAATATAGTTAAAATCTCGATCCTTGCAGGCGCGGCCACGCAGGGTGCGCCTGACTACGACCCAGATGCATCCCCTGTCCCGAAAGACGCGCTGATAAAGTGGACCAACGACGACAATGTGCCACACAGCGCAACAAGCGGCAAGGGCTTTGAGGACGCGGACTATGGCAAGCTGTTTGACACGGGCCTCTTGGATCCGGGCAAGGATTACAGCATTCCGGCGTCAGACGTGGGAGAAGGCCAGCACAACTACTTTTGCATAGTCCACCCGTTCATGACAGGCACTGTAACGGTACAGTGACCCGTCCTACTCTTTCTTCTCTCTTCTTTATTCTGCGATATTTTATTAAAAAAAGTTCTGTCTAATCCGCTTGATCGTTTCCGTATACTATGCTTGTTATGGCCGCCCCGACGCCCCTGACTTTTCTTATGTTCTTGATTATGTCCCGGAGCTCCGCCTCTGTATCGGCCTTGACCTTCAGTATGATGTCGTACGCACCGCTGGTCTCGTGAGACTCGACCACGCCCCTGACCTTCTTTACGTTCCTCTCCGCCGTGCTCCCCTCATCCACGTTACAGTTCACAAAGATGAATGCGAGAGTCATTGTTATCTCTCTCAACTCGAGAGAATATTATTAAACAGTTTCTGAATTTGCTTCGCGTCGATTGTAATGGGACATTTCATTATAAGAAATGGTGAAAATTTTGAAACAAGGCACGCTGACGAGCTGTTTGTATACTGAAAAGTCAGAGCTCAATGGGAACTATGAGGGGATTGCATTTCTCTGGAACGTCATGGATAGGGAAACTAGATTCTTGCTGGCATCTCGAATAGCCATGCTAACAATATGAGAAAAGTCGGACAGAGATTGGAAATTCAAATCATAATTACCAACCAGCTTGCAACAACCGTTTAGAACACCCTGCGGATTCAACAGGGCCACGATTAGAAATATAACGCCGTTAAGTCTAAATACCTTATAAAGGAGAGCTGAAACAGAAAAAATGGCATTCCTCGAAATTAAAGACTTGCACGTTAGCATTGATGGTAAACAGATTCTCGATGGCCTGAACCTCAGCATCGACAAGGGCGAGGTCCACGCCATCATGGGCCCAAACGGCTCTGGCAAGAGCACGCTTGCAAACGCCATAATGGGCCACCCCAAGTACACTCTCGACTCGGGCGAGATAAGAGTCAAGGGCGAACTGATAAACGACCTTTCCACCGATCTTCGCGCCAGAAAGGGCCTCTTCCTTGGGTTCCAGTACCCGACCGAGATTTCGGGCGTCGGCTACAGCCACTTTCTCCGAAACGCCTACAACCAGCTGAACAAGTCGCTTGGCGAGGAGCAGAACCGCGAGGTGTTCCTCACGGTGCGCGAGTTCCACGAGTACGTCAAGAGGAACCTCGACGCAGTGGGCCTCGACCCGTCTTTCCTTGGCCGGTACCTCAACGAGGGATTTTCCGGCGGAGAGAAAAAGCGCTCGGAAGTCATGCAGATGCTGGTTCTAAAGCCAAACATCGCAATACTCGACGAGCCGGACTCGGGGCTTGACATCGATGCGGTCAAGGCGGTTGCCGAGGCGATAAACAAGCTGATAGACACTGGCGCCGGCGTGCTTGTAATCACGCACTATGCAAGGATCCTGCGCTACATGAAAAAGCTCGACCACGTGCACGTGGTGGCAAAGGGCAAGGTGATAAAGTCGGGCGGAAAAGAGCTGTCCGAGGAGCTTGAAGCCAAGGGCTATGGCTGGCTTGGCATCGAAGAAGACGACAAGTAAAAGAAGCCAAGCTTTGTTTTAAATAAGGCAAGCCGACAATTATTTTTGAAAATTGTCGGCAGAAAACAACAACTCTTCTCCTGCTTCTCCTACACCACAGCCGCATCAACAGCAGCAACAACCGACAACGTACTATCTCAATTTCACATTCTTCAAGGTCGACCCCAAGTGGCGCTGGCTCAACGAGATCGGCAAGGACGAGGCCGCAAAGGAGTTTGCGACCCTTATCGAAGTCGCAAACACAAAGATGAAGGTGCGCACCTACTCGACGGTCGGCCTGCGCGAGGACGCAGACATGATGGTCTGGATGATCTCTGACTCTATCGAAAAGACCCAGATCCTTGCGTCGAAAATCTACACCACTGTGTTTGGCAAGTACGTGACTCCGTCGTACGTCTTTTTGTCGTCTAGCCGGCCGTCCGTGTATTCAAGCAAGGTGACGCCGGGATTCATGACAGACGAGGAGCCGCTGAAATATGTTATAGTTTATCCTTTCATAAAGTCAAGGGAGTGGTACCTCCTGCCGTTTGAAGAGCGAAAGAAGATGATGGAAGAGCACATCGCCGTGGGCCGCAAGTTCCCACAGGTGCGCCTCAACACGACGTACTCGTTTGGAATCGACGACCAGGACTTCATGCTTGCGTTTGAGACGCAGGACCTTCCGGCGTTCCAGGAGCTGATAATGCAGCTGCGCGAGACGCAGGTCAGCAGGCACGTCGTCCGGGACACCCCGATGATAGTATGCGTGCACAAAAAGCCGGAGGACATACTGAAAAGCCTTGGGTGATTTTGGATGCAGGCGCTAAAAGAGTGGGCAGTGGTTTGCAAGGCGCTGCAGGAAGGCAGGCAGACCGTGCTCTTGCGCAAGGGAGGCATACTTGAATTCCGGCAGGGCTTTGAAGTAAAGCACGAAAGGTTCCTGCTGTTTCCGACGTACGAGCACCAGGCAAAAGAGCACCTGCAGCAGGATTACGCTGACAAATTAGACGCTGTGCTCAAGGAGCAGCCGCCGGCAGGCGCAAACCTGCTGACTGGCTATGCAGAGGCCAGGCTGGTCAAGGAGGTAAGCGACGCTTCTATCCTGAAAAAGCTAGAGAAATACCATATATGGAACGAAAGCTATGTTAATGCACGAATGGCGTACAACCCCAAGAAACCAATGAGCGTGGTACTGCTGCGAGTTTACAACCTTTCAAGCCCGATCAATGTAGATACAAAGCAAGAGTGGGCCGGCTGCAAGTCCTGGATTCCTGTCGACCTTGAAGCGACGGGCAGGCCCGCGCTAGACGACGCGGCGTTTGGCAGGATTTCAAGAGAAGTGGCGGAGGTACTGGCGTAATAATGAAGTACAGAAGATTGGGCAAGAGTGGCCTCAAGATAAGCGAGATAGGCTTTGGCGCGTGGACAATCGGCCTTGACTGGTGGGGCAAGAAAATCGACGACGCAGAAGCAATACGCATGCTGAAAAAGGCATACGACCTTGGCATCAATTTCTATGAAACTGCAGACATGTACGGCAAGGGCAAGAGCGAAAGGCTGATGGGCGAGGCATTCAAGGACATGCGCAACGAAGTCATCTATTCTACAAAATGGGGCTATGACCTGTACGGCGCAGAGCAGGTCGGCCACCAGGAGCTTCCACAGAAGCACGACCCGGAATTCCTGCAGGTCGCGCTCAAAAAGAGTCTGGAGCGCCTGCAGACTGATTATGTCGACGTTTACAGCCTGCACAACCCCAAGATGGACGCAATCCAGAACGACGAGCTGTTTGCGTCCCTGGATGACCTTGTGAAAAAGGGCACTATAAAGAGCCACGGGGTGGCGCTTGGCCCGGCAATCGGCTGGCGCGACGAGGGGCTGTTCTCGATAACAAACCGCAACGTCACGTGCGTGCAGACAGTCTACAACGTTCTGGAGCAGGATCCCGGCCGCGACCTGATGAAGGCAGCGGCGCAGAACGACGTCGGGATAATGGTGCGGGTGCCTGACGCTTCGGGACTGCTGACGGGCAAGGTGACTGCCGACACGAAATTTGACAAGAACGACCACCGCAGCTTCCGCAAGCAAGAGTTCATCAAGGCGGCCATGCAAAAGATAGACAACATGAAGCCGCTTGCAAGCAGCAAGGGCTGGAGCATCACGGAACTTGCAATAAAGTTCATCCTGTCGCAGCCGCAGGTCTCTGTCGTCCTGCCGACGATGGTGAGCATCGAGGAGATAGAGATGTTTGCAGCAATTTCAGACGGCAAGTACCTGTCGGCGTCTGAAGCCGCGCAGCTGGAAGAGATGTACGAAAAGAACTTTTACGTCAAGCCTGTGGCAAGTACCTAGCTAGACAAAGTACTTGACCCGCTCTTTTTTGAACTCGCGGGAGCTAAATAGGATCTTGTAGTCGCTTATGCCGATCTGACCTGACATCTCGACTGCCATCTTTTCGGCGGCTTCAAGCGACCTTGCGTGCACCATCGAAAACACGTTGTACTTCCAGTCCGGGTACACGGGCCTTCGGTAGCAGTGGCTCACCTGCGGAAACGCGGCAAGCTTGAAACCGACATCGTCCACCCTGTCCTCCGGCACGTTCCACACTACCATGCCGTTTGCGACAAAGCCGGCGTCGCGGTGGCGAAGTATTGCGGCAAATCTGCGCATCAGGCCTTCCTTTTCGTATTCCCTTGCCCTGGAAAACAATTCTGCGGTGGTGATCCCGAGGTTCTGCGCCATCTCCCTGAAAGGCTCCCTGACGACCGGAAGGTCCTTTTGCAATTCGCGGACAAACTCTTTGTCGCGCTCGGTTATCTCCAGCCTGTCGGGATTCAGCTCCTTGACCTCGTCCGTGGGCTTGGGTTTTTCCGCGTCCCCGTTGACCATGTCGAGTTTTACGCCGATCTTGTACATCTTTAGCGTCGGAAGCAACCGGTATTTCACGACGCCGTCAAGCGCGGACATCCTGTCAAGCTCGCCCTTCATGTCAGAGTCGGGCGGGACTGCAAGCGTGAACCACATGTTGTACTCGTGGTTGCGCTCATAGTTGTGGCTGACGCCGGGGTGCTCGTTCACCTTCTCTGCCACGGCGTCAAGTTTCTCGGGCGCAACTGCAAACGCGATCAGCGCGCTCTTGTACCCAAGGCGTCTTGTGTCGAAAATGGCGTTAATCTGCCGTATGAGCCCCATGCCCTTTAATCCGCTTATCCTCTGCATGACTTCGTCTTCAGAGATGTTGTAGTTCTTGGCAATCTCCAGATAAGGCCTGTCTGCAAGCGGGAAAACCCACTGGATGTCGTTCAGCAACTTTTTGTCCATTTCGTCGAGCTGCTGGTGGTAGTTTGCCTGCATATGATAAAGCGGCCGGAAATAGACGTTTATCTATTAAAAACCTACCTGTGCTCTGGCGCATAGTCTAAATACCAATTGCGCATCTTTTTGCATGTTCAGAAAACATATGGGCATCATAACGATGCAGCTTGTCTGCGACACGTGCAAGAAGGTGATCCTCGAAAAAGAAGGGGAGGAGCACCTGATGAACGAGCGCTTTCCGATAACCGGCGAGGAGGCAAAAAAGCTCGACATGGAGCACCGCGGCCACGAATGCCACATTGAAGCAGTCGAAAAGTTGCAGTAGAGAAAAAGAGAAGCGCGTTTTTCCAGTAATATTTGCAGGGAGCCAGACTAGAGGTTCAAGCCAAACGAGTTTGCCATTTCTGCAAACTGGTTGTACCTGTGCAGGTATTCCTTGCCCTGCGGGGTGATGACGTATATCCTCTGACCTTCCAGAACTTGCTCCTGGATAAGGCCGGCCTGGACTAGCTTGCTTGCAACCGCCGCCAGCCTTCCGTAGGAAAGGTTGGCCTTTCTCAGAAGCGATGTGAGGTTGACGCCGCCAGTGCCATGCTCCTCGGTAATCTGGAGCACGTCGCCCAGAATCTTGACGCTGTTACGGTAAGGCGCCATTGGGAGATGAGGTATTAAACACCATAATAAGGATTACGTAAAAAGCTTCTGTAAGTACTGCACTAAGACCTTGGCTTTTATAGCGGCCGGTGCACAAGCTACCATGTCTTGAGTAGTAATAGCAGCAACGGCAAGCCCGCAATAACGTGGTTTCGGGACTTTATGGGGGTCGGCTACCGCTACCACGACGTCTACATGAACGTCTTTCCGCTTTTCCAGGACAAGATGCCTGCCTTCAAGCTGTGGAACAAGACCGTCGACTGGTGGCCCGACGACCAGATAAAACTGCGCTTTGTGGAAGACGGCGACCACTACTGGTTCATCCTGTATGGCGGCTCTGACTACAAGAAGGACAACACCGGCTTTGTGAAAAAGGTCCAGATGTCGGAGAACTACCAGCGCTTCAAGGCGGGCTACGAGAAAAAGGCGATGCTGCGCTTTGGCATTTACAAGGAAAACACGAACCCGAAAAGAAAAGAGCGCGACGGCAGCATGAAAAAGTTTGACCTAGAGATCCTGAAAAAGGCCAAGTCAGTCTACGACATTGCGTTTCTGCAGTTGCCCGAGCTTGCCAAGGATTCGGTCGAGTGGCAATGCATAATACAACAAGAGCAGGAAGAAAAAAGCAGCGGCCGGTAAAAAAGACAAAGTTTGCCTGCGTACAAGGCTGCTCGGACTGCTGCATCTACCGCGAGTACTACCCTTCTCCTGACTTTGGCAAGATAGGCGTGCTCCTCTTGCCGGAGGAAAAAAGCAAGATGGAAAAACTTGCAAAGGAGAAGGGACTAGAGGTCAGGATTGTGCCCCGGCTTGCGGTGGGGGATATGGCCGGCCCTGAAAAAATAATCGCGTACCAGATGATGGGCAAGCAGGAGGACGGCGACCTGTGCCCGTTCCTCGACCTTGAAAAGCGCTCTCCGCACGGGGGCTTTGCGTGCGGGATATATGCGCTGAAGCCGCTTGCCTGCAGCGCTTACCCTGTGGTGGATGCGGGCAGCAATAACAACAACAGGTACGCGACCCTTGACCCCCACTGCCAGTTCTGCAAGCATAACCACAATTCTACAAAAGCAGGCCTTGAAGGCTTGGAGAGCGAGCTAGAGTCGCTTTCAAAGATCAAGGCAGCAGTAAGGGCGGAAAACGGAGTGCACGTCTGGCGCTACGCGACTGCAACTGGCCAGCAGGCGACGCTTGGCGAAGGATGGGTCCTAGAGTCCTGACTTCTTTTCATACAACGTTTCATCGCCGCGCCTGACCTTTGCTATCCTGCTTGGCGGTATCACGGAAAAATTTTCAGAAAGGGATACAAACTCTTGCAGCGGGACTTCGACGATGCTGTCAAAGTCGCGGTAGCTGACAAAATAGAGGGAGGGGTCGTCGGCGTAGAGCGCCCTGCTAAAGATCTCTTCTAGTTTGCCCTTTCTGGTCATGACGGCTTGTACTTCATGAGCCCGCCGGCCTCGACTATCTTGGCGATAAGCTCTGGAAACGGCTTCATGGAGTACTGCTCGTTCTTTGTGACGTTCGTAATCCTGTTGCTTGCAAGGTCGATTTCCAGCTCGTCCCTGTCAGAGATCTTTTTCACGGTCGCCGCGTCTATCTCTATGGGGAGAAGGTACCCGCCGTCCACGGCGTTTCTGTAGAATATCCTCGCAAACGTCGGTGCAAGGATTGCCTTTATGCCCGTCTGCGAGAGCGCGATTGGCGCGTGCTCCCTGCTGGAGCCGCAGCCAAAGTTGCTTCCCGTGACGAGGAAATCTCCTTGCTGGACCTTTTCAGGGAACTTGGGGTCGATGCCTTCCATCGCGTGTTTTGCCAGTTCCTTGTGGTCGTGGATCTTCAGATACGGGCCGGGTATGATGACGTCCGTGTCGATGTTGTCCCTTTCGTACTTGTGGACCCTGCCTCTCAATGTCTTGTTCATCATCTTAATTTTTCACGTCCCTCGGGTCTGTTATCCTGCCCGTTATTGCTGATGCCGCCACTACCACCGGGGAGGCGAGGTACGTCTGCGACTCGACGTGGCCCATCCTGCCGGGAAAGTTGCGGTTTGTGGTGCTTATGCATATCTCGCCCTTGCCAAGCACTCCCATGTGCGCGCCGCAGCACGCGCCGCACGTAGGCGGGCCGACGATTGCGCCGGCCTCCATGAAAATCTCTACCAGTCCTTCCTTCATGGCCTTCATGTAGATGGACTGCGCCGCCGGCAGCACCTCGGTACGGATCTTGACCTTCTTTCCCTTCAATATCTTGGCAGCCGCTCTCAGGTCGTCAAGCTTGGCACCCGTGCACGAGCCGATGTACGCCTTGTCAAGTTCAGTCCCCTGCAGCTCCCTTGCGACAGAGATGTTGCCGGGCGAAAACGGCTTGGCAATCGTGGGCTCCATCTTTTCAATCTCTATGGTAAACGTCTCGGAGTATTGCACGTTGTCGTCGCTGTGCACCGGCGAGTACTGCGCGTCCGTGCGCTCCCGCAGGTACGCGTACGTGGTCTCGTCCGGCTCGATGATGCCGTTCTTGGCTCCCGCCTCTGTCGTCATGTTTGTAAGCGTCAGGCGCTCTTCCATCGACAGCTTTTTCACTACATCGCCTGCAAACTGCATGGTCTTGTAGTTGGCGCCGTCCGTGCCGATCTCGCCGATTACCTTCAGTATGATGTCCTTTGCCATGATGTGGTCAGGCTTGTTGCCCTCAACCTTGAACATCATCGTCTCGGGGACCTTGAACCATATCTCGCCGTTCATGAGCACGTACGCCACGTCGGTGTGGCCAAGGCCGGCCGCAAAGGCGCCCATCGCGCCTGTCGTGTTTGTGTGCGAGTCGCCTCCCACGTACACCTCTCCCGGCAGGACCATCGCCTCCTCGTGCGAGAGCGTGTGGCAGATGCCGTACTGGCCGAGGCCGTACTTGAAGTGCTTCTTTATCCCGTACTTTTTCGTAAAGTTGGAAAGCGTGATGATGTTCTCTGCCGAGACGCGGTCGGCCGCCGGCACAAAGTGATCTTCGGTCACCCACACCCTGTCGGCGTTCCAAATCTTGTCCAGTTTCAGCCCTTTCTTCTCCCACTCACTGAAAACCTTGATGACGCCGGGGCCGGACACGTCGTGCATCATGACCTTGTCCACCTTTGCAAACACCACGTCGCCGGGCGAGACGCTCTGCCTGCCGGCGGCGCGGGCAAGTATCTTTTCGGTAATCGTCATAGCTGCCAAAACGGTACCACTTGACGGGGATTTGGCGGATGGCGGATTAAAACCTTTGGCAAACGCGAAAGCAAGATTAAGCCGGGTGCGAATATCGTCACTGCGCTTGGAGATACTGGCAGTCAAGGTCGCAAGGAAGAGCGGCAAGTTTAGCCTGTTTGAGAGCCTCCTGCAGCAGGGCTTTGATTACAAAGACGGCGACATAATCGTGGTGTCAAGCAAGTTCGTCTCGATGGCCGAGGGCTCGGTGGTCGACATGAGGAGGATAAGGGTGAGCAAAAAGGCAAGGGCGCTTGCAAAAAAATGCCACATGGAGCCAAAGCTTGCAGAGCTGGTGCTGAGGGAATCAGATTACATAGTCAAGGGCGTGCCCGGCTTTCTCCTTGCGATACGGGACGGCATGATAGCGCCAAACGCCGGGATAGACAAGTCAAACGTGCCAAAGGGCTTTGCGATCCTCTACCCGCGCGACCCGTTTGCCTCTGCCGAGGGCCTGAAGGACGCGTTTCTGGCAAACCTCGGAATAAAGGTGGGAATAGTGATAGCAGACAGCCGGCTCATGCCTACCCGGATAGGCACCACCGGGGTCGCAATAGCGTGCGCCGGCTTTGAGCCGGTTGAGGACCTGCGAGGCAAGAAGGACCTCTTTGGCAACGTGCTCAGGGTGACCTTCCGGGCCGTGGCAGACGGCCTTGCCACGATGGGCGTGGCGGCAATGGGCGAAAGCGACGAGTCTACGCCTGCAGCCGTGGTGAGGGGCGCCAGGGTGCAGTGGACGAACAAAAAGCTGTCGTGGCGCGACATGGCAGTTGCACCAGAGCAGGACATCTATTTGCGCGGCCTGAAAAGCGAATTATGATAATCATGAGATACATGCTTGCACAGAGTTTTAATATTGCCTTCTTGGATTGCTGTCTAACAAAGCGCATTGTCTGAATTCCTTACAGCTTACCCAAAGACAAGCATTGCAAAGGGGATCAAGAACCTCATCAGGCGGGAGGAAATAGAGCTTGACCACCTCAGCCTCATGGTAAAGATAAAGAAGGACGAAATAATCAACGCCCTCCTCTCGGAAGGCTTCAAGCTCGTGAAACTGGAGAACAAAAAACCAAACCAGCTGGGCTGCGGCCTTGCGAAAAAGCTGTCCAAGCCGTGGGAGATGCACGTGCGCCTTTTCACGGTCGAGCAGGGGCTCATAGCGATACAGGCCGAAGTCGAGGTGTCAAGGAAGTACATCCAGCACATACGCTCTGCAAGGGCGCCTGTCATCTACGAGGTCGAGCAGATCCTGAAAAAGCACCAGATAGAGTACAAGATCTGGAACGAAAAGATCCGCGACTATATCACCCGCGTGATAGACAACCACGAGATCAAGCTGGAGGCGCCAAGCATCCCGATATCGTGGAAGCAGATGGCCGCCTATGCCGCGGCCCTGGGCATCGTATATCTTTTAAAGTTCACGACCATCATCTAGCCGCGCCTACAAAGGCTTAATTGTTGCGCAGGCACATCTGCCGCTGTTGGCAAGCCCGCAGCTGCCGCCATCATCGTCGTCAGCAGCCATTTTCAGATACTATGGCGCCTCTGCGTGGGAGATAGAGACGCTGTACGACACGCTGTCAAGGTCGTACAGCGTGGAAGACTCGGAGGTCCCTGCCGACGACCCGCAGTTTGTCACGATGGTGGAGATAGGCTTTCCTGCCCCGTTTGGCGAGCCCTTTTTCCAGGAATTCACGATGGACAGCTGGTTCAAGGTAAAGGGCGTGCTCAAGGACATGAAGAGAAGGCGCGGGCGAAAAGGCGTGAAAACCTACATCCGCTTTGCCGGCTTTGAGGGCGGAAAAACTCCAGTAGTGTTCCCGCTCCTGTCAAAGGGCGACCGCCAGTACGAAATGGGTGTGGAAAAGCTGGAGTACCTAGTAGACATCGTGCCCCTGCAGCTAAAGACGGTCCCAAAGGGCGCCGAGGAGGTGTGGTACTCGTACGAGGAGGCCACCTTCAAGTGGAGCCCGAGCGCCACGATGGTAAACGGCGTCAACTATTTGTACAAGAACAACGAGTGGGTCCTGCCCGCAAAAAAGTCATCATCATCATCAGTCTAGCTGGTTGACGACGCCTGAGTCGTGCAGGCCCTTGCTCAGCTCCTTGTACTTTTTGTCGAGGAATTCAAGCGACTCTTCCAGCTTTTTTGACTTGCCGTACTTGAAGCGCACAAGCTCGCGGTGGCGCCAGAAATGCTTGCCCTCTGACACGGACAGCGTGGTGAAATAGTCCGGCCCCTTCAGGCTGTCATGCAGCTTGACGCTGTGCGGGAAGATGTACTCGACTGAAAACCACTCGTCGCCGTCCGGGTAGTCATTGCCGGTGACGACGTCAAAATAAAGGTGCAAAATGCTGTCGACCGTCAGGCCGTCGTCGCCAATCGCGGGGTGCTTGACCGTCGACTTGCGGTAGTCCATCTTTAGCAGCTGGGGCTCAAAGTACGCCTTGATGATTGCCCGCCTAAAGAGCTCGTTTGCTTCCTTAAGATTCAAAGATACTATAACGGTGCGTGACTATTTTATAATCTTTTTAACGCAATGCGTATAATTTTTACAAGCGAATCTCTTGTTGCATAGGGCCGGTTTTCGAGCGTGCATAATTGCATAATTTGAGCACGGCTGTGCATAATTGAGAAAAGGCACGGGTATTGCAGCATGTGTTGTGTCATGGGCTGTATTAATGGGCGTTCGTGCTAAAAAGAACTAACGGCTGATGATTAATATAATGTGAATTCCATTTGCATGACGACGGGCGGGGGTCGCCTAGCCTGGTAGGGCGTGGGATTGCTAATCCCATGTCCGCAAGGACCCGTGGGTTCAAATCCCACTCCCCGCGCCATTTTGATTCCATACAGAGAAATGCGCAATTAACTCGGCCCAAAAATTGAAGGAGGGGTCTTTATTTCGTATGTACCGGCGCTTTATGCAGCCATTGGCGTATCTTCGACCCCATTACCACGTAGACAAGAGCTCCGCCCAACCCTGCAATGGCAGCATATATCAGCGGGTAGGTAAGGCCGGAAAAGTCCATCTGCCTTCGCGGCTTTTATACAATTCATGCTCTTTAACCACGCTTAACATAGATCAGGTTTCATATCTGGCGTCAGCCAGACACATACTTCTCCCGCATGGCTAGCACCAGCTTTTCGCCAAAACAATCAGGCCTCTGCATCCCTGGCTGTCTTTTCTCCTGCGGGATACAACATGCGCTGCATTTCCCGGTAGCTGTTCAAAAACCGCTTTCCCTTCTCTGTCGTACGATAACGGTTCTTGTTTTGTGAAGCATATTCCAAGAGCTGATTCTCTGTAAGCAGCGCAAGATACTCTTTAAGCTGCGGAAAAGACAAGAAGGCGTTATACATTATCTTCGTCTTCAAGACTCCGCCACTGCCCTGCGCTATTTCAAGAATTGCGGCAGCAATATCCATCCTGTTCCGGTACTTCTTCATATGCAGCTTTCGCAAGAAAACTTTAACGAGTTTTTTTTGCAATGTTCTCGATATAGGAGGCCGTACTAACTAATGCACAGATGCATTACCTCCAAAAGACCGGTCATACCGTGTAATACACCTGGATCAGCACTTGTTGCTGCTGATTGTCATGATCAGGCGATCTCTGCCCTGCCATCAACACCGAAACCATGGTATGGCTGGCAAAACCTGATCTGCGCTCCAGCATATACAAATTAATCTTTTTTAGAAAATATTGATAATAATTGCTGAAATCGCAGTATGACAAATATAGAATACTCTTCAATCGGCGGCAATCCTTATATTTTAAAAATCCGTATAATCATACTGGATAGCAGCCAAAGGAAGAAACATCGATACGCTTACACAACGGATCGATGGACGGGAATCTTTGGATTGCCGTTTGGTTCCAGAGACTGCTATCCGCTTAAATCGTCATCAACTTTCTGGATTCTCCTCTCTGATGCTGCTTGTCTTCATCCAGCATAAGAAGCGAAACCATGCTGAAATCTTGTTAATTAGTTGCTGCCATTGACGGGTGGGAGTGGCTTGCTACCGGCTTCTGGTAGTTCGCAGAAACTTTTTAAAAAAATTACTGCGGCGGCCAGGACGATCTAGCAATGATGAGGAGAAAGAGAAGCACGGACGATGTTACCTCCACTCGAAGTTTCAGAAATTGCTCATTTTGTGGAAGGTCGATTCCCGCGGGCACAGGCATAATGCACGTCAGAAACGACGGTCGGATATTGTGGACATGCTCAGATAAATGCAAGAAGAATTTGTTTATACTTCGTCGAGACCCGAGGAAGCTAAAGTGGACTGAAAGGTATGTACTGGGAGGGGCGCAGGTAAAGAAAAAGTAGCTACCTCTAAAGACATATTCACTCTGTTGGAGCTCCGGTCGGAATCTGGCCCATCCGCCCGACCAGAGAAAAGGGTATGCAGGTAAAAGAGAAAGAGGGGGGAGTATCCATAATTGGTTCTGCCCCGAAATCGGGAATTGATGCTGGGTTGCTCCTGCACCTTTCTGTCTTGCCGCTTCTAAGCTGTATAAAATGAGTTTGTCTCTGATTTCAGTTCGATATCAAGCGATGTCAATCATGACTTGCTACGTAATGATCTGTTTATCATCTCAATCATCGTCTCTGTGGATTCATTACCAAACAGGTCTGTGAGTATTTCGCGCACTGACTTTAGAGAGTACGCCTTTCCAGCTTCAAGCGAAATCCCCTGCTGTTCTAGATGATAAAACAGGACATGAAGTCCATCACTACCTAGTATCCCCAAGCTTTCCTCCATTATCGTCTTGAGGACGGCACCATCTAGAAGCTGGTCTTTGTGACTTTCCTTGGGAATACGCAATGGGTAGCTCTGAATCGGTAAGTGAATATTAAAGAATATCTGAGAGTTATCTGGAAACAGGGAAGCGGGAGAGGGAAAGGCGTGTGCATGTAGGTGAGTTATCTCTGGAATGGCTAGTCAAATCACACAATGATATACTGATAGCTGCGTTGCTGGAAGCTGAAAAGCCGCTAGACTGGTATGTTAGAGAGGGGATGCCAGTTCCGAATGAAGAGACATGGCGACAGATGATCATAAAGGTCCAACTTATCATGTCGATGGTAAAGGACGCTTCGGGATACCTTGGAGATTTCAAGCACTTGAGCGTACAACACGAACTAGCTGTTGTGCGCCTTTTCCCGGTAGGAAGAAAGAAGGTGTTGTGTATCGTCTCAAAACCAGAGCCCGAGAGCAAGATCATTGGACTGATCAGAGAATTCATAACTAGAATAAATGACCTGTAATTTTGTAACTTGGAAAGTAGGTAAGATCAGAAGCGGTTCGTAACAAGCCAAGCTATATGTGTGCATATATGCTTCTCTTGGCCGATGGCCCGCTGTCAGCGTACGAAACTTTTCAATGTTAAATAGTCGAATGACGAAATTTACCACGTAGAGAGAGACGTACACGCATGAGCATTTCCCAATTGCTGTTTCTGCAACTGTCCCTTGCAGAGATAATTGGAGTAGCTATCGTCGTAATCATATTCCTGGTTCTTATTGCATCCTCTATCAGGATTATTCGGGAATATGAAAGAGCTGTTGTCTTTAGGCTCGGCAGGCTGATAGGGGCAAAAGGGCCTGGCCTGATAATACTAATTCCGTTCATAGATAGAGCCAACAAGGTTGACCTGAGAGTAGTCACTCTTGATGTGCCAAAGCAAAAGATAATCACCCTTGACAACGTCACAGTTGACGTAGACGCTGTAGTCTACCTGCGCGTAGACGAGCCCAACAATGCAGTTGTCAAGGTCCATGATTATCTTCTTGCATCAAGCCTACTATCCCAAACTACCCTTCGGGACCTAATAGGCCAGACCAGCTTTGACGACCTCCTGTCAAGGAGAGAAGAGCTAAACAAGAAGATGCAGGTGATTCTGGACGCTGCAACTGATCCGTGGGGCGTCAAGGTAAGTTCGGTGGCAATACGGGATGTTTCGCTCCCGGAAAACATGCACAGGGCAATTGCAAAACAGGCAGAAGCAGAGAGGGAAAAGAGAGGCAGGATCATTATCGCAGAAGGCGAGCTTACTGCCGCAGAAAAAATGTCCCAGGCAGCGGAATTTTACACGAGGAACATGGCGGCCATGAGGCTAAGGGAGCTTCAAACCTGGACTGAAATCGCAAGAGAAAAGAATATGATTGTAGTGACTGGTGGCACCGGCGACCAGCGGGACCTTGGCTCACTACTTGGCATAGTCAAAGAGAGGACACCCCTGACTGAGCAATTGGACGAGAGAAAATTGAGGGAGGTTGTCAGACAGGAGCTTGCGGCGTTAATTGACGAGAGGACCATTGGAGGGCGGCAGAAAGCCAGGGAAAGGCAAGGACAACAACAGGATGAAGGGTCAGATGCAGAAAGGCACCGAGCAGAGGCCTGAATGATAACGGGCCATGGCCAGTTTAAATGAAAAGAATCTCTCGTAGGGAATCATCATCAGTTGCACAGCATCAAAGAAAAATAAAGCTGTTGCAGAAGAGGCTTGCATCCTCTGCTATTGTAGTGATCATGATGATGGTGGTGGTGATAATGATTCTTGCTGCAGCCGCCGCTACCCCCACTACTGCTAGTACTGCAGCCTATTCCTCTCTCTTCTTTGCAGCAGGAGGAACAGCATCCGGACAAGAAGATGATGGCAGTAGTAGTGGTGGTGCGGCAGCCACAGCCACCAGAGCGCGGCAAGTGTTGTGGGTTGATGTTGATGACCTTATATCGTCGGCTACCGCGGAACATGTCGAATCGGCCATAGCCCGCGCTTCAGACGACCAGTCTGGAGGAGGAGGCGATTTTTCTGCCGTCATCATAGCTTTGGACACTCCCGGTGGCTCTCTCGACGCAACCCTCAAAATCATAGAAAGCATTCAAGGATCCAGAGTCCCGGTCATAGGCTACGTCTACCCCCCGGGCAAAAGTGCGTGGTCTGCCGGGACAATAATCCTTGTTGCGACTGATTATGCAGTCATGGCGCCATTTACTACAATAGGTTCTGCCCAGCCAGTAACTGGCACCGGCGTGCCCGTGAACGACACAAAGGTTACAAATGCAATTACGGAAAAAGTGGTCAGTCTTGCCCAGTTGCACAACAGAAATGCAACCCAGGCAGCCCGCTTCATAACGCATAATGACAACCTTACTCCGGAGAAGGCTTTGCAGGATAACGTTATTGACGCCATAGCAAGCGATCCAAAGGAACTGCTTCAAAATGCGCATAACCTGACTGCAATTACGCTTGGCGGTCCAAAGGTCTTGGACGTTGATGCTGATTCTGGGATAGTAATCCACGAGCCAAGCCTTAGAGTCGCACTGGTTGGCGTGCTGGCAAATCCTGTCCTGTCTACAATACTCCTTACCGTTGGCTTCTTTGCTCTGGTTTTCGGGCTAACGTCTCCTGGTTTTGGCGCCGAAATAGCCGGCGCTGCGATGATAATCCTTGCATTGATAGGACAGGGGTTTGATATCAACTGGGCCGCCTTTGCACTGCTGGCAATAGGGGTGGGCCTTCTTGCCTACGAGCTTTACTCTCCCGGATTTGGTGCGGCAGGTATTGGCGGCGTAATAGTTATCCTGGTAGGGACAACGCTCATGATAACCCAGCCTGTAGGGCCGGTATTGATAAGCGAAGAACATCTGTCGAATCTTGCCCTGCTATCGATGATAGTTGTCGTCCCGTTTGGCGGCTTTTTTGGCCTGATAACGTACAAGGCATGGAAGGCAAAGACAAGAAAGCCGTTGCAATTTGTGCTTCAGAGCGATAAAGGGGTCGCGCTCGATCCTATCTCAACCAGCACGCCGGGTTTTGTATCTGTGGGCGGCGAATACTGGAAAGCCCGGACGACAGGCGGGATTGAAATCGGAAAAGGAGAGCAAGTACGAGTAGTCAAGAAGGAAGGGGATTTGCTGATAGTCGAGCCTTTGCAAAAGGAAGAGCAAACCTAGAGAGAGCGGCAAAAGAAGAGTCTCTATCTACATGTCACTCATACTTCTCTATGCGGTGGCTCTGCCATGACTAGAGAGAGATATCTATAACAGATCAGGCACTGGTTTTCATATGATAAAATATTTCATGCATTCATTATGTTAGGCATAATTGTTCTATTCCCTTTACAGATGTTACAAGTGATCATGTTGGGCCATACGGGATCTAGGACTGCTGCTCAGCACAGCAGAGCTATATGCTGCTTCATTTTTTTGAACAACTATCTATCGCGTCCATTATCACCTGTGCCCCGCGGGTGCCAAAGTTCTCTTTGCAATAGTTTTCGTTTCTTAGCTTCGCGTTCAGTTTCCCGGTCAGGATTAGCTCAGTTACCCTGTTTACTGCGGCAAGGTAATTCATCGAAGACTTCCAGGTAAGTATGATTGCGCATTTGTCGCAGACGCTGCATTTCGCATTAGACGCGTACACACTGTCGCAAAAAACGCATCTGTTGTACACCATTGACTTGCCTGCCCTCGGGGCATTTATGCCGAAATGGACTGCGTTAAAACATTCGATGCACAGATGCTTGTTGCACGTCGAACAAGTATGATATTCGTCGTTCTTGCCACACATTTCACAAAGCGTCAATAATAATAACACACCTCGTATCGAGATGCAGAGACAAAGGAACATCACGGGTTTTGGATGATGAATTTATCACTAGCTCTTAGATGGTTGTTCTAGTATATTAGGGGCTTGTAATGGCATCATAAAGATATACACTACATGGCTCTGGCTTCTTGGCGCCATGGCCTTACGGATTAAATTCCAGATCGGCTGTTTCATTATATTGTTGGCACCTGATGGCAAAAATGCTGCTCCTGCTACGCCATGCCAAGTCGAGCTGGAAGAATCCAGAGCTGGCCGACCGCGATAGGCCGCTCAACAAGCGTGGAAAACGCGACGCGCTACGCATGGGAAGGCTGCTGGACGAAGAAGGCCTGGTACCTGATGCGATCCTCAGCTCTACGGCCGTCCGCGCCCAGGACACGGCCGCCGCAGTGGCAAAATCCTGCGGCTATGACAGACGGCGGATCACGCATATCGAATCGTTGTATGCGTCCGGCCCGGAGGAATACCTGAATGTCCTGCGCCGCCTGCCAGACGATCCAAAAGTGGTGCTGGTGGTGGGCCACAATCCGGGCATGGAGGAATACCTGGAGATCCTGACAGGGCAACCGGAAGCAATGCCGACCGCTGCCCTGGCTTTTGTCAAGCTGCCGATTAAAAGGTGGTCTGCGCTCGATGACAATACAAAAGGGAAACTGAAGACGGTATGGAGGCCAAAGGAACTCTGATGGTTTTCCACGGATCTCTCTTGCGTCTCAAACTCTGCTTGCTCGAATATGAAATGCCCTACTCGACCTTTCATGTACTAGAATCTAATAGAATGAGATACGAAAAAAGATCTTATAGTTTTATTAGCTGATCTTCTTCTAGTGAAAGCCGCACTGTGGCTGTCCGTTGGCGTCGTGGCAGCAATGCTCGGCGTTGCAATTACGTACAACGCAACATCCCAGGGCTCTTTTTATGCCAGTGTATTTTTTGCAAACGATGCAAAAGGCGCCGGTGCACAGGACGCGCAAACCGGCGTCGTGGCAAAGAAGATGACGACCCAGATTCTGTCGCACACTACTGCTACTGCCGCCGCCACCAAGATAGACCTGGCCAAGACTGCGAAACTCATACACCAGAAAATCAACGAGCAGCGCGCCAAGTACGGCCTTGCGGCACTTTCGTGGGACCCCGCCCTTGCCAAGATAGCTACGGACCATTCAAAGGACATGGCAAAGAGGAATTACTTTTCGCACAACGACCTTGAAGGGCACCGCTACACCTACCGGTACAGCAGCGCCGGGTACATATGCAAGCAGGGAAGCGGGGAAAACATCTACAAATTCAGCAGCTCGCGTACAATAACAGAAGAATATCTGGCCAGCAAGGCGGTCGACGCCTGGATGGACAGCTCTGGGCACAAACGCAACATCCTGTCCAAATCCTTCCATAACGAGGGGATAGGCGTGGCGTTCAATTCAGTCAGGAGTTACTATGTAACGCAGGACTTCTGCGCGGTCCATGTCGTGAAACGATAACTATGATGTTTCCTCGCTGCTGGTGCGCGTGCCGGGACGCGCCTTTGCACAATCTGGTTAGGTTTTTTGCCGCTGCGGCGGCACACTTTGGAAACCCTGCAAGCGTTTCCCAGCCTACTACTGCTATCATCCCCGTAGGGATGTGCAGAGAATCAGGCCCAGAATCAGGAAGGTGCCGCCGCGTTTTTTCATGAGCTTTGTCAGCCTGTTTACAAAGTCCGCAAGCTCGTCATCGGTGAGGTTAAACTTTTTCAGAGCGTTCACATTCGCCCCGAGAGATCGGAGGCGCTCATATAGCGCCTCGCGCATTGAATCTTTTGACAAATGTATTATTTTCCAGAATTTGCGCTTCCATATGAACGCATGTGCCAGAAAATAGCTATATTCAATATTGTTGCTTCTAGGAGAATCAAACTAAATAATTCTCTATTCCTTGGGACTGTTTTCGGGCATACATGTCTTGCTATTTCCAAAAAGGATAAATCACTATCTGGATTTTCTTCCTAAGCGTGAGAAGGGCGGGGGTATGCTTGGGCTTTGGTAGATGCTGAAACACTGGCAGAGGCAATACTTGACAGCTTGAAAGAGATCTTTGGCCCGCCCGTCTTTCATTCGCTAATGGAGTTGATAGCAGAGGATTATCTGGGCGAAATGGATGCACGCACTGCGATAATAGAAAGGCCCGACCTTTTTGAACGCGCATTCGTGGGATTGCTTGGAGAAGCCGGGAAAAAGATTCTTGCAGACATTTGCGAAGGGTTGTGCGCGGAATTTCTCCTTGACGAAAACGCCGCGGATCTGAAAACTGGCGACCTTGCCGAGTGCATGGCGATAATCATCCCCAAATCCTGAGCACGTCAAGTCTTGCTTGGCCTGCAGCCGCCGCCGGCCACAAGCTTTTGCTTGAATCCTGCGCACTGCGCTCCAGGCAAGCATCCGGGTCAGGCCGCCTCCGCATATAAATATGTGTGTGCGCGTGCGTACGTGCGCTCCTCCCCCCCCCTACTAGCGGCCGTCCGGGGCGACTGTCTTGACATGCTGGAAATAATAATCCAAGAGCACGACGGTAGCCCCTATTTCTTCGGCAGACAGGGTGATCAGCGAATAGTGGTAGTCGGACAGGATGAAGCGCCAGCCCTCAAGCGTCTCCGCCTTTGTCAGGTTGCCCCGCAGATTGCACATGAGGAAGCTCCGGAACGACACCGTGAAGGTGATGCCTTTTTTCCGCTTTTCAACGGCGTTCACTTCAAGCAGCTTATTAATCAAGCCGTTTATGTCCCACATCAATTGCCAATATTGGAGACTAATGTGATATTAATAACCATATTCGGTACAAAATCTAGACGATTCATCAAGAATCTGTGCCCTAATGGGTTTACATATCAGATCATGAGGCAGGCTGGAGGGAAGGCGAGCGTTTCAATTTTGGTTAAAAAGGGCTCTACTCGCCCTTGCGGGCTTTCGAGCCCCCGGTGCGCATGGGGGTGAGCTTGCAGGTTTATGCAACTATATACAGAGAAGTCCATTATATACAAATTACAAGCAGGCGCGCACCTGTTATTGGGCAAATTCCCCAAGATAGCTTGATCCTTTGAGACGGAATCACATATAGCTGGATAATGTGCCCAGCATATCCAAACCAGAATCCCCGTCTTTGAAATATGGTCGAACGACGACGCCACCGACTATGCTGCCAAGATTTCAGGCCAGCCGAAATTCCTGATCAGGACGAGCGCGCGAACAGAATACACGCAGCTGATTTACGCGGCGCCCTATACCGAGGAGAACCTTGAAGGCCTGGCCTACATCCTTGACAGGATAGCCACAAAGCACAGCGGCAGCTAGTCTTCTTCTTCTTCGACCCACGTGCTTTCGCGCCAGCCGCCGCTTCCGCCGCAGTTGGTGCACAGCACGCTTCCAAACCCGTTGCAGTCGTAGCACTTTTGCCACCCCGGCGAGACCTTGCCCGAGCCCCCGCAGGCAAAGCACATCTTTCTCCCGCTGTTGCAGAACGTGCACTTTTTCCATACCTGTTTTGCCGGCATTACCTTGCTGACGGCCTAGTGCATCACATTTTAACGTACTCTCGTCTTTTTTACTCCACGACGACTTCTCCCGTCATGTACGGGTGTATGGCGCAAAAGTACTGGTAGTTGCCGGGGTTGTTGATCGTGGCGCTGAAAACCTCGCCCGGCGAAATCAGGCCAGACTTGAATACCATGTCAGGCTCGGCGATGCGCGGATCGCCTGACGTGACTATGTGGGACGTAGAGTCCCTGTTGGTCCAGGTGACGGTGTCGCCTGCCCCGACGATCAGAAAAGCGGGCTTGAATGCGGGGTTGCCGCGGATCGATGCGCCTGGCAGTATGTCGATTGTGGTCTGCCGTATGTCGCTGACAGCTATCAAAGTCTCTGCCTCAAGCCCGACACTGTCAAACGCCCGGGCAGAGATAACACAGTCTCCTATTCTTTCGATTGTCATGACATAAGACCACTCTGACCAGTCGCCCGGCGCCTTTGGCGTCGCAAGCTGGTAATCAAAGATGATTGTGGCAGGAGTGGTCGCGTTTTTCAGGCTCACCTCGACCCTGCCAATTCCGCTTGCGTCAAAAGCGGTTCCATTGACAAAAAACGTGGTCTCTGGCGCGGACTGCCGGAGAAAAACCGTCCCGTTGAGGGGCGCGGTGATCGCAACCTCGGGTGGCGTGCTGTCGGCGGCCCCTGACTTTACTCTTAGCACGACAGAGTCGACGCTGGAATTTCCTGCGCGGTCGGTCGCCTGTGCTGTTATCCTGTATTCGCCTTCATGGCGGACCTTAAAGTCGTATTCCCAGGAGGACCAGCCGTCCTGCCCAGGCTCTGCCGTCCTGAACGGCTTGACCACGCGACCCGTCTTGCTGTCCTGCACCTGGACTTTGACCTTCTTTACGCCGCAGCCGTCGTCCCCGTCGTCATTGGCGACGCCAGCAACGTCTATGACTGCTGTTCTCTTCAAAGCGCCTGCCAATACGTAGCCGTCCGCCGGCAGCGTGATGCTTACGCTCGGCGGCACGTTGTCGTCTCTGCAAGAATCATTATTGTTGTGCGAGCCGTGTTCTTGCGAATGGGCCCAAACAGGAGAAGACGAGGCAGAAGGCATTGCAAGAACAAAGAAGAAGAAGAAAAAGCTTGCAACAAGCAGCAGCATCAGGAGGGGCCTCCTTTGCAAACACGGAGGTTCTGCCCCGGTCAGGATTTAAGGCCTGCCAAGGGCGGTTCTGTTAGTTTGTTACACCTGTGGAAAAACCGTTTCGCGTGTACGAAACTTATGTACGCTCTTTCTGTGAGCCTTAAGTATTCCCTGAACGAGAAATTGAACATGTCTCATCACCCATCCGAGCAAAACATGATACCTTGCTGCCCTCCGCTTGAAACCAAGCCCGTGTGCGACGTCATGGACTTCCACTACCGCCTGCTGCACCAGCAGCAGTCGCGCGTGTCAGTCGAAGTCATTGTGCATGCCCGCCTGCAAAGGTGCCCCGGCCCGCTTGCGCTGGGCGACCTGGTGTATTCGACCACGCTCTTTCCCGGCGAAAAGGTCAGGCTGTTTACGACCGACAGGCGCACGCGCTTTACCTACGACAGCGCGTCAAAGGTGAGCTACAGGAATGAGCAGACGCAGGAGGAGCACTTTTACATGTCAAGCTGGTCTGATTTCATGTCGGACCTTTCGATAAAGGACCACGCTCGCTCTACCAACACCAACAAGGGCCACTTTGACACGCACGGCGAGACGAGCGGCTTTTTGGAGACGGTGTTCAGCGGCCCGTCCGTCGACGTCAGCGGCAACTACAACTCGGAATCCACGAGCGACTTTCTGCGCGAGCTTTCGCAGCACGCCCGCGCGTCGCACCACCGCGCAGAGATGGGCGCCCGCGCGTCAAGCACCGTCTCGATAGGCGAGGTCTCGTCGCGCTCGCACGTGCAGACGGAATCGCAGGATCACTTTGAATCGTCGTCGCGCGAGTTTTCAAACCCGAACAAGTGCCACGCAGTCACGTTCTACTTTTACCGCATCAACAAGATGCAGCACGTAAAATTCACGATAGAGTCTATTGAACGGCGCGTCATCGACCCCGCTGCAGACACGCGGGTCACGAACAACCCGTTTGCGTCGCGCGGATCAGTGTCTGCAATCCCCGCGGCCGTCCTTGCCACCGACAAGGAGCGCCTGAGCGCCGAGGCCATCGGGAGGGAGAGCTTTTTGCGCAACCAGAGCGCGGCGTCTGCAACAGCGACGGTGGGCACAATCCAGCCCGGCTTTCTCGTCACGGCAAGGGCCGCCAACCTGCTGCAGCAGCCGCTGACAGAGTCGATGCGCCGGGAGGCGCTTGAATCAGTGGACAAGCAATTGATAGCTGCGGGCCTGCTTGAAAGGGTCGGAAACGACGTCAGGATCTCGCCGGTTGCGCAAAAGAAATACTCGTTTGAGGCCACGTCTGCCCTGCCGACGCCCGGCATGCTGGTCAGGGGATGCGTGGACGACTGCAACATCTGCGAAAAGGAGCTCATGGAAGCGATGCAGCTTGACCTTGAGCGCAAAAAGCTGGAAAATGAAAAGCTGAAGAAAGAGATAGAAATCCTGGAAAAGTCGCAGGAGTACCGCTGCTGCCCCGCGCCGATGCCAGAAGAAGAGTAGGACGCACACACACGCGCACGCACGCACACGCACTCTTTTCTTTTTTATTTTTATTTCTTGAAATCCACCGGGACCTTGTCAAGCGCCTTGCGCAGGCCGCCAAGGACTCCCTTTTTCTTGTTCTCGCGCTCCTCGACTGCCTTGTAGCAGTTCGGGCACAGCGCGCGCAGGTTCTGCGGCCTGTTGTCCTTCTTGCTGCCGTTGATGTGCTCAAAGCGCGGCTCGACTGACGGGCTGAATTTTGTAGAGCATTTCTGGCAGCGGTTGCGCGCCCTTTCAAGGACGGTCTGCCTGATGGCCATCGTCAGAGTCCCGTACTTTTTGGGATCAAAGCTCGGGCCTGTACCGCCCGGCGGTCCGAAAAACGACACGCTCTATTTGTGCAGAGTCTCAAACTTAACTCTTGCGCTCCCTGGTTTTGCCGCCGTCTCCGTTTGGGTAAAAACTCACTCAATACACAAGGAACAACGACGTAATAGAAATCTGCCATGAAAAAACTGCTGGCCTTTGCCGGCCTCGCGCTCTTGCTGGCGGCGATACCGCCTGCGCAATCTGGCGTCTCTAACTACGCTATCTATCTTGAGGGAAAGGCGCAGCACGAGCAAGAAGCGCTTGCGTGCGCAAACACGGTCTGCACAGGCTTTGGCGTGGACTATTTTGCAATAGGCCAGCACCTCGACCTGCCGATGCAGCATCTATTTTCCGGGTTGATGGTGGGCTCTGTGGGAGCAGTTTTCCTCGGGCTGAACTGGCGGGAATTGCTGGCCAGCGAGTAATAATTACAGCAGGTTTGCGCCCCTTGCGACCGCGTAGACGTGGTCCTTCAGGTCGCGCTCATAAAGCGCGCCCATCTTTTCGCGCAGCGCCAGCTTGGCGCTCTGCCTGTCCTCTTCCGCCGGCGACATCAGGGCGGCTGCAAAGATCTCTGGAAAGTTCTCCTTTATCCAGCCGTCCAGCACCAGGTAGCGGTTCTGGTTTATCCATATCACGCGGTCGGTCGCCTGGTCAACCTCCTGGTTGAACGGCGTAGTCTCGACGCGGTCGATGAGCATAAAGACGCAGTTGTTTGGGTCGGGATTGCTGAGCACCTGCCTAGATCGGTCGCCCGCCTTGCCTGCATTTGCCCTCTCAATGAGCCCTGACGGGCGGATGGCCGTCCCGACGACGTGGACGCGGCTCCCGTTTACTGCCTGTATCCTGCCGATTACTATCCTGCTGTACTGGCCGTCCTTTTGCGCGACAAAGACAAACTCGCCCGGCTTTATTCCACCCTTTCCAAACATGTGCTTGCAAAAAATCAGCCTTGTAAATTATATAATACTTGCTGCCTCCTCCCGATCCTCCGTCACCCAGCCTCCATCTCTACGCAACCACTTTCTTCCAGGAGCGGCGGCCCCTTCAGCTCTCTATCTCCAGCGCGTGTGTAAACGAACCGCGGGACAAGCAGGCGACATCATGGCTATCCAGAACGTCACGTACGCCGCAAGGCGTTCGTGATATGGCTCTATCTCTGCCTGCTTATTTAAGTATATAATTATTGCCTCCTCACAGGAGGATACTTCAAAAAATAGAGGTTTATATCAGCAACAATACTCTATTCTTAAATATCTGTTCAGAGTATATAAGAATTGATCTAGCATGTCTGAACCAGCAGTACTCCACTGGGAAAGGGTCATGCACAAGAACGTACGCTCCAAGGACAGATTGGACGTGGGGACGATAATCGCGGAAGACGCGGACACCTTGACTATCTACAAGGGTTCCGGCAGAGAATACAAGGTACCCAAGACGCTCGTCGAGGGGTACAACGGCGCTGAAGTGTCCCTGGGTATTACATACAAGGAGCTCTTGGGTTACAAGATCCAGTGACCCCTCCCTATTTTTTGGAAAGCTCAAAGTTGGCCTGACCAGCGCGAGTTTTTTCACAAATCCAAAATTGCACGACAAAGTAATCATATTTTAGCATGGTAATCGGTGGAGAATTACATTTATTAACACAGGCGTCAAAGGTTAGGGAGGTAGAGAGAGTTTGCACAAGTTTGACGAGCTTGACATGAGGATTTTGTCCGAACTCACAAGGGACGCAAGCATATCGGTCCCGCGCCTTTCCAAAAAGCTGAACATAAACGCATCCGTACTGTACAGCAGGATAAAGCGCCTGTCCAAGCGCAGCCTTGTCAAGAAATTCACGGTCGTCGTAAACGAAAGCATGCTTGGCATAAACGTCAAGGCGACAGTCGGCATAAACCGTGACCCCAAGCTGAAAGAGCCTATCCACGGCGAATTGCTAAAGATCCCGGAGGTAAGGTCCGTGTCCGAGGTGACCGGCAGGTTCGACATGATAGTGACCGTGAGCGCGCACACGCTTGAAGAGCTGCACAACGTGGTCATCGAGCGCATCGGCAAGATAGAGGGCATACAGAATACCGAGACTTTTGTCGAGATGCAGCGCACCGAGAAGGAGCCACTCTATACAACGCAGTCTGCAGGAATATCCCGCTAGCTGGCTAACTAGGCCAGATCTGCAAGCTCTCTTGCCTTTTGCAGAACCTGCCTGCCCTTGTTTGTGGCAGTATAGTGGACAAAGTAGCGCTTGTTTGTCTTTAGGCTTATGGTCGTTATCAGGCCAGCGTCTTCAAGGTCCTTGAGCCGCTGGGACCTGGTCCTCTCGTTTGGGCTGTTGCTTTCAAGGTCGGTAAACCGCATCGGCTTTTTGCTCACCGCTTCGAGCATGTCCAGCGCATACGTCTGGGCAAGCATGTATATCAGCTCCCACTTGGCCGAATGCGCCATCATGTAGATGCACCGCCCTTGTAATAAAATGAATTTTCGATAGCTATCTATAGCAAACTTTAATATAATAAAGTTATAATCTGCCAAAGGGTACAAGTGCGCAAAAGCGTCGCTGCATTGGTTCAGAATGAAAAAATTGGAAGGAAAAGAGAAAAATGACAGAATTCTCTGATTCGAGCTCACACTGGCCGAAAATATCGCACTCTGTACCGTGCGACCTGTGCGACGCGCTCAAGGCAGAGGCAGAAAAGGCAAAGGCCGCCGGCGAAGCCGACCGGGCGCTGCTCATCCTGTTTGTTCTGCGCGAGCACAAAAAGGCGTGCCACCGGCCTTAAACCGATGTTTTATATAGCGCATAGAGCCCATGCATGCAAGAACACAAAGATGTCTTTAGTCGAGCGCAAGATAGGGGAGATAATCCAGACCCTCCGGCTGGCCAAGAAGACCAGCAGGGACGATTATACCCAGCACCTGCGCCTGGTGGGCCTTGGCCTCGGGGCAGTGGGAGGCATCGCATTTATCATAAAGCTGGTCGCCGAGTTTATCACGCTTGGCCTCGGCGGGCGCGCCAGCTGATCGTTAAAATACCGTCTAGTCCAAGGAAGCGCCATGGAAACCACAAGCAACAATGTCTTGCACGTCAACACAAAGACATGGGATTCTGAAGTAATCAAGTCCGAGCTCCCAGTTTTCGTCGACTTTTGGGCAGAGTGGTGCGGACCGTGCAGGATGGTCGGCCCCGCGGTGGAGCAGATAGCCAAGGTGATGGCCGGCAAGGTCAAGGTCGCCAAACTGAACGTGGACGAAAACCAGGAGATAGCGATGAAGTACGGCGTCCAGTCTATTCCGTCGCTCATCATCTTCAAGGGCGGCAAGGAGATAGGCCGGACCATCGGCGCGATGCCAAAAGAGTCGTACATGAAGTTCATCGAAAGCACGCTTGCAAAGGCATGAGCTCACCTTTTTCATTTTCTGTCAGGGCACGGTTATTCTGAATCTGTGCAGGGAATACGCCTGATTTTCATTGATAGAATCCCACCCTGCGATCACGCTGATGACATAATCGCCCGAAGGCCAGTCAACCGCGAGTTTTCCGTTTTCCTCAAAGTGAAGTGGCTGGTTTGAGTCTTCAAGCCGCTGATCGTCATATTTGAGCAGGTGGTAGCGCAAAGAGATCGCCCTGTTGTCTATACTAAAATCTGCCTCCGATCCGCGGGGTATCTCGATAGGCGGCAGGGATAGAGTCCTCGCATAGATGGAAAACTCACATCCCCTTCCGCAGTAATAGTTGTCGTCTGCAAGATGTCTTTTCCCGTTAACAATCATGTACATAATGGGAGAATCGGGAACTCCCCTGATCGCCGTCCATACATAGTTGCTCCACGGCCCAAGGAAAATGAAAATCGCCAAGCCTGCTGCGGTGGCAGCCGCGATGCCTGCAACCACCGGAAGCTTTCTGACCATCGCAACAGCAGTTTACGGCAATCTGATTTTGAACTTTGTGTAATGGCATTCTTGTTTCCAACGAAAGCATTAATACCGCATAACCAGCGATAACAGAGAAGAGAGAAGCACGAGAGAGAGAGCATCACTTGGGCAAGAAAGAACTCGCCGCAATGTTTTCGCAAAACCCTGACCGCTATTACAAGGTCGCGCTGTTCGACCAGATGGGGTTCCAGCGCAGGCAGTGCAACCTCTGCGGCAAGCATTTCTGGACGCTGGCCGCTGACAGGCAGTCTTGCCCCGACCATGAAAATTACGGCTTTATCGGCAGGCCTCCGACCAGCAAGCGCCTCGACTATGTCAGCGCGTGGAAGGAGACGGAGAAATTCTTTGCAAAAAACGGCCACGAGATAGTGAGGCGCTATCCCGTCGTGTGCAGGTGGCGCGACGACCTTTACTTCACGATAGCGTCGATAGTTGATTTCCAGCGCGTCATGAACAGCCAGGTCGTGTTTGAACTGCCGGCAAACCCGCTTGTGGTGCCGCAGATGTGCCTGCGCTTCAACGACATTGAAAACGTCGGGCTTTCCGGCCGCCATTACACGGGCTTTTGCATGATAGGCCAGACCTGCAACGCGGACGCGCCAGGCGGCTACTGGAAGGACCGCTGCATCGAGCTTGACTATGGCATGCTCACCCGGGGCCTCGGCATAAAGCCGGAGGAGGTAACGTTTGTCGAGGACGTGTGGATGGGCGCCGGCGCGTTTGGCTACTCGCTTGAATATTTCGTCCGCGGCCTTGAGCTTGGCAACGCCGTGTTTACCGAGTTTGAGGGCGACGAGAACAACTACCGCGTCATGCCAAACAAGATAATAGACATGGGCGCCGGCCTTGAGCGCTTTTCTTGGGTGACAATGGGGACTCCAACAAGCTATGACTGCTGCTTTGGGCCTGTCGTCGACAAAATGCTGGACATGACAGGCACAGACCGCAACGCGGAATTCCTGTCAAACTACTTTGGCGCAGTCGCTTCAAAACTTGAAACGACGGGGGGAAACGTCAAGGAACTAAAGGCGATCCTTGCCCGCGAGATGGGCCTCTCTTACGACCAGCTCGCCAGGATGGTCGCCCCGCACGAGGCCGTGTACACGGTCGCAGACCACGTGCGCACGCTGCTCTTTGCAATATCCGACGGCGCGCTCCCGTCAAACGTGGGCGGGGGATACAACCTGCGCGTCATCCTGAGAAGGGCGCTGTCGATACTGGAGCGCCTGAACTGGAACAACGTCAAGCTAGAAGACGTCGCCGACATCCAGATAGACTACCTTGGGCAGATGTATCCTGAGCTTGAGGAGCACCGGCAGGACGTGCGCACAATCCTCGGGCTAGAGTCCGGCCGGTACACCGGCTCGCGCGAGCGCATGAACGGCATAGTGGCGTCGCTGAAGAAGGCCAAGAAATCATCCGGCGAGCTTGAAGTCTCTGACCTCATCAGGATGTACGAGTCTGACGGGATAACGCCCGACTTCCTCGTGGAGCAGGGAGTCATTTCAAGCGTGCCGTCCACGTTCTACACGAAACTTGCAGAACTGCACACGAGCGTCGCCGGCGGCGGGACGGAGAAGGCCAAGCCGGTGCGCGGCCTTGAAGGCCTGCCTGCCACGGAACTCCTCTACTACGAAGACGAGTCGATACGCGAGTTTGACGCCAAGGTGCTCAAGGTGGTCGACAACGGCAAGTACGTCGTGCTTGACAGGACCGCATTCTACCCGCGGGGAGGCGGGCAGGAGCCGGACACGGGCGAGATTTCCGGCGCCAAGGTTGTTGAGGTGACAAAGCAGGCAGACATTGTGGTCCACAGGATAGAAGATGGCGGCAAGCTGCTGCATGAAGGGCAGGCCGTGAAAGGCATCGTGAACGGACGCAGGCGCGACATGGTGACCAAGCACCACACCGCGACGCATGTCATCAACTCGTCTGCAAGGAACAACCTCGGCTCGTGGGTGTGGCAGAACTCTGCCTTCAAGGAGGAGAGCTATGGCAGGCTCGACATCACGCACCACTCGGCGCTGTCAAAGGAGGAGGTGCAAAAGATAGAGCAGACCGCAAACATTGCCGTGCGCAAGAACCTTCCTGTCGACATCAGGTTCTACGACAGGGGGGACGCCGAGCAGAAGTACAGTTTTCGTATCTACCAGGGCGGAGTGGTGCCGTCAAACAACGTGCGCATCGTCAACATCGACAACTGGGACATCGAGGCGTGCGGCGGGACGCACGTCAGGCGCACGGGCGAAATCGGGCTGATAAAGATCGTAAAATCCGAGAGGATCCAGGACGGCGTCGTGCGCCTTGAATTCGTTGCAGGCGAGGCAGCGGTCAACTACATGCAAAGCCAGGAAACCCAGCTGTCGACTATAGCGCAGGCGCTTGGCTCAAGCAGGGAAAAGGTGCTTGAATCGTTCACAAAGGCGATGGACGACGCGGAATCGGCAAAGAAAAAGCTGCGCATCATGCTTCGCACCGTCGCAGAGACGATGGCAAAGAGCGTGTCAGAGCAGGCGAAGAACCTCGGAGACGTCAAGCTGTACAGCACGTACGACGAAGAGCTGGACGAGGACTACCACATCGCGGTGGGGGAAAAGGCAATCGAGATTGACCCGTCGCTCGTGTACGTGGCCCTGGTGGCAAAAGGCGCCGGTATGAGGGTAATCGTGTTCGCAGGCGAAAAGGCAAGCAAGCGCGCAAGAGCCGGCGCCATAGCCAGGCAGGTATCGGCCAAGCTCGGAGGCTCTGGAGGCGGGGACGACCGCTTTGGGCAGGGCGGCGGCCGGCTGAAGGAAAAGATCAAAGAGGCTCTTCTATCTGCAGAAGAGATGGTAGTAGCGGCAAAGAAGGCGTCGTGATGATTTCATATGAGCAGCATTACTGACTGGCGCGCAATAGAGGAAAAATGGATCAAGAGGTGGGATGAGCAGAAACTCTTCCAGGCAGACCCAGACCCTTCAAGGAAAAAGTATTTCGTCACCGTCGCCTACCCGTACCCGAACTCGCCCCAGCACATCGGGCACGGCCGCACCTACACGCTTGCAGACGCGCACGCCCGCTACATGCGCATGAAAGGCTACAACGTGCTCTTCCCGATGGGCTTTCATTATACAGGCACCCCGATCCTTGGCATGTCGCGAAGAGTGGCGGCCGGCGACAAGGACCTGCTTGACACCTTCCACAATATTTACAAATTAGCTGACGATGTCATCGCCACGTTTGTCGAGCCGGTGAAGATAGCAAGCTACTTCCACAACGAGATCAAGCAGGGCATGAAGGAGATGGGCTACTCGATGGACTGGCGCCGCGAATTCACCACCATCGACAGGATATACTCCAAGTTCATCTCGTGGCAGTTCCGCACGCTCCAGAAGAAAGGGTTGATAGTGCAGGGGTCGCATCCCGTGGGCTGGTGCCCCAACGACCAGAACCCCGTTAGCCAGCACGACACGATGGGCGACGTCGAGCCGGATTTCACCGAATACGTGCTGGTCAAGTTTGCGCATGACGGGCTGGTGGTGCCTGCGGCGACTCTCCGGCCGGAGACGCTGTTTGGCGTCACCAACATGTGGGTCAACCCAGACGTCGAGTACGTCGAGGCCAAGGTGGACGGCGAGCGCTGGGTGGTGAGCAGGGAAGCCGCGCGCAAGCTGGAATTTCTAAACCATGCAGTCGAGATAGCAAAAACAATCAAGGGGAGCGAGATGGTCGGATGGCAGCTGACAAACCCGCTCAACAATGCCAGGGTGCCGATGTACCCCGCGTCGTTCGTGGAGGCCGACAGCGGGACGGGGATAGTGATGTCCGTCCCTGCGCACGCGCCGTACGACTACCAGGCCCTTGCAGACCTGAAAAACGACACGGCGACGCAGCAAAAATACGGCATAGCCGCAGTTGTCGAGCCGGTAAAGATAATCGAGTCAGAGGGCTACTCTGGAATTCCAGCAGCTGAAGCAATAGCCAACGTTCCTGCAAACAGTAGTGGCGACAGGCTGGAAAAGGCGACAAGCGACCTCTACTCGCACGAGTTCTACAAGGGCAGGATGATGATGCAGAATACCGGCAAGTACGCCGGCAAGCCAGTCTCTGTGGCAAAGGAGGAGCTGAAAGCCGAGATCGCCTCTTCCGGCCTGGCTTCTGTCATGTACGAGCTGACGAACAAGCCTGTGAGATGCAGGTGCGGAGCCGAGTGCGTAGTCAAGCTGTTAAACGACCAGTGGTTCCTCAACTATGGCGACAAGGAATGGAAGGCCCTTGCGCACGAGTGCATCCAGAAAATGGACATCGTGCCGCAGGACATCCGCCAGGAATTCGACTATGTAGTCGACTGGCTGCGCGAAAGGGCGTGCGCCAGAAAGTCCGGCCTTGGCACGAAACTGCCGTGGGACCCTGAATGGATAATCGAAAGCCTGTCGGACTCTGTAATCTACATGGCCTATTACACGATTGCCAAGTACGTCAACGACAAGACCATACCGGACACCGAAACAATCTCTGACTCGTTCTTTGACTATGTGCTCTTTGGGCAGGGCGACGCAGAGGCAGTCGCCCGGGAATCGGGCGTGCCTGCAATAGAAAAGATACGCGCAGAATTCAAGTACTTTTACCCGGTCGACTCGCGCCATTCAGGACGCGACCTAGTGCCAAACCACCTGTCGTTTTTCATATTCAACCACGTCGCCATCTTTGACCGCGACAACTGGCCTAGGCAGATCGTAGTCAACGGCTCGGTTCTCATGGAAGGGAAAAAGATGAGCAAGTCGCTTGGCAACATCATCCCGCTTCGCGCGGCAATACGGGAGCACGGGGCTGACACCATCCGCCTTGCGATGCTAGTCTCGGCAGAGATACTGCAGGACGCAGACTTTTCCTTTGACACTGCAAGGGGGATAAAGTCCAAGCTCGCAGGCGTCCTTGAGATGGCCGAGAGGGTAAAGGATGCTGCTGCCGCCCATGCGCAGGCAGAACAGGTGGAAGACAGGTGGCTTGCAAGCAGGCTTGTGCGCACCGCCGCGCAGACGGCCGAGTCGATGGACCGGCTGCGCGTAAGGGAAGCAATACACCACATACTCTACGCGCTGGAGCAGGACCTGCAGTGGTACGACAGGCGCGTGCGCGCAAAGGGGCGTGAAAACTCGCCGGCAGTCATGTCTGCGTTGAAAGAGTACGTCAGGGCGCAGGTGCAGATGCTTGCGCCATTTGCGCCGTTTACTGCAGAGGAGGTGTGGGAACGCCTTGGCAGCAAGGAGATGGTAACTGAGGCAGGATGGCCGTCAGCAGACCAAAGCAAGCTCGACATCATGGCAGAAGAATCCGAATTTCTTGTGCAGGGCCTGATTGCCGACATTGCCAACATCGTCAAGGTGACAAAAATCGCGCCCAGAAAAATCGTGGTCTATGCCTCGGCCGGCTGGAAAAGCCATGCCTACAAAACCGTGCTTGAAAACATCGCTGCCGGCAGGACGAACTTTGGCGACATGATGAAGCAGCTGATCGCAAGCCCTGAAACATCCAGGGTAAAGTCGGACCCGAACCTTGTCAAAAAGATGCAGGACGACATACTCTCGACGCCGCTTGAGGCGCGCAGCAGGCGCGCAACGCTGGCAGGCTTTGACGAAGTCTCTGCGATCAAGGACGCGGCTGGACTGCTTGGCAAAGAGTTCAACGGCGCAGAGGTGCTCGTCTACTCTGAAGACGACGCTTCAAAATACGATCCAAAGGCCAAGGCCAGGTTTGCAAGGCCGTTCAAGCCGGCAGTGTACATGGAATAATGCCAATAATCTGTCCTAGTCGGTACAATGTATGTGTGTGTGATATATGGCAGCTGAACCCCAAGATGGGAAATTTCATTATTGCCAACTAGCCTGGTATTATGTGCCGCTTGGCTGGTTATCAAGTGATGTATTTGACAATCGGCGCTTGCAGAGTACACGCTAATCATAAATGCACATGTCACGTACAGTACCCTGTGTACCGATAAATGGCCGCGCTGGGAGAAGAGATTGCAGGCTCGTTTTCTTTTGACGTGACAAAGAGGATGCTCAACGCACTGGAAGCAAGCGGGCCGATAAACAGGACCAATCTTGCCCAAAAAACAGGGTTGAACTACAACGTTTGTTTGAGGTATATCAAGATGCTGAGCGTGCTTGGGTGGATAGAAATGTGCTCTTCTGCCAAAGGCGATTGCGTTTCCATCACCGAAGTCGGAAGGCAGGTCAGCGCCAAATTGCTGGACACCTCCACAAGCACAATAGCAGCCGCCTACAATACGGGTGGCGGGCGGGCCGCCAGGGGTCTTCAAGGTGAAGAGAAAGAGGGACGGCAACAGCAACAACAACCGCAGCCGTCCGGCCACGCTCTGTCTGGAGGGGAAGAAAAGGTCAAGAGGTTTGCTCAAACCAGCAGCAGCCTGGCCGCTGGTGCCAAAAGCAAATCGCGTAACATCATGATAGTGGATGACGAACCCGATATAGCCGTGACCTACCAGTACTTTCTGGCATCGGAAGGCTACAACGTGGAAGCATTTTCAGACGCATACAGCGCGCTGCGTGAATTTACAAGACACTCTTCCTACTACGACCTCATAATCCTTGACATAAGGATGCCCGGGCTTAATGGGCTCCAGTTATACCAGAGCCTCAAGGGCATGAATCCTTCCTGCAAAGTCATTTTCATATCTGCCCTTGACGCCGCAAGGGAGATGGTCAGCATCCTGCCAGGGGTCACTGCAGACGACATCATGAAAAAGCCGGTCGACAAAAAGTCATTCTTGAGAAAAATCAACGAAATCTTTAGCTAGGGCAGCTACGGCACAAAATCGCCGTCACAGCCTCTCCTGATCTGCTGAACCGTCTCCTGCTGTGGCTTTTTTTCATTCTTGCGAATCAGTTAGTTGGTTAGTTATCTGCCAATAAGCATCAGCGGATCAGTTACCCGTCAATGAGCGATGCTTAATTCATGCATATCACATATCCTAGCCCGTGGACAAACTAGATCCGTCGGAATTCAAAACTCGTACAGGTACAGCCACTCAAGAGTTGTCGCAAAAGGCGCAGTCTGCCAAGATGAGGGTCGAATTCACCATACCAACGAAAATGTGCGGAGAAGTGGTGGAGGCGTTTGAAACAATGAACCAGGAGGCCATGATCTATGAATCAAAAACATGCGGGTGCAAGAAGCAAAAATACACTATCGATATCCACAGGGGGACGGGAACCATGGATTTGAACGACTCTGACCGGAGAACCATAGTATCCATTGTTGACTCTGACCTGGCAGAAGGACTGGTGAACCTTGTAAGGACAGTGGTAGGCAGAGACGGCTCGGCTGTAGTTCTTTCAGAAGTGCACAACCTGGTGCACCTCTGACCTGCTTTTTTTACAACAGCAGCAAGCACACTACCAATTTTTTCTTGTCCGGCACTGGCGCTTGCGCACAGTAACACATTGCATGCCGAGTGCCATTCATTTCTGGCCGCGCTCCCGCTTACGCCTTAGCCTGATTTATCAGGGTGCTTGCCTGAAAGGGGCAGGCTAAACGCAAACGTCGCGCCCCTGCCATCTCTGTTGTTCTTGGCCCATATCCTGCCGCCGTGCGCTTCTACGATGCCTTTTGAAATGAACAATCCAAGCCCCGTGCCCTTTTCCGACTTGCTGGCAAACTTTGTAAACAATCTTGGCAATATTTCGGGATCTATTCCTGAGCCGGAATCCCTGACTGAAAGGATGGCAAACTGGCCGTCATCGTTCAACTCTTTTGCAAGAGTGATCCACACGGTTCCTCCTCCGGCGAACTTGACGGCGTTGCTCAGGAGGTTGTACATGACCTGGGTTATCCTTCCCCTGTCCGCATTTACGAAAACATCCCTGTCTGGGCACGAGAACAAAAATTTTACTTTGTTGCCGACATCGGCTGATTTCTCCATGTCCGCAGCGACGTCTGTTATCACGTTGTTCAGGGAGAATATTTCCTTGTCCAGCCGGAGCGACTGGCTCTCTATCCTTGCAACATCCAGCAGGCTTTCCGTGAGCCTGTTCAGCCTGTTTGCATTTCTGTTGATGATTCTAAGCAGGTTGTGGTGCTCGCCATTACCACTACTACCACCACCGCCGTTGCCCTCTTTCTGGTACAGGATCTCTGTCAGCCCGATTATTGGCTGGATGGGCGTCCTCAGCTCGTGAGCAGCTATGTTGATGAACTCTTTTTGCGTCTCGTTGTGCACCTTCAGCTGCTCGTACAATTGCCTTATTCGCTCGTACAGTTCCGTCTGGTGCCACAGGCTCTCAAATATCGAGGCGTACGACAGGACCGTGGCCTTGCTGTTTGAATACGTGGCAAGTCCCATTGCTTCGATGGAGGTTTCTTTCGTGTCGTCCTTCAGCTCCACGGCCAGCGAGTATTTCCTGTCTACCACCAGGAGCGAGACCCCGGTTCGCAGGGACGGCTCGATGCCTCTTATCTCGATTTGCTGCTGCAACCTTGCCTTTAGTTTTCTCGCCGTGTCTTTGATTGCGTCATCAATTGGCGTCATGATCCTGATTTGCAGGTCGCGTACTTCTTTCGCCTTCCCTGTCAGCATCTGTACCAGTCCTGCACGCTCCTGGCGCCTGAAAGCGTTGGAAGTCGAGAATATCGCCAGAATCTCGTTCTTGGCCGAAGAGGCAAGCTCGAACGCCAGGCTCTGGACCCTGTGAGGGTCGGTTATGGTCTCGATTGATTCCAGCTGGACGCCTGCCTGCAGTTCCCTGATCCTCTTTTCCGCAGGCAACGCCTTTTCCCACAGGGTCTCAAAGAAATGCTGCTGCTGCTCTACAAATTGCTGGACGGTGCTCCGGACAAGTTGCGACGGGGGCCGCCCATTCTTGACGTTTGCGCTGGCCCTGTAATCCCTTCCGTCGGCTATGCCAAAATTGCCCTTGACCTTGTCCAGGTGGCGCAGCTCTGCTATCTTCATCAGTTTCTTGCAGTCAGGGACGTTTTCCCTGGTTATCTCGGTGATGAACCTCAGCATTATCCCCCTGTTTTTGAGGTCAAGGAGCCCCTTCCATACCGGCTCGACCCTGACAAATGCACGCGGCCCGGTGCAATCCATGCAATTGTCAAACCTTTTCGTTATGGTGTGAAAGCCCTGCAGCGTGATGTCGATTATGCGCTCCGTGCCGAACACCACCTCGGTCTTTTCAGGCTCTATCCCTTCTTCAATCTCTCTTATCTTGTATTCTGCCGGTATGGCCTTGCTCCATAGCGTGTCAAAGATGTACTGTCCCTGCCTTACCATCTCTGGGGCATTGCTGTAAATGACCTGCGTGAGGGGCTTGCCCTTCTCCAGGCAGGTGGTCGCCATGTACTCCTTTTCGTTGACTGCAATGCCGCCCCTGACGCCGTCCAGGTGGCGCAGCTCGTCAACCAACTTCATCAGTTCTTTGCAATAGCCGACGTTGTCCCTTGTAATTTCGGTAAAGGCCCTTATTTTTCCGCCCCTTTTCCTGATGTCGATGTATCCATTCCTGTACGAATCGATTTCAACGACTATGGACGGCCCCTTGCTGTCAAAACAGATATCCATCTGCTTTTTTACATTTGACATAAACTTGATTCCCTGGCCTACTGCACTCTCTACGCCGTAAAGAACCTCGGTCTTTTCTCCTTCTTTGCGGCTAGATGATAATTCAGCCATGAAACCCTGTCACTATATAGGATCAGGAAATAATAAAGTAAAGTGGTTGGCTGGAATATAGTTGCCTGCCCTGTCACCTCAATTATTATAATATCCTGCCGTTAAATTTCAAAATTAGCCATTTTTTTCACGATCTTATCTTACCTGACCCTTCTCTTGGCCCTTATCGATGACGCCAGGTACAGGACAAAGCCGCCGGCGACCATGCCAAGCCCGTACAGCGAGACAGCGCCCCTGTCGTAGTACGTCCCAAGGCCCACGACCAGCCCGCCCACTATCAGGAGGGCAATCCCTACGCGGGCGGCGCCGGGCATCTGCACCTTTGGCTTTGACGACAATACGCCTTCTATTGCCGCGGCGCCGTTAGATAATCCATTTGGTTTTCTGCTTGCCAATGTTTTTATTGCTTCCCTGGCCATCAAGTGCACGCACATACAGAGATGAAGGTCGCAGTCGTGGGCATCGGCGTCGCCGGCGCATACCTCATGAACCGGCTTTCTGACATGCACGACGTTCACGTGACGGGCTTTGAGCGCATGCCGGAGGACCAGCATGACGCCGTGTGCGCATGGGCCACGTGCGAAAACGTCATGTCCGGCCTTGCGAAAAACTGCGGCCTCAATTTCGACGAATATGTCCTGCACCAGGGCAGGCACATGAAGGTCGACCTGAACTCTGACTATGTTGATCTAAAGCTGAAGGGGATGGTCAGCTATGACAAGCTGAAACTAATCCAGGACATGATAAAGGGGACCGACATCAAGTTCGGCAGGGCGCCAAGAAAGGAGGAATTAGAACCGGATTTTGACCTCATAATCGACGCGACAGGCTTTCACAGGAACTACCTGCCCCGCCTCGAAAACGAGCTGTGGATACCCTGCGTGCAGTACAAGGTGCGCTACAAGCCTGGGCGCGAGCCCTTTGACGATTTCTACCTGAAGGCGTTCCCGTCGATGACGGGCTATTTCTGGTACTTCCCTCTTGGAAACGGCTACGCCCACATCGGCGCCGGCGACTTTGCCAAGGCGCACAACCCGCTTGTGGAAGAGTTTTTGAAAAAGCACGAGTGCGAAGCCGTCATCAAAAAAGTGGGAAGGCCGGTGCGCATCAGCCCTCCTGCAAACTGCGAGCCGTTCACCGACGGCCGCAAGTGCGTGGGCGTGGGCGAGTCGATAGGGACCGTGTTTGCGCTCCTCGGCGAGGGCATAATCCCGTCGACCTGGTGTGCCGACCTGTTTGTACAGAACATGCACGACCTGCAAGCGTACCGCGACGCGGTGATGAAAAAGTTCGAGATCTATTCGCTCATCTTCAAGTTCGTGCAGCTAAAGATACAGGGCAAGTTCAGCATGGTCCGGCACGCCGGCGACATGCTCAAGATCTACCTGCACATGAAGGGCGAGGAAGACAGGTACGGCATGGCCGTCAGGATGGCCGACATGCTCAAGGTGTCGCAGATCTAAAGCTTTAAAAATCGTGCCGGGACAGTGAGGTTGATAGATAGATATGCATACCGATTCTTCCGGGCACTCGCACGATAATCATTCACATCACGATCATCCTCATCCTCATGATCATTCCCACGATCACGGGCAGCACTCTCACGAGCATGAGCAGGCCCACGCGCTAGAGCAGCAGCTGAACGAGATGGTCCAGCAGGGCAGGGTGCTGGAGGCGTACATGAACGACGTCATGAACCGCCAGGCGGCGGTCGGCAGGATGCTTGAAGAGGCTCGCATCGCGTCAGCCACCATCCAGGGCATCAGCGCAGAGGCAGACAGCGAGACTCTGATGCCAATAGGCATTGGCGTGTACGTCAAGACAAGCGTGCCGGCGGCAAAGAAGCTCCTGGTGAGCCTCGGCTCGGGAGTCACCATCGAAAAGAGCAGGGACGACGCGCTCAACTACGTCGAGGCGCGAATCAAGGAATACGAGGTGGCCATGAGGCAGCTTGAGGGCCAGCGCCAGCAGATCGCCATGCAGATGGAGCAGGTCCAGCAGCAGGTGAACATGATGCTCCGCGCCGCCCAGTCGCGCCAGGGCTAATCATAACAAACGCGTGCGATAGAGATGTTTGACAAGCTCAAGAAGGCTTTATCCGGAGCCGCAAAGAGCATCGGCCAGAAGGAGATAAGCGAAAAGATACTCGACGACACGCTCCTCGACCTCCAGATAGAGCTCCTTGAAAGCGACGTCGCGCAGGAGGTGGTCGACGACCTTTCTGCCAGGCTGAAAAAGGACCTGCTTGGGCTAAAGCTGGAAAAAGGGCAGGATGCAAGCCAGGTAATCGAGTCAAAACTACAGGAAATAGTTGCCGGGATTTTTGCCCGCGCAGGCAGGCTTGACATCGTGGAGAAAATCCGGGCAAAAAAGGAGGCAAAGCAGGGCCCGTTTGTAATCGTGTTTCTTGGCATCAACGGCACCGGCAAGACCACGACTGTCGCCAAGGTGGGAAACCTCCTGCGCAAGAGCGGCATTTCTGTAGTGGTCGCCGCAGGCGACACGCACAGGGCCGGCGCCATCGAGCAACTGACGCAGCACGCCGAGCGCCTGTCTCTAAAAGTGATTGCGCAGAGGTACGGCGCAGACCCGTCGGCGGTCGGCCGCGACGCAGTTGACTATGCGAAAAAGCACTACATCGACGCCGTCCTCATAGACACCGCCGGCAGGATGCAGACGTCCAAGAACCTCATGGACGAGATGTCCAAGATCGTCCGCGTGGTCAAGCCGGACATCAAGCTTTTTGTAGGCGACTCGCTTGCGGGAAACGACACGATAAACCAGGCCCGCGAGTTCTTCCAGTACGCCAACTTTGACGGCGCCATCCTCACAAAGATAGATGCCGATGCCAAGGGGGGCGCCGCGATTTCGATAGCGCACCTCACCTCAAAGCCGATTGCCTATGTGGGAGTAGGCCAGGGATACGACGACATGATACCTTTTGACCCCGACAAGTTCATCACGTCGCTGTTTGGAAGCGCGGCCGTGAGCGTGCAGGACCTGATGTCAGCGCCGCTCCCGCCTCCTCCTCCTCCTACTACTACTATACCACCGCGTCCTGAGCAAGAGCCAGAGGCACAGCAAGAAAAAGAACCAGAGCCGCGGCCCGCGGCTGCGGCGGCAAGCGCGTCGCCGCTTTTTCCTTCGCGCGTAGAACAAGAGCCTGCAAAGGAAGAGCCAAAGAAGGATGACGACCGCGACCTTCCCCCACCTCCTCCTTCGCCGCCCGTGCAGGCAAGCCCTCCTCCGCCTCCACCGCCGCCCTCATCACCGCCTCCCGCGCCGGAACCTGTCGTGAGGGAAGAGCCGAGAGCGGAAAAGAAGAGCCGCTTTGGAGGGCTGTTTGGCCGCAAGAAAGATGATAACAGCGAGGACAGGCGCAGGCGCGAAGAGGAGGAAGAACGACGCAAGGCCGAAGAATCGAACAAGCGCAAAGAAGAGGAAGAAGAGCGCCAGCGCAGAAAAGAGGAGGAGCAGCGCAAGAAGGACGAGGATCAGCAGCGGAAAAAGCGCGAAGAGGAGGAACGCAAGCGCAAGGAGAAAGAGGAGAAGAAAAAGCGCAAAGATGATAAGGATAGCAAGAAAGACGATGTTGTATACCTGACAGATGAAGACATTGAAGACCTCCTCAAGTAGCAGCAAGCGCGACCTGCTCAGCATGCAGGACCTTTCGGCCGCAGACATACAGGCCATCCTGAAATTGGCGGCAAAGCTAAAGAAGGAGCAAAAGGCCGGCAAGGCCCGCCCGCTCTTGCGCGGAAAAACCCTTGGCATGATATTCCAGAAACCATCAACGCGAACGCGCGTCAGCTTTGAAGTGGGCATGAGCCAGCTTGGCGGAAGCGCGATATACCTCGGCTCAACCGACATCCAGCTTGCCCGGGGCGAGACCATCGAGGACACCGCCAAGACCCTTTCGCGCTATGTCGACTGCCTTATGGCCCGCGTCTACGACCACGCAGACGTGCAGAAACTCGCCGCCTCTGCGTCGATACCTGTAATTAACGGGCTTTCAGACGCGTTCCACCCGTGCCAGATACTTGCCGACCTCCTGACTATACGGGAGCACAAGAAAAAGCTGGAGGGCCTGCGCATGGCTTGGCTTGGCGACGGCGACAACGTCTGCAACGACCTCCTGCTGGCTGCCGCAAAGACAGGCATCAGCATGGCAGCGGCGTGCCCCGCCGGCTATGAGCCGCTTGAAGGCGTTGTAAAGACTGCCAAGGCAGAGGGCAAGAAAACCGGCGCCGAGATAACAGTCACCGCAGACCCTGCCACGGCCGCAAAGGACGCCGACATTGTCGTCACCGACACGTTCATCTCTATTGGCAAGGAGGGCGAGCGCGCCACCCGCGAATCCGTGTTCCTTCCAAAGTACCAGGTAAACGCCGGGATGATGCGGCTTGCAAAAAAAGACGCGATTTTCATGCACTGCCTGCCGGCAAAGCGCGGCCAGGAGGTGACGGCCGACGTCATCGACGGCCCGCAGTCTGTTGTGTGGGACGAGGCGGAAAACCGCCTGCACGCGCAAAAGGCCGTCCTGTGCATGCTCATGAAGAAGGCTGCCTAGCAGACTTTTTCTTCTTGCGTCTCATGTACCACACGGCTATTGTTGCCGCCAGGCCTGCCAGTACGACGGCGCCTACTATGGTAAACGCCGCCGACAGCTCTTCTGCGACCGCGTTCCACGCCCCGCCCACGTAAAACCCGACAAGGGTGAGGGCCGTGGACCACACGAGCGAGCCGGCAAACGTAAAGACCGTAAAACGCGCGATCTTCATCCCGCCGATCCCTGCCGGTATGGATATGAGCTCCCTGACTCCAGGCACCATCCTTGCGGCAAACACTGCGGCAGGGCCGTATTTTGCAAACCAGCCTTCCGCCTTTTTCAGGTCGTCCTCGCCCATGCGGATGTACCTGCCGTAGCGGAGGATTGCCGCGCGGCCAATCTTTCTGGCAACAAGGTAGATGACGATTGCCCCTGCAGTAGAGCCCAGCGCGCCAACCGCCGCCATTCCGAGCGCGTTTTCTAGGCCGAGGCCGTTGCTCTGCGCCGTAAAGCCGACCAGGGGAAAGACTATCTCGCTTGGTATCGGCGGAAAGACCATTTCAAGAAACGCGGCCGCAAACACTGCCGGGTAGCCGTACTGCACTATCAGCAACGAAATGCTGTCTGCGACCTGGGAAAGCAGCCCCGCGCTCGCAAGGACTATGACAGCAAGGGCCGCTCGCATCGCAGTATATCCTGTACCTGTAAAAAGATATAACATATATGTTATCTCTCTAAGGCGCAAGTGTTGCGCCGGACCCAGTTCATCAACCTGCCCCTGCACACCGGACACCCGCCGGCCTACCTCATGCGCCGTATGGTCAGGCTGTCGCACGCAATGGCAAAGGTCCTGGTGGACGCCTACGGCCAGCAAGAGTTTTTGCGCAGGCTCTCCGACCCGCTGTGGTTCCAGGCGTTTGGCTGCGTCCTTGGCTTTGACTGGCACTCTTCCGGCGTCACGACGGTCGTGACAGGCGTGCTAAAGCAGTCGCTTTCGCCCGACGTGCACGGCATCGCAATAGCGGGCGGCAAGGGCAGAAAGTCAACCTCTGCCATGTCTGACATTCCAAAGCTTGCCGGTGATTTCGGCCTGTCGTCTGCAAAGACCGAGTCGCTGCTGTACGCAAGCAAGATGTCTGCCAAGGTGGACAGCGCGGCGGTGCAGGACGGCTATTCGCTCTACCACCATGCGATATTGTTTGACGAGCGAGGCGACTGGGCGGTGGTGCAGCAGGGCATGAACGCGGAGAACAGGATGGCCCGGCGCTACCACTGGGTATCTGACAGCCTGAAACAACAAGGAGGGTACGTGCTTGCGCCGCACGCCGGCATAATCTGCGAGCAGAAAACGGCAAGGACGCTTGACATGACCTCCAAAGAGTCGCAGGAAAGCCAAAAGGTCTCACTCGACCTTGCGCGGGGCGACACAAACAACCTGAAATCGTCGATATACAAGCTGACGGCTGAAAACACGCTTGACCGGTGGCTGCTGGGAGGAGAACCTACAAAGAACATGACCGGCTACGAGATGCCCCGCCGGCTTGACTGGGACCTTTTCAGCAGGATATACGACGTCCAGCCGAAAAACTATGAAGAGCTCCTGTCGATGCAGGGAGTCGGCGCGGCCACGGTGAGGGCGCTTGCGCTCGTGTCGGAACTCATATACGGCACGCCGGCGTCGTGGCAGGACCCTGTCAAGTACAGCTTTGCCCACGGCGGCAAGGACGGCGTGCCGCACCCCGTTGCGCGCAAGGTCTACGACCAGTCGATAAAGTACCTTGAAGGGGCAATAGACGGCGCCGAGCTGGAGCGGGAGGAGCGCACCGCCGCGCTGAAAAAGCTGGCGAAATTTTCAGAGACCATGTTCCCGTCTTCGGAAGGAGAAGGAGGGGAAGGGCAGTTAAGTTAAAAATAGCAGCTGCGCGAAAAACCTGCGTGCATACATATGGCTAAAGTCGTTGTCGGCAAGGCGTCAGAGATAGGCCCGGGCCAGATGGCCCACGTGACGGCTGGCGGAAAGGAGGTTCTGGTGGCAAACATCGGGGGCGTGTTTTACGCTGCAGGAAACACCTGCAACCACGCCGGGGCAGAGCTCCACGAAGGGACGCTCGACGGAAAAGAGCTGACCTGCCCCTGGCATGGAGCCAAGTGGGACGTCACTACGGGAGAGATGATCTGGTTTCCACAAAAGCTCAAGCCTATTGGCTCGTACAAGGTGTCGGTGGAAAACGGCACCGTCTACGTGGAGGTCTAGGCAAGCCTCTTTTTTACGGACCTGACCTTTGCTTCGAGGCTCTGGTCCTTGTCAAGCCTCTCGTCTATTTTTACCGAGGAGATTATCCTTGCCGTGCCGGCCTTTTTGACTGCGGCGTGCGCGGCCTTTATCGCTGCGAGCACCGCGGAAATGTCCTCTGCCTCTATCTGGGTGCCAAGCGCCGTGAGCGTGGCTTTGACGCCTTTTGTTTCTCTGATGGCGTCAAACGCAAGCGCAACCTCCCTGCCCATGCTGGTACTGCCAGTTACCGGAATCACGCTTATCTCTGCGTGCACTGCCATATGCACCAGAGAAAACGTGCGGCTGGGCTAAAAACACTTTTACTTCTTCTTCTTTTGATCGCTGATCCGCCGCATGGCAGAGGCAAAGTCTGTAAGTGGCACTATCTTGACGGTGTTGAAAGCTGAAATGCCTGCCTCGATGCAGAACGTCTCGATCCCGTGCGCGTTTTCGGCCTCGACGATTATCGTCCACTCGTGCTCCAGCACCGAAAAGTAAAAGCCGACAATCTTTTTGACGCCTGTTTTTTCCATCGATTCCTTCATCTTGCTGTCCATCTTGTCGGTGATTTCCTTGCTGCGCGCGTTGTTGAGCGGACACGACTCAGGACTGTGCCTTGCAAAGACGCCAAAAAGTGAGGCCATATCGCCTGTCAATGATGGCATAGCTATAATAACAGTTTTTCCGTGGCTTTTTATTATCCGGCCCCCAGATCCTGCTTGCCATTGAACATAGCCGAGTTCATGTCGACGCTTCCCCAGAACGTGGTAAAGGGCGAGTCTGTAGAGCTGCCAGAGCACGCGATTGAGCAGATGTTCAAGCTTGCCGGCCTGAAAAAAAGCGACACCTTTTTCCACCTTGGGTGCGGCCAGGGATGGGCAGTCGCGCTTGCCGCCAGGAAATTTGGCGTCAAAAAAGCAGTAGGTATAGAGATAGACGAAAAGGCGGCCGCAAAGGCGCGGCGCAAGACAGCCCGGCTGAAAAATGCCGAGATAGTGGCAGGCGACATCCGCGACGCGGACATCTCTGGCGCCACCGTGGTCCTGTTCTGGTTCAGCGATCCCGGGATCGTGGACGCCATGGTCAAGAAATTCAGAAAAGAGCTGAAGGAAGGCGCCCGCGTAATCACCATCTGGTCCCCGCCGGGGATGATGCTTCCGCAAAAGGTCGACTTTCCGTTCTTTGTATGCACCAAGCCCTTCAAGTATGCGGCGTCTGTCAGGCAGCAGATAAAGGCAGTCTATGGCAACAAGTGCATCGACTTTACCGCCGCCTGGCTGCTTGCCGAGCGCTACATCGACGCGCTCGGGGTCGTGCCGGGCCAGTACCGGCGCTTTGTGAACATGCTGCAGAGCATGGTGATATGGATAAACGCGTGGAACATGGGAGTCACGTGCGAGGACGGCGTGCCGCCGCCCGTCAATGCGTACCTGGGCATCCTGCGCGAGTTTTTCGGCATCGACATGAAGGACCTGTTCACGCGGGAGCCAAAGGACGAAAGCATGACGACGATGGTATCCCCAAACGACAAGATGGGCTGCTGCTGACAAGATAAAATAAGGTTATTACTTGCTTTTTGCAAAATATGTACCTGTGAGGCCGCGTCCCGAGTTTGACCCTGACAGGATTGCCTTCCACGTCGCGTGCATCGACCACGACAGGGCAAGCCTGCTCGTGTCCGGCCTGCTTGAAAACATGGCCCGTATGGTCGGAGTAGAGCCTCGCCTGGAGACGGGGCCGGCCGAGCTTGCCTTTGGATGGACCTTTTACACTCTTTCCGTAAACAAGGACGTCGCCACGCGGTTTTCCGGCCTGCCGGAAAGCGACATACTGCAGTCCAGGGGCGCAACCTTTGATCAAAAGTTTGCCACGTGGCTCAACCGCCAGCTTGCGGCAAGGATGCAGGGCGTGCAGGTGCGGCTGCTGTCCGACCTGAAATCGTCTCAGTTTGGATTCTTTTAATAACAAGCACTGCCGTATGCCTCCCTGTGGACCCGCGGGTGAAAAAGGCCGTCACTGCCAAGATAGACGAAGCCATAGCAAACGCCGGCGAAGTGTACAGGATACAGTCAAGCCTCGGGATTGCTGGCGGAAGCGACTTTGCCTTTGGCATAGCAATCGGCCGTATCTACAACTCGTTCCACTACCAGACACGGCGCATCCTCGGGCGCAACGCGACGGACGCCGAGTTTTCCGAGTTCCTCTCGCTCTTGTCCGGGCGCACGCCTGAAATCCGCCGCGCGTTTTCGAAATAGCAGAGGGATGCAATAGCTGCGCGCCCGCCCATGACAGGCGCCGCCGCAAGCTCGCCCCTCGCAGCTTGCAGTAAAAATGAGCGTAGAAATCTTCTAAATCTTTTTAAGCTACCAGCTCCCTCTCACACAAAGCTTGGCTCTAGACGTGTCGTCATCGGGGGAGGACATGGTGCTGCTGACGCCTGACGAGATAAACAGGTTCATCCTGAACCTCAAGGTGCGCTATGGCGGCTCGGGGCAGCAACAGCAACAGCAGCAAAAGAAAAAGTCGGTCAAGGCCATACACGCGTAGTAAAAAAGAGAAACAGTTCGCATCATAAACAAAAAAGACAGGCGGATAGTGACCTGTTATCGCCATTCTTCGGCGCACATTTGCCTAGCTAGGTTATATGGTCCCGGACAACCCAAAGATTATAACCTCATGATGATAGAACTCGCAACGTTGGATATCAAACTTGTCAAGGCCCACATGAACCTGCCGGTACCCGCACTTGTGGAAAGGATACTTCAATCCAAGGAGGGAGTGCTCTCGTCGACGGGCGCGCTCTCTGTCAGGACAGGCAAATTCACAGGCCGGTCGCCGGACGACAAGTTCATAGTCGACGACGACATCACGCACGGCACCGTCGACTGGGGCAAGGTCAACCGCCCTATATCTGAAGAGAACTTTGACAAGATCTACCGCAGGATGAAAAAGCACATCGAGGACAAGGAGCTGTTCGTCTTTGACGGCTACGTCGGGGCCGACCCCGAAAACCGCCTTCCAATCAGAGTCATAAACAACCGCGCGTGGCACAACCTTTTTGCCCGGCAGATTTTCATCCGGCCCGACAATCATAGCGAGCTGCAAGACTTCCAGCCCGAGTTCACGCTGATCTCCGCAGACGACTTTGCCGCATCCCCTGCAAGCGAGGGCACCCGGACAGAGACATTCATAATAATCAATTTCAAGCGCAAAATAGTCCTCATCGGCTCGACCTCGTACGCAGGCGAGATCAAAAAGGCCATGTTCTCGATAATGAACTTCCTGCTGCCGAGAAAGGGCATATTTCCGATGCACTGCTCGGCAAACGTGGGCAAGGCGGGAGACGTCGCCCTGTTCTTTGGGCTTTCCGGGACAGGCAAGACGACGCTTTCTGCCGACCCGGAGCGCAGGCTTGTGGGCGACGACGAGCACGGCTGGTCCGACAGCGGCATCTTTAATTTTGAGGGCGGCTGCTACGCCAAGTGCATCAACCTGAAAAAGGAGCACGAGCCGCAGATCTGGAACGCGATAAAGTTCGGCTCGCTGATGGAAAACGTCGTCCTTGCAGACAGCAAGAGGGAGCCGGACTTTGCCGACGGCAGCCTGACAGAGAATACCCGCGTAGTTTATCCCCTCGACTTTATCGACGGCGCGATAATCCCAAGCGTCGCCGGCCACCCGAAGGTCATCATATTCCTGACCGCAGACGCGTTTGGCGTCATGCCCCCGATCGCGAAACTGACAAAGGAAGGCGCCATGTACCATTTCATGTCCGGCTACACCAGCAAGCTTGCCGGGACAGAGCGCGGCATAACAGAACCAAAGGAAACGTTCTCGCAGTGCTTTGGCGGGCCGTTCATGCCGCTGCACGCCCAGCAATACGCCAAGCTTTTGGGCAAAAAGATGGACGAGCACGGCACGCGCGTCTACCTGATAAACACGGGATGGACTGGCGGGCCCTATGGCATCGGCAAGCGCATGAACCTCTCGTACACGCGCGCGATGGTGACTGCCGCGCTTTCAGGCGAGATTGACAGGTCGCCGGTAAAGCACCACGACATTTTCAACCTCGACATGCCGACGTCGTGCCCCGGCGTTCCGTCAGAAGTGCTCGACCCGAGAAACACCTGGCACGACAAGGACAAGTACGACGCCGCGGCAAGGAGGCTTGCGGCGCTGTTTGCCAAGAACTTTGAAAAGTTCGGCAGCGTGTCAAAAGAGATAGCAAGCGCCGGCCCAAAACCGTAAAAGGAAAAGAATGAATGAATGAATGGTAGCCCGGAGCAGATTCGAACTGCTGTCTCCAGGTTTCTTTTCTCTTCATGAGATCCAGAGCCTGGAATCCCTAGCCCTACCTTTCTTTTCTACCTGGGAGATTGGCCACTAGACGACCGGGCTGACCAACAAAACGGCTACGTGTCCTCTATTTGACTCTAACGCTTTGTGTTGACCTCGCGTATTACCTGCCCGTATTCCAGCTGTGCTTTTTTGCGCATGTACGGGATCAGGCGGTAATGGATGGAGTACATGTTCTTGTTCCTGGCTATGATGCCCTTTATCAGGAGCGAGACAAAGCCGCCTGCGACCCTTGACGGCGGAACGCCGGTCGCCCTGCAAAACTCGTTTCTCTTTGCATGGTACTCTTTTAACGTAAAGTATGAGCGGTTGATGTCAAGGATGAGCGGCCAGACGACGTTTTCCCACACCATCCTGCGGTTCTCGGTGGAAGACGCGTGCTTGCCCTTGTCCTCGCTGCTGCTTTTCTCCACGAATTTCTCTTCTTGAGGGCTCTTCAGCATCGTCTTGGGTACATTTAAACACCGCCGGGTTTATAATTTAAGATAATCGCAACTTTGCAGAGTGGTAATTCGGTTAAAGACTCGCTTGACATGCTTGTAAAAAAATGGCCAGTCGACAAAAAGCTGTATGACATGCAGGTGGGAATGCGCGACGATATTGTCGACAATCAGGTAAATGTGGGGGGCGTTGTCTTTCACGTGCCGGCCCTCTCCCGCGATGGCCTGTACGTCCTGTGGAAGTGCCTGTGGCCTGACTGTCACAACTGCTGCGAGAGGCAGGGACGGTTGCCATTAACAAAGGACGACATTACAACAATTGCAAAAAAGCTCGGCTATGACTCGAAAGTAGAGTTTGTACGAAATGAGGCGAGGGTATCGAGCTGGCAGGAGCAGGAAGCCTTTGGAAACATCATAACCACATTGAGCATGCTGTCGCTCAAGCGAAAAAAGGACGAGCGCGAGGAAGAGGACGGCACCCCCTTGCGCTGCCGGTTCCTTGACGACAAGGGCTACTGCGGGATACACCCTGACAAGCCCGGCGTCTGCTGGCTCTACCCCTTTGCGTCGTGGCTAGAGTCAGACAGGTTCGGCAAGCCTGTCGTGCACGCGACTTTCCAGTTCACGGGCGACTGCCCCGGCTTTTACCTTGATAAATCGCTTGACAGCATCATGCCCGTACTGCAAGAGTACGCGCCCAAGATATACAGCTACAACATGGCGGTCCAGAGGACGACGCGCGAAAATTACGGGTTTATCAATTTTGTGAATTTAGACAACATGCCTGATCAATCATAATGATAATTATAATTCTAGAGCACTATCATCTAATCTGTCTGTGTCCGAGTTTGATCAGACCGTCGTTAGTCTATCAAGCGAACCAAACTTAATTAACCAAGCAGCTGGATATAGATACACGACTGTTCTCTTCTCTCAAGCGACCGCACACTCTTGCAAGGTTGCTAACCTTGGATGCTCAGAAACAGAGATGCTATTGCTAACTCTGGAAACATCCAGTCGAGTACTAACTATATGCAAATCAATTACGTGTTCAGGGAGATGCAAAAGGGAGAGAGGAATAGAAAATGACACAAAACAACAATAACAATCGAATGAAAAAATCGCTTATGGTATATTCTGCTATTGTCGCAGCAGTGGTGGGCTAGCTGTTGTCGTCGCGATATCCTTAATCCCGCAGTTTTCACCACAGCCAGTGGAAAGTAAATCAGTAGTAACAAGAATAGAAAGACAAAACGATATCACTGTCCTTGATATCGGCTTAAGAATTTGTGGAGATAGCACAGACCCGATGAAAGTACCGGGCAATCCGGAGAATCCTGCAAAACTGAGTCGAAGTGCTAGTGAGCAAGCTACAATCCAACTCTGTTATTCGGCAGATGCCACGACTAGCAAGGTTTTGTTGTTTGGCCTAGAGTTACACAGAGAAGGACCCGTCACCTTGACTACGATGGAGGATGGTTCAGCTCAGGGGCAGATTGCTAAAGGAATCATTGCATCGATAGGCAAGCCGTCCATCACTATTCGGGGAAGTAGCACATTAGGCGACTCTACATCCGGAAGCAATAATCATGTCATCGATAAATTAAACCTTGTAGTGACCACAAATCCAGACGCTGAGATGGGCAAGCATATGTTTGGAGTCTCTATGTTTAAGCCGGATGAGACGGGCGTAAGTGGTATGCTCTTGATCCAATGGGTATATGTCGACATAGTCGAGTGAGTTTCATGGTCACTAGTCTTCTAACGTTCGATCTTGATTTAACATTGCCAAAATAGGTCGCCTAAATCTATTCATGGAATACGAGTTGGAGGAAAGCAGACAATAAAATTGAATAAAGAAAAGGCGCTGTACCTGGAAAAATGGCTACAGCGCGACGTGACGGTCAAGCTTTGAACCTTTTCGCCACTTCGTCCCAGTTTACCACATTCCACCAAGCTGTCACGTAATCAGCGCGGCGGTTTTGGTACTTCAGATAGTAGCTATGCTCCCATACGTCTAGGCCAAGAAGCGGAGTCAGCTTTTCTGCCTTCCAGCGCGTCCACGGGCTTGTCTGGTTTGGCATCGTGATAAACTGCACGCCGCCGGACGCGTTTTTCACGAGCCAGCCCCAGCCGCTTCCCTGTATTGCGACCGAGTCTGTCTGGAATTTCGTCTTGAAATCTGCAAAACTGCCAAACGCCTTCTTTATCGCGTCTGCAAGCTCGCCTGATGGCTCGCCGCCTCCGCCCTTTTTCATGTTGTTCCAGAACAGCGTGTGGTTGTTGTATCCTCCGCCGTGAAAGTTGACTGCGCCCCTTGCGTTTTCAGGCACGGTGTCAATGTTCTTCAGAATATCGACAGCGTCCATGCTCTGGAACTTGGCGTCCAGACTCCCAAGCGCCTTGTTCAGGCCGTCCGTGTACGCCTGATGGTGCTTGGTGTGGTGGATCTGCATGGTGGTGGCATCGATGTGCGGCTCCAATGCGTCGTACGCATATGGTAATTGTGGGAGAGTAAAGTTAGCCATGAGGTGAGATGGCCGCCGGGGCATATATTGTTTTAGCGGCTCTTAGCTGCTACTGCTGCTTGCCTGCGGGGGAACGCGTGAAAGCGACAGCGCGTGATCGTCTATCATGGTGCCGGCGCCGACGCTTATGCTGTCCACCTTTACTGCAAGCGACGCGCGCTCTTGCGCGTCAAGGCCGTATTTCTCGGCAAGCGCCTGCTTTACCTTTTCAACGGGGTCAGAGATTTCGCCAAAGCCCGACCTGACAGTCACGTCAAGCTTTTTGCCCACCAGTTCGCCCGGTATCTTGCCAGACGTGTCGTTTGTCACCGTGAACACGATCTTGTCTACGAGCACCTCGTGCGGCAGCTGCTCCAGCGCGTTTGCGGTATAGAACACCTGCACGTCCAGCATGTCGATGCTCGTTCCCTGCCTGCCGACCACCGCAGTCCCGCCTGAAAGCGTGCCCAGAAGGCCGCTGTCCACCGGCACGTTGACTATGACAAACCCTTCGACGAACCTGTTGTCGTTATTTCCGCCAAAGAGCTTGCGCAGGTCATTGCACACGATGCCAGTAGAGCTCTGCGGCTCCAGCGTCTTTAGTATCGAGTTGGTGGTCTTGCCGTTGTTCACCACGGCGTTCCAGGTGAACTTGACTGGAAAGTCCTGCTTGTTCAGGATGCCGATGTCTGTGTCATAGTGGCCCGGCCTGAGCGGCCCCTCGCCGCCTGAGATCGTGCCGCACTCGAACTTGGCCGTGTACAGTATGCTGTGCACCTGCAAAGTGCTGTTGTCGTCGTTGCCTGACAGGCCTGGAGCCGCGTTTGAAAACGTCGCAGTCGCGCTGCTATTATTGTTATTGTCACTTACTGCTATGACCTTTGGGTTCTGGTCCCTGTCATAGCCAGCCGGCGCCTGCTGCTGCAAAACAGTATAGTTGCCGTTCTTTACGCCTGTGAGAACTATCATGCCTGCCGCCGGGTTTGCATCGTCCCTGCCGCCGTCCTGCACGCTGTACGTGCCTTCGCCCGTGTAGGGGCTTGGCGTGATAGAGTACGTGGCGCCTGTCAGGAGCAAGCCTTTTGAAATCGTGACGATTGTTATCGAGCCTGCGCCCTTGCCTCCTCCGTCCTGCGCCGCACCCGGGCTGTTCTGCTCCCTTGGGAGCGACACTGCTATTGCGGCAATGGTTACTGCTGCGGCAAGCGCTATTGCCAGCGCAAGGCTCTGCTTTGGCGACAACAAAAGCACTATTGTTTTGCTTGCGCGGTAATTAAACCGTCGCGCCCGGATCCCATCACGATTAAATATGCAAATTGTGGAATTGAGC